>NZ_JAXOJI010000047.1:0-1000 GCF_036663635.1 Parasphingomonas puruogangriensis | reverse complement strand
CATGTTCGGTGATGTCGAGGCCTTCGCGTTCGGCATCTTCGGCAGGACGCAGACCCATGGTCAGCTTCAGCCCGTAGAACAGGACAGCGGAGACAACTGCCGTCCAAACAACGGTGGTGCCAACAGCCCAGATTTGAGTCATCACTTGGCCAGCCATGTCGTATTCGCCCGGAACCGCCGGGAATACGGTATAGTCGAACCAGCCCTGACCGCCCAAAGCGGGGTCAGCGACGATGCCGGTGCCAATGGCGCCGACGATGCCGCCGATGCCGTGGACACCAAAGACGTCGAGCGTGTCATCATAGCCAAGCTTGTTCTTCACATAAGCGACAAACACATAGCAGAGGCTTGATGCGGC
The DNA here is from genome assembly GCF_036663635.1 of Parasphingomonas puruogangriensis. Taxonomy (NCBI): domain Bacteria; kingdom Pseudomonadati; phylum Pseudomonadota; class Alphaproteobacteria; order Sphingomonadales; family Sphingomonadaceae; genus Parasphingomonas; species Parasphingomonas puruogangriensis. The sequence continues at coordinate 642 of NZ_JAXOJI010000047.1, read as the reverse complement.
AAAGCCAAGCAGGATCGAGGTCATCGGCGCCGCAAATCCGCTGGCTGGTGTAATTGCAACGAGGCCTGCCACTGCTCCGGTTACCGCGCCAAGCAACGAAGGCTTGCCATGGTGGAACTGTTCGATCAGGCACCATGCAACCGCAGCGGCAGCCGTGGCGACAAAGGTGTTGATGAATGCAAGTGCCGCAAGGCCGTTTGCTTCAAGGTTGGAGCCCGCGTTGAAGCCGAACCAGCCCACCCACAACAGGGACGCGCCAATCATGGTCATGGTCATCGAATGCGGCGGCGTGGCTTCCTTGCCGTGGCCAATACGCTTGCCGACGATCAGACAGCCAACAAGGCCGGCGATACCTGCGTTGATGTGGACGACGGTGCCACCGGCGAAATCAAGCGCGCCCCAGCCCCACAACAGACCCATATCGGTGGGTGCATCGACGAGAAAGTCAGGACCAGCCCAATACCAGACCATGTGCGCAATCGGGAAATAGGCGAAGGTCAGCCACAATACCGTGAAGATCATCAGCGGCGTGAACTTGATCCGCTCCGCAAACGCACCGACGATCAAAGCCGGCGTGATGCAGGCAAAGGTCATCTGGAACACCACGAACGCATATTCGGGGATGTAGACATTATTGCTGAA
>NZ_JAXOJI010000046.1:0-1016 GCF_036663635.1 Parasphingomonas puruogangriensis | reverse complement strand
TGCACGAATTCCTGATTGAATTCCTGGCTCAAAACCGAAACCTCGCGCAATTGGTGGAGCAGGAATATAGGTTTAACAGCTGATGCTTTTGTCGATCCACCACATCACCGAATATCAATTCGACCAACCCGTACGCTATGCGCTTCAGCGGCTTAAGCTGCGCCCAAAAGACGGTGCAGGGCAAAACGTATTAGATTGGCAGTTGGTTATCGATGGCGGCAGGATCGAGGCTGAGCACGACGACCCGCATAATAACCATGTCACGCTGATTTCGATTGAAGAAGGTCGGACATCCATCAAAATCAGTTGCAGCGGTCAGGTGCAAACGGCTGACAATCATGGCATATTGGGTCGCCACCGCAGTCATGTACCCCTTTGGGCATATTGTCGTTCCACGCGGCTCACAGGGGCTGCACGGGGCGTCCAGAAGCTGCTTGTCGGGATTGATCGGGCAGCCCCCGACAAGATCGGCATGCTGCACGAATTGTCCGCGCATATTTTGTCAACGGTAGAGTATCGCACGGGCGCAACGGGCGTTGAAACCAATGCCGAGCAAGCGATTATCGCTGGCGCGGGCGTCTGTCAGGATCATGCGCATATCTTCATTGCGGCATGCCGTTCGATTGGCATTCCGGCGCGCTATGTGTCGGGCTACTTGATGATGGATGGACACATCGAACAAACCGCGAGCCATGCCTGGGCGGAGGCGCATCTCGACGGGCTTGGCTGGGTCGGATTTGACATTTCCAACGGCATCAGCCCTGATGGACGCTACGTCCGCGTGGCCACTGGCTTTGACTATCGCGACGCCGCTCCGATATCGGGGATGTCATTTGGTGCACGTGACAAGAGCATGGTTGTATCCTTGCGTGTCGAACAGTAGGAATCACGAAACAGGGCGGGGGCCAATGGATCAGGAATGACATATTGCGTGGGAATGTTACTCGATAAAGGCATGGCTTTCATGTCCGATACGCGCACGAATTCGGGCGTCGACAATATCTCGACCTTTCGCA
>NZ_JAXOJI010000045.1:0-1049 GCF_036663635.1 Parasphingomonas puruogangriensis | reverse complement strand
CCGTGACCAGAAAATATAGACCTGCTTTGTCCTTAAGGAACAGGTTTTTTGTATGCGCGCCCAGAATCTGGTCGTTATGCAGATTGCTTTCAGCCACCGTGAATACGGCGGCATGTTCATGGCGTTCGTAAACGATGCCGAGCGCTGCAAAGTCTTCATAAAGCTGCGCCTCGGCATCGATCATATTGACGGTCGTATCAATCGGTGACGCGATGGAGCGCACATAATTTGTTGCCATCGGGGTCGCGCAGATAAGCAAGATACAGTTTCATGCCGTTGCCTTCGCGTACGCCGGGAGCATCTTCGATCGCTTCACCGCCATTGTCGACGCCCGCTTGATGCCACGCATCGGCTTGTTCGGGAGTCATTGCAAAACCGATCGTGCAGCCGTTTCCGTGCGTTGCTGGATTACCGTCAATTGGCGGCGTCACCAGAAACATCGATCCGTTGTGCATGTAGATCAAACGCCCTTTGGGATCCTGCATGCCAGGCTTTCCGCCGATCACTGCAAATGTTGCATCGTAAAACTTCTTGGAACGGGCAATATCATTGCTGCCAACCATCATATGACTAAACATATTCGTCTCTCCCTGAGTTAAAACACCACTACGCTGCGGATACTTGTTCCCGCATGCATTAAATCAAATGCCTTGTTGATCTCTTCCAGACCCATGACATGCGTGATCATCGGGTCAATCTCGATTTTGCCGGTCATGTACATATCAACGATCTTTGGCACGTCAGTGCGGCCCTTGGCACCACCAAAGGCCGTGCCCCGCCAGTTGCGACCCGTCACCAGTTGGAACGGCCGCGTGGCAATCTCCTTGCCCGCCTCGGCCACACCAATGATGATGCTGGTGCCCCATCCGCGATGGCACGCCTCAAGCGCAGTGCGCATGACCTCGGTGTTGCCCGTTGCATCAAAGGTATAATCCGCGCCACCATCGGTCATCTCCACGATTTTGGCCACGACATCTTCGCGGCTCATGCCCTTCGAGTTCAGGAACGCTGTCATGCCGAACCTGCGGCCCCATTCTTCACGGTCGGGA
>NZ_JAXOJI010000044.1:0-1049 GCF_036663635.1 Parasphingomonas puruogangriensis | reverse complement strand
CGCAACTAAATTTCAGTCTCGTTTGAACGCACCCAAGTGCATCCCGACTGCGTTTCCTTTCGTAGCTGAAAGTTAGCGTTGCAGGGAAATTGACCAGATGACTAAAGGAATAGACGTTGCAAAATGTGGTCTTAACACCATATCTGATCCTCAAGGCGGTGTTGCTTCCTGGCAAGTAACACCCCAATTGGACTACGCAACTCAGGAAAAGTGTAGGGATAGCCTGTTCCCAGTCTCCATTTTTTCTAAGATTGCTGAGGGTGATCAGAAGGCGTTTCAAAATCTCTACCAAGAAAATTGCGGTCTGGTTTATACTATTGCGCTGAGGATATTGCGGGACGGATCTCTTGCCGAAGATGCTGTTCAGGAAGCTTTTGTAAAAATATGGCGGTCGGCGGGACAATTTGATGCCACATTAGGTGCGCCGCAAAGTTGGATATCGGTAATCGCACGTAATGTTGCGCTTGACCTTATTCGCAAACGTCGGCCGCATGAAGAGCTCTCGGATACCGACATGACGGCAATCGCCGCAGATCCGTGCGAACCTTCCGATCCAAAGCTTGGCAAATGTCTTGCGCAGTTGCCAGAAGAGCAGATTACAGCGATTGTTACGATGTACACTTACGGGATGAGCCATTCAGAATTATCGATCCACTTGGGAGCGCCAGTTGGCACAATTAAAAGCCGTGTGCGGCGCGCAACAGCGTCCTTGAAAAAATATATGAATGTTTGAAAAGGTTTGGAGTCAGGAATGTAGGGCTGGCCACCCATAGTCACCATTGGCTGCATTCTTGCCACTCCCATGAGCGTACGGGCATTGGCGGTGGGAAGATTACCAAAAGCCGCCGACAGCGAATGACCCATTGGTTGATATTCACCGCGCTCCAGGTACGTCACAAATGCCGACATTCATGAGACAAACCGAAACTATCATGGCGAGGACGCTAGAGCGATCTACCCGAGGCTGCAAAACGGATACCGGGTGCAATCGCTGTCAGCGTTAAAGGTCGAGATATCAGTAATAATCTGTGCCGCCGCATTACGGTCAA
>NZ_JAXOJI010000043.1:0-1067 GCF_036663635.1 Parasphingomonas puruogangriensis | reverse complement strand
ACCACCGGCGCCGACGACGAGGCGTTTTCCGATAATGAAATCATCGTGACGGCAACCCGCCGCGACCAGGCCGCTCAAGATGTGCCGCTCGCCGTAAGCGTTGTTGGCGGCGAACAGCTTGCCAATGCCGGTGTTGTCGACATTCGCGGCATCCAGCAGCTTGCCCCATCGTTGAAAACTACAACTGGCCAGTCCTCCGCAACCGGTGCGGTTCTATCGATCCGTGGCATTGGTACTGCGGGCGATAACCCCGGTTTTGAACCTGCCGTCGGCGTGTTCATCGATGGCGTGTTCCGTTCGCGTGCAGGCGTTGCGCTTGCCGAGCTTCCGCCGATTGAACGCGTCGAAGTACTGCGCGGTCCACAAGGCACCTTGTTCGGACGCAATACGTCGGCCGGTGCATTGAACATCACCACGCAAAAGCCAAAATTTGAACTCGGCGGCTATGTCGAAGGCAGCTCTGGCAATCTCAACGAAATTGAAGTCAAAGCTGGCGTAACCGGCCCGGTCAGTGAACAGCTCGCGCTGCGTCTTGATGGCGGCTATCACAAGCGTGACGGTTATATCCGTGACGTTAACAGCGACAACCGCATCAACAATATCGACCGCTATTTCGTGCGTGGTCAGGCCTTGTTTGAAAATGAAGATGTCAGCTTCCGCCTGATCGGCGATTACGCAAAGACCGACGAATCCTGCTGTGGCGCGGTAAACACGCTGAGCGGCCTGTCGATTTTCCCTGGCATTGACGCGAGCAGCAGCTCTGCGCTTGCGCTTGTTGGCACCAACATCATTCGCGGCTTTGCAGGCGTTCCTGCATTGGGCGGCACCGCTGGTACCATCGGCATTCCGGCGTACACGCGCGGCAGCCGCGATATGGCGGTGACACCCGGTCGTGACCTGGCCGAAGCCGTCGATGAATGGGGCGTTTCGGGCGAGCTGAACTGGGATTTCGGCAATGCAACATTGACATCGATTACCGCCTACCGTGATTGGAAGGCAACGCGGAACCAGGACATTGATTTCTCCGGTCTGGATCGTGCCTATCGTGACAATTACCGCACCAGCAT
>NZ_JAXOJI010000042.1:0-1067 GCF_036663635.1 Parasphingomonas puruogangriensis | reverse complement strand
AATCTATCTTTTTCGAACGCGCCAACGAGCGTCAACACGTTGTTGAGGAACTTCGGCAGCATGTTGTTGCCCTTGGCGGCGATGCACAGGATGACGGTTCGGTTTTGGCCGGCGCGCATCGGGTTTTCATGAACCTGCGCGACGCGGTTACCGGCAGGGATGACCAAGCCGTTATTGCAGAAGTAGAACGCGGCGAAGATCACATCAAAGCCAAGTACGAGACCGCTTTGCAAGACGCCGAACTCGGCACCGACACGCGCGCACTCATCAGCCAATGTTTTGATTCGGTCAAATCAGGGCATGATCAGATGCGCGATTTGAAAAACGGTATGACCGCCTCTTAATCCGAAGTGGAATAGCGACCCCTAACGGGGTCCGCGACGCCGCGATCCCAAATAGGCTCCATTGCATCTTGCGATGGGGCCTATTTTTTCATGCATAAAAACCGTTTGCGCGCGCCCAAACAAAAACACCCCGGCGGTTAAGCCGGGGTGTTAGGGCGCTGGTCTAGGGGGGGAGGGCGACCAGCTGGTCGAAATCAACTTTACGTTTTTCCCGACCTAAAATGTCGTTGCGAAAAAGTGAACGCGATTGCGCACACATTGTTCCCGAAGTTTCCAAAAAATTATGCAGCTTTTGAATCTACATCCACATCGCGGTGCATCAGCAACGCCTGACCAATAGTAGCAATGACCGTTTCTGGTTCAAAAGGCTTGGTTATCAGATAAGTAGGCTCTGGGCGCTCACCCGTCAGCAAACGTTCCGGAAACGCCGTGATGAATATCACAGGAACCGTTTGTTCGGCCAAAATGTCTTTGACGGCGTCAATTCCGCTGGAACCATCGGCAAGGCTGATATCTGCAAGCACCAACTCGGGCCGTTCATCGCGGGCCTTGGCAACAGCTTCGGACCGGGTGCGGACAATCGCAATTGCTTCGTGGCCAAGACTTTCGACAATCTGCTTGATGTGCAGTGCAATGATTGATTCATCTTCGATAATCAAAACACGCGCTGACATTGCGTCCTCAATCGCGCTGCGTGCGGCCTGCACATGCTGGCTAACGTCG
>NZ_JAXOJI010000041.1:0-1086 GCF_036663635.1 Parasphingomonas puruogangriensis | reverse complement strand
GGCAGAAAGAGTGATTGCGGCGCAGGAAGCCGAGATGCGCGAAATGCAGGCGTGGCTCGACAAAAAGGGTGTGGCTGCTGCGGAAAAGCCGATGACCGCTGCCGAACATGCGGCAATGGGCCACTGAATATTCAAGACCTGATTGGCATTATGACAACGCAACTACTGCTGTTGGCGGCGGTAACTTTCGGCGCGGCCTATATTCGCGGGCTCACCGGCTTTGGCATGGCGATTATCTTGGTGCCATTGTTCGGTTTGATCGTGAAACCGGGCGAGGCAGTGGTCATTGGCATATTGCTTCAGGTGCTCATCGGGCCAGTTGGATTGAAGGTCATTCTGGCCGATGCGCATCGGGAAAGCGCGCTTAAGATTGCGGGCTTTGCCGTGGTGGCGACACCGCTCGGGATTTTATTGCTGATGCACACCACGCCCGATATTGCGCGGTTGATGATCGCCGTCATCGCGATTGGTGCGTTCCTGCTCGTATTGCTGCCGCAACGCAGTGCGCTTCGGCCCGGACCCAAGGAAACCGCGCTGACTGGCCTTGCGTCGGGCATATTAACGGGCTTTGCCGCGATGCCGGGGCCACCCGTCGTACCCTTTTATCTGCGCCAGCCAATCCCGCCCAAGGAAGCACGCGCATCGATGATGCTGGTGTTTTTTGCCACCGCGATTGCAGGGACGATATCGGCCTTTGTGCTTGGTCTGGCGAACGAACGGCTGCTTTGGCTGTCGTTGCTTCTGTTTCCATCGGTGCTGCTGGGCAACTGGCTTGGTGCCAAGTCCTTTGGCAAAGTGCCTGCGACGTGGTGGCGCAGCTTTGTTGCTGGCATATTGGGACTAGCTGGGCTTTCTGCTGTCATCCGGCTGTTGAACTAGCGCCCGCGCTTATTTGCCGAATTTTCGCTGAGTCCTGCCGTAACGCATTTTGCGCGTGCCGGGCTGGCCCTCGGTAGCGCGGCCTTTGGGTGCAGCGACATGCTGTGGGTGCGGCAGGCCAAGCTCGGTTGCCTCGAGCGACCGGATTTCGTCGCGCAAACGGCCAGCTTCTTCAAATTCCAGATCGGCGGCGGCCGCGCGCATTTT
>NZ_JAXOJI010000040.1:0-1116 GCF_036663635.1 Parasphingomonas puruogangriensis | reverse complement strand
GTCCGCCGCGCGACGGAAATTCTGGAGGTCAGCCACGGCGACAAGATATTCGAGCTGGCGAAAAGTTGGCATAGGTAAGGCTCCAGACGCGATAGTCTATTCCTATCACGTTCGTCGTATTTAATCGAATATATTTAGCCTATCGTTCGTGTCATGTAACCCGAGCAGAAGCCGCACGCTGCTAAAGCGCCGTCAGGCGGAGGACAGATTGGAAGCCCGTCCGGGCGACAAGCGATATTTCCGCTCACGCTCGGTCGATTTTTGAGGAAATGGAGAATTAAAGTGGCAAAAGGATTTAACTCCAGAGCGACCATCAGTTCGCAGTCCGGAACGACTGGACTTGGCCAGGGAAGCGCCGCCTACCATGAGGGGCTACGATCCTACATGCTGTCGGTCTACAATTACATGGCGTCCGGCGTGTTGCTGACCGGCATCGTTGCCCTGCTGTTTGCGAACAGCGGGATGGCAGCTCAGATACTCGGCGATCCGGGCATCCTCAAATATGTGATCATGTTCGCACCCCTGGCGTTCGTTCTGGTTCTCAGCTTTGGCATCAATCGGCTTTCGACAGGCACAGCGCAACTGCTGTTCTGGGCATTCGCGACGATGATGGGCCTGTCGATGGCATCGATCTTCCTAGTTTACACCGGCACCTCAATCGCCACCACCTTCTTCGCGGCGGCTGCGGCCTTCGCCGGCCTCAGCCTGTTCGGCTACACCACCAAGAAGGATCTGTCCGGCATGGGCACCTTCCTGATCATGGGCGTAGTCGGCTTGCTGGTGGCGATGATCATCAACATTTTCTTGCAATCGACCGCGATGCAAATGGCGATCAGCTTCATCGGCGTGCTGCTGTTCGCCGGCCTCACTGCCTACGACACGCAGCGGATCAAGAGCTTGTATTTCGAAGTGGCAGGCACCGACATGATGGGCAAAACCGTGATCATGGGCGCGCTGTCGCTTTATCTCGACTTCGTCAACATGTTCAGCTTCCTACTTCAGTTCATGGGCCAGCGGCGTTGAACGACCGCCGTCATCCGCTGGTGCCCAAGTGGTAGAGGTGCGCCCCAGCGGGCGCACCGTGACACGGATCGCGCGCCAAAAAATGCTTCCGAC
>NZ_JAXOJI010000039.1:0-1127 GCF_036663635.1 Parasphingomonas puruogangriensis | reverse complement strand
GGTGTTAACCCCCATCGACTGCAAGTACTTCTTCACGTTGCGCGCAGCCTGGCGCAGGCGATGTTCATTCTCCACCAAAGCAATGCGAACATATCCTTCGCCATCTTCGCCATAGCCCACGCCGGGGGCAACCGCGACCTTTGCCTCGGTCAGCAATTGTTTGGAAAATTCAAGGCTCCCCAAATGCGCGAGCGCAGGGGGAAGCGGTGCCCATGCAAACATCGAGGCACGCGGCGCGGGAATATCCCAACCGGCACGCCCAAACGCGTCGACAAGGATATCGCGGCGCTTGTGATAAAGCAGGCGGTTTTGTTCGACAATGTCCTGCGGACCATTGAGCGCTGCACAAGCGGCCGCCTGAATGGGTGTGAACGCCCCGTAATCGAGATAGCTTTTCACGCGCGTCATTGCCGCGATGAGCTCACGGTTGCCGACCGCAAAACCGACCCGCCAACCAGCCATTGAATAGGTTTTGGACAATGACGTAAATTCGACAGCGACGTCCTTGCCGCCCTTAACCTGCAATATGGACGGCGTGGGCTTACCATCAAAATAGAGTTCCGAATAAGCAAGGTCGGACAATATCCATACCTTGTTTTCCTTAGCCCATGCGACAAGCCGTTCGTAGAACGCGAGGTCAACTGTCTCGGCCGTCGGGTTGGACGGGTAATTGACGACCAGTATTGATGGACGCGGAACCGTGAACGCCATTGCCCGCTCAAGCGAACGGAAGTAATTTTCATCGGGCGTAGTGGGCACTGACCGGATCGTCGCGCCTGCAATGATGAAGCCAAAGGTGTGGATGGGGTAACTCGGGTTTGGCGCAAGCACGACATCACCGGGCGCGGTAATCGCCGTGGCGAGGCTCGCCAAGCCTTCTTTCGACCCCATCGTTACAACGACCTCGGTCTCGGGATCGACTTCGACCCCAAAACGTCGACCATAATAATTGGCCTGGGCCTTACGAAGCCCTGGAATGCCTTTGGAAGCAGAATAACCATGTGCGTCGGGCTTGCGCGCAACTTCACACAACTTCTCAATTACGTGCGGCGGCGGCGGCAAATCAGGGTTACCCATGCCCAGGTCGATTATGTCCTCACCCGCCCCGCGCGCCGCCGCACGCATCG
>NZ_JAXOJI010000038.1:0-1132 GCF_036663635.1 Parasphingomonas puruogangriensis | reverse complement strand
ATCGCCTGCGCCCGTTGACGGGGTTTATGGCTTTTAAGATCGCGTAGGGCCGAATCGAACAAACCATCCTGATCCGCCAGTTCCATCAGTTTGACGCGTTCTGATCCCCGCAGCAGTCTCGACAGATTGAGCACTGCATACATGCGTGCAGCCTTGCTATAATGATTCAAAGGGGCCGATGGCTCAAGATCTTGGATACGCAGCAGGATATCTTTGGTGGCGCCGAGCATCGCCTTACCTTCTCGCTTTATGTGGCGTTCACCCAGCATGCGCCGGACCACAAGCATGAGGAACACGGCAATGATCAGCATCGCAAATATGACTGAGCCCCAAATGACCGAAGCTACCATTTCAATCCAACCGTCTGAAAATGAGGGTGAAATTTAGAGCTTTTCTCGTGTAACTCTGTTCACGACGGTCATATTCTCCAGTCAGCACAAGCGCGAGATTGTTTGACACCGGCAGCGATCCACCTGCAAATGCCGACCGCAATTGCCGCGTCAATCCGGCTTCGGTATCGGGGTAGGATGCAACACCGCCAAACAACCGCGCGCCAGTGTCAAAATTGCGGTCATAGCGTGCCAACGCTCCGAACTTTGTCGTGCTGTCTGATGGGCTGATGGAGATGAACCGAACGGCTAAAGTGTGCGCAGATTTATTGCTGGATAACCTTACGCCAGGGACAACCGACTCGAACTATATATTTCCGTAATCGGCATAACGGACGTCTGATAACAACGTCACATTGTCGTCAATTTTGAAGTCTGCGCCCGATTGCAGCCCCCAATTTTCCCTGAAGTCCGCAGATGGCGTATATGCTACCCCAGCCCTCAGCTCCCAATTCGGGCCCGTGCGTGTTGCCAGTAACGACAGCCTGCTATCGGAAACCCTGCGCCGTTCATGTTCGATGGTCGCCGTGACACTTGTGTTGGCACCAATCCCGGTAAATCCCGAGAACGTTAGATTTTTCCAATACTGGCTTTGGCCACCATCCAGTTGCACTTTGGCCGCGCCGGCCGAAAGCGCGAAACCGGAACGCGCCCAGCGCTCAGTCAAACTTGCGTTGATATTCGCATCCAGCGCTTCAAGATCCGGATAAGCTGGTGCTCGCGCACGCACAATGTCCGCCTGA
>NZ_JAXOJI010000037.1:0-1139 GCF_036663635.1 Parasphingomonas puruogangriensis | reverse complement strand
ACTCGTTTCAGGATAACAAGCGACTGTTGTGCGTTATCCTGAAACAAGTTCAGGATGACCATTGTACTCAACACGCCCCTACCCCTTCACCGCCTCATGCGCCTTTAGCGCCCGTTCGCGAGCGGCCTTGTGGCCAATAACTTTGCGCGGATAACCCTTCGGGCGCGCGCCAAACTCGTCAGGGTCATGAATAGCGGGCTCTTGCAATTCTGAGAGTTCCGGCACCCATTCGCGGATATATCGGGCCGCGTCGAACTTCTCCGACTGGGACAATGGCGCCATGATTCGCACAAACATGTTGCTGTCGACGCCTGTGCCCGCGGTCCACTGCCAATTGACGCTGTTGCTGCCATAATCGGCATCGACGAGCGTGTCCCAGAACCATTTTTCGCCTTCGCGCCAGTCAATTAACAAGTGCTTGATCAGGAAGGACGCGGTGATCATCCGCACGCGGTTATGCATCCACCCGGTCGCCCATAATTGCCGCATCCCGGCATCGACAATGGGATAGCCCGTCCGCCCTTTGGTCCATGCAACAAAATCGGCCTCGACCGCTGGATCGGACACATCACGCCATGGTAATTTGTCGAAGGCCTCGCGCGCGTTCTTCGCCCCATATTCGGGAAACTGGACAATCACATTCTGCGCATAATCGCGCCAGACCAACTCTTTCAGGAAGACATCGACTGACCCGCCTGCATGCATCGTCGCATGCCAGCAGGTAGCGGGCGAAATCTCGCCGAAATGCAGGTGTGGGGAAAGGAAAGACGAGCCCTCAACTGACGGCAGGTTGCGCTTTTCGTCGTAAAACTGGGCCTTGTCATCAAATGCCGCGAGCCGTGCCTGCGCGCCCTTTTCTCCCGGCATCCACATGTCGGCCATTCCGCCTGCCCAGTCTGGTTGTGTCGGAAGCAAGCCCCAGTTCTTAAGATCGTCGCTGTCAAGCCAAGTTACCGGAGCGGTTATGCTGGTAGGTGATGCCAATGGCTCAGCCGGCGGCATATGCTGCCACAAGGCCCGCATGAACGGCGTGTAGATTTTATACTGCCCACCGCTTCCAGTTGTGACGCTTCCGGCAGGCAGCAGGTAATTGCCGTCATGGCAGACCAGTTCGCACCCCTTGGGCAAGGCGTTTACGA
>NZ_JAXOJI010000036.1:0-1140 GCF_036663635.1 Parasphingomonas puruogangriensis | reverse complement strand
GGATTGCTAGGATCGATATCCGCATAATCGTAACCGAAAGGACGAAGCTGGGCATATATCTCATTTAGCCGCTCAGCCAACTCGCCGTCGGATAGATCATCAAACGGCCCACGCGGACCGCCTTCGAGCGCCAGCAGGCGTTTACCGATTGACCGCATATCAATTATCCGCCTCGTCAGCCCACGCGTAAGCCTTCGAGTGCTCATCGTGTTGATCATGCTTCAGCGCGATCAAATCTCGTTCCACGCGACCGGGCACTAGTTCGATAAGCAATCGGTCTTTGCAATCGGCTGAACTATCGGACATTGCCATCGCGTCACCGAACGGCACGCTGTGGTGCCACAATACGCAATGCGCTAGCTCCGTGCTGCTCATGCGTTCAAGTGCATCAAGCCTAGAATGTAATCTCATCGTGCTGCCTGCAATGCTTCCAGCCGTCTTTCAAATTCGCCTGTCTCAACCAAAACCTTGTGCGAAGTCAGCAGCGACATTATGCGCGCCGCTTCATCTGGCGTGACTTCACCACCGGCAACCGCCGACAGAAGCGCCGAGGATGCCTCCACAGTGTCAGCAACGCTTTTGATAGGCGGAAGGTTAAAGCAGACGGGCGAGTCCTTCCTAGGCGGTGCTAGACGATCCAGACACATGCGCAGGGCGGGACCATCACCCTCCTTAGCCATTTCGATAGCCTTGCGCGTTAAAGCATCCGCTTCGCCTTCCAACAGTGCCTCTATGGCGAGCGTCGTCCTGTTCCGCGTGCCTTTGGTCTTGCCAGCAGGGTTCCCCGACTGACCTGGAGCAAACTTTGTCCCCTGCATTTTGTCTGCATTTGCAGGCATCACTTCGTCAGCCTGACTGGAGTATCATCCATAACATCCTCCTCAATGCGTAAGCGGAATTACCGGAACTGTGGCGAAGCCGAGATCCGTCGCTACAATCGCGCCCAACGCAGCCCACCCTTCCGGACTTTCCAGCAAAGGAAGATAGCCATCAGGTAAATGTTTTAGAGTGCGCCACACATCGGTATAATTTGTGCCAAGCGCTTCGGTGATCTTGACTGCAAGCCATTCGCCTGCACATGCCATCGCTTGCTCATTGGAAAGATCGTGTGGCAGGTCAACAACCGCCAATGGCTTCAGG
>NZ_JAXOJI010000035.1:0-1186 GCF_036663635.1 Parasphingomonas puruogangriensis | reverse complement strand
GTCGGACCGGACGAAGGCTCGGCTGCGATGTCTGCCTTCGGCGCCAACCCCGCGGATGATAAGGCAGCAGCAGCCCTTGCATCGACTAACCCTGCTTATAACGCAATTCTGCGGACAACTTGCGTCGCCACTGTGCTCGACGGCGGCCACGCGACCAATGCGCTACCTCAGCGGGCGGGCGTCAATGTCAATTGTCGCATCTTCCCGGGCACTTCTGCAGAAGACATTCGGAAGGCGCTGGAGCGGGTCGTTGCCGATCCGGCAGTCAAGGTGACGACACTCGAAACGCGCAGTCCAACCGCGCCCCCGCCTCCGCTAACAGAGCGGATACTAGGCCCAGCGCGCAAGGTCGCTGCCGAGGTTTTTCCGGGCGTGCCGCTTGTGCCCCTTATGGCTGCAGGTGGGACCGATGGCGCGTTTCTTACGCCGGTGGGCATCCCGACCTATGGCATCACTGCCTTCTTCCATGACGAGGAAGGCAGCCGCGCCCATGGTTTGAACGAGCGTATCCGGGTCAAGTCGGTAATGGACGGGCGAACGTTCCTGTACAGGCTGGTCAAGGCATATGCAGGCAAGTGACCCGCTCACTGGCGGCGCCAGATGCGGGCACTAGGGGCGGATTGTCGGCTGACGAGACTTTTTAACACTCAAGATCAGAGCATTCCATGTCGGTAAACCGCGCCAGGGAGACTTCCGGGAATTTGAATCGACGCCGTTCGTTCCCCAAGCTAACGCTAGGCCGGTGCCTGCCATCTACGTTCGGCCTTGAGACCGTGACAGAACAGCGAGGGAAGCGGCGGAAACCTGCGCACGGGACAAATACGGCGTCTTCCGGTTAAAAAGGACGATAGCCGATACTCTGGGTGCTCCATGCGCAATGAAACTAGTCGCAGGCTGCTCTGTATGTCGGCTATTGGGCCGTGCGCGGACTATCTGCTTTTGGCCGTATCCGAATGATTTTTCGGCTCTTGTATGCATCGATTCTAAGGCTACGTTGCCGCCAATTCGCTGGGAGATTTTACAATGAAATGCCGCCTTTTGATCTGCTCTGCCGTTATAGCGCTTGCGGTTTCCGCTGCGCCCGCCATCGCCAATTCGGCTGCCGAAGCCGAAACCAAGGCCGCATCGACCAAGCCCAAGTTTGAAACCTGGGGTTTTGACATGACCGCCATCGACAAGAGTACAA
>NZ_JAXOJI010000034.1:0-1198 GCF_036663635.1 Parasphingomonas puruogangriensis | reverse complement strand
GTGAAGTTGCCGAAGCTGCAAGTCGGCGACATCGCGTTCCAGCCCGAGAAGGCCACGACGGTGAATGGCGGACTGCTGACATTCAACGATGACCAGGTCGAAGCCTTTCGCAAACAGAACTATGCGTCAGCGCGCAGAGCAATGGTCGCCCAAGCTCAAGGCAAGGACATCGTGGCCGAAGCCAAAGAGCAAGCTCAAGAAGCGGTGACCAGCTACTTTGAAATACCGCTGCGCATCGCTGGCCAGCCCGACGTGAAGGTCGTCGCCACATTTAAGTAATCAATCATCCGGCTCCGGCCGGTCCATCATCAACATAGCGCCCAAGGAGCAATCCTTCGGGCGCTTTTTCGTGTCCAAAGGAAATTAACATGATCACCATATACGACAGCGCCGACATGGCGCACGTCTTGTCAAAACCAATCGACCATAATCTTAAGGCCATCTTGCTTGAACGACTGGAACTTCTAGCCGACTTCTCCGAGTGGGACCTTGCCGATCTCGCGCACTTCATCATCGTGGAGCCTCGCGATAGCATCGACGCCATTGCGCGTGAGCTCGGAGTCAATCCGTTGGTCAACATCGTGGACAATGCGCACTATCCCCAGCCTTCATTCGAGCCGAGTTTTGAATTCTGCATCGCACGCATAGGCTATTTCGACTTAACCTTTGCCCTTTGCGATTCCGGGCTGGGCTTATGCCTTTTGGTGCCGGATCGCGAAGGCGTGGTGCCGCAGCTTCTGGAACTGTGCCGCGAATACGCGACGCCATAATCCAAAGGGCACCGGCAGGCGGCCGGGAGGGGTTAGGTATCGGCGGGGCGGGTTTGACGCTCCTGCGTTGCAGGTTGCTTAACAGACGGGCCACTCCCCGGCCGGCCAGAGGCTACCCTTTTGCACAGTTTGCGGAATCCCAACCGTGCGCAAAACCCGGGGGGGGGGGCGAGACGCTGAGAAACTGAAACACTGGTCTCGGCACCGAGGCAAATCCTCAGCCGGGCAGAATTTCAGCGTTTCGCTGCTTCATCCCCGCCCAGGTGCTGTGGTTTCCTGAAATCCTGGTTTCTGGCCAGTCATTGGTTCCAGCATGCCAATCCATCATGGGTACCGAGGCTGGGACCTCCACCGTTAGAGGCGTCCTGAAGCGCTGGCTAATATTTTACTGAAGCGGTTAGCATGAGCGCTCGTTATCATGATTTCAG
>NZ_JAXOJI010000033.1:0-1209 GCF_036663635.1 Parasphingomonas puruogangriensis | reverse complement strand
AGTGTTCGTGCAAATGGGGGTTTACGGCACAGGTCCAGCAAGATTTCCTCTGCTAGAATTTCGCATAATTTGAGTTGACGTAGTCGTCGCTGTATAAAATGGATGTACAAGGTTATTTTTTGAGAGAACATCATGATTTTGTACGGCGCACCTGTTTCCCCGTTTGTACGCAAGGTTCTTGCCTTCGCGGTCGAAAAGGGTGTTGCACTCGAACTCGTACCGATTGGCCTTGGCGACGAGAACCCGGATTTTTTGTCGTGCAGCCCATTCCGCAAGATGCCAGGTTTTACCGATGGTGATTTCAGCATTTCGGATTCCACCGCGATCGTTACTTACATTGATGCGAAGCATCCTGAGGTTCCGCTAATTCCGACCGATCCTGCGAACCGCGCTCGCGCTATCTGGTTCGATGAATTCGCTGACACAATTCTGACGGCTGCGGCCGGGGCGATATTCTTCAACCGAATTGTTTCCCCCAAGTTTATTGGAAAATCAGGCGACGATGCGGCAGTGGCAAAAGGCGAGGCGGACATGATACCGGTCTGTCAGTATCTGGAAAGCGTAATCAAGCCATCTGGTTACCTGGTTGGCGACAGTCTGACCTTAGCGGACATTTCGGTAGCCAGTCCCTTCGTAAACGCTGCACACGCTGGCTACGTTCCTGATGCCGCAACCTATCCGAAGCTGACAGCCTATCTGGCTGCCATTCACGCTCGCCCAAGCTTCAGCGACTGGATCAGGCGTGAGCGCAAGGTGCTGGGATTGGGGTGAGCATTAACACTGTCAATTACCCCAGTCGGAATCTCTTTATCGGACAACGCACCGCCCCACGGCATTTACTTTGTGGCGACCGACTATCCCGAAGAACAAGAATAAATCAGGAGAAAAATTATTAGTACGGTTGGAAAACAGGTTTTCACGACATTAGGATCGGATGGCACACTGACGGTTGAAGTCGCCGAAACGACCTTCCCCGAACCAAAGGGCGCGCAAGTACTGGTGCGGATGGAAGCCGCGCCGATCAATCCTTCGGATCTGGCGCTGCTGTTCAGCGCGGCCGATCTGGAAAACGCGCGCTATTCGCCAGGAAAGATCGTCGCCAACATGCCCGAACCTTTCCTCAGCGGTTCCAAGGGCCGCCACGGCCAGCGTATGCCCGTGGGCAATGAAGGTGCGGGCACTGTGGTCGCCGCAGGGGGCAATCCCGCC
>NZ_JAXOJI010000032.1:0-1247 GCF_036663635.1 Parasphingomonas puruogangriensis | reverse complement strand
CAAGGAGGCTGTTTACACCCATAGGATGAAAAAGCGACAACAGTCCAGCGGGTAACTATCGATATGCTTGCAAGCATAGCAGCACAATTAGGTGTGAGGCCAGCCGAACTGCTGGACGAGAAGTTTGAGGCTTAGAAGGCAAAATCAGGGGTCCTCTCACTATCACATAGGTGACACGAAATGGCCAAGCTACCTGAAGACATCAAACATCTGATTGTCATACAACTCGCTCAGTTTCGCGGTTATGCCGAAGTATCTCGCCTGATCCATGAAGAAACCGGCGTCAAAATAGATCGCTTTCAGGTCAGGACATATGATCCCACCAACATGGCATATGCCGGTAGCGAGAAACGGCGCCTGACGTGCCCCCTGAAATGTAGCCAGGAATGAGTAGAGTCCGTTTTCAAGGAGACGGGCGAATGAAGCGCAGCAGGTTCAGCGATGAGCAGATCATCGCGATATTGAAGGAGCAGGAGGCAGGGATGCCGACGGCGGAAGTTTGCCGCCGTCATGGGATCAGCCCTGCGACATTTTACAAATGGAAAGTCAAGTATGGCGGCTTGGAAGTGTCCGAGGCCAAACGGCTGCGGTCGCTGGAGGATGAGAACGCTAAGCTGAAGAAGCTGCTCGCCGAGGCGATGCTGGATATAGCGGTGTTGAAAGACATCACGGCAAAAAAGTGGTGACGCCCGCCGCAAAGCGGGATGCGGTTGCACATGCTCGTGCTGCGTTCGGCCTGAGCGAGCGCCGGGTGTGCGGCATCATTGGCGTGTCCCGGCGTGTGAACGGCTATGCGTCGCGTCGGCCCGATGACACTGCCCTGCGGGTGCGCTTGCGCGATCTCGCCAGTGAGCGCCGCCGGTTCGACTATCGGCGTCTGGGTTATCTTCTGGCGCGCGAAGGCATCACACCCAACCATAAGAAGCTGCTGCGCATCTACCGCGAGGAAGGCTTGAAGGTGCGCTGCCGCAGTGGCCGGAAACGGGCATTGGGCACGCGAGCGCCGATGACCATACCGCAGGCACCGAACCAGCGCTGGAGCCTCGACTTCGTGTCCGATGCCTTCGTCTGTGGCCGCCGGTTCCGCATCTTGTGCGTGATCGACGACTATAGCCGGGAATGCGTGGCGTTGGTGGCTGACACGTCACTGTCTGGCGCTCGTGTTGGGCGTGAACTGGATATTGCGATCATGGAGCGCATGGCCAGGCCGATCACGGTGGTCAGCGACAACGGAACTGAGCTGACCT
>NZ_JAXOJI010000031.1:0-1260 GCF_036663635.1 Parasphingomonas puruogangriensis | reverse complement strand
AGACGCTAGGCAAAGTTTTACATGCCGATCGCGCTCGCGCTTATATCGGCTTCGAGCCTCAACTTGCAGCTTGTCACTTCGTGGATCGATTTATCCGCGATAACGACCTGCGAAATGCCAAAGTACTACCTATTAGCCCAGGCTCAGGACTCATTGATTGATCCAGAAGATGATGGTTGCGGCGATGCAGATTGCGGACATGAAGGTGTGTGCGCATCGGTCATAGCGGGTGTGGATGCGCCGCCAGTCTTTCAGTCGTCCGAACATGATCTCGATTTTATGGCGTTGTCGGTAGAGAACGGTGTCGTGGGGGATGTGGATTTTGCGGTTTGATTTTGAGGGGATGCATGCTTCGATTTCACGGTCTGCCAGCGCCTCACGGAACCAGTCGGCATCATATCCTTTGTCACCCAAGAGTGACCTAGCCTTTGGAAACGCGTCGATCATCAGCGCTGCACCGCCAAAATCACTCATCTGACCTTCGCTGAGCAACAAGATCAATGGTCGACCCTTTCCATCACACACGGCGTGGAGCTTGGAGTTCAGACCGCCCTTGGTTCTACCTATACGTCTGGGAACAGACCCTTTTTTAAAAGGCTCGCAGCGGTTCGGTGGGCCTTGAGATGCGTCGCATCAATCATCAGCTGATCAGGCGTTCCGGCCTTGGCTGCAAGGCCTGCAAATATCTTGTTGAACACGCCCATACGGCTCCAGCGAATGAACCTATTGTAGATCGTCTTGTGTGGGCCGTACTCAGCAGGAGCGTCCCGCCAGCGCAGCCCGTTACGGATGACAAAGATAATCCCACTGATGATCCGACGGTCATCAACACGGGGAACGCCGTGCGACAGCGGAAAATACGGCTCAATCTTGCGCATCTGTGCTTCGGTCAACCAAATCAAATCACTCATGGCGGTGCCTCCTTCGCATCGCCATTGAATCAGCCTCACACCACTTAAGCAAGCACTTTAATAGGTCCTGAGCCTACAAGGCGACCGGCAACCTACGTGCTGTGCAAATATTGCTGGGACACAGCAAAATAGAGAACACGATACGCTACCTTGGCGTGGACATCGACGATGCTCTTACCTTGGCTGAACGCACGGAAATATGAATGGCTGGCCCTTCGTGCACTTCGAGGGGCCACCTCCGTCGGCTGAAAATGGGCCGGTTGCGGACAGGCAGCTTTCCGATCGACGAGCGCGCAAAGCGGAATTTCGTCGCCTGATGGCGCAGAAGAGGTTGCTCAACAAGTTTGCA
>NZ_JAXOJI010000030.1:0-1276 GCF_036663635.1 Parasphingomonas puruogangriensis | reverse complement strand
GTCGCTGCTGCATTCGTTGCAACTCCATCCAATGCAGCTATAGTGGTGCCTTGCAATAGCACTAACATTACGGTGAGTGGCGCTGCCCCGACATCATTTGACTGCGCCGGTTTCGTTGATGGCAACGCTTTAAACGCCTCAGACAAAAACACGGACCCAACAACTTCAGAATTGCTCGCAGAGTTGGATTACTTTGGAAGTCTAACGGGTATTGAAACGTTCACTGGACTAGACGGCCTAAGTGTCTGACCCGAAATTAAGTTGAGTAGTGTCAGTAAGTTAGCTTGACGCCTTCGCTAATCATTGATTCAGCGGTTTTGCAACGAACCGAAGGATTTCAACGATGTGGACCGACACTACTCGCGCGTATCATGCACGCGCAGGATTGGCTTTGCCAAGTGATTTAACGGATGGGGAATGGGCGGTGCTGGAGCCATTTTTGCCGTTGCCATCCTTTGTGGGCCGTCCGCGCAAGTGGCCTTTGCGGCGGATAGTGGAGGCGATGCTCTATCTACTTCGTGGCGGCTTGCCGTGGCGGATGTTGCCACCGGGCTTTCCGCCGCCGACCACGGTGCAACGCTGGTTTTACGCTTGGCGCGATGATGGAACATGGCAGAAGATCAACCATTATCTCATACAGGATGCCAGGGTGGCGCAGGGCAATGAAGGCTCGCCCAGCGCTGGCGTGATCGACAGCCAGTCTGTCAAAACGATGGAAAGCGGCGGCCTGCGCGGCTATGATGCGGGCAAGAAGGTGAAGGGCCGAAAGCGCCATATCATCACCGACACAAACGGCTTTCTGGTTCACGCCGTCGTCCATAGCGCCGACATACAGGATCGCGACGGCGCGCCGATGGTGCTGGAAGACATCCGCTATAACTACCCGTGGCTGCGCCATGTGTTCGCCGATGGAGGCTATGCAGGAGATAAACTCAAAGCGGCGCTGACCAAGATCGGCGACTGGACAATCGAGATTATTAAACGGTCTGACCGCGTAAAGGGCTTTGTTGTTCTGCCGCGCCGCTGGGTAGTCGAACGCACCTTTGCATGGCTGAACCGAAACCGACGCCTCGCCAAGGACTTCGAAAACTCCATCGCATCGGCAACAGCATGGATCTTCATGGCCTCTGTCCAACTTCTTGCTAGACGGATCGCAAGGCTATGACTTTAAAGTAAATAATTATGAGTCAGACTCTTAGAGATGCATGGGATCTTCAAAATTTAGCTCTCTTGGTCGTCGCACCCATAACAAAAGGATGAGCGCAAGCGCAGTTAT
>NZ_JAXOJI010000029.1:0-1293 GCF_036663635.1 Parasphingomonas puruogangriensis | reverse complement strand
GGGTCGCCGTTCGTATACAAAGATAATCGGCGAAGTGTTGCGCGAACCGATGCTGGCGCTGCTGTTGCTTGGCGGTGTCGCCTATCTGCTGCTCGGCGATTTGGCCGAAGCTTTGATCCTGCTGGCCTTCGCGACATTTTCGGTTGCGGTGACCGTCATTCAGGAATCGCGTACCGAGAATGTGCTTGAGGCGTTGCGCGACCTGTCAGCGCCGCGCGCACTCGTCATTCGCGGCGGCGAACGGATCCGCATTGCGGGACGGGAGGTCGTGCGCGGCGACCTCATCGTCGTCGAGCAGGGCGACCGGGTTGCCGCCGATGCCATCCTGATTGCCGCCAGCGACCTGCAAGCCGATGAATCGCTGCTGACGGGTGAATCGCTTCCGGTCGGCAAAATTGTCGGTTCCGCAGACGCGGCGGAGAGCGAACACCGGCCTGGCGGCGAAGACCAACCTTATCTGTATTCGGGGTCACTGGTTGCGCGCGGCAGCGGCACCGCGCTTGTGATTGCAACGGGCGCGCTCAGTGAGATCGGAAAGATCGGGCAGTCGCTCGCCACGCTCGATAGCGAAGCGCCTCGCCTGCGCACCGAAACCACGCGTATTGTGCGCATCGCTGCCATCGGTGGCGGATCGGTGGCGGTCCTGGTTGTGCTGCTTTACGGGTTGCTTCGCGGTGGCTGGATCGATGCGTTGCTGGCGGGGATCGCCATCGGTATGTCGCTATTGCCCGAAGAGTTTCCGGTCGTGTTGACGATTTTTCTGGCGATGGGCGCGTGGCGGATCGGGCAGGCAGGCGTGCTGACACGGCGTGCCTCGGCAATCGAGACGCTTGGTTCGGCCACGGTCCTGTGCACCGATAAAACTGGCACATTGACTGAAAATCGCATGGCGGTCGCCGAACTATGGATGCCGTCGGGTGAAACCGCCGCTGTGAGCGCAGACAAAGCATTGGACGACGCGTTCAGTGCGGTGATCGATACGAGCATATTGGCCAGCGCCGCCGAACCGCTCGACCCGATGGAAATCGCCATCCACGCAGCGAGCCGCGCGGAAGCTAGGCCCGCTGCGACGCTGGCGCACAGCTATGGCCTGCGGCCCGACCTGCTTGCTATGACCAATATTTGGCAGGCGGAGGGCGCATTTATTGTCGCCGCAAAGGGTGCACCCGAAGCAATCGCCGAACTTTGTCGCCTCCCTAAGGCGGAATGTGAAAAGATGATGGCCGCAGTCGATGCAATGGCCGCGCGCGGCATTCGCGTGCTCGGTGTGGCTCGTGCCGAAAGTTCGAATGA
>NZ_JAXOJI010000027.1:0-1397 GCF_036663635.1 Parasphingomonas puruogangriensis | reverse complement strand
AGTCGAGCTGTCTAGTCCGGCCATAGATTAAACCTTATCGCTTGTTAGATCGTCAAAATCCCGTGTACGTGCTCTAGCAATAATTTTGCTCATACAGATATTAAAAACATAGCCTTATACCAAGTCCCCTTAACGTTGACTCATTTAGGGGATTCCCATTTTGCTAGTTTTCTGATTCAGTGTCGCAAGCTGAAGGAGGTTTGCGATGGCTGGAGCGATAGGGATAAGAGGGGACTATACCGGGCCGGATTTGCGCCGTTTGGCACGAGGATGCCGCGATGCGGATCAGGTTCGGCGTTTGCTGTCTCTGGCAGTGATCCTCGATGGCGGCAGCCGGAGCGATGCGGCCAAAGCCGGCGGCGTTACCTTGCAGATTGTGCGTGATTGGGTGCTGCGCTTTAACGCCGAAGGGCCTGATGGACTGATCTCGCGCAAAGCACCGGGCAAGGTATCGATCCTGAATGACGAACAGCGCCGTGCACTGGTCGAGATCGTGGAATCCGGGCCGATACCGGCGTCGCACGGGGTTGTTCGTTGGCGGCTGATCGATCTGGCACAGTGGGTACGCGATGAGTTCGGCTTGTCGGTCACCAAGCAGACATTGAGCCGCGAGATGCGCGCTCTGGGCTATCGCAAGCTGTCGGCCAGACCACGCCATCAGGGGCAGCGCTCTGAGGATATTGCCGCTTTTAAAAAGACTTCCCCGCCCGTTTGGCGCAAATCCGCAAAAGCCTTCCCCTAGACATACCGATAGAGTTGTGGTGGCAGGATGAGGCGAGGATCGGTCAGCAGACCAAGCTCACCCGCCGGTGGGCCAAGCAGGGCACCAGGCCCTCAGCGCCCAAAGATCAGCGCAGAGCTTCGGCCTGGATCTTCGGGGCCATATGTCCCGCCGAAGGCAAGGGAGCTGGCATCGTCTTGCCCCGCTGCAACAGCGAAGCGATGAGCCTGCATCTTGAGGAGATATCCTTCCACGTCGCGCCGGGTGCGCATGCCGTTCTGATACTCGATCAGGCAGGGTGGCATGGCTCTGCCAAACTGGTAGTGCCCGCCAATATCACCCTCATGCCGCTGCCGCCCCGATGTCCCGAACTGAACCCTGTCGAGAATGTCTGGCAGTTCATGCGCGATAACTGGCTCTCCAACCGCATCTTCAAATCCTATGATGATGTCGTCGATCATTGCTGCTTCGCCTGGAACAAACTCGTCGATCAACCCTGGAAAATCATGTCCATTGGTCTACGTCAATGGGCACATGAGTTCTAATCAATGGGACTTGGTATTAGTCGCGATGACAACATTACCAATTGCGGACGCTGACCAGCGCGGTATCATTGCCATCCGGTTTGCCAAGACGCAACGCAAATCTTAGTCTAGAGGAGGCTCCATGGCTGCAT
>NZ_JAXOJI010000026.1:0-1518 GCF_036663635.1 Parasphingomonas puruogangriensis | reverse complement strand
AGCCAATGACCTTCATGCCTTTGGCTTTCGCAATTTGGGTTACAGTAGAGCCAACTGCGCCGGCTGCGGCCGACACGAAGATAACTTCGCCCGGCTTGGCTTCAGCTACCTTCAGCAGGCCAAACCACGCAGTTCCACCCGGCATGCCGATAATGCTGAGCCAATGTTGGTCGGGTACGCCGATATCGGGCAACTTTACAGGCGGCATGCCTGCAGGAGGCGTTTTGCCGCCGCCGAAAACCGCAGTGTCACGCCAGCCAGCCATGTGCATGACCTTGGTACCCACGGGATATTCGGCATTGTTGCTTTCAGTCACGGTTCCTACGGCACCGCCAGTCATAGGCTCACCGAGCATGAAAGGATCGGCATAGCTTTTTGCATCATTCATCCGCCCACGCATATAGGGGTCAACCGACAGCCAGCTATTGGTGACGCGAAACTCGTCCGCCCCCAACGCCGCATCCGTCTGGTCCAACAGAGCAAAATTGCTATCATTAGGCAGTCCTGCCGGGCGGCTCGTCAAGGTCCATGCGCGCATTATCGTGTCTCTCCATTGCTTTTTTAGTCTGCAGCATTTGCCGCAGCATTTTTATAAACAGGCCGTCCTGCGACCCATGTTTCCTTAACCACTGCATTACGCAGTTCGCGCGGGCTTGCAAGCAGCGGATCGACATCAATCAGGATGAAGTCGGCATAATGACCGGGGGTTAACGACCCGAACTTGCCCTCTGCAAACGCAGCATATGCCGCACCGGTGGTAAAACCCGCAAGTGCTTGTTCGCGCGTGACTCGTTCTTCCGGCCGCCAGCCGCCAAAGGGCTGGCCCGCAGCGTCCTCACGTGTCATCGCCGCGGCGAGCCCAGCAAAAGGATCCGCCGATTCAACCGGCACGTCCGAGCCAAAGGCAAGCTTCCCGCCCGCGCGGGCGATCGATTGCCACGCATATGCGCCTTTGAGCCGATCCTGACCAAGCCGCGCTTCGGCCATCAGCCGGTCGGACGTCTGATGCACTGGTTGCATCGACGAGATGATTCCATGCTTGCCAAGCCTTTGCAGGTCGGCGGGGTCGACAATCTGGACATGCTCGATGCGCCAACGTTGGTCGCCCTTATATGTCGTCGACAATTCGTCGATTGCGCCAATAACCTCGGCATTGGCGGCATCACCAATGGCGTGGATCGCGGTTTGAAACCCGTCCATCGACGCGCGGACCATGAGGTTGCGGATTTCGGCGCTCGCCAGAAACTGCAGTCCGGTTTGAGCCGGTGCATCTGCATATGGCTTTTTCAACCATGCGCCTCTGCTGCCCAAAGCGCCGTCAAGATAGAGCTTCACACCACCAAGCCGCAGCTTGTCATTATACAGCCATGGGCTTGGCCGCGGCCCGGCTATGGCAACCATATTGTCAATTCCGGCAGCATAGCCAAAAATGCGCACCGTCAACCAGCCAGCGTCGCCTGCACGGCGGTAGCTTTGCCAATCGTCCATGGTTGTGCCCATATCGGCAATCGCGGTGAT
>NZ_JAXOJI010000025.1:0-1551 GCF_036663635.1 Parasphingomonas puruogangriensis | reverse complement strand
GTGTAACTAAGCACGGCTTCTTCCTCGAAATAGCCGACCAGACGGTGGGCGGTCTTGCTTGAAATCAGATAGAGGAAGAAGAAAAAGATGTAGAAAACCCACTGCACAGTCAAAATAACCATCCGCTCGAACCAAGATGGCTGCGCGATTTCGATGAAGGTCATCAAATGCATCCGCTCATTCTCCGCTTCGTCCATCAAGGTGCGGATCCAGCCGAGGTCATCCTGCATCAGCCGAAGGGCACGCAGATGCGATAAGGTCGCCCCGACCATACCCGGCACGCCAGCGACCGTTTCCAAAACGATCGCACGATTGCCGTATCGCTTGGCAAAAAATGTGTCGGCGCCCCAGCGGAGCGTTTTAGTTATGCGCAATGCAAACCAGTCCGAGAACCCGACGGGTTTATTATGGGTAGATTGAATGTCGCTGTAGTAAGACATAAGCTTGTTCCAATGATAACGTGTTCTGTTAACGCCCATTGGCCCACCTTGGGCAATGCAAAATCAGATTGCTCTGAGTTTACTTTTTTGCAACTCTCGTTGTATCAGCAGCAAAAGGTTGGATCGCAGAGCCTCGGGTCAAACCGTTTCGAGCCGAAGAAAAATTTCTGCGGGTAAAGTGGCTAGGATCTGTTGACAAAGGGGATTCCCAAAAGGGCCAGTATCTGATTCAAGGTAGCTTTTGGGGAGGCTATCTTGATCCGGGGTTTGATGAGCGACGAGGAATGGGCTTGCCTTGAGCCATTCGTGATCGAGCGCGGGCCGCGCAGCGGGCGTCGTCCGAGGAACCATCGGCTTGTTCTCGATGGGATTTTCTGGATTGCGCGAACAGGCGTTGCCTGGCGCGACCTGCACGAACATTTCGGCAAGTGGTCGTCGGTTTACCGCCAGTTCCGGCGCTGGACGCTGTCCGGCTTGTGGGAGTTGCTACTCGAAGCGTTCAACGACAGCGGCGGCGGCAAACCCAGCCTGCAAATGATCGACAGCACAATAATCCGGGCGCACCATTGTTCAGCCGGCGCTAAAGGGGGACTCCGTGCCAGGGTCTTGGCCGCTCAAAAGGTGGCTTTACGACCAAGATCCATCTCCGCATCAATGCGCTGGGCCTACCCATAGCCTTTGCTCTAACCGGCGGCGAAGTCTCCGATTTCAAAGGCTATCTGCCGATCATGGATGCCGATGGGCCAGCACCCAAGGTGCTACTGGCGGATAAAGGGTATGATGCTGATTTCATTCGCCAAGATATGTAAAGGCGCGGCGGCATTGCGATGATCCCGACCAAGCGTAACCGGCTGATCCAACTGCCGGTCGATCCCGACATTTACGCCCTGCGCAACATGGTCGAACGATGCTTCAACAAGCTCAAAAACGCCCGAAGGCTGGCCACCCGATACGACAAAACCGCCGACAGCTATCTCGGCTTCATCCACCTCGTCTCAATCCGCCTGTGGATGCGTGAATTTGTCAACAGGTCCTAGTGATGCAATACGCTGTCTGACATTAGGCATTATGTGCTCCGATGGGTTCGATTGTGGTGTTTTCGGTGTTTTGA
>NZ_JAXOJI010000024.1:0-1564 GCF_036663635.1 Parasphingomonas puruogangriensis | reverse complement strand
CCACCGAGGCTGTGTGAGAACGGTGGTCGAGCAGCGCTGATAGCGGCGCGTGCTAGCGCGGGGCGCTCAGGCCTGCATCGCAGCGATTAGCCCCGGCACGCCGACCAGAGCGATGGCGCGCTTGATGTTGTAGGCCAGGGTGTGAAGGCTCATTTCGGTTGCCACGTTCTTCAGGGTGCGCGTCTTGAAGTGGCTTCGCCCCATCCAGTCTTTGATGGTGCCAAAGACGTGCTCGACGGTGCGTCTTCGGACGCGCATGGCACCAGGCATGCGGTCGAGTCGGGCCTGCATGGCCTCGATCACCTCTTCATGCTCCCACCGCTTGATGCGGCGCTCGAGGCTGGTGGTGCAGTTCGCCTTGACCGCGCAGCGGTAGCGACAGGCAGGCGTTGCATAGGCGTGCAGCGTCATGCCGTGCTCGACGTTGGAGAAGCGCCGGGTCATCGTCTCTCCGGCTGGGCAACGGTACGTGTCGGTATCGGTCTGGTAGACGAAGTCCTGCTTGCCCCAGCGACCATCGGCCTTGGCGCCGGAGGTGAGCGGCTTGGGGCAGATCGGCGTAATGCCGGCCGCTTCGCACGCGAGTATCTCGGGGCCCGAGAAGTAGCCGCGATCAGCAAGCACGGTGAGCGCATCCGTGCCCGTCGCCGCGCGGGCTTGCTCGCCCATCTTCGCCAGCGACGTACGGTCGTGGCCGAGATTGATGACCTCGTGGGCGACAATGATGTGGCTATCGGTATCGACCGCCGCCTGGAGGTTGTAGCCGACCTGCCCGGTGCCGGTTCCCGCCGACGCCATCGCACGCGCGTCCGGGTCGGTGAGCGAGATCTGCCGGTCAGGCGATGCCGCAACCGCCTGCTCCATGGCTTCGAGTTCACGCATCTGCCGCCGCAGCTCGCCGAGCCTTGTCGTCAGCCGGATCGTGCGAAGCTCGGCGGCTTCACCATCCTGCCGGTCGGCGGTGTCGAGCATGCCCAGATAGCGCTGGATGCTGGCATCGACCTGCTCCATCCGGCGTCGGATCGTCACCGGCGTGAAGTTCTTGTCGCGGGCATTGACCGCGCGCATGCGGCTGCCGTCCACTGCCACCGTGCCGCCCGCAATGAGCCCGAGGTTGCGACAGAGCAGGACGAACCGGCGACACGCCGCCTGGATCGCTGCGCCATGATCGCGACGGAAGTCGGCGATGGTCTTGAAGTCGGGCGCGAGCTTGCCCGTCAGCCACATCAGCTCGACGTTGCGGCCCGCTTCGCGCTCCAGCCGCCGGCTCGACTGCACCTGGTTCAGATAGCCATAAATATAGAGCTTGAGCAGCATCGCCGGATGATAGCCCGGCCGCCCGGTCGCCGCTGCATCCGCGAAACCCAGCACCGCCAGATCCAGTTCGTCGACGAACATATCGACGAACCGTACCGGGCTGTCCTCGGCCACGTAATCGTCGACGCAATCAGGCAGGAAAAGCTGCTGCCGCCGATCGCAACCTTCGATGAAACGCCCCATCACCGGCCTCCCAAATCAGACCATGATCATAGCATATCAGCGCGTTTCCACACAGCCTCCACCA
>NZ_JAXOJI010000023.1:0-1581 GCF_036663635.1 Parasphingomonas puruogangriensis | reverse complement strand
GGCAAATGCAGCTAAAGGGAAAGTTGCAGCGGTTGCAGCTATCAGCAGGTATTTGCTAAAAAGATTCATATCGCGGAGCTTCCGGAAACAATAGGGCTAAACGGCGAGGCGCTTGCCCCGCCGCAACTTCGGTCTATCATAAACGGAACGTCGTTGTTACACCATATGTCCTGGGTTCCAGAATCCGAGCGTTACGATAGCTTCCAATCAAGTCACTTTCGATGATCGAGTTGGTGATGTTGTTTTTGTTGAAGATGTTTTTGACATAGCCTTCAACATTAACCGTTGCGTCGGCATTGCTGAGACGCAGCAAGGCATTGGCGATACTCCACGCCTTTATGCGGTCATTTGCTGTGTTGAATTCGCGCGCGAAGTATCGGCTCTGCCAGCTGTAATCACCACGAAGTGTCGCTGACCAACCGCTTGAACCGAGAGGCATTTTATATTCGCCACCAAGCGCAATCTTGAATTTCGGCGCGTAAGGCAGTTCGTTGCCTTTTAAAGACAGCCGGACCTCGGGCGTTTTTGTCGGTATCCCTATGCCATTCCATTGCGCAGGATTGGCCGGGTCGCTGGTTTCCTGACCGGGAGCCAGTCCGCCAAGTCTGGTGTTCAGATAAGAGGCGTTGGCGTTGAACATTAGCCCATCTGCTGGCGCCCACACAAATTCGCTCTCAAGCCCCCAGATTTTGGCGTCCGTGTTGATGGTCTGCACCGATGCGCCGCGACGCTGGCCGAGCTGCAAATTCTTATAGTCATAATAGAAGCCAGAGAAATTCGCCTGCAACGTGCCGTCAGCAAACTGGTTTTTCGATCCGATCTCATAAGCATTGATATATTCAGGATCGAAGGTGGGAAGCGCAGAACCGATCGCGTTCAACCCTCCGCCTTTGAACCCGCGGGAGAATGAGGCATATAGCAAATTATCATCGCTCAGCTTGTGATCTAGAACTACGCGTCCGGTAAATGCATCATAGCTACCGGCCAGTTCAGTATACGCAGGCAAGGATAAAAACACCGTGCGCCCGCGGGTTGACTTCTTATCCTTCGTATAGCGCAGGCCAACCGTCAATTTGGTGGCATCTGTCAGGTTATAATAAGCCTCGCCAAAAGCGGCGAATGACTTAGTGCTAGCGTCCCGCGTATCCGCGTTGAATGACCAAGCCTGCTGGGGCAGTCCACGCAGTAGCTTTGCAAATAATTCTAGCCCTGGATGATATATTTGGAACGACGCATCACCCTTGGTATTAAAGAAATTGATGCCAGCGGTAAAATAGAACGGCCCTGAAAAATTCGATACGGCTCGGAATTCTTGATAATAGGTCCGTCCCGAGGCGACGAAATTGTCTGAGGAACGCAGCTGATTGGTCGTGATCGTGGTGTCACGGTCAACGTTGTAAGTGACGGGAAAATTGAAGCGGAACGGCAAGACTGGATTATCGAAATCGGTGCGTGCCTCAGAGTTTCCCTTCGAGCTACCACCTGCAGTTTTAAAGTGGAGTTACACGATTCGCCAAATGTTCTTTTTGTTAATCTGTGGACAAATAAAGTAGGATAAATCTTTCAGAAATTTACACCGTG
>NZ_JAXOJI010000022.1:0-1846 GCF_036663635.1 Parasphingomonas puruogangriensis | reverse complement strand
CAGGCAGGAAAAGCTGCTGCCGCCGATCGCAACCTTCGATGAAACGCCCCATCACCGGCCTCCCAAATCAGACCATGATCATAGCATATCAGCGCGTTTCCACACAGCCTCCACCAGGTCGCGCCGTTCAAAACGGCAACAGGTGGTGGCAATCGGATAGGCTGCTTTTGGCAGTGCCATTGCTATAGCCGACATTCAATCTCGTGATAAAAGGGAGAATGTTCATGATCGTTCTTATCCTTATCTCGGCATCGGCTGATCAAAGCGGGCCCAGCAAGGAGTACCAAGCCGCTTACGACAAGGCGTTCCGCAGTTCCTTTCGCAGCCGATCAATTGAACAGTGCCGGGCCTCGGCAAAGAACGCGGCAGCAGCCCAGATTGATGTGACCCCGATCTGCGCGTGCGTCACGGATCGATTACTTGCCACAAAGTCCGTTGATGAGTTGAAGGCTCAACCTCCGGCCGCCGAGCTACAGTCGCTCTCAACCGAGTGCATTGCGGCAAATCCGCCCGCTACAAAATGAGAAGAGCCGTAACGTCGGCTTCCGAGGGCATGGGGATAGCTCGGGAATGACCAAGTTTGGGCGTTGCTGCCCGGCTACTTTTTCACCTCGTCAGCCGCCGGTCGGGTTTCGGGCGGCTTGATCGCCGCGACACGTCCCGAACGGCGAAAATTGGTGGATTTGCGACCGTCGGCTTTCGGCAGAGGCCACGATACAGCTGCCAATTGAAATGTGTGCAGCGTTCGGATTAAACAGGGCGATGACCATCGCTCAAGGTTATGCGGAGCGCATCGCCGCCGAGCTTCCGCTCCTCAAAAGCGGCACGTTACGCATTTGGGGCGAATGGTTCGGGCGACCCTATGATAATATCCATCAAATCGTCGGAGCGAACGCCGACGGAGATACGCTTACTCTTTTGTTTAATGAGGGCGAAACGCTCACGATCTACGACCCTGATCGCGGTACATTTTCGGAGACAACCTTTCTTATAAAGTTTGCCTCTCGGGTTCGATGGGAGTGGTATCTCTATGGGGAGAACCAATCACCGAATAATCTGCATTTTCTAGATTATCTGCTTGGACCAGAAGGCTGGACCCTTCAAACCGATTGGAACTTCAACAAGCCGCCCAATCAGAAACCGACCGGCCCTGCAGTCGAGCTTGTATGATCCAGTAGAGAGACGTCCAACGGCAGGTTTCGGGCAGACGCTCTTATTGGCGAAACGGCAACAACTGGGCGATTCCCGCCCGACCGCTTTTCACTCCATTTGCTGCCGGTCGGCTTTTGGGCGGCTTGATCGCTTCTGCACGTCCTGAACGGCGAAAAGTGGTGGAAGGCGGAATGGCGGCTTTTGCCGATCATTCTCGCATAGCCGTCATTGGCAATTTGGCAGTCAGGGGCAATCGTTCATTGCACCGCAAGCAAAGAGTAGGCCCCAAAAAAGAAGCGTAACCGTCATGCCGACGAGGTAGAACGGCAGCATCAGAAATTTTGTGCTTCTTCGTATATGAAGCATCCGGATTCCAACTAAGCCGGGAAGCATGACGGATGCCATCAAGCCGTAGGCGAGCACCGGATGCGACCAAATTGGGGGAAGCTTATCTTCCCAAATCAACAGTGTCCAAAGCGTTGGAGGGATAATAAACACTAACGCGAATACAATCGCGGGGCGCAAACTATTTAGGGGAGATTGGCTGGCGGTGATCATCACGGTCCACGCTGCCACGGCTTAGAGACCGTTTGAGAATGTGTTGATGCGGCGGCTCTGGCGTGATTCAAGCTTGGGATGTGGACCCAAGCGAGCCGCAGCCGGATGGCTGGATTTGAAAAGCGATCGAAGCGCT
>NZ_JAXOJI010000021.1:0-1976 GCF_036663635.1 Parasphingomonas puruogangriensis | reverse complement strand
CCATCGCTCTGGTCGGCGTGCCGGGGCTAATCGCTGCGATGCAGGCCTGAGCGCCCCGCGCTAGCACGCGCCGCTATCAGCGCTGCTCGACCACCGTTCTCACACAGCCTCGGTGGAGAGCGGTCATTGCGAAACGGCAGCAATTTCGGCATCCCTGCCGTCTCATGGAATTGAAACTCATGCCTTCCGCAACCCTGTGCCTGATGCTCCTCGTAAGCGGGTGCGCCTCACCGAAAGCTCTCCCTCCGTTCCACGTCATCGTCCGGGGTCCGGCTTCATCGTGCAGCATCGAAGTCGATGGGCATAAGGTCACTACAGATGAATTGCTTCTGATTGCACGCCCAGAAGCAAAATCAGGCCGCCGTGCGCATCTGGATACAGACATGGGGCAAACGCCCTATCGATGCATTGGAGGCGTCATCTACACCCTGCAAAGGGCAGGCATTAAAACCGTTGGGTTCATCGCCGAGCCACCTGCGGAGAACGAGTAGCAATGGCGGCAACTGGGGCATTTTCGATTAGGTCCGCGCCCCGGAACGCCAGATCGCTTGACCATTTGGACAACCTGCTACGCTCGATGAATGTCTGCAAGCGGGGCGAACGCAGCCGAGCTTCAATCTCGGCGGAAGCAGAGAATGCAAATCGGGATCGGCGAGAGGGCTATGGCTGCGAAGGTGACAAGTTCGCCAACATGCGCCAAGCCGAAATCAAGACCGCCAAATGCGAACGTAAACCACACCGTCGCGCCTATGACGAGCGTGTAGCAGATTGCTGCAATCCGCGCCGTGGCGTCTGCCTTTCCCGTCATACACGCCGGATAACACGGGACCGAGCGTCTGCAATGAGTAAGTCGCCTATCGCTCTCGAATGACCGGAAGTGGGCGCTTTCCGCCAGTCCGCTCTCGGCGCTATCGAGCACCATCCTCCGTCAATTGCCGCAAGACGAGGGAATCACAATTTACCGGGTCCCTCCCCGCTATCGGCCCGGTCGTGTTTGAGTCCACGCGGCCCGTGCAGCCGAGGTCACTGAACAGCGATGGTGTGGACGTCACCCCATCGCGCGTGATCGTGAGCATGATCTCCTGTATCTGAATGCCCAGGTCCGAAGCCTGCTCCCTGGACAGCAACCTTGCAGAGCGCAACGTGCCGCCGGTCGGGAGGAACAATAGCCTCGGGAACGTGTAAATGCTGTCAGACATCGTTGCTTTGGCGTTCGACCGCGCCAGTTCATTCCAATGGTCGATCCACGTCTTGTCGAGAGGCCAGCCCCGCCCGAAGCCCAATACTATCTTCTTACCCTGGCTGAAGGAAATCTCCATGCCCGCCTGATCATCCAGCAAGGCGATGACGTGTCCGCCCTTTGCGGGCATGGCGACTGCGACGCCGCTTAGGGCATAATGGGAAAACCAGCCGGCCATGCCGGGGGCATAGTTATAGCGCCGCACGGCAGTGAGCGCGTTTACCGTGGATGCGGTTCGACTGAAGCCGTTTTCCAGATAGCCGATCGTCATGCGGTATCGCAACTGGTCCGACGGCCGGGAAAAGCTGCAACCGCAGACGGATAGGGCGCCACAAGTCGCCAGCAGGGTCGTTGCTATCGTGCCGCTACGCCGCCAATTGACGCCGATGATGACTCGAAGGCGTGCCAACCTAGCGAAAGCTTCTCGCTTCATGCCACTCGATCTGTAGCGGAGTGGCCTTGAAGGAGCATTTGCCCGCGCAACATGTTCGTGCCGATACGTCATTGCCTTCCCCCGTCAGCCGGCCACGAATAAGGTGCCTGGTCAAGAAAACGACGGCAAGTGCGCGATAGCGAAAAGGTGGCCTTCGGACGACCGCTTGCCGCCGCCAACGGCGATAAGTGGTGGAGGCTGTGTGGAAACGCGCTGATATGCTATGATCATGGTCTGATTTGGGAGGCCGGTGATGGGGCGTTTCATCGAAGGTTGCGATCGGCGGCAGCAGCTTTTCCTGCC
>NZ_JAXOJI010000020.1:0-2060 GCF_036663635.1 Parasphingomonas puruogangriensis | reverse complement strand
TTCAAATCCGCCCTCGGGCACCATTTTTCCAGTTTAGTTCAATTATGGTGTCGCGTGTTGCGGCGGCTGGGCAGGGCGTTCGCCGCGATTGGGATCTTGTGAGGTGGTCTGGATTGTCTGAACAGGTTTCCGCCTAAGATAAGTGGAATGTCTGCCGCTTACCGTTGTGTTTGCCATTCTTGCAGTGGCACGCAGGGAGGGCATAGCCCGACCGGAGTGATGCTGCAAGAATGGCGGCGAAATTCATGCCGCTTGTGCCAGCGGTGCCTGGTTGAAATAGGCTTGGTCGGGTGTTTGCCGGCCCAGCGCTGAATGGGGACGGACGCGGTTGTAGAAATCGAAATAGCGGCCCAGAGACATGCGCGCTTCGGCAACGCTGTCATAAGCCCTGAGATACACTTCTTCGTATTTCACCGAACGCCAAAGCCGCTCGACAAAGACGTTATCGCGCCAAGCTCCCTTGCCGTCCATGCTGATCGCAATGTCGTGCTGCTTCAGCAGCCCGGTAAAGTCCAGGCTCGTGAACTGGCTTCCCTGATCAGTGTTGAAGATTTCAGGTTTACCGTGTTTGGCGAGCGCTTCTTCGACTGCTTCCATGCAGAAGCCGGTCTCCATCGTGATCGAAAGCCGCCAGGCGAGCACGCGGCGCGTATGCCAATCCACGACCGCTGCCAGATAGACAAACCCGCGCGACATCGGGATATAAGTGATGTCCATTGCCCAGACCTGGTTCGCCCGATCGACCCGCAATGTACGAAGCAGATATGGGTAGATCCTGTGCCCTGGCGCTGGCTTTGACGTGTTCGGTCGGCGGTAAATCGCTTGGATACCCATGCGCTTCATCATCGTGCGCACGGCCTCGCGGCCAATCTCGATGCCTTCGCCACGCAACAGGTCACGCAGCATCCGGCTGCCGGCAAACGGATAATCGAGATGAAGTGCATCGATCCTGCGCATGATATCCATATCTGCCTGCGACACCGGACAGGGCTTGTAATACAAGCTGCTTCGGCTCAACCTCAGCAACCTTGCCTGTTGCGTCAATGCCAGCTCATGGGTACGGTCAATCATCGCTTTGCGCTCAGCATGCCCGACTTGCTGAGCGCGCTTTCTAAAAAATCATTTTCCAGCGTCAGCTCACCGATCTTTGCATGCAGGGTCTTCAAATCTATCGCTGGCGACGATGACGCTCCTGTCCGTTCCGAGCCAAACACCGATGGCACGCCCTCCAGAAGTTGCGCCTTCCAATTTGTAATCTGGTTGGGATGAACATCAAACTGCTGGGCCAAATCGGCCAGCGTCCTGTCCCCCTTGATCGCTGCTAGGGCGACCTTCCCCTTGAATGCCGGGCTGTGGTTCCGGCGTGTACGCTTCGTCATTACTACCTCCTGATGCGCGGCAATAATCGCCGCTGTCAGCCAGAATGTCCACTTATCCCATTGTCCAAATTCTTCAGGCCACCTCTAACCGTTGCGAAAACGGCCTGAATTTTTAAGTTTGCTAAGGTCGCTGGGTTTCGTGTTCCCCCCCCCAAGATCCCACACAATAACAAGCGATTCAGCTTAATGACTGCGCCACACTGAGCTGCCGGAGCCGCTGGTTCTGAATTTATAACACTTTCAAGCTTATAATACCGCCCTGCGGCTACTGGTTGGAAGGATAGCTAGGGAGAAAATAATGCCTGAAATCCTGCTAGACCAGTGCGCGAGTTCGCCCTTCGCAGAAAAGATAAGGGTCTGCTTTGGAATCAAGGGACTCGCGTGGGGCGCAGTCGACGAGCCAGTGATCATGCCCAAGCCCGAACTAATAGCGCTTACAGGCGGGTACCGCCGGATTCCGGTCATGCAGATAGGCGCCGACATCTATTGCGATAGCCAGCTTATAGTCCGCGAACTCGACCGGCGTTTCCCTGAGCCGACGCTATTCCCCACAGGCGACAGGGGCTTGATCCAAGCCACCGCCCTGTGGACGGATCGAGTTGTATTCCAAGCAGCTGTCGCGATTATCTTTGGGGGTCTTGGCGATAATGTGCCTTCTGCCTTCATCAAGGACCGTGAGGC
>NZ_JAXOJI010000019.1:0-2123 GCF_036663635.1 Parasphingomonas puruogangriensis | reverse complement strand
GATCGAGATAGAGATAGGTCGGATCGAATTCGCCGGCGCGGCGCAGGCCGGGCAGATCGTGGATCGTCACCCGGTTGTCGCGGAACGTGACCAGGCCGGCGCCGCGCAAATCCTTCAGCGTACGGTTGACGTGGACGCTGGTCAGCCCGGTGCAATCGCCCAGATCGGTCTGGGTCAGCGGCAGATCGTAGCTCGTTTCATCCGCCATGCCGACGACCTGCAGCCGCAGCAACAACTCGCAGAACAAGGTGGCGAGCTTGGCCCGCGCGCTGCGGCGGCCGAGCGACACTTCCCATTCGCGGTGGATCGCCGCGTCGAGATTGGTGGCGAACCAATAGACCCGCGCGAGATGGGGATTATGTTCGGTCAGGCGGCGCAGATTGTCGTGCGGCACCGTGGCGATGCGTGCCGGGGTGAGCGACATGACCGCGTGGTCAAGATGCTTGAGCGTGAAGCTGTGCAGATCGACGAAGTCGCCGGGCAAATGCAATTCGGTGATTTGCCGTTCGCCGCTGCGCACATCCTTGTAGCGGCACAGCCAGCCGTCGAGCAGCAAGGTGCTGTGGGTCAATTCGACGTTGGGGCGGATCACCGTGCGATCGGCCGGAATGTCGTGGCAACCGGATATGGCGTCGCGGATCTGGCGCTCATCGCCCGCCGAAATGGGCGCGCGGGCGCGCAGCTTGGCCAGGTGGTGATCGATCATATGGTGAATCCTAGGGCTCACCTCTTAGCAACCGCGTCAAATCGATGATCGGCTGCGATCCCAGATCTGTGCAATCGCGACCGAGAATACCCGGCCGGCTTGTCAGTATTGGATAGGACGGACTTGTAGGAATTATGCAAACATAGATCAATTTCCTCAATGGAAATTTGCAGGCGCGATAATTATGAGCCGGTTGGATATAGATACGTAGGCGTTCCGATATTGCCGCTTGTTTCGACAGATCCGCCGAGAACCACAATCAACGGGAAAATTTGGGAACCCCGGGTGGCAAAGATGGTTTTGCGACTAGTTGGATGGGAGCAAATAATATGACCTTTAAAGCATTTATCTTGGCCTCGGTACTCGTTGCCGGCGCCACCCCAGTACTTGCCCAGACGCCGCCGCCACCGCCGCCCGCCGAGGCCAAGGCGATGGCCGATCCCTATGTGATGGCTGCCGGCAAGAGCGATCTGTACGAGATCAATTCCAGCCAGATCGCGCTGCAGAAGTCGCGCAACCCGCGCATCCGCAGCTTCGCATCGATGCTGATCAAGCATCACCAGAAGACGACGCTCGCGACGATGAAGGCGGCGCGGCGCGAAGGGATGAATCCCGCACCGCCGATGCTCGATCCGGGCGCGACGGCGTCGATCAACGAATTGCAGACCGCCAGCGCGGGCGATTTCGATCGTCTGTATATCGGCCAGCAGATCCCGGCGCATCAGGCCGCGCGCGATCTGCACCAGAGCTACGGCGCCAATGGCGACAAGGCGGCGCTGCGCACCGCCGCGCGGGCGGCGACCCCGATCGTCAAGCAGCATCTGACGGCGGCGATGAAGCTGCACCACGATGCCGATATGGGCCCAATGAAGGGCATGTAACCCAAGCCCATGCGGCGGCGCGCCACCCGCGCCGCCGCATGGCACGGCCAGGAATAGCCCATGTTAGCGATGAACTATCGCGGCCCGTACCGCGTGCGCGCCGATGAAAAACCGATGCCCAAGATCCTGCATCCCGAGGACGCGATCGTCCGCGTGACGCGGTCGTGCATCTGCGGCTCCGATCTCCATCTGTATCACGGCATGGTGCCGGACACGCGCGTCGGCATGACCTTCGGTCACGAATTTTGCGGCATCGTCGAGCAGGTCGGGCCGGCGATCGAACACCTCAAGGTCGGCGATCACGTGCTGGTGCCGTTCAACATCGCCTGCGGGCGTTGCCATTTCTGCCAGCAGGGCCTGTTCGGCAATTGCCACGAGTCCAATGCGCAGGCCACCGCGGTCGGCGGCATCTTCGGCTACTCGCATACTGCCGGCGGCTATGATGGCGGGCAGGCGCAATATGTCCGCGTGCCCTATGCCGATGTCGGGCCGACGGTCATTCCCGACTGGATGGATCCGGACGACGCGGTGCTGCT
>NZ_JAXOJI010000018.1:0-2563 GCF_036663635.1 Parasphingomonas puruogangriensis | reverse complement strand
CCGTGACGACGATGCGGACGTGATGGTCGCAGGCGGCTCGGAAGGAACGGTCTGTCCGCTGGGGATTGCAGGATTCGCGCAGGCGCGTGCGCTGAACACCAGTTATAATGACCGTCCCGAGGCCGCAAGCCGCCCCTATGACAAGGACCGCGATGGTTTCGTGATGGGCGAAGGCGCAGGCGTCGTTGTCTTGGAAGAATATGAACATGCCAAGGCACGCGGCGCAAAAATCTATGCTGAAGTTGTTGGCTACGGCTTATCGGGTGATGCTTATCACGTGACCGCGCCGCATCCTGACGGGGACGGTGCGTTCCGTTCCATGCAGATGGCATTGAAAAAGGCGGGCATGACGCCGGCCGATATCGATTATATCAACGCCCATGGCACGTCGACCATGGCGGACACGATTGAATTGGGCGCAGTCAAGCGGCTCTTCGGTGATGCCATTTCGCATGTCTCAATGAGCTCGACCAAATCCGCCATTGGCCATTTGCTTGGCGGCGCTGGCGCGGTGGAGAGCATTTTCTGCATTCTCGCGCTGCGCGACCAGATCGTCCCGCCAACGCTTAACCTCGACAATCCGGACGAGGGTACCGAAGGCGTCGACCTTGTCCCGCATGTCGCCAAGAAACGCGAAGTAAAGGCCGTGCTGAACAACAGTTTCGGTTTTGGCGGCACCAATGCCAGCCTGATCATGAAACTGCCTGAATAACCTAGCGTGCTAGCGCGATCGCATATCTTTCAGGATGTCATTCCCGCGCAGGCGGGAATCTTTGGTCTGTACGTGCAGACTAGCCTGTCCGGTTTGTTAAAATGGATGGGGCAGCCCATGGATTCCCGCCGGCGCGGGAACGACAAAGGGTAATTGTGGCAAAGCGATCAGGTTCCCAGGCAACCCGCCGCCTCGCCAAGTGGGCGATCATTGCAGCGGCGGTACTGCTGGCAGCTATTGCGGGGAACTTTATTCACGGCTGGACGGCCGACGGACCGCTGGAACGCGAAACCACCGTTGTCATCAAGCCTGGTTCAAGTATTACCGCAGCAGCCCAGCAGCTTGAAAAACGCGGCGTCGTGAAATCGGCAGATGCCTTTGTCAGCCGCGCTAAATTGTTTGGAGCATCGAGCACAATCAAGGCAGGCGAATTCGTTATTCCGGCGCAGGCGTCCAATTCCGACATCTTGTCCATCCTGACGGGTGGCAAAACCGTGCAGCGCATGGTGACCATCCCCGAAGGCATGCCATCGATCATGGTCTACGAACGGATAAACGCCAATGACCGGCTGACCGGCAGCATTAATGTTCCCGCTGAAGGTTCGGTTCTTCCCGACAGCTATGCTTTTGACAAGAACGAGCCACGCGCCATTGTGCTTAAGCGGATGCAGGACGCGATGACGAAAACAATGTCCGAGTTGTGGCCAAAACGCAGTCCGGACGCAGTAGTCAAAACGCCGCTGGAGGCGCTGACGCTGGCGTCGATTGTCGAAAAAGAAACGGCGCTGAAATCGGAACTGCGCATGGTGGCCGGGGTCTATTCAAACCGTTTGCGCACCGGCATGATGCTTCAGGCGGACCCGACGATCATTTACCCCATCACGCAAGGCAAACCGCTTGGGCGGCGCATTCGTCAGTCCGAAATCAGGGATGTTAACGACTATAACACATACGCTATGACAGGCTTGCCAAAGGGACCAATCGCCAACCCGTCACGCGCGGCGATCGAAGCTGTGCTAAATCCCGAAAAGACCAAATATTATTACTTCGTCGCCGATGGCAAGGGCGGACATGTCTTCGCCGAGACGTTGGAAGAGCATAATGCCAACGTCAAAAAATGGTATGCTCTGCGCCGCCAGCGCGGGGAAATGTAAGACAGCCCAGCCCGCACTGGACTTTGCCGTGGGGAAATATTTTATATCAAGGACATAACGCTTGCAATGTAGGATTTGGCCTGTCAATTTACGCAGGCAACATCATTAAACGCCCAATGGCTGCAAGGGCATGCAATCAGCCCAAAGGGTTTCTCTCATCCGTTTAGGTGAGACCTTAGTGTGACTTTCCAATTTCGTAATTGGCGGGCGATCCTTCCCAGTCCACAAATATCGTCATCCCCGCGCACGCGGGGATCCAACACGTGGTGGTTGGTTGCGCAAAGCCGTCGAGTTTAAATTGACGTCAGGAGTTGGATCCCCGCCTGCGCGGGGATGACGAAGGTGGATGTGAGATGACGAGGGTGGACGAGGGGAAACGTGGAGAGACGTGTGGAGACGAGGCTCCATTTCCCGCTCCCGTTCGTGTCGAGCCTAGTCGAGACACCCCTCGGTCACGCAGGAAGGCTCCATGTTTCTACACGACCGCAGGGAAAAGTTTTGCCTAAGTTTCGCGCGGCATCTTGTAAGGCAGCATGAACTGCACAACTGGATTGATCAGACGGTCAAGCGAGATGCTTTCCTGAATCGCGACAACGGGCTCTCCCCACAGGCGCGCCGACAAGGCAGTGCGCGCGTAAAAGGGCGAATCTTCCCATGTCTTGATCACCGAGGCATGGCCACGGTCAGCGCGGGTTTG
>NZ_JAXOJI010000017.1:0-2665 GCF_036663635.1 Parasphingomonas puruogangriensis | reverse complement strand
ACCTGGGGGCAACAGCGAACGCCGACACAGAAACGAGCCTGCTCTTGGACTGCCCTGTTCGGCTTACGCGGACGGGTCACAAGCTTCGTATTGTGCAGAACGATGGTCGCGCCGTCACCATAATCCCGCCTGAGGCATCGATGATCAAGCTTCTGGTCAAGGCGCAACGCTGGTGGACGCAGCTACAGAGCGGCGAGATCACCGTGCATGAACTGGCGGCGGTTGAGGGGGTGGTGAAATCCTATGTCACCCGCGTCGTCCGGCTGGCGTTCCTGGCGCCAGCTATCATCGATGATGTCTTGGGCGGTCGCCAGCCGACCACGCTCGACGCCAAACGGCTCGCGTTTACTGCTGACCTGCCCACCTGTTGGACCGAGCAGCGACGTCATTTTGGTATCAGCGGCTAGACTGCGAGCCGACAGTATCAGCCGCCTTCAAGCCCTCATAGGCCGGCACAATCTGCGCGACTTGGCTTGGCTGCAGGGCGGACACGGTGTCATCGTTTCCCATCAAGTCGACACATTCTGCAGGCTTCCCGATTAGAAACCCCTGAACCTGATCACAGCCCCATTGCCGCAGTACCGAGAGCTGCTCGTCGGTTTCCACCCCTTCGGCAACGATAATGAGACCGAGGCTCTTGCCCAGACCTATGGTGGCTTTAACGATCGATGACGACGACGTGTGGCTGTGCATCGTGGCCACGAAGCTTCGGTCGATCTTGATCTTATCGAAAGTGAATTCCTTGAGATTGCTGAGTGACGAGTGCCCCGTTCCAAAGTCGTCCATCACGACCTTGGCACCGCGCTTTCGCAGCTCGTCGAGGGTGGCGAGAACCTCCTCCCGTTGGAACCCTAAGAGGGTCGCGCTCTCAGTCACTTCGAGTTCCAGTCGGTCGAACGCGACGTGCCAATGCAACGCAGCATTGTATATCTCGGTTGCTAGGTCAGCGGAGCGAAACTGAATGGGCGACAGGTTCATTGCCAGTGAGATTTTTGGATCCCAGGTCGATGCAGCACGAAGCGCCTGATCGATCACCCATGATCCTATAGTTCCAATGAGTCCGCTGGACTCAGCGATCGGTACGAAGACGTCTGGCGGTATGTCGCCAAGGCTGGGATGCCGCCAACGAAGCAGTGCCTCGTACCCCACGATCTCTAGCGACGCCGTGTCAGCGATCGGCTGAAACGCCAAGCGAAGCTCATTCGCCAAAACGGCATTCTCGAGGTCTCTGGCAAGCCGCTCGCGCTGGCTCTCCTCCTCCTTCAAATGCTTGTTGTAGATGCGCGCCGTATTTCGACCATCAGCCTTAGCCCGATACAACGCGAGATCCGCAAGTTCGTGAAGTTCGTTTCCGGTTTGACCAGGTTCCGAAAGGGCTACTCCGACGCTCATCCCGATCGGCGCGCCGTCATCGGATGGCGTGGACGCCTTTCTGAAAATACGCGAGATCAGCGTCTCCGCGGCTGCGGGTTGTGCCCGCGCTACCTGAATGACCGCGAATTCATCACCACCGATGCGCGCAACCAAATCACCATCGCGGACGCACGATAACAGGAGCTGCGCCGTCCGCTTGAGCACACGGTCTCCGCCCGCATGACCCAACCGATCATTGATAGCCTTGAACGCGTCCAGATCGATGGCGAATACCGCTACGACGTCCCCGGTCCGCACGCTGCGCGCAATTTCGTGAGCAAGACGATTTTCAAACAGAAGGCGGTTCGCTAGCCCGGTTAGCATATCGTGGTTCGCTAGGAACTCGGCGCGACGCTCAGCGGAGCGACGGCTTTCTACGGCCTGGCGGTAGTCGTGCAGTCCTCGCGCCAAGTCACCGAGTTCATCAGCCCGCTCAAGGGCGGGCAGGTCCCCACTACTCTCCCCAACCCGGAACTCTCGCAGGCGCGCAGCCATGATTGTAATTGGCGATACTAGGTTTCGACGAAGCCATATCGCCATGCCAAATATGATCGCCACGATCACGAGCCCGCCGAGTAACACTGAGACGATATCCCGACGGTTTTCACGGCGGTTTTTATCCGCCGCCTTCCAAATCGCAGAGGTTAGTTCCTGCCGCGCTTGACTACGGCTCGTCTCCAAGGCCGTCAGCGCGCCCAAGAAACGTGGCATGGCCGCCTTTATGTCTGATGGTTTGAAGCGGCTCGTTTCGATCAGATAGTCGGAGGCCTCGGCAAAAACGGCGGCGGCTTGCCGTACGTCCTGAATAGGAGCCGATCCTGCTTGCGATCTGTGATCAGTTAATGGTGCCGCTTGTGACGACCAACGTTTGAATTCGCTAATCCTATTTCGAAGGTTCTTCCAGCGTGCGTCAGGCACCTTTACGCCGCGTTCGGCGTCGCGGGTCAGGCGGCCGATGTCCTGGCGCAACCGTCGTTGTGCTTGATCCATCTGATCTTCTTGACCAAGCGCCTCGCCCAGGGATGTGATCTGCAGGTCAGCCTGATGGATTTTGTTGCCAACTGAAAGGCCGATAGCCAGCAATGCTAGCGCCATAACGATGATAGTCGAGCAGGCGATGGATACGCGTACTGATATCGATAATCGCACCGGCTTCTCCCGCAACCCCGTTTGACGCCAAAGCGTTACGTTAAAGTTAGAAGGAGCGAGTCGATCAATGTGGGAGCAAGACCGAAGCCCAGCCATTCACGCC
>NZ_JAXOJI010000016.1:0-3161 GCF_036663635.1 Parasphingomonas puruogangriensis | reverse complement strand
TGTTCGAGCACCGGCTACAATGCCTGGCGACGACCTACTCTTCCATCGCTTAAGCGATAGTACCATTGGCGCAGTCAGGTTTCACGGCCGAGTTCGAGATGGGATCGGGTGGGGCACTGACGCTATAGCCACCAAGCAATGAAGCCGGTGCTGCGAACAATCATGATGGTTCACGGAACCCATCGTCGAAGCCCCGAGGGGCTTGTGGATGGGTTCCAAAATCGATGCACGTTTACCGTGTAGGCGTAGTTGTATTAGGCGTTGCTCTTAATCATCCGCACATATCTCAAACGAACGCTGGTCACCCAGAATTGTCATTGATGGTGGGACTCTCAAGCGCGAATAGAGCAATTAGTATCGGTTAGCTCCATGCGTTACCGCACTTCTACATCCGATCTATCAACGTCGTGGTCTCCGACGGCTCTATGAAATCTTATCTCGAGGGAGGCTTCCCGCTTAGATGCTTTCAGCGGTTATCCCGTCCATACATAGCTACCCTGCTGCGCTCTTGGCAGAACGACAGGTACACCAGAGGTATGTTCAACCCGGTCCTCTCGTACTAGGGTCAACTCCTCTCAAATTTCGACGCCCACGGCAGATAGGGACCAAACTGTCTCGCGACGTTCTGAACCCAGCTCACGTACCACTTTAATTGGCGAACAGCCAAACCCTTGGGACCTGCTCCAGCCCCAGGATGTGATGAGCCGACATCGAGGTGCCAAACAACCCCGTCGATATGAGCTCTTGGGGGTTATCAGCCTGTTATCCCCGGCGTACCTTTTATCCGTTGAGCGATGGCCCTTCCACGAGGGACCACCGGATCACTATGACCGACTTTCGTCTCTGCTCGACTTGTCAGTCTCGCAGTCAGGCTGGCTTATGCCATTGCACTCTAACAGACGGTTTCCAACCGTCCTGAGCCAACCTTCGCGCGCCTCCGTTACTCTTTAGGAGGCGACCGCCCCAGTCAAACTACCCGCCACAGAGGGTCCCCGATCCAGTTTCATGGATCTGGGTTAGACATCAGAAAACAACAGGGTGGTATTTCACCTATGGCTCCACGTCAGCTGGCGCCAACGCTTCATAGCCTCCCACCTATGCTACACAGTTCTTTCCTAATGCCACTCTGAAGCTGCAGTAAAGGTGCACGGGGTCTTTCCGTCTAACCGCGGGTACTCCGCATCTTCACGGAGAATTCAATTTCGCTGAGCATGTCCTGGAGACAGTGGGGAAGTCGTTACGCCATTCGTGCAGGTCGGAACTTACCCGACAAGGAATTTCGCTACCTTAGGACCGTTATAGTTACGGCCGCCGTTTACCTGGGCTTCATTTCGGAGCTTGCACCCCTCCACTTAACCTTCAGGCACCGGGCAGGCGTCAGGCCCTATACGTCGTCTTGAAGCCGACTTAGCAGAGCCCTGTGTTTTTGCTAAACAGTCGCTACCCCCTGGCCTGTGCCCCCTCAATATGCTTGCGCACGATGAGGGCCTCCTTCTTCCGAAGGTACGGAGGCAATTTGCCGAGTTCCTTCAGGACACTTCTCTCAAGCGCCTTGGTATACTCTACCTGACCACCTGTGTCGGTTTCGGGTACGGTCTATACGGTGGGGCTATTTCCTGGAACCTCTTCAAAGCCCTCCCAATCCAATAAGGGAGAACAATTCACGAGATCCGTCACACACCACCAGGCCCACGAATATTAACGTGGTTCCCATCGACTACCCCCTTCGGGCTCGTCTTAGGGGCCGGCTCACCCTGCGCGGATTAGCCTTGCGCAGGAACCCTTGGTCTTTCGGCGAGAGGGCATCTCACCCTCTTTATCGCTACTCATGTCTGCATTCGCACTTCCGATACCTCCACGACCCATTACCAGATCGCTTCACAGGCTTACGGAACGCTCCGCTACCGCGTGAATAAATTCACACCCTAAGCTTCGGCACGTATCTTGAGCCCCGTTACATCTTCGCCGCAGGACCTCTTATTTAGACCAGTGAGCTGTTACGCTTTCTTTAAAGGATGGCTGCTTCTAAGCCAACCTCCTGGTTGTTTTGGAAGTCCCACATGCTTTCCCACTTAGATACGATTTGGGGGCCTTAGCTGTAGGTCAGGGCTGTTTCCCTTTTGACGATGGACCTTAGCACCCACCGTCTGTCTCCCGGATATCACTCGCAGGTATTCGGAGTTTGGTTAGAGTTGGTAGGTCTCGCGACCCCCGCATCCATCCAGTGCTCTACCCCCTGCGGTGTCCATCCGAGGCACTACCTCAATAGTTTTCGCGGAGAACCAGCTATTTCCCGGCTTGATTGGCCTTTCACCCCTAAACACAACTCATCCGGTAACTTTTCAACGTTAATCGGTTCGGACCTCCAGTGCGTGTTACCGCACCTTCATCCTGGTCATGCCTAGATCGCCGGGTTTCGGGTCTAATACATCAAACTAAATCGCCCTATTCAGACTCGCTTTCGCTGCGCCTACACCTAACGGCTTAAGCTTG
Source organism: Parasphingomonas puruogangriensis (assembly GCF_036663635.1). Lineage (NCBI taxonomy): Bacteria > Pseudomonadati > Pseudomonadota > Alphaproteobacteria > Sphingomonadales > Sphingomonadaceae > Parasphingomonas > Parasphingomonas puruogangriensis. The sequence continues at coordinate 668 of NZ_JAXOJI010000016.1, read as the reverse complement.
CTTGATACATTAAGTCACAGACCCATTATACAAAAGGTACGCAGTCAGGCCATAAAAGCCCTCCTACTGCTTGTAGGCAATCCGTTTCAGGTACTGTTTCACTCCCCTCATCGGGGTGCTTTTCACCTTTCCCTCACGGTACTAGTTCACTATCGGTCGCATACGAGTATTTAGGCTTAGAGGGTGGTCCCCCTATGTTCAGACAGGATTACACGTGTCCCGCCCTACTCGAGTCCTGAATTCTCACTTTCGCATACGGGGCTGTCACCCGCTATGGCCACTCTTTCCAAAGTGTTCTGCTAGTTGAAATTCAGGCACTGGCCTGGTCCGCGTTCGCTCGCCACTACTAACGGAATCTCGGTTGATGTCTTTTCCTCCAGCTACTGAGATGTTTCAGTTCGCCGGGTTCGCTTCACGAAGCCTATGTATTCAGCTAAGTGATACCTTGCCCCAATTACTCCAACCGCGGACAAGTCCACGGCAGAAATAATCAGGATAGGTGGGTTTCCCCATTCGGAAATCTCTGGGTCAAAGGTTGCTCACACCTCACCAAAGCTTATCGCAGCGTGCCACGTCCTTCATCGCCTGTATGCGCCAAGGCATCCACGAATTGCCCTTACCTCACGCTTGAGAGTCCGCACCACCAACGACAACGCTGGGTCCGTCTT
>NZ_JAXOJI010000015.1:0-6391 GCF_036663635.1 Parasphingomonas puruogangriensis | reverse complement strand
CGCTCTGGTCGGCGTGCCGGGGCTAATCGCTGCGATGCAGGCCTGAGCGCCCCGCGCTAGCACGCGCCGCTATCAGCGCTGCTCGACCACCGTTCTCACACAGCCTCGGTGGAAAGCTGCCATCCTTATGATAGCCAGTATTTATGCTGCACACGCGGAGTTTGGACGGCGACATTGAGATCGATGGCGTCGAATACCAATGGGCGCTTCGCCGCGAGCCTCAATGGTGCACAGTTGATGGTTTCCAAGGGATGGTTGTTGCAGTCGGTGCCAAAGCAGGATCAGTTTTCCGGGAGGTGCTGCTTCACTTCCCACCGGCCAAGCACGCCGCTCAGCTGGCCAGAGGTTACCGACACCGACCGCAGATACACCGAACTGAACTTGAGCCTGCGATAAGGGCGGCACTGCTCAGTGGCTGGGATCCTTTTTCGCGTGGCAAAGCTCTGGTTTTTCAAGTCGCCTCGAACGGCAGATAGTAGTGGGAAGCGAAATGGCGGGTTTCGGTTGGCCGAGAGCATAGCTGACACTACAGTATCAGCTCAAGATATATTGACTTCACCCTCAAGGCTTTCGCGTCGCACCCATTCCGTACCCCCTCTTTGCCAAACTTGCAAAATCGCCCAAAGTTCGACTCCTGCATTATTTCCAGCACAGCTGAAGCCAGTGGTCGCTCGATTATGCCTAGGCGGATGCTCGTAATATCTATCGAGTGCGTTCACGATTTCACTGTCGGAAAAGCTTATTCCCGTGAATGTGTCGAGGCCCCACGCAACGTCGAAAGCTTGGTAGCAGCCGATGCATCTCACGCGCACGAGCGCCTGCGCATGAGCGGCGAAAAAGCGGGTCGGATGATATTCGCAGTACCGGGGAATACCTGCCAGCCACCATGAAGGAGGTTCAGCAATTCGAGAGGTGATGTCGTCCAGCCATTGGTTGCGCACGGAACCACTCTCCCTCCTCATTCGCATGCCGCTAGATAAAGCATGGGTGAATAAACGTCAGCTTTCGATTTCAGTCGGAGGTCGAGGAGCGGCGGCAGTTGGGCGACTACCGCCGGGCCGCTTTCGGCCCCAAAACTTGGTAGGTCGGCTTTTATGTGGCCCCCATCGCTCGATGGCATCGAAACGGGGGAAAGTGGTGGAAAGCTGTCGTAGCTCTGCCTCTTACTTTTGCGGCAAGCCCCTCCGCTGCCGATCCAGCCATTCTGCCATTTCCATGCAGGCAACCGTTCGGCCCGGAAAAGCAGTCGCCTCGTTCCGTAGGACGCGAGCGGCCAAGGTTAGCTCGTCAATCAAGATGCTCGGCGCATAGCTTTCGCCCTGAAAGTAAGCACTTGCGTTAATTACAGCTTGCCGAAATCTGTCAAAATACGCTTCGTTCAAATCCCTATAGGATTGAATGGAAGCGAGCGCGCCAAACGCCTCTGACTGAACGCGCTCTACCGCAATCTGGTCATCACCGGTCAAAGTCGTTCCCCTTTGGCGCTGAGATGCCCAAGGAGGCGAATGTCTGCAAGTGGGCGGTTTGCGACCGGCAGCTTTGCCGCCCGATAGCGGCCAGTCGGCTTTCAGGCACTCCGACCGTTTTGGTGCGTCGCTAACGGCGATAGATGGGTGGTTAGCTGCTGTAATCGATCGTCCGCAAGATGCGTTCATACTCTGCGGTCGCGATGTCGAATGCCGTTTTGCGTCTCGTTAGAAAGCACCGAAGAAGGAATGTGATGGCGGCGAATGAACAGGCTACCGGCAAAATGCTGACAAGTGCGTCAGGGCGATCTCTCCACAGAGCGTAGTATATTGCCATCACGCAAAACAAAGCTGCGCCAAACCCGAATATGCCCATGTAAACCGAGATCATCAGCCACGACCGATGAGGTTCAGGTCGTCCGCTGCGACGGTTGGTGGTATGGGTAAAGAACGATGGCACGACTGCCATTTATCATCTCAATCCGATGCCCGCTATTGGCCGATAGGCGACCGGCGGGTTTTGGGCGCTGAATGGGCAATAGCTGCCATAGCGTGATCTCCAATTAGCATAACTTGCCTGAAAGCCGCCGGGCGGGAACCGCCCACTTCCGGTCATTCTGCTGTGTCGCGGAGCCCGCCGGTGCACGCGGTCACTTTCGGCATCGGCATCAGGGAGGCCGACCGCGGAAAAGACCCGCGAAGCCGATCAGCGTCAGACTCTCTCAAAGCGCCGATCGGATGGGAACTCCGCTGCTGTGACGACGTTTCAGGATCGTAATGGCGGTCAGGAGGCAAAATGCAAAGCGGTCCCGGACCTTACCGGAGAGTAGCTGATAGCGAGCTCCGCCCTATCTTTTACTTGGTTTCAATGGAGGCCAAGGTTTTTTGGTTTTGGCCGAAGTTTCTAAAGACGACGACGCCGCCACCCGGTACAAACAAGCCAATTGTAACGCAGTTACTACGTGCGATGCTGTACGTTCATACGGTGCCATCTGGAACAAATCAATTACGGCTCGCGATAGAGCGCGGCCTGAGAGACCGCAACGACATCGCGATTAGAGCGAAACTTCTATCTATATTAAATCAGATTCACGAACGGCCGTGGGCCTACCCTGCTTGCGTAAGCACAGACCTATGCCGAAGATTTTATAAAGACCTGTCGCCCATTGCAGACATATCCAGCAAAGGAGCGGACTTCATGAGTGATCCGGTATCCACATCCGGTGCAAGCGGTGGCTCAGCTTATATTGCTTCGAAGACCGGTCCTGTGACGGCAGGGCGCATAACACGTGGCGCTGCGTACGGAGCGATGCTTTTAAGTCTAACCAACTTCTTCGCTGGCAAGTCGAAGGATTACTACGAATTTTACATGAAAAGGATTTCTGATGAGCTCGCCCTCCGCGGAATCCCGCCAAGTAGCCTTTGACGCCCTAGGCGCCGGCGCGATCCTCGTCGTCGGTTACATCGCCTCCCTATACCTACGAAGCAATTTTGCTGCACCGCCGGAAAGATGGTGGTTATGGATACCCAGCGCAATTGGCCTGGTTGTTGCTTTTGCGCTTTCCGCAAAGTTGAAGCTCTCAGTCACACGATGGATGCTTGTGTTCTTCTCAACCTGCTTGGTCGTTCAAGCTGTCATTCAGGTCCTATTTGCTTATGATGTAGTTCAGTTATGATTGCGGCTCGTGCTATAGCGCCTTCGCGGGCGCGAATTTGTATCGCTGCACTGCGTGCCAATGTCCGCTTCGCCATTCATAGCAGCGCGATCAATGCCGATTGCGGACGCTTATCGCGCGCGGATGCGACGAATGAATGGTCCTGCCGCACACAAACAGTACCGAAAACCTCCATTCCGCTAACCACGACGATGCGACGTTCGCAACGGCAAAGCGGATCCCAGGACCGGACGGTCGACGACGCACGGTCTAAGCCGTTCCTTGGCGCGCTGACTTGCCGCCAACTACGGTCGTCTCCGAATGGTCTCGAGGCTCATAACCGACTGGCGGACGCGGGCGAACAACATCGCAACGCGAGCGGCGAGCAAGCGGCGGAAGAGCTTCAAGGGAAAGGAGCGATATGCCGGGGCATCCTGGGGAATAGGTAAATCGGACTGACGCCTAGCAACCTTCGTCCGCATTTCGATCGGCGGCAACGGACTACTGAACCGTGAGCGATAGGATGAGGTCCAATGCCCGGCGCGAATTTTAGAAACATGCCCGTATTGCAGCAGGCGGCCACGAAGCGCTGCGTCGGTGCATCCGGCTTGAGCTTGTGGCCGACGAGCAATTCAGCGCCTTCGACGCAGCCGAAGCGGTCGTCGCGATAAGTGAGGTATGACGTTCCGCCGTCTGGATCGAGGACGCTTCCTGCGTCAGGCAAAGCTTCGATCTGGTGCCCCCGGCCTGGCAATCGCTACAGTAGCAGACCGTACTCACGATCGGAGCGCCAATGCCCTCACACCGAACGCGGCCGCAGGAACAAGTTGCTGTACGCACCGTGAAAGCCATCCGCCGCTCCTATTGCCGTCCCGATACAATGATGCCCGATAATGTACTCTTATGCACCCGTTTAGACTGGTCGATGACTGCCAGCCATGCTTCGAACTTGCCAAGAGGGAGGCAGCTTTGCATCGACCGCCCCCAGAAGGCATCCATCGTTCGGCAAAGCAGCGGCCAGGAGCAGACGGACCGGAAGCGCCCAGCTGCGGACAGTCACACGGCCACCAACGCCTCGCGCGAAGGAGCGTTTAGACGTCAGTAGCTATGTCGGTGGAACGAGCGCGAAATGCGGCGCCTGCTCGCGCACGCAATACGCCATATTGCACGGCGAACAGCGCCAGCTTCGAACCGGTGGCAGGAACGAGCAGCAACGTTGCCGCTTGGTGGGGCGGCAGCGCGATGACAAGCAAGACGTTCGCGGCTGCCGTACCGAACATCAGCCATGCCCATGCCCACCCTACGCCATCCCAGATTGCCGTGGGCAGCAGGTCCAGCGCTATGGCAGGTACGTAGCGCTTGACCCATCCGCGCGGCAGCATCGTCGCTCCGATACAGCAATAGATGATGCTCGGCTTGAGGAGAAGGAAGCGGGCGCTGTGTGTCAGCACAGACAAACCACCGAGACTGACCGTGAGTGCGATGCCGATCACGAGCAGGCCCGGAACAGCTTCGCGCTTTAGCTTGTGCCGAACTGCTTGAGTAACGCCGATCGTCAACCCGATTGCTGCTGCCCAGATCACGGACCCTGTTAGCACGAAGATCAGGTAGAAAACTAACGTGCCAATAAGGTCTTCGAAGATGGGGCGAGCGGTGTGAACCAGGTATCGCATTGGCGTTCTCTCCGCGCTCAGCGACTTTAAGGATCAGCCCTTCCTCGCAATCCCGCAAGTCCCCCTTTCGATGTCCGCTAACCACCCAAATTTCGCCGTTCACGATGTGCCGAGGCAATCAAGCCGCCCGAAAGCCGACCGGCAGCTAACGGGGCGAAAAGCTGCCGGCAGAAAACGCCCATAGTCAGCCATTCGGCCGGCGAACGTATCTGCCGAAAGCGGCCATTGAGCTGCTGCCGGTCTCATAGACACGAGGTTAGGCTACATTAGCCTGCTTCTCAAAGTCCATGGGGCTAAGATACCCCAAGGTCGAGTGCCTGCGCGTGGGATTGTAGAAGCGCTCGATGTAATCGAACACGTCCTGCCTTGCCTGATTGCGTGTGCGGTAGGTTTTGCGCGCGATCCGTTCGGTCTTGAGCGAGGAGAAGAAGCTCTCCATCGCAGCGTTGTCCCAGACGTTGCCGGACCGGCTCATCGAACAGGTGACGCCGTTTTCGACCATTAGCCGCTGGAACTGCTCGCTGGTATATTGGCTGCCCTGATCGGAGTGGTGCAGCAGGGCATCGGGCTTGCCGCGCCGCCAGATCGCCATGATCAACGCATCGGTGACGAGCTGCGCCGTCATCGTGTCACTCATCGACCAGCCGACCACCCGCCTTGAGAACAGGTCGATCACCGCGGCCGCGTACAGCCATCCTTCGGCGGTGTCCAGATATAGGTGAAGTCGGCCACCCACTTCTGGTTGGGCGCGTCCGCGCTGAACTGCCGATCGAGCACGTTGCCGGCGATCACCGAACGTTCGCCATGATCCTTAGGCAGACCGCGACGCCGGGGCCGCGCCATCAGGCCGTGCACACGCATCAGCCGTTCGACGCGATGCAAGCCACATGAAAGGCCTTCGGCCAAGAGATCGTGCCACACCCGACGTGCACCATAAGTGCGGTAGCTGGATATGAAGCTGGCGCGGATCTTACCCGCATACTCTTCGTCGCTGCGCGACCGGGCACTCGGCGCGCGCACGAGCCAGGCGTGGAAACCACTGCGCGAGACATCGAGCGCCTCGCAAATCCACGATACCGGCCAAATCCCTCGATGTTTTGCGACGAACCCGAACTTCATATCGAGTCCCTGGCAAAGTAGGCCGCGGCTTTTTTTAGGATGTCGCGTTCGGCCTTCATCCGGGCCAACTCGCGGCGCAGCCGCTCAATCTCCTGCTGCTCGGGCTTCATCTGGCCGTTACCCGGAAACGCCGACTGGGGATCAGCTTCCGCTTCGCGGACCCATTTGCGCAGCACGTTCTCGTGCAAGTCCAGATCGCGCGCGGCCTGCGTCACCGCCACGCCCCTTTCGCGGACCAACTTCACCGCCTCCAGCTTGAACTCTCGGCTAAACTTCCGTCGTTGCATTGTCACCCTCCGGTTCCGAAAACACCTTATCTCGGTGTCCACGAAACCGGCAGCAGCTCACATTGCCCCAATTTCTAAGAGTCCGTTTGAGAATGTTCACGGATGGACAATTCTCCGGAGCATGAGGCTGCCGAGAGCGACATGGATCATGGCCTCCGAGACGTCGATCCGTTGCTCGTAATCGCGAACGA
>NZ_JAXOJI010000014.1:0-33915 GCF_036663635.1 Parasphingomonas puruogangriensis | reverse complement strand
TCATACCCCCTGCTACCCAGCAGGCGGCGTACCGTGGCGCGGGGTGGAGCAGCCCGGTAGCTCGTCAGGCTCATAACCTGAAGGTCACAGGTTCAAATCCTGTCCCCGCAACCATCGATACACATACAACAACCGTCTCAGGATCTCCTGCGGCGGTTTTTTTGTGCCTTTTGCGCAGCTCCAGAGCGGCATTGCTTAGCAACGGTCGCGCAAAATTGTTAAGGCCAGCACAATGGTCATGTGCGCCTTGACCGGTGTTGCCGACAGAACCGGGTGCAGCCCATCGCCGACGTCGATACCGCCTGCTGCGCCGCTGGGGCTGCAAACTGCGCCGTCCGACGTCGGTCACCGAAAACAGCGTTCCACGCCGACATCGGTTGGGATGTCTAGGGCGATGAAGAACCCCGAAGCCCGGATCTTGCGCAGTCGCCCCTACCGGCCTTCACAGCCGCTCCATCCGCAGCCAGTTCTGATCGCCGCGCCAGTTGCGTTCGAACGCCTGGAGGGCCGCGGCGGCTTCGAGTTTATGGCCCTGCGCGTCCTCGCTCCGCGAGAGCCCATACAGCGCCCAACCGTTGCGGGGTGCTTGTAGAAGCGCGGCGCGGAACGCCTGGCTGGCGTCGCTGAACCGGCCCGCTTGGAACAGTACCGCCCCAAGCGACTGGCTGACCGGATAATACCAATAGGCCGGTTCCTGATAGGGCATCTTGCCCTCGAGCACGATTGCTTGCCGGTAATGCCGCGCCGCTTCGCCCCAATTGCCTTCCGCTTGCGCCAGGCGCCCGCGTGCAACCGCTTCGGCAAGTGCCAGTAGAACGGGCGCGGGCATGCCCTGTTCGATCATCGGCGCGAAGGCATTGGACTCGCGAAGCGCCGTGAGGGAAGCGATCTCGCGCTCGAAAGCGATACGATCATGCCGCTGGGCCTGCGCCACCGCGCGTGCGTACAAGCGCATGGCGCCGGCATAGGGCAGGCGAGCATCGGCGGGCGGCATGGCAAGGATCGCCTCTGGCCGTGCGAACTGCGCCATGGCCAAATAAGGCGCGGCGTCGATCACTTGGATCCACGCTATCCGAGCGGAGGTTTGCGGGTCGAGGACCGTGCGCAGCCGTCGCGCTTCGTCGATCGCGGTACGCATGTCGCCGGACAGCTGCGCTGAGGTCACGATGAAGTGGATGTTATGCGGATAATAGCCGTAGCGCAGCAGGCTGTGATCGTCGGTGCTGCGGATGAAAGCCTCGTCGGCCCGCGCCGCGGCAAGGTTGACGCGGATCGACTCTTCATAGCGCCCCGTCCGCCGATAGATATGAGACGGCATATGGACCAGATGCCCAGCGCTTGGGGCAAGCGGCCGCGCGAGCCGATCGGCCGCAGCTTCTGCGCGCTGCGGATCGGCACTATTCTCCATCAGGTGAATGTACAGGTGCGCTGCCTGGAGATTGGCGGGACTGCGGGCGAGCACCGTCTCGACAATGCGCACTGCCTCGCCGCTGCGGCCCACCGGGGTCCGTTTGTCGGCCTCCCAATAGTTCCATGGGCTCGTATCCATCACCGCTTCGGCGGTGAGCACGGCGATATCGTCGTCATTGGGGAAACGGCGGGCGACATCCAGCATGGCATCGGCATAGGCCCCGTCGAGCGCCGCTCGATCGGCCTTGGTATCCCGCGCATAACGGCGCGACATTGCGTCGATCAGCGCCTGTTCGATAGGCGGCGCGTGCGCGCGGAGCGCTACTGCGCGATCCATCGCCGCCAGGGCCGTGCCGCGATCGCGATCGTCCATCGGTGCGTTGATGTTCGGCCCCAGCGCAAGCGCCTCTCCCCACCAGCACAAGGCGCATGAGGGATCGAGCCGCTGCGCCTCGCGGAACGAGCGGACCGCGCCGGCGTGGTTGAACCCGTAGGTCAGGACAAGACCTTGATTGAAGTAGCGCCGGGCGCGCGCATTGGCGGTCATGATCGGCAGGCGGGGCGCGATCAGGTCGGGATAGAGCGGCATCGTATCGGATGCAGCCCCAATTGGCCCGGCCACGGCCGCTGCAAGCATCAATTCCTGCTTCAGCGTCGCGGCACTGGCCCTGCCGCCGCACAGTGCGGTAGCCAAGCGTGTCGGATCGAGCGCAGCTAGGGCGTCAGGCGAGAAGGAAACGCCCGGCGAAAAGCTGGTTAGAGCGACTGCCGCCGCGGCCAGCGTGGTGCTTTTCAGCAGCTTGCGCATTCCGCCGTCCTTTGATGGATCGGGTCGACAAGAATTACTGCTCACTATCACATACTGTTCCGTTGCTCAAGTTGCGGCGACTATATCGGGAAGGATGCGCTATAGTTTACAGCAGAGAATAATTTGGGCGTAAAAATAGATAGATAGCGTACATTTCTAGAGCCTTATTAGGTTGCGATAGGACGGTTTTTACGGAAACTATTACAATAGCCCACTAAAGCGATATGGCGATAGGTAGGATATTTGCGAAGAATGGAAGACATAAGGTCAATCCAACGATTGCAAAATTCGATAAGTAGCTAGGGTTGTACGTTGCTATCCTATGTAACTGGACAACACGTAACATATTGTGGTCATATCTTGTTCGCACGATAACTTCGCAATATCGACATCGTAGGGCAGCCGCTCATGGTAACCGAAGCCGTTTTACGCCGCCGCCAGGGCCCGTTTACCCAATGGTTGATGGGTCGTGCCATGGCCATGCTGCCGACGCTGTTTGGCTGGCTGCGTAAAGTCCGCCCGGTGCTGCGCTTGGGCTCGACCTACCTGATCACTCGGCATGACGATGTGCGAACCGTGTTCGCCAACGATCAGGCGTTCGGCGCGCCCTATGCGGCGAAGCTCGACATCATCATGGGGGGCGCGCCGTTCATCCTCGGCATGGCGGATGGCGACCCGTATCGTGCCGGTCTTGCCTCCTTGCGCCGGGTGGTGCGGCGCGATGACCTGCCGCTGCTGGGCGCGCGCGTGACGGCGCAGGCCGAGGCGATCGTCGCCGAAGCGGATGGGCGGCTCGATGTCGTCGATACGCTGGTGCGGCGGATCGCGTTCGATTTCATGGCGACCTATCTTGGCGTACCGGAGCCGGCCAATGGCGAGCTGCGCGTTTGGGGGACGCGATTGTTCGAATTCCAGTTCGTCGCCAGCGATGCCCCGCTACTGGCCGAGGTAAACCGGATTGCGCCGCTGATGCGCGCGCACGTCCAGCAGCAAATCGAGGCGCGGCGGGGAAGTAGCGGAGATGACGTGATTGCCCGCGCGCTCAGGTTGCAGGCTGCAGGCGAGCCAGGGTTCAGCGATACGCAGATCCGCAGCGACGTGGTTGGCCTGTTGGTCGGCGGGCCGCCACAACCTCCCATGGTCTTGCCCCAAGCGCTAGAGCAACTGTTGCGGCGTCCGGACGCGCTTGCGGCAGCGCAGGCGGCGGCGCGCGCCGATGATGACCGCCTGCTGTCAGCGTATATCATGGAAGCCATGCGCTTCGATCCGCTGGCGCCGTGGATGCCGCGCGTTGCGCGCGCTGCCCGCTCGGTTGGCGAGGGCAAATCTGGACGTATCATCCCGGCTGGGGCCACCGTGCTCGCCAGCATCGCCTCGGCCATGCGGGACGAGCGCCGCGTGCCGGACCCCAGCCGCTTCGATGCGACACGGCCGGCCGAGCAATATCTTCATTTCGGCTACGGCGTTCACCAGTGTTTCGGGCTCGAGATCAACCGCGCGACGCTGCACCTGATGCTCAAGCCACTGCTCAAGCGCGATCGGTTGCGTCGCGCACCCGGGCGTGCGGGGCGGCTCCAGAAGAACGGCGCGTTCGCGAGTTCGCTTGTTGTGGAGTTCGATTGAGACGCGAGAACGGGGGGGGGGAGATGAATCAGGCAATGCTGACGGTCGCCGCGCGTATCGAGGTGGGCGATCTCGACACGGTGCTGGCGCTGATCGATGCGCTCGGCAATCCGGCGGGCTCGATCGCCAAGGCACTGGCGGGGTCGGGCGATGGCGAATTCCTGCATTTTGCCAGCCTGCACGCGATCCGCTCGCACCGCGCAGGGCGCGCCTATATCGTGCTCGAACTCTCCGCCGATGGCGCACCCGATGCCGTGCTTGGCGAACTGGCTAGGCGCGCCGGCGACTATTTGACGCCGATCTTCCGGTTCGCCGAGCTGGGCCTCGCGCCGTCGCGCCTCGCCGAGTTCCTCATGCGGCACAGGATCACAGTCGGTTATCAGCTGTTCCAGCCGGCCGGGCTCGCTTTTTCGGGCGTGCCGGGACTATCGGTGCAGCAGATCGAGCAGGAGCGCGCGCTCGCGGAGCGAGTCGCGCTGTTACTGTCGCAGCAGGGGGAATTCGCTTCGTCGCTGGCGCGGCTGGAAGCGGTGAAGCACGCGCTCGCGGGGGATCCGGCCTTTGCCTGGGCAAGCGATCCGGGGCCCACGCCACCCCCTGGGCCGACCACGGATCCGAGCCTTGGCGCCAAGGTCGTGGCGTTGCTACCGGTACTGACGACGGCCTTTCTGTGGCCGATCCTGATCGTGGCGATCCCGCTGGCCTGTTGGATCGCTTGGCCCACGGCCTGGCTGCCCACGCCGACGATCCGGTTTCTGCTGCTCGCCGCAGGGCTTACCCTGGTGTTCGCGTTTGCGGCCCTCCTCATGCTCTATCTCATCTTCCGGCGCGGCGAGGAGGCCGACTGGACGTCGGACGCCGCGCCGACACTCGATCAGGCAGCGGCAATGTTCGCGCGCGAGAATGCGCCGGGCGTCGCGCACAACCACATGATGTCGCACACCGTGCGCAAGCCCGGGATCCTGCGCTTCTTCACCCTTCGCATCGCTTTCTGCGCGATCGGCACGCTGACCGGGCTCAATCCAAGGCCGGGTTTTCTCGGCGATATCGGGACGATCCATTTCGCCCGCTGGGTGTCGATACCAGGCACGCGCGATGTGCTGTTCTTCTCCAATTATGGCGGTAGCTGGGAAAGCTATCTCGAGGATTTCATCACTCGCGCGCATGAAGGGCTGACCGCAGTGTGGTCGAACACGGTCGGCTTTCCGCGCACGCGCCACCTGTTCTTCGATGGCGCCACTGACGGCGAACGCTTCAAGCGTTTCGCGCGCCAAAGCATGCGTTACACGCCTTTCTGGTACAGCGCCTATCCGACCCTGACAACGGCAAATATCCGAACCAACACGCTCGTTCGCCGCGGCCTCCACGCACGCACGGAGAGTGAGGCGGGGCATTGGCTGACGCTGTTCGGCTCGGCGCCGCGCCCGAAGGCCAAGCTCGACACGACGCAGATCCAGAGCATCATGTTCGGCGGTCTCGGCTTCAAGCCGGCCGGGCGGCTGGTAACAGTGCGGCTCGGCACGGACATGGCGCGCAACCGGACGTGGGTGCGGGAGCTGATGCCGTTGCTCAGTTTCAATGATGGGCGTTACATAAAGGAGCAGGCCGTCGTTACGTTGGCACTGGCGGCGACGGGACTGCGCGAGCTTGGGTTGCCGGAGGCGGCGCTGGAGACGTTTCCGGCGGCGTTTCTGCTCGGCATGCGGGGCGAGGGGCGGGCGCGCATTCTGGGCGACGATCCGGGGTGCGCGGACTGGTGGTGGGACCAAAGCGAGGTCTCCGCGGCGTTGCTCATCTATGGCGACACCGACGCCGCGGTCGCCGCATTGGTCGGCACGGTGGAGACGATGCTGGCGGGCGCCGGCGCGATCGTCGATCAGATCGATCTGACGCCGGTGGGCAAACAGCTCACCGATCGCAAGGAGCCGTTCGGCTTTGTCGATGGCGTGTCCCAGCCGGCGATCCGCGGCACCTATCGCGGCCTGCGCAACGCCGATCCGATCCATCTGATCGAGCCGGGCGAGATCATTCTCGGCTATCCCGACAATCGCGGCTCGGTCCCGCCCGGTCCGTTGCTGGATGCGCGCGACGATCCGACGATGATGCTGCCGATCGCCGGCGAAGATCATGGCTTCACCGAATCGATCAAGTCCAACCCCCGGCTGATCGGCTTCAACGGCAGTTATCTAGTAATCCGCCAACTCGAGCAGGATCATGACGGATTTTGGGCCTATTGCGCGGCGCAGGCGCAGAAGTTCGCCCACCGCTTCCCCCCGCCGGCGATCTGCGACGCCGAGTTCATCGCCGCCAAGATTATTGGCCGCTGGCCCGATCGTTCGTCGCTCGCGCGCAATCCCTATATGTCGGCCACGCGGCTGCACGAACTCTATGGCGGCGACGCGGCAGTGGCGACGATGCGGGAGCAGGCCGCGCCGGCCGATCCTGCCGCGACCCCGATCGCCAGCGGTGATCGCGCGGGCGGCCCTGCCTCAGCGGGCGGCGGCACCAAGCCACCGGTCACGCCGGACAATGACTTCCTGTTCGGAACGGAGGATCCGCAGGGGCTGCGCTGTCCTTACGGTGCGCATGTTCGTCGCGCCAATCCGCGCGACAGTCTCAGCCCCGGGTCGATGGAGCAGGTCGAGATCACCAATCGTCACCGCACCCTGCGCATCGGCCGTGGCTTCGCCGCCCAAGACGGGCGTAACGCCGGCCTGATGTTCATGTGCCTCAACGGCGATATCGAGCGGCAGTTCGAATTCATCCAGCAGACCTGGATGGGCAGCACCAAGTTCCACGGCCTCGATCGCGAAAGCGACGTGATCGCGGGCAACGGTAAGTCAGACTGCAACGCCTTCACCATCCCGGTGCGCACGGGGCCTGTGGCGCTCGATCCGCTGCCGCGCTTCGTGACGATGCGCGGGGGCGGATATTTCTTCCTGCCCGGGCGGCAGTTGCTCAACTATCTTGCTGTGCCGGCAGACGTCGCGCCGTGACAGCGGGACAACGACGAATATCGATCCCGCGACACGGCAATGTAGTGAGGGGCCGTGCGGCTTGGTTGCGGGCGCACCGGGCAATCGTCCGCTGGTGATCATCACCCAAGGTCGATTGCCCGGTGCCCTTTGCCAACGGTTTCGCCGTGTCGGCGCAGCCGTTCAGGTGTAGACGGTATACACGCTGACCATCACGCACAGCGGCACGCATGCCATCACGAGGGCAACGAACTGCTTCATAGCGAAATTCCGTTCCATGAGTTTGTGGTTGGGTATGTGGATGAGGTGTCGGACGGCCCATCGCGCCGTCTGAGGTGGAGGGCGCCCCAGTCGGCCGGATCAAACTGCGACCAACGTCGCCGCTACCGATACGGAGGACCTGACGCCTACTTCCATGGGTAGTTCGGCGGCGCGGATTTGGGGCGCGATGATGCAGGCGCCGGCGATGAAGCCAACCAGCATCAGATGATAAAAACGATCTTTCCGTGTCATGATCTCTCTCTCGAACAATGACGAGAGCGGTCGGCTCCCGGTGCCTGGTTTCTTGCACCCTCGAGCAAGCCGGTCATCACGACTGCGACCGCAGCGCCGGGATTGCGACCAAGTCGGCATCGTCGCAGCCCGCCGCGTCAGCCGGCACCGCGATCATCGCGCCAGGCTGCGCCCCGTGCATGTCGTATCCGGCGCTTTGCGACGAATGCGACGAAGCTGCGACGAAAGTAACATGCTGACCGACTGAAAGGATCGCGCCCTCTCGTAAATAAGATCGAATCGCGGCACACTATAGCCGCGTGCAGGAGGTGAAGTATGGCGCGGACCGAAAGTATAGATGACATCGTCTTCCCAAAGTTCGTCTCCGCTGACGCAGCCAAAATATGGTTATCAAAGCATTTTGCCCGCGAAGCCGATCCGTTACGTATCCAGTCAATTTCGGCGGAAGCCTTGGGAATCTTTCTTGGCGCAGCATGGGTTAGCTATGGTGAGATCGAGCCCGGCACCGGCGCGGTCTCAACCGCGCTCGACTGGACACGGCTCCACGGGGTGTCCCTCGACGGGAGGCATCCGTTCGATAGCGAGTCCCACATGGCGCGGGAATATCGGCTCGGGCGTACCGTGGTGGTGTCCGACGCGTGCGAGCAGGCGACCGAGCGTGACGCCGCGCTCTCTACGGCAACGCCCCTCCGCTCGTTCATCGGCGTGCCGCTGATCGATGACGGCGAACTCGTCGCTTCGTTGATGGTCGGCGACGACAAGGTCCGGCGCTGGTCGGCCGAAGAGGTCACCCTGGTCGCGCAGACTGGCGCGCGGATCTGGAGCGCACTGCGTCATCTGCGTCTGACGGCGCGATTGCGCGAGAGCGAGGAACAGTTTCGAACGCTTGCCGAAAACATGCCGGGCCTGTGTTGGGTCGGCGATCATGATGGCGTGGCACAATGGGCCAATCTGCGCTGGCATGCGATGTTCGACGGCACCGGTGCGGAGCGTGGCGATCTGACCGGGGTGTGCCATCCCGCCGACCTATTCCTGGTGCGGGAAACATGGGCGGCGATGCGCGCGCGCGGCGAGACGGCGGAACTGCGGCTGCGCATGCGTGGCATGGACGGCGCCTATCGCCCGTTTCTCGGCAAGATCTCGCCGGTTCGCGACAGTCTCGGCGCCGTGGTGCGGTGGTGCGGCACACTGCTCGATCTCAGCGAGGCGGAGTCGCACGATCGGCGCAGCACCATCCTGCGCGCGTTTCACGATCGTACGCGCGACTTGACCGATCCGCATCAGATCCTGACCGAACTTGCGCAAATCCTGAGAGATCAGCTCGGCATATCACATCTCCTTTACGGCGAGACAGATGACGGGGAGGGTGGTCGGCCCGCTTTGTTTCATGCTGCGGGCGGCCAGGCGTCCGAGCTGGCCCGCGATCCCCTGCTCGATCGGGCATTTGCGCATATGGCGAATGCCAAGCGCCATCGCACGGTGGTGATCGACGACAATAGCAAGCTCGATCGCGCGGCGGACGATCCGGTACGCCTGTCGGCCGCAAAACTCGGCGTGCGGGCCGCGATCAGCGTGCCGATCATCAAGAACGGGAAGCTGGCCGGCGGATTGTCCGTGCTTAACGACACGTCACGCCGCTGGCTGCGCAACGAGATAGAATTGTGTGAAGAACTGGCCGATCGCGTCTGGGCCACGCTGGCACGCGCCCGGGCCGAAACGGCCTTGCAGGAACGCGAACGCAACCAAGCCTTTCTGATCGAGTGGAGCGATGCGGTGCGCGGCGAAGCCTCGCCCGATGCGATCATGAGCGTCACGCTGGAACGGCTTGGCCGCCATCTTGGCGTGGCGCGGGCGACCTATTCGGAAAGCGACGATTCCGGCCGACTTTTTTCGGTCCTGGGCGAATGGCGCAACGGGGTGGTGAGTCTCGCGGGCACCGCTTTCTCGCTCGACGACATTGGGGCGACGGTCGAGCAGGAATGGGTGGCCGGGGAAATCGTGCGCTATGACGATGTTATCAGCGACGCCCGGATCGAACCCGCTGCACTACCCGGATATTGCAGCGCGGAAATCCTCGCCTTTGTCAGCGTGCCGTTGACCGAAAACGGAATGGTGCGCTCCGCCATGTCGGTGCAGCATGATCGCCCGCGCCGCTGGCGCGACAGCGAGATCCAGGTGATCCGCGACGTTGCGGAGCGGACCTGGGTCGCGTTGGCGCGCGCCCGTGCGCAGGCCGCAGTGCAGGTGCGCGAACGCGACCAGGCCTTTCTGATCGCGTGGACGGACAGCATCCGCAGCGAAACCGATGCTCGTACCATCCTGTCCGAAACGCTGGCGCAGCTCGGGGCGCATCTTGGCGTGTCGCGCGCCAACTATGCCGAAGTCACGCCGGACGGCACGGCGCTGTGCGTGCTCCAGGAGTGGACCGAGGGAGTGGTGCGGGTGATTGGTCGGGCCTTTCCGCTGGCCGCACTTGGCGACCGCGTGATCGCCGATCACCTGATCGGCCATCCTTTCAAAGTAAGCGACGTCGCTACCGACGATCGCTTCGACGAGAGCAATCGGCCGCTTTACGACTCGGTCGGGGTGGTGGCTGCGCTGACCGTGCCGATGTTGCGTGGCGGCGCGCTGGTCGCCGTGCTGTCGTTGCAACAGGCACTGCCACGCGTCTGGACCGATGCCGAGGCGGAATTGGTGCGTGAGGTCGCCGACCGCACGCTTGCGGTGCTCGAGCGTGCGCTGTCCGAGGAACGGCTGGCGGAGAATGAAGCGCAGCTTGCCGCATTCATGGCCAATGCCCCCTTGGCGATGCATCTCAAGGACGCCGAGGGGCGCTATATTCGGGCCAATCCGGAGGTCGCTCGGGCCATTGGGCGGCCGCTCGATCAGCTTGTCGGCAAGCATCCCGATGAACTTTTCCCGCCCGATATCGCGCAGATCGTCAACGATCTCGAGCGCCGCGCGCTGGCCGGGCAGGTGGCCAGCGTGGAGGCCGATCTCGATCCCTCGTTCGAACGGCGCTACGGATCCATCCTGTCGATCGTGTTCCTGATCCCCGGTAACGGGGGTATTACCCGGACTGCAGGATTCACCATCGACCAGACCGAACGCAAGCGCGCCGAAGCGCAACTCGCCCAGTCGCGCGATGCGCTGTACCAGGCGGAGAAATTGTCGGCCTTGGGCTCGCTGCTGGCCGGCGTCAGCCACGAGCTGAACAATCCGCTGTCGATCGTCGTGGCGCAGGCAGTGATGATGGAGCGCCAAGCGGCGGGCGGCGCACTGGCCGAGCGCGCGCAAAAGATCCGCCGGGCGGCCGATCGCTGCGCGCGGATCGTCCAGACGTTCCTTGGCATGGCGCGCCAAAAGCGGCCAGAACATGCGCCGATCGATCTTAATGCGGTGACCAGCGCGGCGCACGAACTGGCGGATTATGGCCTGCGCACCGATGGTATCGTCACGGTGCGCGATTTCGCCACGTCGCTACCCCCCATCCTGGCGGATGCCGATCAGCTGCACCAAATCATCATCAACCTGATCGTCAATGCGCAGCAGGCCATGGCCGATGCCAATATGACCGATTGCACGCTGACCTTGGCCACCGCGCTGGGGCCCAAGCCGGGCACGGTCGTGCTGGATGTGCGCGACACCGGCCCGGGCATTCCGGCGCACATCCGGCGGCGGATCTTCGAACCATTCTTCACCACCAAGGCGCATGGCCAGGGCACCGGGGTCGGCCTGTCCTTTTCGCAAGGCCTGGCCGAGGCGCATGGCGGGCGGCTGGAAGTGATGCACGCCGAACGGGGCGCGTGGTTTCGCCTGACCTTGCCCATCAACGCGCAAGCCGCGCTGCATGTGGTGCCCGCGCTGCAACCTGCCATCGTCGCGCGACGGCGCCATGCATTGGTCATCGACGATGAGGCGGAGATTGCCGAGTCGCTGGCGGACTTTCTGTCGTTCGAGGGGTTCGAGTGCGTGGTCGCCGTAGGTGGGGCGGCGGCCCGGGCGCTGCTCGAACAGCATAGTTATGATCTGGTGATCAGCGATCTGCGCATGCCCGGGCTGGACGGGCCGGCGCTGTTTGCGTGGATTGCGGATGCGCGACCGGACCTGATCGATACCGTCGCCTTTGCCACCGGCGATACGCTGGGCGTATCGGCGGGGCGCTTCGTCAGTGAAGCCCAGCGCCCGGTGCTGGAAAAGCCGTTCACGCCCGAGGCGGTCCGCCGCCTGCTCGAACGAATGGATCTGGCATGAACGGCCCGTACGTGATCGTCGTCGACGACGAGGAAGATCTGCGCGAGCCGGTCGCCGCCTATCTCAGCGAACAAGGGCTGGTGGTCGACGAGGCGGGTAGCGGCGCGGCGCTCGATGCGCTGCTCGCCCGGCGCAAGCCCGCCTTGGTCGTGCTCGACGTGACCATGCCGGTCGAGGACGGGTTCAGTATCGCGCGGCGCTTGCGCGGCAGCTATGGCGCGATCGGCATCGTCATGCTCACCGCGCGACGCGATGTGATCGATCGCGTCGTCGGCCTGGAACTGGGCGCGGACGATTATGTCATGAAGCCGTTCGAGCCACGCGAACTGCTGGCGCGGATCCGCTCGGTGCTGCGCCGGTTAAGCGCCGAGGCGCCGGCGCCGCCGCCGGTGATCGCGCCCGGCGCAGAGAGCGATGAGGAGGGCGGCGACCAGCGCACGCTGGCGCCGCCCAGCAATGGATACCAGCGCGAATTCTGGATCCCGACCGCGCGCGGCGAAATCCGCATCCCGGTGGACAGCATCGAATGGATCGAGGCGGCCAAGGATTATGCGCTGCTGCACACCGCCGATCGCAGTCACATGATCCGGGTGACGATGGCCGCGCTGGAGGAGGGGCTTGATCCCGCCCAGATGATGCGGGTCCACCGTTCGGCCTTCGTGCGGCCAAGCGCCGTGCTGCATATCAATGCGGTCGGCCGGCATATGGTGCTGGTGACCCGCTCGGGCGCCAGCATCCGCGTCGGCCCGCGGCATTGGGACGAGGTCAGCTACAGGTTGAAGAACTGACGCGCGGCCGGCGGGCGGTACTCCCGCCGGCCGCGCAGCCGATCGGTTCAGAAGCGGGCGCGGACGCCTGCCGTCAACGTTGTGCCATAATCGGTGTAGCCGGCGAAGCGATTGTCGCGGACATATTGCCACTGCACGCCGCCGGCCAGGTTCATGCCCTGCACGACGAAGGTCACGTTTGGCGTCACCTTGTAGGAGATATCCGCGTCGAGGCTGCCGAACGGACTGTCGTTGTTGGCCGCCAGACCAGCGCCGCCGACATCGCGCAACACCTTGCCGCGCCAGCTATAGCTCGCGCGCGCGCCGATCGGGCCCTTTTCGTAGAAGGCGCTGAGATTGACGCTATCGCGCGCGACATCGACCAGCGCGTCGCGGAACGTGCCGCCGCCGGCCTGGGCATAGGTGCCGGCGCTGGCGGTATGGGTGTAGTTGATCTGCGCGCCGAGCCCGTCGAACGGCGCGGGCAGCATCTTGAACAGCTGCTGATAGGCGAGTTCGAACCCGGCGACATAGGCGTTGCCGCCATTTTGCGGCGCGGTCAGGCGATAGGTCTGCCCGTCGAGCACGAAATTGCCGGTCTGCTGGAACACGAAGGTGGTGATGTCCTTGTAGAAGGCGGCCGCGATCAGCGCGCTGCCCGGCGCGAAATACCATTCGAGCGAACCGTCATATTGCCAGGCCTGGAACGGTTTCAGTTCGGGATTGCCGCCCACCGCCGTGAGGATAGTCGGGTTCGAATTGATCGTCAGGCGTGGCGCGAGATCGGCCAGCGACGGCCGGGTAATGACCTTGGAGGCGGCGACGTGCATCTGCAGCTTGGAGGTGAACTCGGCGACGAGATTGAGCGAGGGCAGGGCGTTGTCGTAGCTGCGCTCGTAGCGCACGGGCACCGCCACGGTGCCGTTATCGGCATAGCCCGAGGAGGTCTGCTTGGTATGGGCGTAGCGCACGCCGATATCGCCGCGCACGCTCACGCCGCCGACGGGAAAGCCGAACTCGGCCATGCCGTAGCCGGCCAGGATCTCCTCGTCGATCGCATAGCTGTTGCGCAGATCGCCGCGCGCCAGCGGTGCGGCGAGCAACGCTTGGGTGCCGGTGGCGGCGGCGTAGAAGGCCGCCGGATCGGGCATCACCCAGCTGCGCGGCAACGTCCCATCGACGCCGCCCAGAAAGTCGTCGACCGGGAAGGCATCGAAATAGCTGGCATCGAAGCGCTGGTTGGCGATGCCTGCCGTGAAGTTGATATCGCGGCGATTATAGACGCGGTCGCGCTTCTGATATTTGGCGCCGGCGCGCAGCGTGCTGAACAGGCCGCTCAGATCGCGCGTGATGTCGAGCTTGGCGGCCCGTTCGCGGTCGCGCGAATCGTTGACGCGATATTCGATGCGACGGCCGGGCAGCGTGTTCGGCGCGGAAAGGTCCGCCGTGGCGAAGCTGATGTTGGGCAGGCGATCGCCGGCCTTGCCGTAATCGAACGTGACTTGGCCGACCGTGCCGAGCAGGCGCGTGCGGTAGATCGGGGTCGGCGTGTTGGAATAGGCCTGGCCGATGCTGCCATCGGCGGCGATGGTCCAGCCGCCGGCATGCCATTTGGCGTTCGCGCCGATCAGCCAGTTGGAATATTCCAGCGTCGAGGTTTCGCGGCCGATCTGCGTCGAGGTGGTGACGGTCGCCTTGGTCAACACGCCATTCTCGATCACGGCGCTGCCGGGGACGATCGCTTTGGCCGTCGTGGCGGAAAAATCGGTCGAATAGGTCAGCTCGTCATAATCGACGTTGAGGCGGCTCCACAGCGCATCGATATTGATCTCCAGCCGATCGTCGGGGCGCCATTGCAGCGCGCCGTTGAGACCGATGCGGTCGCGATTCTCGCGCTCCAGCGTCGGGCGCGTGGCGGTCGGCACCAAGATCGTGTCGCTGTCGAGCGTTCCATTGCCGTCGGTGTCGATCTTGCCCTCGGCCCAGGCGACGCCGGTGACGCGGTCCTGCCGGGTGGTACGCTCGTCATAGACGCCGGCGATCAGCGCGCCGAACGTGCCGTCGGGGCTGGCCCAGCTGGCCATGGCCGAGAGCCGGGGGTCGATCGCGTCGGCAAGCCGCGGCGCGCTGGCGGTGGCGGACAGCGCCAACACCGGTTCCTTGAGCTCGAGCGGGCGCAGCGTGCGCAGGTTGACGATGCCGCCGATGCCGCCTTCGTCGAGGCTCGCGCGTGGGCTCTTGATCACTTCGACCGACGACATCAGTTCGGAGGGGAGGGTGTCGAAGCGGAACTGGCGCCCGCTCTGCCCGCTGTCGCGGACATTTTCGTTCACCGCTACCGAACGATCGTTGAGCGTGACGACCTGGAAATTGGCGCCCAGGCCGCGGACGCGGACGAACACGCCCTCGCCGCGATCGCGCACGATCGATACGCCGGGCACGCGCTGCAGCGCCTCGGCGATGTTCTGCGCCGGGAATTTGCCGATATCCTCGGCGCGGACGACGTCGATCACGTTGGTCGCCGCGCGCTTCTGCGCCAGCGCGCCGGCGAGGCTGCCGGCATAGCCGGTGACGACGATGTCGGGGCCGACCTCGGCCGTATCGACCGTGTCGCCGCGCGGTGCGGCCGATTGCGTGACGAGCAGCGCGCCATTCGCCTCGCGACGCACCGCCAGCCCTTTGCCGGCGATCACCCGCTCGACCGCGGCATAGGCATCCATCGTGCCGTCGAGGGACGGCGCGGTCATGCCCGCGACTGCCGCCGGGGTGAACAGGATGTCCGTGCCGGTCTGCCGGGCCAGCGCTTCGAGCGCCTGGCCAAGCGGCTGCACGGCGAGATGGATCGTCAGGGTGCGGGTTTGCGCGGCGAGCGGCGCGGCGCACAAAGCGGTGATCGCGGCGCTCAGCACAAGCGAGCGGCGCACGAACGATCGGCGCGCGGGGCACCGGGTTGAGATGGTCACGGAATATTCCCCCCAAGGAAGCTGGCGTCAGTGCCGCGCCTCCATGACGGGCGAGCGGCGATCTACCCCACCTTCGACGGCGAGATTTTTTTTGCGTCGTCGATCGTTGCCCCGTCCAGCAGCACCGCGCCATCGACGGTGCGCAGCCGCAGCGACAGCAACGTGGCGAGCGATCGCCCGAGCGCAACATTGTCGCCGACGCGGTACATGCCGCTGACGCGCAGCTCGGCCGTTGCCCGGTCGGCGATCAGCAAGCGCGTGGCGCTGTAGCGGTTCGCCTCGGCTGCAACCGCGGCCAGCGTATCGTCATGAAACGCCGCGCGGCCGCTGCGCCAGGCTTCGGTCGCGGCGAGATCGGGCCGGTCGATTGCCGGCGCCGCGGCGCCCGCGCGCAATCGTTCGCCGCTAGCCAGCGCGCGGGCCAGACCCGGCGCCGCCACCTGGGCCATGCCATCGATCGCCGTGAACGACACCGCGTCATCGCTATCGCGGCGCAGATCGAACCTGCCGGCATGCGCGTGCATCGTGCCGCGGCCAGCGTCGATCGCGAAGTCGATCGGCGTCGCGGCGACAGAGAGCGCGATGCGCCCGCGCGTCAGCCACAAGCGGCGGCGCTGCGCCGTGGCAACGACGCGAACCTGCGTGTCGGCATCGAGCAACATCGTTGATCCCTCGTCGAGCGCGACATGCTGCAGCTGGCCGATGCCGGTTGCATAGCGCGTGCCGGCATAAGCGGCCTGGAAGGCAAAGCCGCCGCCGACGCCGATCGTGGCCAGCGCCGCCGCGCCCGAAAATAGGCGCCGCCGCGACACGACCGGCGTATGCGCCTCGAGCGGCGCGGCGCCGGGCACCATATCCCACAAGGCGGTGGCGCGCTCGAATTGCGCGGCATGATCGGGATGGCTGGACCATTGTCGAAACGCTGCTTCGTCCGCCGACGTCCGGTCGTCGGCATTGAGCCGGGCAATCCACTCGGCGGCGGTCCGATGCCGGGAGTGATCGCCGCGCTGTTGGCTCACCAATCTTCCGTCCAATCCGCCAGGAAGGCGATCGCCTTCGCCATATGTTTCTCGACCGCGCTCTGGCTGATCCCGAGCCGATCTGCAATCTCGCGATACTTACAGCCGTCGAGCCGCTGCATCAGGAAAATCTCGCGGGTGCGCGGGCTGAGCCGTTCGATCCCCTCGCGCACCCGCCCCAGGCGCGCGCGCGCGATCATGGCTTCGTCCTGGATCGGGGACAGATCGTAGAGCGCATCGATCGCGCTGCCCTCGTCGCGCTCGCCGCGCACCGCCTCACGGCGATAGGCGTCGCGACCCCGATTGACCGCCGCACTGATGAGAAATGCCCGGTCGTTGCGCGGCGGGGTAGGGAGTTCGGCCAGGCGCACATAGGCATCATGCAACAGATCCTCGCCATCCCCGCGCCGCGTCAGCCGTTCGATCTGGGCACGCAGCCGCGACCAACCGGCCCGAAGCTGCGGCTCCATCCCACGCTGCACTTGGTCCGGAATCGCACCATCCATGCCCGCGTCGTTATGCGCGTGGCGATACAGTTTCGTGACCGGTTGCGGTCGGAACGATGACTGCGGCGGAGCTTATGGTGAGCTAGGGCCGGCCGCGACGCCAAGTGCGGCACGGTCGGTTAGCGCCAACAGTAACGTGTTTGATTGTGGCGAACGTGGTAAGGGCGCTCACACGACGTCCTCGATTTCGGAAGCCAGCCATGAACGCGATCGATACGCAGCCGCAGTCCGAGGCTGGCGATGCGCGCCCTGTGCTGGCGCCGGACATGCTGCACCGCATGAACGCCTATTGGCGCGCCGCCAACTATCTGTCCGTCGGGCAGATTTACCTGCGCGACAATGCGCTGCTCGATCGGCCGCTGACGATTGCCGACGTCAAGCCGCGGCTGCTCGGCCATTGGGGCACGACGCCGGGTCTGAACTTTCTCTACGTCCATCTCAACCGGCTGATCGTCGCGCATGATCTCGACATGATCAATATTATCGGCCCCGGGCATGGCGGGCCGGGGTTGGTCGCGAATACCTATCTCGAAGGCTCGTATACCGAACGCTATCCCGCGATCGAGCGTAGCCGGTCGGGCATGCACCGGCTGTTTCGGCAATTCTCCTGGCCCGGCGGCATCCCGAGCCATGTGGCGCCCGAAACGCCCGGCTCGATCCATGAAGGCGGCGAGCTGGGCTACTCGCTGGCCCATGCTTACGGTGCGGCGTTCGACAATCCCGATCTGCTCGTCGCCTGCATCATCGGTGACGGCGAGGCAGAAACGGGCGCGTTGGCGGCAAGCTGGCACTCGAACAAGTTCCTCAACCCCGCGCGCGATGGCGCGGTGCTGCCGATCCTGCACTTGAACGGCTTCAAGATTGCCAACCCGACCATCCTGGCGCGCATCGACCGTGACGAGCTCGACGCGTTGTTGCGCGGTTATGGCCACGAGCCGTATTTCGTCGAGGGGAGCGACCCGGACGACGTTCATCAGCAGCTCGCGGCGGTGATGGACACCGTGTTGGCGCGGATCAGGGCGATCCAGGCGGCCGCGCGGGTCGTGGGCGCAACGCCAGAACGGCCACGCTGGCCGATGATCGTGTTTCGCACGCCCAAGGGGTGGACCGGGCCGAAGTTCGTCGACGGCAAGCCGGTCGAGGGTACATGGCGTTCGCATCAGGTGCCGATCGCGGACTTCAAGGATCCCGAGCATCTGAGCCAGCTCGAGGATTGGATGCGCAGCTATCGTGCCGAGGAGCTGTTCGACGAGCGTGGCAAGTTCCGTGAGGAATATGCCTCGCTGGCGCCGACCGGCCACCGGCGCATGGGGGCCAACCCGCATGCCAACGGCGGCGAGCTGTTGAAGCCGCTATCGTTGCCGGACTTCCACGATTTCGCGGTGTCGGTGCCGGTGCCCGGGCAGGTCAAGGCAGAGGCGACGCGGGTCCTCGGCCATTATCTGCGCGATGTGATGAAGCTCAACATGGGCAGCGTGAATTTCCGTCTGTTCGGACCGGACGAGACCGCGTCGAACCGGCTCGCTGACGTCTACGATGTTTCGGACAAGGTGTGGATGGCCGAAACCCTGCCCGACGATACCGATCTCAGCACCGATGGCCGGGTAATGGAGGTGCTCAGCGAACATCTCTGCCAGGGCTGGCTCGAGGGCTATCTGCTGACCGGCCGCCACGGCCTGTTCTCGTGCTACGAGGCGTTCGTCCACATCGTCGATTCGATGGTCAACCAGCATGCCAAATGGCTGAAGGTGACCAAGTCGATCCCGTGGCGGCGGCCGATCGCATCACTCAACTATCTGCTGACCTCGCACGTCTGGCGGCAGGATCATAATGGCCTGTCGCACCAGGATCCGGGGTTTATCGACCATATCACCAACAAGACTGCCGACGTGGCGCGGATCTATCTGCCGCCCGATGCCAATTGCCTGTTGTCCGTCGCCGATCACTGCCTGCGCAGCCGCGGCTATGTGAACGTGATCGTCGCCGGCAAGCAGGCCGACTGGCAATGGCTCGGCATGGACGCCGCGGTGCGGCATTGCACGGTCGGGGCGGGCGTGTGGGCCTGGGCCGGCGACGACGCGGATCCCGACGTGGTGATGGCCTGCGCCGGCGATGTCCCGACGCTGGAAGTGCTGGCGGCGGTGACGATGCTGCGCAACTATGTGCCGGACATCCGCATCCGGGTGGTCAACGTCGTCGACCTGATGGTGTTGCAGCCGCAGTCCGAGCATCCCCACGGCCTCGACGATCGCGCGTTCGACGCGATGTTCACGGCCGATAAGCCGGTGATCTTCGCCTATCACGGCTATCCCGCGCTGATCCACAAGCTGACCTATGCGCGCACCAACCATGCCAACATTCATGTGCGCGGCTATAAGGAAGAAGGCACGACGACGACGCCGTTCGACATGGTCGTGCTCAACGACCTCGATCGCTATCGCCTCGCGCTCGACGCGATCGAGCGTATCCCGCGGCTGGCGGGTCGCGTGCCGGCGGAGACGGCACGCTATTGGGCGACGATGGAGCGGCACAAACTCTATATCGCCGAGCATGGCGACGACATGCCCGAAATACTCGAGTGGCGCTGGCCGGTTTGACCGGGCCCGAGATCGCACTGGTCCTGAACAGCGGCTCGTCGTCGCTGAAATTCGCCGCGTTCGACATTGCCGGATCGGCCGTGCGCGACATCGTGGCGGGGCAGGTCGATCCGGCGGACGGTGACGGGGCATTTGCGGCGATCGATGCGGCGTTGGCGGCGGCTGGCGCGGCAGCGCCGATCGCGGTTGGGCACCGCATCGTCCATGGCGGTCCGCGGCTGGGGCAGCATTGCCGGGTCGATGACGCGGTGATCCGCGAGCTCGAACGGGCGGAGCCGTTTGCACCGCTGCACGTGCCGGCGGCGCTCGCGCTGCTCGACAAGGCCAGGGGGCGGTATGCGGGGCGGGCGCAGATTGCCTGTTTCGATACCACCTTCCATGTCGCGATGCCGGACATCGCGCGGACGCTGCCGATCCCGAGGTCGCTCCGCACACAGGGCATTCATCGCTACGGCTTTCACGGGCTGTCGTGCGAGTCGATCGTCCATCAACTCGGTCGCGATTTGCCCGCGCGGCTGGTCATCGCGCATCTCGGCAACGGGGCGAGCGTGACGGCGGTGCGCGACGGTCGCTCGATCGACACCAGCATGGGGCTGACGCCGACGGGCGGCGTGATCATGAGCACCCGCACCGGCGATATCGACCCCGGCGTGCTGATCCACCTGATGCGCGCGCGGGGATGCGGCCCGGCCGAACTCGAGCGACTGGTCGATAAGGAGGCCGGCATGCTCGGGATATCCGGCCTGTCCGGGGACATGCGCGTGTTGCACGAGGCGTCGCCAAATGCCGATGCCGATCTGGCCGTGGCGATGTTCTGCCGTTCGGTCGCCAAGCAGATCGCAGCGATGATGACCGCGCTGGGCGGCGCGGATATGATCGTCTTCACCGGGGGTATTGGCGAGCATGACGCGATTGTCAGGCGCAGGATCTGCGACGATTTGGTGTGGGTAGGGGTGACGCTGACGGTCGCCGGCGCTCCGGAGTCCGCGACGCCGGCCTCGGCGTGCAGCGCCATCACGCTGTGCTCCAATGAGGAAAGCCAAATCGCGCGGCACATGCAGGCGATCCTGAGGGAATAGCTCGACTAGGCAGCTGCTGCTATGCGCTGTTTCTCTTAAGCGTCGCGCGGCGCTGGAGAATATAATCGACTACGCCCTGTGGCTCGTAGGGTCGCTCGAGATGTGGGCCGTGACTGCACAGATTGGCCGCCACCTTGGCCGCGCCTTCGACGCTTGCGGCCAAGCGCACCTCGAGTTCAGGCCGGCTCTGGCGAACCCAGGTGGCCAATTCGAAGCCGGAAGTGCGCCCTTTGATGGCCACGTCGCACAAGACGACGTCGATCGACAGGCTGGCTTCGGCAAGCGCAAGCAATGCCTCGTCGCTCGTTGCGGCTTCGACGACGCGATAACCGCAGTGGCGCAGGTAATCGGCCACGGCGTGGCGGACGATGATGTCGCTGTCCGCGATCAAGACCGATGCGGCGGGGGCGTCGTCGGCGGATGCCATCGATTCAAGATCCTTGAGCGTGTCGTCGATCATCGTGGCGATGGCATCGAACTGATAGGGTTTGGAGACGAACCGGGCGGCCCCCGCCTGCAACGCGAGCGTGGGGCGGAGGTGGCCGGACGAGACGATCACGGGGACGCCGGGCAAGGCATGCCGCGCGAAATTCAGCAGCGCGAGACCATCGACGGGACCGGGCATGCGCACATCGGTGAAGATCAGGTCGATCGACGCGCCGGATTGGATGAGATCGATGGCCTCAGCGCCGTTGGTCGCCTCGATCACCTGTCGACCGCGTTCGCGGAGCAGGTCGACCAACGCCAGGCGGATCAACCATTCGTCTTCGACTACCAGAATGACCGGGGTCGGTGCGCTCGAAGCGTCGCTCGCGAGCCGCGCATTTGTCGTCATAGTGTATTTGATCCCAGCCATGCCCCAACAGGGCTGCCACGGTAATGTTCCGGTCTATGGCCTAATTCAGGGAAATAGAGTGAGAATATATCGAGCCGGTGAACAAGTGACGGGTAAGTTCAGACCAATCGCGTAGAACGAAACCGAGCTCGGCAGCGACAACCTAATGTCCACTATCTTCGGGATAATAAAGGGCAGCGCGCCGTGGGATTGAGGCAGTACTTATCAAAACCGCCGTCGGCGGCTGGGGGTCGAGCCGGCGGTCGCCGTCCCTTCAGCTGCCGCGTTGCGGCGCCGTGGCGATGCTCGACAGATCGGTTGCCGCGTCGAGCGGCACGCCGGCGTCCTTGCGTTCGGAGTATCGATCGACAAGCTGGGCAGCGTGGGGGCGTAGCAGCACCGTGAAGCGCACCAACTCCTCCATCACATCGACGATGCGATCATAGTAGCTCGACCGTTTCATCCGACCGGTCTCGTCGAACTCCTCGAACGCCTTGGCGACGCTGGACTGGTTGGGGATGGTCACCATCCGCATCCAGCGACCAAGGACGCGCAGGGTGTTGACGCTGTTGAACGACTGCGATCCGGCCGAGACCTGCATGACGGCGAGAGTCCGGCCCTGCGTCGGTCGCATCCCGCCCATCGACAGCGGCAGGTGATCGACTTGCAGCTTCATGATGCCGGTTATCTGGCCGTGGCGTTCCGGGCTGCAC
Organism: Parasphingomonas puruogangriensis; assembly: GCF_036663635.1. NCBI lineage: Bacteria > Pseudomonadati > Pseudomonadota > Alphaproteobacteria > Sphingomonadales > Sphingomonadaceae > Parasphingomonas > Parasphingomonas puruogangriensis. The sequence goes on along the minus strand of NZ_JAXOJI010000014.1, from coordinate 11,853 downwards.
CATACTTGGCCTTCCGACCATATCGACAAGTCGCGCAATTCGCGCACGGCCGGATGGTCGTCCCCGGCGACCTGGTCGGGTAGCGGCAGGGTCGAGGGATCGAAGATGCGCGTTTCCGCGCCGAAAAACTGCAACAGGCGCGCCGCTTCTTCAACGCACAAGCGGGAGTATGATCGCTCGCGCAACGATCCGTAGAGCAGCAGGATGCGTGGGGGCGGGTCGCCCGCACCCAGCCCGGTAGCGGGTCGATCCAGCGCATAGCGTCGATCGAGCGCGGGCAGGTGATCAGGGTCGGGGAGGGCGCGTAGCGGCATCTTCTCAGCAGCAGGGAGCAAGTTCGGCGGGGAGCGGCGCGCGCAGCGCCGGCGCGCCCGCGCAGCAATCTTCGACGAGGAACCGCGTCAGGCTGCCCAAGCCGTTCAGGCCGGCACGATAGATGATAGAGCGGCAGTGTCGCTCGGATCGTACGATACCAGCGCGGGCGAGGATGCCGAGATGCGCCGACATGGTATTTTGCGGCACGGTGCGTTGGCGCGCTATCTCGCCTGCCGCCATGCCGTCCGGTTCGTGTCGCACCAGCTGGCGAAACGCGTCGAGGCGGGTGCCCTGCGCAAGGGCGCCAAAAGCAGCAATGGCCAAGGGATTATCCATATATCCAGCATAGCCGATAGACGGTCGGTATCCAGTCATCACATGTCGGTGCGCGGCGGACATGCGGTCAGGCGGCGGCGTCCACGAGCGCATTGGGTCAGCGCCTCGCCTCAAAAGCTGAGGCGCAGCGCGAGCGCGGCCAGGGTGACGAGCAATACCGGCACGGTCAGCGTCACCCCGACCTTGAAATAATAGCCCCAGCCGATGCGCACGCCCTTCTGACCGAGCACGTGGAGCCATAACAATGTGGCGAGCGAACCGATCGGGGTCAATTTCGGGCCGAGGTCGCAGCCGATCACATTGGCGTAGATCATCGCGTCGCGGATCGTGCCGGTGGCATGGCTGGCGTCGATCGACAGCGCGCCGATCAACACCGTTGGCATGTTGTTCATGACCGACGACAGCAAGGCGGTGAGGATACCGGTGCCGAACGTCGCGCCCCACACGCCGCCAGTGGCAGCGTGGTCGAGCAGCATCGCGACATAAGCGGTCAGCCCGGCATTGCGCAGCCCGTAAACGACAAGATACATGCCGAGCGAGAAGATCACGACCTGCCACGGCGCGCCGCGCAGCACCTTGCCAGTCTCGATCGCCTTGCCCCGCGCGGCGACCACGAGCAGCACGGCCGCGCCCGTCGCGGCAACCAGGCTGATCGGAACGCCGAGCGGATCGAGCACGAAAAAGCCCACCAGCAGGAGCAGCAGCACGATCCAGCCGGTGCGGAAGGTGGCGCGATCGCGGATCGCTGCGGCGGGCAGGCGCAGCTTGCCGACGTCATATTCGGCGGGAATATCGCGTCGGAAGTAGAGCCACAGGACAAGCAGTGTCGATCCGATCGCGGCGAGATCGACCGGCAGCATGATGCGCGCATAAGCGCCGAAACCGAGATCGAAGAAATCCGCCGAGACGATGTTGACGAGATTGGAGACGACCAGGGGCAGGCTTGCCGTGTCGGCGATAAAGCCCGCCGCCATCACGAAAGCAAGGGTCGCCTTGGGGCCGTAGCCAAGCGCCTGCAGCATGGCGAGGACGATCGGCGTGAGGATCAGCGCGGCGCCGTCATTGGCGAACAAGGCGGAAACAGCCGCGCCGAGCAGCACGACGAGCGCGAACAGGCGCTTGCCCCGTCCGCGACCCCAACGCGCGACGTGCAGCGCCGACCATTCGAACAGCCCGGCCTCGTCGAGCAGCAGGCTGGTGACGATGATCGCGACGAACGTGGCAGTGGCGTTCCACACGATATGCCACACCACCGGCACATCGGCCCAGGTGACGACGCCGGCGAGCAAGGCCATGCCTGCCCCCGCCATCGCACTCCAGCCGATGCCGAGCCCTTTGGGCTGCCAGATGACGAACGCGATCGTGACGACGAAGATCAGCAGCGCGGCGACCATCAGGCGATGCGCTTGCCCGCGGCATCGACGATCTGTTCGCCATCTTCCTTGGCGAAGGCGCCGCGCTGCGCATCGGGCAGGATGTCGAGCACGACTTCCGACGGCCGGCACAGCTTTACGCCCAGCGGCGTGACGACCAGCGGGCGGTTGATCAGGATCGGGTGGTCGATCATCGCATCGACGAGCGCGTCATCCGACAGCGACGGGTCGCCCAGGCCCAAATCCGCATAAGGCGTGCCCTTTTCGCGCAACAGCGCGCGCGGCGTGAGCCCGGCACGCGCGATCATCTCGACCAGCAGGGCGCGGGCCGGCGGGGTCTTGAGATAGTCGATGACATGCGGCTCGACGCCCGAATTGCGGATCAGCGCGAGCGTGTTGCGCGACGTGCCGCAGGCGGGATTGTGGTAGATGACGATCATCGATGGGTCGGTCACGGCGCGCTCCGGGTCAGCAGCAAAGGAGGTCGGCGAGCAGCGGCTCGCACAGTTCGGGACGGCCCTCGCAGCAATCCTTGGCCAGGAACAGCATCAGGGCGCGGAGCGCGTCGATGTTCGCGCGTTGGATCATCTGGCGACCGCGCTTCTCGGGCACCACCAGTCCGGCCTTTACCAGCACCGCGAGATGGGTCGACAAGGTACTCTGCGTGAGACCGGCATCGGTGACCAATTGCCCGGTCGACAGGCCATCGGGCTCGTGCGCCACCAGCAAGCGAAACGCGGCCAGGCGGGTCGGATGGGCCAGTGCGGCCAGCACGGACAGGGCATCGTCGGTGATCATATATCGGAATTACCCGTTGCCTTTGTGGCCGTCAATACGCATCGGGAAAAGTCGATCGATGCGTGTCGTTGGTGAGCCAGGCGTGGCTGGGCCTTTGCAATAAGCGATTGGGCGGCTACGACATTTGTAAGACAAACCGGGGGTTGCGATGGATTGGACACGGCGCGAGACGCTGCAAATTGGTACCGCGGCGGTCGCGACGGTGGCCGTCGGCGTGCCGCAGGCCACCGCACGGCCGCGGTTACCAAGTGCTGGGCGCAGCACGAGACTTGCCACTTGGCGCTTCCATCTCGGTCACGCCGGCGACCAGGCGCGCGATTTCAACTTCGGCCGCAACCAGCGCACCTTCGCCAAATCCGGCGCGGCGACCGCCGATGCGGCGCAGGCCGAGTTCGACGATACGGCGTGGCGGCGCGTGCAGGTGCCGCACGATTGGGCGGTCGAACTGCCCTTTGCCAAACCGGCGGCGCCAGCGCCCAAGGAGACCGAGGACGCCGTCGCCGCCCACGGCTTCAAGGCGCTTGGCCGCGACCATCCTGAAAACAGCATCGGTTGGTATCGCACCGCGATCGCGATCGACGCGGCGGACCGCACGCGCAGCCTGTGGCTCGAATTCGATGGCGTGTTCCGCGACAGCATCGTGTTCGTCAACGGTTATGTCGTCGCCACCAATGCCAGCGGCTATGCGCCGTTCACCGTGCCGATCGGCGATTTCCTCGATTATGACGGGGGGCCCAACGTCGTCACCGTGCGCGTCGATGCGTCGCTCGGCGAAGGCTGGTTCTATGAGGGCGCCGGGATCTATCGGCACGTGGAGCTAGTGCGCACCGAGCCTGTGCACGTGGCGCCGCACGGCACGTTCGTGCGCAGCACGATCGGGCCGGACGGGGCGACCGTGACGGCGACGATCGAGCTCGCCAACGATAACGCCGCGCCGGTCGACGCGCAGCTCCGCCAGACGATCGTCGATCCGCACGGGCGCCTGGTCGCTGCGTTGCCGGCCGTCACGCTGACCGTGCCCGCGGGCGGTCGCGCCAGCGCCGATGCCAGTGCCCCGGTGCGCGCGCCGCTGCTCTGGAGTATCGAGACGCCGCAACTCTACCGCCTGCGCAGCGAAGTGCTGGTCGCCGGGGTGGTGACCGATCGCTACGAGACGCCGTTCGGCATTCGTGCGATCCGCTTCGATGCGGCACGCGGCTTCTTTCTCAACGGCCGGCCGGTCAAGCTGCTCGGCACGTGCAATCACCAGGATCATGCCGGGGTCGGCACAGGCATTCCCGATGCGCTGCATGGCTGGCGCATCGACCAGCTCAAGACGATGGGCTCGAACGCGTGGCGCAGCGCGCATAACCCGCCGGCCACTGCGTTGCTCGACCTGTGCGACGCCAAGGGCATGCTGATGATCGTCGAAGCACGCCGCAACAGCAGCGATGCGGAATCGATCGACGAGCTGGAGCGGATCCTGCGGCGCGACCGCAATCATCCTTGCGTGATCGCCTGGTCGCTGGGCAACGAAGAGCCGCAACAGGGCACCGCGCGGGGTGCGCGCGTGACGGCGGCAATGCAGGCCCGCGTGCGCGCGCTCGATCCGACTCGGCCGACGACCTTCGCGTTCGACAATAGCTGGGACAAGGGCGCGGCCAAGGTCGTCGATCTGGTCGGGTTCAACTATCGCAGCGAACAGATCGAAGCGTTTCACACGGCGCATCCGGACGTGCCGGTCTATGGTTCGGAAACCGGCAGTACGGTGTCGACACGCGGCGCCTATGTCACCGATGCCGCGGCCCATGTCGTCCGCGCTTATGATACCGAGCATCCATGGTGGGCCTCGACCGCCGAGGCTTGGTGGTCGATCGCGGCCACGCGGCCGTATATCGCCGGCGGATTCATCTGGACCGGGTTCGATTATCGCGGCGAACCGACGCCGTATGCGCAGTTCCCCAGCATCTCGAGCTATTTCGGGGTGCTCGACACGTGCGGCTTCGCCAAGGATAATTACCATTATTATCGCAGTTGGTGGCGGCCGGACGTGCCGATGGTCCATCTCTTGCCGCACTGGACCTGGCCGGGGCGGGAAGGCGAGCCGATCGAGGTTTGGGCGCACGGCAATTGCGACGAGGTCGAATTGCTGCTCAACGGCCGCTCGCTCGGGCGCAAGGCGATGCCGCGCAACGGCCATCTGGCATGGAGCGTGCCCTATGCTGCGGGCCGGATCGAGGCGCGTGGTGTCAATCGGGGGCGGCGCGTGGCGACGTCCGTCAGGGAGACGGCGGGGCCGGCTTATGCGGTCGTGCTGACCGGGGATCGTCGCGTGGCGGTGGCGGATGGCAGCGATGTCGTGGTGCTGCGCGCGGAAATCGTCGATCGGCGTGGTCGTCCGGTGCCGGATGCGAGCAATCTGGTGCGCTTTACCATTGCCGGCGATGCCGAGGTGATCGGGGTCGGGAATGGCGATCCGACCTGCCTGGAAGCGGACCAGGCGACGCAACGTAGCGCGTTTCATGGGCTGGCACAGGCGATCGTCCGCATTGGCTCCAGCCCTGGTACGATCCGCATTACTGCGACAAGTGCAGGGCTTTCCAACGGCTTGGTGACGCTGATAGCGAGGGCACCCGCAAATTAAAGTTGCAAGGGTGTCATCATTTGTCATACAAAACTCCCCGACGGCGCCTGCTGTGAGCGCCGATGGGGAGGATTGTCGTGAATCACCGGGGTTTTCTGCTGGCCGCCGTCAGTTTGGTATCGTTGTCGACGACGGCGTTTGCTCAAACAAGTGTAGCGGCTGACCCGAGCGGGCCAGCGAGCACGGGCAGCGACGTTCAGTCGGACGCAGCAGCGGCTGGTGACGAAGGACAAGACATCGTCGTGACCGGCTATCGCCAGTCGCTGCGCACCGCAATCAACGAAAAGCGCAATGCCGACCGCGTGCAGGAAGTGCTGTCGGCCGAGGATATCGGCAAGCTGCCCGAGGCAAGCATCGCCGAATCGCTCGCCCGCCTGCCGGGCCTGGCCACCAACCGCGATCGCGGCAACGGCACGCAGGTGTCGATCCGCGGCATGGGGCCGGCGCTGGTGAACACGCTGCTCAACGGCCGCGAGATCGTATCATCCGAGCCAAGCCGCAACATTCGTTACGAGCAATATCCTGCCGAACTGCTGAGCGGCGCGTTTGTCTTCAAGTCGCCGACGGCGGCGCAGGTCGAGGGTGCGATCGCCGGGCAGATCGATCTGCGCACGATCAGGCCGCTCGATTACAAAGAGCGCAAGATCGTGCTGAACGTGCGCGGCATCTACAGCGATCTCGCCGACAATGTCGGCGATACCAAGCCGTTCGGCGTGATCGGCAGTATCTCGTATATCGATCAGTTTGCTGACGACACATTGGGCATCGCGCTCGGCTATTCCGGGCGCCGCCAGGCCGTCGCGACGGAACGCACCAACGTGTTCCGCTACACCAACAGCTTTGCCGATCTGAACGGCGACGGCCAGGGCAACGACAATATCCCCTATGGCTATGAAGCGCTGCAGCGCGGGGGTGATGATATCCGTCATGGCGCGCTGGCCGCTGTGCAGTGGAAGCCCGGCGATGGCAGCTTCGAACTCAACGGCGATTTCTTCTATTCGAAGGTCAAGTTCAACGAGACTCAGCGCGGCTTCCGCGTCGAAGACCTGCCGTTTGGCAATTCCTTTGCCAATGCCACCGTCACCGATGGCGGGGTGACCGCAATCACCGCCACCAACGCGGCCGATTTCGGGCTGAAGACGCGCGTGGTGAACGAATATTATTTCCTGCACGACGATCTCTATGCCGGCGGCTTGAACGCCAAATACCGCACTGGCGGGCTGACGCTGACCGGCGACGCGGCCTATTCCCGCACCACGCGCAATGCACAATTCCTGACGCTCAGGACGCAGCCGGTGAACCAGTTCGGCGTCACCACCAGTTTTGCCACACAGGCCGGCAAGGCCCCGACGATGGCGTTCAGCTACGATCTGACCAGTCCGTCGCTCAACCAGATCGCAGATTTCCAGATCCCGGAAAACGGCGGTGGCGCGCCGATCACGCATGACGAACTGTTCTCGCTGCAGGGCGATGCCAGCTATGAAACGGGCAGCGATTTCCTCAAATCGATCCAGCTCGGCGTGCGCCATACCGATCGCAAGAAGGATTATACGCAGCGCACGCAGTTTGGCTTTATCGATCCTGCGGCGCGCACCACGATCCCGGACAACCTGCTCCTCGATCCGGTGCGGTTCAGCAACGGGTTCAGCGGCCTCCCGTCGACGCTGGCGATCGATATCTTCCCGGCGGTCGAGCAATTGTTCGGCGCGATCGACCCGCAGACCTCCGATTTCGATCGCCGGTCGAGCTGGGAAGTGGGCGAAAAGACCTATGCCGGTTTCGTGCAGGGCAATCTCGATTTCATGCTCGGCAGCCTGCCGGTGAGCGGCAATATCGGCTTGCGCGTCGTGCGCACCGAAACGGATTCGCGCAGCACGCTGGTGTCGCAGGTCGAAGGACAGGCCACGCCGACGCTGACGCCGATCAAGATCACCAACGGCTTCACCGATTGGCTGCCCAATCTCAACCTGACGTTTAAGCCGTCGGACAAGATCCAGGTCCGCTTGGGCGCGAGCCGTGCGCTGTCACGCCCGGCGCTCGACGATCTCAATGCCGGCTTCGGCTATTTCAACTTCGGATCGCCCACCGCATTCGGCGGCAATCCCCTGCTCGAGCCGTTCCGCGCCAACCAGCTGGACGCGACCTTCGAATATTATTTCGACCGCGACAGCGCATTGACCGTCTCGGCATTCTACAAGGATCTCGCGACCTATATCGTGCCGCAGATCACCACGGTAAGCATCGTGCCCGCGCCGGGGGCGGCACCGGTCGACGCCCTGTTCCGCCAGCCGGTCAATGCCAGCGGCGGCAAGATCAAGGGTTTTGAGGTCCTGTTCCAGAAGGCATTCACCTTCCTGCCCAAGCCCTTTGACGGGCTCGGCGTCTATCTCAATTATTCGTACACCGACAGCAACATCACCGTGCTGGAGAACGACAATTTCATTGGCGAGATCGGCCTGCCGGGCCTGTCCAAACATGTCGGCAATGCGACGCTCTATTATTCTAAAGCGGGGTTCGAAGCGCGCGTGGCCTATCGCTATCGCAGCCACTATGCGACCGGCCTGGGCGATGCTGACCGTATCCTGAATACGGCGGCCGAAGGCGTGCTGGATTTCCAGACCTCGTATGATTTCGGTGACGGCGCCTTGAAGGGGCTGAAGCTGCTGTTCCAGGCCAGCAACCTTACCGACGAGGCATTCGAGACCTATTATGCGACGCGCGCGCAGCAGGGTCGGTACGAGAAATATGGTCGCCGCTTCATGATCGGCGCAGGGTTCGATTTCTGATGCTGGCAAGGTTTGCAATCGCCACGCTGCTGCTGGCCGGCACCGCGCAGGCTGCCCCGCTCGCGCCCAAGCCGGCGAGCGGGCTCTATCTCGGGGCCGATCTGTCCTACGTCAACGAGATGGAGGATTGCGGCGCGGTGTACCGCCAGGCCGGCAAGCCGATCGATCCGTTCACCTTGCTGGCCACCAAGGGCGGCAATATCGTCCGCGTGCGTATCTGGAACGATGCCAAGTGGACCAAATATAGCGATCTCGCCGACGTCACCAAGACGATCCGCCGCGCCCGCGCGGCGGGGATGCAGGTGCTGCTCGATTTCCATTATTCGGACGATTGGGCGGATGGCGAGAAGCAGATCCCGCCCGCCGCCTGGGCCAAGCTCGACACGCCGGCCCAGGCCAAGGCGCTGTATGATTATACCCGCGATGTGCTCGGCAAGCTGGACGCGCAGGGCCTGATGCCGGAGATGGTGCAGGTCGGCAACGAGACCAATCCCGAGATCATGGGCGGGGTCAAGGATCGCAAGATCGATTGGACGCGTAACGCGACCCTGCTCAATGCCGGGATCAAGGCGGTGCGCGACGCCGGCAAGGTCGCCAAGATCAATCCGCGCGTGATGCTGCACATTGCCCAGCCCGAACATGTCCAGCCGTGGTTCGACGATGCCACCGCAGCGGGCGTGGTCGATTACGACGTGATCGGGTTGAGCTATTACAAGAAATGGTCGGTGCGCTCGATGGCCGAACTGGGCACGACGATCGCGGCGGTCAAGGATCGCTACAAGGCTGACGTGATCGTCGTCGAAACGGCCTATCCGTTCACCACCGACAATGCCGATACCTCGCCCAATCTGCTCGGCGAAGACACGCTGGTGAAGGGCTATCCCGCCACCCCCAAGGGCCAGCGCGATTATCTCGTCGATCTGACGCAGACGACGGTCGATGCCGGCGGGATCGGCATGGTCTATTGGGAGCCCAATTGGGTATCGACCAAGTGTGGCACGCGCTGGGGCAAGGGCTCCAATTGGGAGAATGCCGCCTGGTTCGATTATAAACGCCACGAAGCGCTGCCGGCGTTCGACTTCCTGTCGCGGGACTATCGACAGAAAGCCAAGTAGGCGCGGGCGATGGCCGCGCTTAGCGGCGCGGTCGAACGATGCCTACCAGCCGACGGCATGGGGCTGCGGGTCGAGCTTTGCGCTCGATCCGACGCCGCCGCCGCTCCGCTTCATGTGATAGAGTGTCGCGTCGGCCTCGGCGATCAGCGCGTCCAGCGTCGCCTCATGCGGCGGCGACGTGGCATAGCCCAGGCTGACGCCGATCTCGATCGTTTGCCCCTCGATCATGTATGGCGCGGTAATGGCGCGCGCCAGGCGGCGGGCGAACAGGTCCGCTTCCTCGGCGCGCGCGATGCCGCCTTGCACGACGGTAAATTCGTCGCCACCCAGCCGCGCGCTGATATCGCCCACGCGCGCCGTGGACCGAATGCGGTTGGCCAGTTCGCGCAACAGCGCGTCGCCAACCGGATGGCCGAAACGATCATTGACCGGCTTGAAGCCGTCGAGGTCGAGGCAGTGGACCGCCACCATGGGCAGGCCATCCCGCGCTTGCAGCAACTGCGCAAAGGCCTCGCGCAGACCGAAACGGTTGGCGAGGCCGGTCAGCACATCATGACGCGCCACCAGCGTCATTTCGTTGCGCAGCGCGATCTGTTCCCGCGCCAGGCGGTATGAATAGCGGATCGTCTCCAGGCTGCCGAGCAGGAACGCGACGAACATGCCGGCCAGGATCAGATAGCCGAGGCCGCCTTGCAGCGCTGCGGTCAGCGCGATCGGCAATGTCGCGACGGTCACGCACGCGGCGCAGATGCGCGGCCGGATATACCCTCTGGCCACGGCGCCCGAGCAAAAACCGAATAGCAGGCCGGTGGTCAGCAGTTCCGGCAATTGCTGCGGTGACAGGAAGGCGGATATGCCGAGCAACGCCAGCGACGCTGCGAACAGCAAGGTGGTCAGGCCAAGCCTAAACTGCCACTTGGCGCTAACGCTACGCCGGGAAAGCTCGCCACGCGCCTGACGGCGATAGGCAAGGATTACCGCGAGCCTGGCGACGGACGCCGCCATGCCGCTCGCGACAGCGATCCACGGCAGGATGCCGCCAATTTCCAGCGCGCAGAATATACCGACCGCCAAAAAAATACCCGACATGATGGCGGCGGGGATCAGCATGGTGAACGTTGCCGCGATCAGTTCGACATAGACCGTCGTCGGCTCGGGCTCGTATCGGTCGTATCTCACCATAACCCATGTTTAGCATAGCAGGCTGGCGAAAGCGTTAATCGGCCGACGCATCATGTCCGTCTGACGGAGCGAAAGGCACCCGCCGCACGCTTGCATCTGTCCAATGTCGCTGCCGGGACATTGATCTAGGAATAAAATCGTCACGCAACTTAGGTTGTCGAGCCGCATTCCGATCGGCGTTAAGATTTCTCATCGTCGCGAATCGCCCTAGGCATGCGGAGACTGAGAGACGCTGGAGCGCTCCCGCTGAACGGGGACATGCTATGACCACCGCAGATTATGCCAATCGCCTGAGCCAGCACCGTACGATATTGTCTTCAAATCTGAACGACCTGGCGGTCAAGCTCACCGCGCTCGCACCACCTCATGATGGGCCGCGGGAATTGTTTGCCACGCAGCCCAAGCTGATGAATTCCTACGCCTACACGGCCGCGCGAAACGAGTTGGCCGGGTTGGTGAAATTGATCGAACGCGGGCTGGCGGTCGCCAGACATTGTGAACAACCTGCCATTATCGACTCATTGGCGCGTGCACTGAGCGACGCCGTGACGGCCCGTAACGACCTGATCGATGACCGCCGCCAAAGTCTTCTGGTCGACGGATACGAGGGCCGGGCAGGGCTCGCCTGACAGCAAGCATGCTGGCATCGTGGCCGCAGGCCAGCGCGATGCGCGTCGCGAAATCGGCCCAGCTGACCGCCTCGTCGCCGGCGAGATGCCAGAAGCCCTCGGCGCCGTCGATCAGCAGATCGCGCGCGGCATCAACCTGATCATGCGCCGCCGTAAAGCGCGCGCCGCGCGCTAGCGTATCGCGTGCTCGCCGATGTCGATGGCACTCGTCTTCACCGGGGCGATCGGTGAATATTTCGGGCATCGCTACGGCCGGCTGCCGTATCGCTCGCTGCGCTTCGAGCACCGCACGGTGTAGCCGTAATAGCATCAGCCGGTCGCCGTGGTGCATTATCCGGACGAGGACGTGCCGTTCACGCGGGTGACCAATACAAGCATCTGACCGGGCAGGTGGCGGAGCACACCAGCATCACTACCGGATATTCCAGCGCCACCGGCGATCCCTATTATCCCATCCCGCGCGACGAGAACCGGGCGTTGTCGGCCTGACCACGACGGCCGCCGCAGTCGGTGCGCGCTAGCGGCCGATGGCGGCGAGCGTCTTGACGTATCCCGGGTCGCGGGGCTGATCTTGCAGACGATCGAGATAGAGATAGGTCGGATCGAATTCGCCGGCGCGGCGCAGGCCGGGCAGATCGTGGATCGTCACCCGGTTGTCGCGGAACGTGACCAGGCCGGCGCCGCGCAAATCCTTCA
>NZ_JAXOJI010000013.1:0-58992 GCF_036663635.1 Parasphingomonas puruogangriensis | reverse complement strand
CAGGCAGGAAAAGCTGCTGCCGCCGATCGCAACCTTCGATGAAACGCCCCATCACCGGCCTCCCAAATCAGACCATGATCATAGCATATCAGCGCGTTTCCACACAGCCTCCACCATAATCCGACGCTTGATACCGTCATCGGCAGCACCAAAGCGGACTGTCCGCTCTTGTAGAAACCGTTTCTACAAGAGCGCGACCTAGCCATCGCGTCCCGCGCGCGACGACATGGCACCGCCATGGCTTCCACGACCACCTCCACCACTGTCGATCTGTCGCGCCTGCCCGCGCCGACCATCGTCGAGCAATTGTCTTTCGAGACGATTTTCGACGATATGGTGGCAGGGCTGCAGGAACTGCTGCCCAGCTTTGACGCGACCGTCGATTCCGATCCGGTCGTGAAGGTGCTGCAGGTCGCCGCCTATCGTGAAGTGCTGGTACGCCAGAGTTTCAACGATCGCGCGCGCCAGGTCATGACGGCATACGCGACGGGGTCGAATCTCGATCAACTCGCTGTCTTGGTCGGCGTGTTCCGGCTCACGCTCGATCCCGGCGACGCCGCCCTCGGCATCGATCCGGTCTACGAATCGGACGAAGCATTGCGCGAGCGTATCGTGCTCGCCCCGGAGAGCTTCTCGGTTGCCGGCCCCGAACTGGCCTACATCTACCATGCCCGCTCGGCTGATGCGACGATCCTTGACGCGAGCGCGACCAGCCCGGCGCCCGGCGAAGTGCTGGTCACTATCCTGTCCAGCCTGGGCGACGGTTCGGCCTCGGCCGATCAGATCGAGGCGGTGCAGGAAGTGCTCGGCGTCGATTTTGGCAACCGCATTCGGCCGCTCGGCGATCTTGTCACAGTCGCGTCGGCGCAGATCGTGCCCTTCGCCATCAAAGCCGAGCTGACCCTCAAGGCCGGTCCCGATCAAACGCTGATCCTCGCCGCTGCCCAAGCTGGCACGGCCGCCTGGGTAGAGCGCAGCGGCCGTCTTGGCGCCGACGCCGTGCGCGCCGCGATAACGCACGCGATGTTCGTCGAAGGCGTCCAGAACGTGAAGCTGATCAGCCCCGCGGCCGACGTCGTCGTGAGTCGCACCCAGTCCGCGCATTGCGTCGGCATAAGCGTATCGGCGACCGGCGTTGCCGACTGATCTCCTCCCGCCCAACGCGACGACGCTCGAGCGCAGCTTGTCGCTCGCCATCGCACGCGCCGGCGCCGTGCCGTTCGATCTCGGCGCGCTGTGGAACCCGGCCCTGTGTCCGGTCGAGTTACTGCCCTGGCTCGCCTGGGCATTGTCGACCGATCGCTGGGATCCGGATTGGAGTGACGCCGACAAGCGCGTTGCTGTCGCCGGCACGATCGAGGAACAACGCCGCAAGGGAACGCGCTGGGCTGTCGACCAAGTGCTCAAGTCGTTCGACGATCTGCTCGAGCTGGTCGAATGGTTCCAAGCGACGCCGCGGCTGCAGCCGAGCACCTTCGAACTGCGCCTGCCGCTGATCGATCGCGACGGTATCGCGGGCGGCACGCGCGTGTCAGCCGCCTACGCCCGTACCATCGTCGAGGAGGTGAGCAAGGCCAAGCCGGTCCGCGAACACCTGGTGCTCGTGCAGCAGCTCAACCTGGCCACCCTGCCCGGGCCGTTCATGGCCGTGCAGGCATCCGGCTATCGCCGGATCGATGTCGCGGCAAACGATGGCGACGCCACGCAGCCTTGGAGCGATCTTCTGCAGGATGAGAATGGCGAGCCGCTCACCGACGATGCCGGCCAATTTATCGACGGGAGTGCAGCATGACGGCCCTATCCATGGTGCTGACCAACGCCGGCCGCGCCGCGATGGTCAATGCCATCACTGGCGGCACCAACGCCGTGCGCATCGTCTCGGCCGGGCTCAGCGCCTCCGTCATTACCGCAGCGCCCACGCTGACCGCCTTGCCGGGCGAATTCAAGCGCGTTGCCAGCGTCGCGGGCAAGGCGTCCGACAATCGCACCGTGCACCTGGTCATCCGCGATTCGAGCGCCGACGCCTATACCACGCGAGCGATCGGCCTGTACCTCGAGGATGGCACGCTGTTTGCGGTCTATGCGCAGCCGACAGCCATCCTCGGCAAGGCCGAGGTCAGCACGTTCCTGCTCGTTGCCGATCTCCGCTTCCTCGCCGGCGAGGCCGCCCTCGTCCAGTTTGGGGATACCAACTTCCTCAACCCGCCCGCGTCCGAAACGGAAATGGGTGTCGCCTATCTCTCCACCCTTGCCGAGGCGCTCGCCGGCCTGGTCGCCGACAAGACTATCACGCCCGCGGTATTGAAGGCTGTGCTCGACAATTACGTCACGGCCGCGCGCCTCGGCGTACCTAGCGGCGTCGCTACGCTCGGGCCGGACGGCAAGCTGCTCGTTTCGCAGCGCCCGCCGATCGACTTGATCGACGTTTGGCCCGTCGCCAACCAGGCGCAGATGCTCGCACTCGCCGCGACGGTCGGCGACTTTGCGGTGCGCGCCGATAGCGGCCTGATCTACGTCCTTCAGTCGATGCCCGCGACGACGCTTGCCAACTGGCTGGAAATCTCCACGCCGGCGCCGGTCTCGAGCGTGAACGGCAAGGTGGGCGCGGCTGTGCTTAACGCGGGTGACGTCGGTGCGGTGCCGATCGCTCGCCAGCTCGGCACCTCCGGCCTGATCACCGGTGGCGGCCCGCTCAGCGCCGATCGCGCCCTGACGGTGCCGGCCGCCACCCGTGCCCAAGCTGAGGCCGGCCTTCTCGGCAATGTGGCCCTCACCCCCGATTCGATCGCCGGTATCCTCGCCATGCTTGGCGCCAAGGTGCCGCTCTACCGTGTCATCTCCGGTTCGGGTCTTGTTACAGGTGGCGGTGACCTGCAGGGCGACGTGGCGCTGAATGTCCCGGTTGCCAGTGCGGCCGAGATCATGGCCGGTTTGGAAAATGGCAAGGCGATCACGCCAGCCGCGCTCGCCGGCCTCGCCAAGAGCCTGACGCCCAACGGCTATTACTCGCTGCCGGGCGGGCTCATCGTTCAGTGGATCCAGTACCGATCCGTCATGACGTACGAGGCTGCGCCGTCGTTCAGCTGGCCAACCGTCTTTCCCAACGGCCCGCTCGCCGGCAGCGTGTCGGGTTGGCTGCCCGCTCCATCGCTCAACCGCAACATGTGGCCTCAGCTCGTCGCGCCCGATCGCTTCGGCTGCCAGATCCAGCTGCAGCGCGACTCTGGCAACGACGTTCGTCTCGATGGCTTCGACATCATCATGCTGGGATATTGATCATGATCTATTTCAGCGCGTCCGCGCCCGGCTTCTTCGACACTGCGATCCATACGCCGGCGATGATCCCGGCCGACGCGATTAAAATCACGGCCAAGCGGCATCGCGACATGATCGCTGGCCAAGGCAGCGGGCGCTCGATCCTTGTCAACGCGTCGGGGAAGCCAGAGCTTTCACCGATCCGCAAGCCGACGCGCGAGCAGCTGCTGCGCGTCGCGATTGGCGACATCAAGGCAGAGGCCAGCCGGAGGATCCTCGCCGTCGCCAGCCTTGAACAGCAGGCCAACGACAACGCTGCGATGGCGATCGCCGCACTTGCGGGCGAGGCCACGCCGGAAGCTGCTGCCGCACGGCTTCGGCGCCTGGCGATCGACGCGATCCGCGCCGCCAGCAACGTGCTCGAGGCGACGATCGCCAGTTGGTCGGCGGGCGCCCTTTCGAATTTCAATGCCGGCGCGGAAGCGCATTGGCCAGCAAAGGACTAGTCGAATGGCGAAGATCTCAGCGCTGCCCGAAAAGGTAGAACCCAACGGCGATGAGACAGTTCTCATTCTCGACGGCCCCATCGCCAAGCGCGCATCGCTCAAGAAGCTTGTCGCCGGCGCGACCAGCGAGGAGGTCCAAGTTGTTGGTGCCGACCTAGAGCTCGGCGAGGAAAGCGCGGTGAGATCGGTCGCGGCAAGCCTGCAGGGCACGAACCCGCTCGGTGTGGTCGCGGCCGATCTCCGCTTGGGCGCGTTCGGATCGTATATCATGCGGTCGTTACAGGCCGCCATCGATGCGGTATTGGCCCGCGACCAGGCACTCAATCTCGTTGGCGCAGCGGCGCGTATCAAGTTGATCGCGATGAAAGGCTTCGCTGGCGGGTTCGCCGATGGAGCAGGCCGCGTGTTCGCCGTGTTCCGGGAAAACGGCGCGCTGCTTCTCTCGATCCTTGAAGCCAAGTTCGCGACCATCACGGCCGGCGTTCTCGCCAGTACGCCGTTTCGATCCGGGGTGGTGCGCGGCTATTCATGGACTTGGGGTGACATTTACGGTCGCTTCAGCGGCGGCTTCCGAAACGATGGCGCTCTCGCTGCTCGGCGGTTGGTCGGCGTCGATACGATCAACGGCCTCACCCTAACCCAGATCGCCAACTTCGGCGCGGTCAAGAAGCAAGGCACGTTCAAAGGCAACTACGTCCTGCACATCGCTTACGGGCAGTCGCGGTCGATGGGCGCGGATGCCGCAGTGCGCACGACGACGCAGCCGTACGATAACCTGATGTTTATCGGTGGCGCGCGGCCAGGGGACAACCCTACGCCCGCCAACCGTCGCACGTCGCTGGTCCCGCTCGTCGATGCCGCAGGTACGGGGGCCGGCGCGACCGGCCTTGTCGGCTTCTCGTCTATGGTGAAGGAGCGCATCTTGGCCGATTACGGCCTCGCGCATACCGACATGGACTATCGCCTGATTTGCGCAAGCGAAGGCAGCGGCGGGCAGGCAATCGCCAACCTCGCAGTCGGCACCGTGCCGTACAACAACGGGCTCGCAGACATCGACGCTGCGGCCGAGCTCGCTTTAGCGGCTGGAAAGCGTTTCATCGTGCCATCAATGGATTTGGCCCAAGCGGAGTCTGATTATCAGGTCAACACCCCGGCCACCACTTGGGCGACCACAGTAGTAAACATTCGAGCCGGATGGGACGCAAAGGCCAAGAGCTACGGCCAGACTGACGACGTGATCTGCATCATGGATCAGGTGTTCGGCCACGCGATCTACAATACGGCCAACCCGTCCGATCCGTACCTCGCGCTGAAACAGCTCGAAATGGCAAGCACACTGCCTAATTTCTGGATGGCGTGCCCGGCGTACATGATCCCGCATGCGGCCAACATCGCGTCCAACGTCCATGCGACCGCAGCGGGGAACGACTGGCGCAGCGCTTACTATGCGCGCGTCTTTCAGAGCGTCGTTATCGATCGCAAGCCGTGGGTGGGGTTGCTGAAGCCCAAGATGCCGCAGCCTCGCTACGACAGCACGTACATCTATGTCGATTTCACCCCGGAGAGCGGGGCGCTTGCATGGCGCACTACGTTGGAAGGCGGGCAGCGTGCCAATTACGGTTTCTCGCTTGCAGGTTCTGGCGGCGCGGCCATCACGCTAGCTGCCCTGCCGACCATCATCGGCAAGACTGTCCGTATCCAGCCGAGCGTTGCGCCGGCGGCAGGCATGAAGGTCCGCTACGGCTTCGGCGCGGGCACGCTGCTGACCGCTGGCGGCAACCTCACCGACACCATGGGCGACACGATCGTCGCCGATATCGGCGGGCTCAACGCGCGCATGGATAACTGGGCGCCGATCTTCGAACTGACTCTTGGAGCATGATGCAATGACCGCCACGATCCTCACCATGCCCGATGCCATCCTGGCGCAGGTTGACGTTCTGTTGACGCCTTACACTCCAGAAGGCATCGCGCCCGACTTGATCGCCGAGTATGTCTTCGGCGGTACACTGGCGGCAACCCTGCTCAACCATGCGGCGCCCAGCGCGACAAGCGCAGGCGTGACTGGCATCGCGATCGGCACGGCCGGCACCGGTCAGACCCCCGGCAACTATAACTGGACGACGACTGGCGGCGGCGGGAACGGCGCGACCGGCAACTATACCGTGAACGGCAGCGGCGTCATTACCGCCGCGACGCTCACTACGCCAGGAGCGGGCTATACCAGCACACCCACGATCGTTCTCGGTGCGTCCGGCGGCACGGCAGGCACGTTGCTGGCGTCGATTGGTCGGGCAACGGCAATCGGGGCGCTGACCATCAACCCGCATTCCGTCACGCTCGCAGGCGGCGTTCGAATTGACCTCGGTCGGGTTCCAGCAGAAGGCGACCAAACCTATATTGCGGTGCTGAAGAAGCCAGCCGGGAACGTCTCACGTGGCGTCATTGCGACGGACACCGTCATTACCGGCTTGTATTGGGTATATACTCCTGGGCCGGGATATATCGGATTCCACAACACGCAAAACGGCACCTACAATAACGGCCCCGCCTATATACCGTGGCCTGGCACGACGGATTATTTGTTCGTCTGCGCGCGTGGCAGCATTAACGGCCTCGGGTCTATCGTAGCGGGTGCGGCGGGCGCTCTCCCAGCGGTGACGACTGCTACGGTAGCTGGCGGCGGCCGGCCCTCTACGCCTACCCTTCGAGCTGGCGGCGCGGCGTTGCTGGCGTCGGACGATATCGCGTTTGTGGCGAATGTGCCGAAGATTCTCACCGATGTGCAAGTGCTGGCTTGGTATCAGGCGCTCCGCGGCGACGGCACTGGAGCGGGCAGCCCGCTAGGCGTAGTGCTCGCCTGACCGCGATTACGGCGTTGCCCAATAGGCCCAACAGTCAAGGCAAAGGTTCTCACGCGTGCACTCGGGGCGTTCGCAGACGGAGGCGGGTTGATGATCGTCGATCCATTTCGATAGCCATGCGCAAAACCTTTGCCACATACATTCAGCCTTGAAGTTTTATTTCAAGGCAGCATACGCTGACTGGACAACGGCTCGGCTAACGTAAATTAGCCCCTTTCAATCCTAATCATTGGGAGGGCGGCTGATCCTCGGGCAACTATCCAGCGTTCCAAGGGGTGCTTTCCGACGGCTCTTTAGTGCTCCATCCGTCATGCATGCGCCACATCCTCCGCGCGCAGCCAGAGCACACGGATTGGTAAACACCAGCGGGCCCTACATAGGCTGCATCCTTATTGCGTTCATGCCGACCGATTAAGCACATCGGCCACTTTAGAATATTCATGTCACCCACCCCAATGCCGCCCCACACGGCTCGCGGGCTTTAGTCCAAGACGCTGCGAGCGTCCTAGTCGAATAACGATAGTGCCTATTTTTTGGTCGAAACACGCACAGTGGCGTGACGGCGTGCTGCCAAACAAAGTTGTTCGGACTGCGGGGATGATAACTAGGCAACTTCGTCGCGCGGGGCATCAACGCGAATCAGCCTAGCCTCACCAGGTGGCCGTTGATTTGAGAGTGCATACCTGCGGTGGGCTCTTGTAGAAATCGTTTCTACAAGAGCGGACGCGCGCATCGCTTCGCACCCCGCGCCATGCTCCGCGCATGAGCGACCCTGCCGACAGCCAGCGTTTGATTGGAGACCTGATCCGTCTCGGCACGGTCGTGTCCGTCGATCTCGCGGCCGGCACGTGTCGCTTCCGCACCGGGGACATCGTCACCGGTGATGTTCCATGGCTTGCTGGCCGTTCGGGCGCCACCCGCACCTGGTCGCCGGTGAGCGTTGGTGAGCAGGGCTTGCTCATCTGCCCTGAAGGCGACACCGCTGCCGGCATCGTATTCCCCGGCCTATTTTCGAATGCCCGCCCGGCCCCGTCCTCCGAAGATATCGAGCTGGTCGAGCATGCCGATGGTGCGCGGATCTCCTATGACGCGACCGCGCACGCGCTCAGCGCAATCCTGCCCGCGGGCGCGACGGTCACGATCCAGGCCGATGGGGGCCTGACGGTCAAGGGCGATGTAGATCTCGACGGCAACCTGACCCTCACTGGCACGATCGTGGCCGAGGGTGAGATCACCGGTAAGGGTATCAAGCTGTCCGCGCACAAGCACGGCCTGGTCAAGGCCGGCACCGATAAGTCGGGCGATCCGGAATGAACGGCATGAACGCCCGCACCGGCGCGCCGATCGCCGGCAGCGATCACCTGCAACAATCGATCGCCGACATCATCGGTACGCCGCTCGGCACCCGCATCGGACGCCGCGAATACGGTTCGCTCGTACCTGAGCTGCTTGATCAGCCGATGAATGCGCTTGGCCGCGTCCGCCTCTTCGCCGCCAGTGCGCTTGCCCTGCAGCGCCACGAGCGCCGCTTGCGCGCCACGCGCATCACCCTGGCGGCAGGATCCTCCGCCAGTGCCGTCGTGCTGACCATCACCGGCCGGCGCACCGATATCGCCCAGGCCTCCGCCATCGATCTCTCCATCCCCGTCCGCGCGCTCAGCGCCCTTCCTGCCTGAAAGGATTTCTCATGGCCGACCCCTACCAGCACGGCATTACCGTTACCGAAGTCGCCAGCGCCGATCGCTCGATCGCCACGATCGCGACCGGCGTTATCGGCCTGGTTGCAACCGCCACTGTTGCGGCAGCGGGGCTCGCGGCGCTCAACGCTGCCTTCCCGCTCAATCGACCGGTCCTGGTCAAGAACCTGCCCGCGGCGATCCTGGTCGCCGGCGATGGCGGCACGTTGGCTAAGGCGCTGCGGGCGATCGCCGGCCAGGTGCGCACGCCCGTCGTCGTCGTTCGCGTCGCAGCCGGCGTCGATGCGGCCGCGACCAACCTCAACGTGATCGGCGGCGTTGTCGCCGGCCAGAAGACCGGCCTTCAGGCGCTGATCGCGGCCGAGGCGCAGCTCGGCGTGAAGCCCCGCATCATCGGCGCCCCCGGCCTCGACACCCAGCCTGTCGCGACGCAGCTGTCGATCGTCGCGGCCAAGCTCCGCGGGATGGCCTATGCTGCGGCGCTCGGCGCCACGCTCGAAGACGTGATCGCCTATCGCGCCAACTTTACGGCGCGCGAGCTGATGCTGCTCTATCCCGACTTTATCGCACCGGAGGGCGTGCTCGGGGCAACCGCGCCCAGCTTTGCGGTCGCCCGCGCCCTCGGCCTGCGCGCCCGGATCGATCAGGAGCTGGGCTGGCACAAGACGCTGTCCAACGTCCCCGTCGCCGGTGTCACCGGCCTGGCTCACGATATCGGCTTCGACCTGCAGAGCCTCGATAGCGATGCCAACCTGCTCAACGCCGCGGCGATCACCACGATCGTGCGCATTAACGGCGACCTGCGTTTTTGGGGCAACCGCACGACTGCGCCGGCCGATAGCGATTTCGTGTTCGAAAGCGCCACGCGAACCGCGCAGATCCTCGCCGACACGATGGCAACCGGATTGGTCGAGTATATCGACAAGCCGCTCACGCCCAGCCTGGCGCGCGACATCGTCGAAGATATCAACGCCAAGTTCCGGCTGCTGAAGCGCGCCGGCCAGGTGCTCGGCGCCGTCGCGTATTTCGATCCGGATAAGAACCCGGTCGAGTCGCTCAAGATCGGAAAATTGGCGATCAGCTATCGCTACACGCCGGTCCCGCCGCTCGAGTCCCTCGGCCTGCAACAGGAAATCAGCGACGAATTCCTTGCCGACTTTGCCGAGTTGGTCGCGAGCAGCTGAGCCGCGCACGCCCCGCCTGACCCCACCCGCTACGATTCCGGAGAACGACCATGGGCCTCCCCCGCAAGCTCAAGAACATGATGATCTTCAACGCCGGCGTCGCCTATATCGGTGAAGCAGATTCCTTCACTCAGCCCAAGCTGACCCGCAAGCTCGAGGAATATCGCGGCGCCGGTATGGACACCGGCGTAAAGCTCGACATGGGCGGCGAGCCGATCGAGGTGGAATTCACGTGCGCTGGGCCGATGCGCGACGTCCTGCGCCAGTACGGCGCGGTCGGCGTTGCTGACGTCCAGCTGCGCTTCGTCGGTGCCTATCAGAACGACGACACCGGCGCGGTCGATAATATCGAGATCGTCGTGCGCGGCCGTCACGAAGAGATCGATCTCGGCGAATCGAAGCCCGGCGAAGGCGGCGAGATGAAGGTCAAGACGGCCGTCGCCTACTATAAGCTCACTTGGAACGGTGCGACCGAGATCGAGATCGACGCGCTCGGCATGGTCCTGATCGTCGGCGGCGTCGACCGCTTCGCCGAGATCCGCGCCGCGCTGGGGATCTTCTAATGCCGCGGGGGGAGGCCCCGCCCGGGCCCTCCCCCATTGGCGTCCCGCCACGCCCCACCCGCTATCCCCCTTCACGAAGGATCGACATGAAGATTCCCGAAGCGTCCGTCGCCCC
Organism: Parasphingomonas puruogangriensis; assembly: GCF_036663635.1. Lineage (NCBI taxonomy): Bacteria > Pseudomonadati > Pseudomonadota > Alphaproteobacteria > Sphingomonadales > Sphingomonadaceae > Parasphingomonas > Parasphingomonas puruogangriensis. The sequence goes on along the minus strand of NZ_JAXOJI010000013.1, from coordinate 48,808 downwards.
CACCACCCGCACCGTTACATTCGACACCCCTATCGTCCGTGGCAGCGAGACGATCGACAGCGTGTCCGTCCGCAAGCCCGGTGCCGGCGAGCTGCGCGGCCTTACCCTAATGGCGCTCAGCCAGCTCGACTATGCCGCCCTCGAGACGCTGCTGCCGCGCATCACCACGCCTGTCCTGCATAAGACCGATATCATGCAGCTCGATCCGGCCGACCTGATGCAGCTGGGCGGCGAGGTAATGGATTTTTTGCTGCCGAGAGCAGCGAAGGCGACGGCCTCCCACTAAGCGTCGACGATGTCATGGCCGATCTGGCGACCGTGTTTCACTGGTCGCCAGCGGTCATGGATCCAATGAGCGTGAACGAACTGATGGGCTGGCGCATGCGTGCCGCCAAACGATCTCAATCCGAGCGCTGACCCATGGACCGTAATCTCCGCATCCGCATGCTGCTCGAGGCCGGTGACCGCGTCACCAAGCCGCTGCGCGATATCGCCAACGGTTCGTCGCGAGCCAGCCAGGCGCTACGCGCCACGCGCGATCGGCTAAAAGAGATCGAGCGGGCGCAGGCTGATCTCGCCGGCTTCCGCCAACTGAAGACGGGCCTGCGATCGACCGAACAGGCGGTGCAGGCGTCGCAAACCCGCGTTGGCCAGCTCGCACGCGAGATGCAGCAGGCGGGCACCCCCACCCGCGAGCTGACGCGCGACTTCACGCGCGCCCGCGCCGAGGCACAGCGCCTCACCCGCCAGCACGAAACCGAGAGCCAGGAGCTGCAGCAGTTGCGCGATCGCCTGCGCGCGGCCGGCGTATCCACGTCCGACCTGGCGCGGCACGAGCGCGAGCTGCGCGACAGCGCCGCAGATACCAATCGCGAGCTTCAGGAACAGACGCGCCGGCTCGAGCAGGCCAGCGATCGTCAACGGCGCTTCGGCGCGGCGCGCGAGCGGTTCGCCCGCGGGCAGGGCCTCGCAACCGGCATGGCCGCGGGCGGAGCGTCGTCGCTTGCGATCGGCGCGGCGATGGCCCGCCCGATCATCGGCGGCGTCGAACAGGCGCAGGAATTCCAGTCCGGCATGACGGACATCGCCCAGAAGGCGAACCTCACGCGCGAGCAGGCGGACAAGATGGGCGCCAGCCTGCTTATTGCGGCGCGCGCGGCCAACCAGATGCCAGCCGACCTGCAGAAGGGCGTGGATACTTTGTCCGGTTTCGGTCTTGATCCGACCAAGGCAACGCAGATGATGAAGCCGATCGGCCGCGCGGCGACCGCGTACGAGGCCGAGATCGCGGATTTGTCGGCTGCCGCGTTCGCCGCGAACGACAACCTCAAGGTTCCGATCGAGCAGACCGGCAAGGTCATCGATATCATGGCCGAGGCGGGCAAGGCGGGCGCGTTCGAGATCAAGGACATGGCCGGCGCGTTTCCCGCCCTCACCGCAGGCTATCAGGCACTCGGCCAGACCGGCACCGGCGCCGTCGCGGATCTGTCAGCCGCCCTGCAGATCGCGCGCAAGGGCGCCGGCGACTCCGCGACGGCCGCGGGCAACGTGGCGAACATCATTCAAAAGATCGCTTCGCCGGCGACGATCAAGGCTTTCTCGAAGTTCGGCATCGATCTGCCGAAGTCGCTGAAGAAGGCCTATGCCGAGGGCAAGACACCGCTCGAAGCGATCGCGGAGCTGACCAAAAAGGCCACGGGTGGCGATCTGGGCAAGATCGGCTTCCTGTTCGAAGACGCCCAGGTGCAGGCGGGCCTACGCCCCATCATCCAAAACCTCGAGGAATATCGCGCGATCCGCGCCAAGGCAGCGGCTGCCAACGGTACGACCGATACCGACTTCGCCGAGCGCATGAAGGATTCGGCCGAGCAGACCAAAGCGATGAAGGTCAATGCCGCAGCGCTGGCGGTCTCGCTCGGCAATACCCTGCTGCCCACCGTGAACGCGGTGCTCGGTCGGGTCGGCGCATTCGCCAATCGCCTGGCGGATTGGTCGCAGCGTCACCCAACGCTCACGCGCGTGATCCTGCTCACGGCAGCAGGCCTATCGGCACTGTTCATCGCCCTGGGCATCGGCGCCATTGCGCTCGCCGGCGTCGTCGGCCCGATGTACCTGTTCGCCGCGGCCGCCACCTATACGCAGATGTCGCTGCTACCGATTATCGGCATTGCACTCGGCATCGTCGCCGGCATCGCCTTGCTCGCGGCCGGCGCGTACCTGATCTACAGCAAATGGGGCGCGATCAGCGCGTGGTTTGGCGCTCTGTGGCAATCGATCAAGACGGCCTTCTTCGCCGGCATCGGTGCGATCAAGGCCATCTTCTCGCAGTTCGATCCGCGCATGCTGCTGTTCGGGCCGATCGGGCTCTTGCTCGGTTGGCTAGGTGGCAGCGTCCCCGGCCAGCTTGCCGAGGTCGGCCGCAACATGATCCGCGGGCTGATCAACGGCATCATGTCGATGCTTGGTGCGCTCAAGAATACGATCGTCGGCGCTGCCAGCTCGGCCGCTACATGGTTCAAGCAGAAGCTCGGCATCCATTCCCCGTCGCGTGTGTTCGCCGGCTTCGGCGGTTATATGATGGACGGCCTGGCCAACGGCATCGAGGGCAACCAGGACGCGCCGATCGCGCGGCTCGATAGCCTGTTGAAACGCCTGACCACAGCGATCGCAGTCGGGGCCGCTATGCCGGCCATGGCAGCATCAGGTGCGTCCGCGCCAGGCGCAGGTAGCGGCGCGGCCGGGGTGGCGATCTCGGCCGCTGCGCCGGTAACGGTCAACATCTATCCCCTTGCCGGGCAGGATCCTCACGCCATCGCCAAGGCGGTGCGGGCAGAATTGGAAGCGACCGAGCGCGAGAAAGCCGCGCGGAGCCGCGCAAGCCTCGCCGATCAGCAGGACTGGGACAATCACGCATGATGATGTCGCTTGGCATGTTCGTGTTCTCGCTGCCCACCCTCGCCTACGAGGATCTGCAGCGCCGCTCGGATTACAATCACGCGAAGTCCGCGCGCATCGGCGCGCGGGACGCCACGCAGTTCGTCGGCGTCGGCGCGGAGACCGTGTCGCTCGGCGGCGCGACCTATGCCGAGATCGCCGACGGTGCCGTATCGCTCGCCCAGCTGCGCGACATGGCCGCAAGTGGCGACGCCTGGCCGCTGGTCGACGGCGCCGGCCGCATCTACGGCGCCTTCGTGATCGAAGGGGTCGACGAGAAACAGAAGGAGTTTCTGCAGGACGGCACGCCGCGCAAGATCGACTTCACGCTCGACCTCTACCGCGTCGATGAGGACGCCGCATGACGATCGCCAATATCCCGGACTTCCGCGTCACCCTCGATGGGCGCGACCTGACCGGCACGATTCGCCCGCGCCTTATCTCGCTCGGCATCACCGAGAAACGCGGCGACGAAGCCGACCAGCTGGATATCGTACTCAATGACAGCGACGGTCGGCTCGATCTGCCGAAGGCCGGCGCGGTGCTCACCGTGCAGCTCGGCTGGAAACAGGGCAGCGATGTGCGGCCCGGCCTGGTCGACAAGGGCAGCTTCAAGGTCGACGAGGTCGAGCATAGCGGCCCGCCCGACATCGTGACGATCCGCGCGCGCTCGGCCGACTTCACCAGTGACCTGCGCGTGCGCCGGGAAACGACGCGCCACGATACGACACTCGGCGCGGTCGTGGGCGAAATCGCCAGCCGTAACGGCCTGCAGCCCCGCTGCGCGCCGCGCCTGGCGGGCATTGCCCTCAAGCTGGCTGCACAGAGCCGCGAAAGCGATATGGCGTTCCTGCGCCGCCTTGGCCGCGAGCACGACGCCGTTGCCACGATCAAGCGCGGCGCACTGATCTTCGCGCCGATCGGCGCCGGCGTCACTGCCAGCGGAGCCGCCCTTCCCGCGTTGCGGATCCTGCGCCGCGACGGCGATCGCCATAGCTTCCGCATCGAGAAGCGCGAGAATGTCGAGGGCGTGCAGGCCGATTGGCACGACCGTGGCGAGGCGAAGCGCAAGACAGTGACGGTCGGCAAGGCCAAGAGCGCGCGCAAGCTCAGCCGCACCTATGCGACCGAAGAGGATGCGCGCCGCGCCGCGACCTCAGCCAAAGGCCGCGCCGCCCGCCAGCCGGTCAGCCTGTCGCTATCGCTCGCGCTCGGCCGGCCCGATATCTATCCGGAGCAGAAGGCCAGCGTCGCCGGGTTCAAGGCGCCGATTGATGCCGTCGAGTGGCTAGTCGGCGAGGTAACGCATCTACTCGGGGTACACGGCTTTGCGACAGCGCTTAAGTTGGAGACCGTGAAGCGATACTAATCGTTACGTTATATCTTTATCGATCAAGAGTCTTCGTCACTAAGAAAATTTATCAAATCATCGACTACTTTATTTGCTCCTGAAGCCTGACGTAAGGCGTTCTGCCGCATCGCCTTCATCGCAGAAAAGTAATCATTGAATCCCGAGATACCCATCGGTTGGCCAGCCAGATCTTCATCATTAAAAGAGTCGATTAGCCCTCCGAGTCCATCCTCCAGAACTACAATCTCAAGAGGCGCACCATTGGCATTGTTTCCCCCCCGCAAAGTTAAGGTCACGTCCTTTAGCTTTACTTCGGGCTCATTGCTAAAGGAGTTCATACGCCAATCTATTTTGCCCGATTTGGTTTGCTTATAAAGTCTATCGACCAAAATTGAGTTTTTCTCGTTGATATCATTAGACATCGGGAAGCTCCTGCAACGCTTGCTGTATTTTAAAAACGGTATCGGTCGCCGATCGAATCATTTGCTTGGTGCTCACCGCAGTCGGAAGCTTTGACGGGTCAGCTAACCCCTCGTCTATAAGGGAAATAACTTTTGCCATACCTAGAAGAAGGCGTCGTACCTCCCCTGCCAGTTTAGTATCTTTGGTTTCCAGAGTTTTAGTTGTTCGTAGCATAGCACTCCGAACGTCGGTCAGCCCTTCTGAGACGTCGCGCCAGCTTGATAATTCCAAATGTCGGGAAGTCGCAGTCAGTGCGTATCGGGCTTCAGACGCATCATTAGCTGCATCGTAATGAGTTAACCTCAATTTAAACGAATTTACTGCGTTAGTAGCGGCGTCGGCGGCCGTTTTGACCGCAGAAAGCCTCCGCAGAGCTACCCAAAAACCCGCTACTGTTATTATAAATCCGAGTATACCCATCCAAAGGTTGGCAGAGTTCAGAAACTGATATTGCTGCGGGTTTACAATCCACGCCGGCCAAAAGCCTTGCACACTTGCTGGCTCACCAGTGTTCGTTACGGCGGCATTAACATAGAGTAGGATCATCAGACGGGTTTCACAACTCGAGTAATTCGGCCAATGATATTTATTTCATCAGGATGCGCTGTGTCATTTGAGACTTCACTGTTGTCAGACAGAATCGTAACCTTGTCACCCCGAACACGCAACCTTTTGATCATCGCAATATCGCCGATCGTGAAGGCCCAAATCAGGTCTTGATCCTCGACCCGACGCTCTGAGCTGTCGATCAACACTATGTCGTTGTCATTGATGGTCGGCGCCATAGAGTCGCCCCTTCCGCGCGCCCAGGTAAGGCTTACGGGCGCGGTGTGCGTAAGTTGCTCGATCCAAGCGCGCGGGAAGTGGTGCACATCAACCATCGCCTCCTCATCGGCAAAAGCGGCGCCCATGCCGTACGCCTGATCGACCGACTTGATCGGAACGAGGTCTAAGTGGTCAGCGATGTCGCGCTCGGTAAGCGGAGCGGCAGCTCCTTCCGATGGGTCGTCCGTTTGCCCCTCTAGATATGCCGTCGAGGTGCCTAACCCCCGAGCGATAGCGTGGAGGTGTTTCGACCCCACGGAGCGCCCGCGAACGAGGTGCGCGATCGTGGCCTGAGAGACGCCAATGCGCCGCCCCAGCTCTGACTGCGACAGCCCCGTCGCCGTCAGACGCTCTTCAATCCGTTCACCTAGGGTCATCACGCCACATTATTACTTTGGTAATAGCGCGAAAGCGCAGATTGGCACTTGACGTTGCTATAACCATTGTCATAGCTGCGGTTATGACTTGTATGGCCACTCCGTTCGAAGCGCTCCGCGAAGCAGTTACCATCGCGGGTTCGCAAACCGCCCTGGCGGCCATCTGTGGCGTGTCCCAGCCCGCCGTTTGGAAGTGGCTGCAGAGCAGTAAGCGCCTCCCTGCCGAACTCGTGCTTATCGTCGAGCGGGAAACTGGCGTGTCTCGTCATCTCCTTCGTCCTGATATCTACCCTTCGGAACTGTCCTCGGTCTCCCTCCCTGCCGATGACGATGCATGTGCCGTAGCCCCTGGCATCCCGAGCGTCGCGTGCGATCGGGGTGCCGTTTTTCACCGGAGCGTAGCCCGGTGACGAAACTTCGAACGCCCCTCACCTTCGCCGACGCCGTCGCGCGCGTTGCTGGGCACCTGACCTATCCCGTCGCCGCCGCGGCAATCGGAAAGGGCGAAGGGCTCGTCTACAAGTGGGCGAACCCTGATAACGATGCCTGCCCGAACATGCGGCAAGCCGTCGCGCTCGACGCTGCATATTGCGAGGCAGGCGGCGAAGGTACGCCAATTCTCGATGCTTACGCTTTCCAGCTCGACGTCGTGCGGATCGAGCGTTCAGCGTGCCGCGTCGCGCTCGCCAGTGAGCTGGCCGACACCGCTCGCGAGTGTGGCGAGGCGATCGCTGCCGGCGTTGCCCTTACCATGCCGGGTGCCAGCCCGAACGATGCGTTGCGCGCCATGATCGAAGGCGAGCAGGCGCACGGGCGCTTTGGTGCCCTGCTCAAGCGCATGAAGTCTTTCCTGCCGCGTGACGCCGTGTTGCGCGGGGAAATGAGCGGGGAGCTCAAGAAGTGAAGAAGCGTAATTACACACCGCGTATCCCGGCGATCGAATGTCCGCACTGCAAGTCGCGCGCGATCGTGCGCGGCAGCAGCGAGGTCTGTCCCATGGTTCGCGAGCTGCGGTTTATGTGCACCAACGACGACTGCCAGCACACCTATGTCGGGCAGCTGTCGGTCATCTACACGATCCACGCGAGCCACTGCCCGAACCCGGCCATCCGCCTCCCTTTCGGGAACCCTAACCTCGGGCCGAAGCGGAAACCGGCGAATGACGACACGTCACCCCCGGCCAACGACGATCACGGCATCGGCGTCGCCCTCGCCACTGTCTTCATGATCACCTGATCCCCGCGCAGCCCCGCTGCGCACCGCTCCCGCTGAATACGCGATCCGGAAAAGCCCCCGCTTCCGGAAACGCCACCCGCTTGCCCGAAAGATTTGCCCCCTTCCATGCGCACCGAATTGCTCACCGAACTGACCAAGCGCCTGAAGCAGGATTACGGCTTCGAGGAGAAGGGCACGTACCTGCGCCGCGGCAAATGCCCGCAATGCTCGAAGGGGCAGCGCGAGCTTTGGACGTGGACCGACAAGCCCTGGGTGCTGAAATGCGGCCGCATCGAGCGGTGCGGCTGGGAAGGCCACGTCAAGGAACTGTACCCGGACATTTTCGACGACTGGTCGAAGCGCCACAAGAAGACCCCGGAAAACCCGAACGCCGCGGCCGACGCCTATCTGCTGCACGCCCGCGGACTCGACCTCGCCGGGATCCGCGGCTCGTTTAGCCAGGAATGGTATCACGATCAGGATCTCGGCATCGGATCCGCGACAGTGCGGTTCCCGCTGCCCGGTGGTGGTCATTGGGAACGGCTGATCGATCAGCCCGCGCGCTTCGGTAAGAAGAAGGCGCTCTTCTCATGGGGCAAGGGCTACCGCGGCCAGTGGTGGCAGATGCCCGGCACGACGATGGCCGACCTCGCGATCGCCGACGAGATCTGGATTGCCGAGGGCATCTTCGACGCAATCGACCTCAACCAGAAGGCCAAGGTCGCGGCCGTCTCGGCCATGTCCTGTAACAACTATCCCGAGGCCGCGCTCAACGAGCTGCGCAGTGCCGCAGCTCTGCTCAACCGCGCGCCGCCCAGGCTGATTTTTGCTTTCGATATCGGCAAGGCCGGCACCGAATACACGCGCCGCTTCGTCAAGCAGGCACGCGAGGCCGGCTGGCTCGCTGGCGCCGCGCAGGTGCGCGTCGATGGCGAGGGCGAGAAGCTCGATTGGAACGATCTCGGCCAGCGCGACCGGCTCACCCCGACGCACCTCGACGAATATCGCTGGAACGGCAGCGTCACCATTGCCGAAAGCTCCAACGAGAAGGCGCTGCTGATCTACCAGCGTCACAAGACGCAATCGTTTCCGCTCGTGTTCGCCGGCCGGCAGCTATGGGCGACGTTCTCGATCGAGCGCATCAACGGCATCATCCAGCAATGGACCGACTCTCCTGACGCGGGACCGGACGGCTTCGCGGACATGCCGTGGGAAGAGCGCTGGGAACTGGCGTCGGCCGAGGCGGTCGCGATCGCCGAGCTGGCCAACTGCACCTTCCGCACGCTGTATTTCCAGCGCGACCCGAACCTCGAGGAAGGTGCCTATTTTCTCCGCATAGATTTCCCGTCCGACCGGGCGAGCGTGAAGGCGACCTTCTCGGGCGCGGCTTGCACCACCAGCGCCGAGTTCAAGAAGCGCATGGCATCGATCGCGCCTGGCGCGCAGTGGGTCGGCAGCCAGTATCAGATCGACAAGCTGATGATGCGGCAATGGTCGCAGATCCGGATGGTCGAAGCGATCCAGTTCACCGGCTATTCGATCGATCACAAGGCGTGGATCCTCGGCGATATCGCCGTGCATCAGGGCCGCGTCTACGAGCCGAACGAAGAGGATTACTTCGTCCTCGGCAAGCAGTCGGTGAAGCTGCGCACGGCCGAGCGCATCCTTCGCATCCGCTACGATCCCGACAAGCTCGACCTGTCCTGGGTGCCGCACCTGATCACCGCCTTCGGCCCCAAGGGCGTGGTGATGCTCGCCTTCTGGTTTGCATCGTTCTTCGCCGATCATCTGCGCTCGCTCAACGACAGCCTCGCCTTCCTTGAGGCGACCGGCCTGCCCGGCACCGGCAAGTCCACCCTGCTCGAGTTCTTCTGGAAGCTGACCGGCCGCTCGAATTACGAAGGCTTCGATCCAACCAAGGCGACCAACGCCGGCATCGCGCGCACGCTCGGCCAGGTCGGCAACCTGCCCGTCGTCCTGATCGAGGGCGATCGCGACAAGGATACGCCGCACGGCCGTCGCTTCGAATGGGACGAGCTGAAGACCGCCTATAACGGCCGCGCCGTCCGCACCCGCGCGATCGCCAATGGCGGCATGGAGACCTTCGAGCCGCCCTTCCGCGGGGCGATCGTCATCGCTCAGAACGACGCGGTCGAGGCGTCGCCGGCGATGCGCGAGCGCATCATGGCGATCCACTTCGACAAGTCGCGCTTCAGCCCCGCCAGCAAGCTCGCCGTAGAGACGCTGTCCGGTATGGACGGCGACGATATCTCCGGCTTCCTGATCCACGCCGTGCGCCGCGAAGAGCAGGTCATCGCCACCTATCGCGAGCGGTTCAAGACGTACGAAGCGGCGATGATCAAGCATCCGGGCATCCGCAACGGACGGCTGGCGAAGAACCACGCCCAGCTGGCGGCGATGCTCGATGCGCTGCGCCTGGTCGTAACGAACCTGTCGGATCGCGACGCGGCCGAGGCGCACGAGTTCATCTATCAGATGCTCGAGGATCGCCAGCGCGCCGTCGAGAGCGATCATCCGCACGTCGAGCTGTTCTGGGAACGCTTCGATTACATCGCGGCGAACGAGGGCCACAACCCCGAACGCCCGATCAATCACAGCAAGAACCCCGAAGTGATCGCGGTCAGCCTGATCGATTTCGAGCGCAAGTGCGCCGACTGGAAACTGCAGCTCCCGTGCCAGACGGTCGAACTGAAGCGCCTCCTGAAGTCCTCGAAGGCCCGCAAGTACCTCGAGACCAAGCCGGTCAATTCCGTCTGCGGAAAGACCGTCAATTGCTGGGTCTTTGCCGACCCCGCGCACGCCACCCCCACCCGCTGAAGAAGGAATCGAAGCGATGGAACACGTCATATTTTCGTCCCGCGATCCGGCAAAAGCCAGACGGCCGGCACCTTACCCGCGCAGATCAGCGCCGGCCGCTACCTGCAGCTGCGCCGTAAGGCGGCAGGCTTCACCGTCGAGCAGATCGCCGAGCGCCTGGCGCCTGCCCATAAGGACCGCTCGGACGCCATTGCCCTGATCAAGATCCTCGAGCGCGACGGCGCGCGCGCGCGGCACGATGGCACCCTCGCCGTGCTCGGCATGATCTTCCCCTTCGATATCGCGGTCTACCGCCAGCTTTGTGAGACGCCGGCCGATCGTCATCCGCTGATCTGCCGCGGCTGCGGCTGCAGCCGGCACGACATGTGCGAGGACGAAGCCGGCTGCTGCCACTTCGACCAGTCCGTCGAATGCACCCGCTGCGCCCAGCGCGCCGCGCAAGCACAGCGGCTCGCATCATGAGCGCGATGACCATGCGCGCCGTGCCCGACGGCAATGGCGGCTTCCGCCACGTCCCCACGCCCTTCGTGCCACAGCTCGTCCCGACAGGCGGCAAGAAGAAGAAGGCTGTCGTTCCCGACCCGATCAACACCAACGGCGAGGCCGCGGCCGAACAGCTCCGCCTGCTTATCGAGGCGCTCGAGCGGCTGCACGAAGAGAAGGCCGGCATTGCCGACGATATCAGCGACAAGCTCGCCGAGGCCAAGGCGACCGGATACGACACCAAGGCGATCCGCGCCATGCTCACCCTGCGCAAGCAGGAGAAGCATCACCGCGACGAGTTCGAGGGCATCCTCGAAACGTACAAGATCGCGCTGGGGCTGGCCTGATGCATTGCCCCGCCACCTCCCACGCCCGGCCCGCCCGCCACGTCGCAGAAGCCACGCCGGCGCCGCGCAGCCGTCTCCGCACCGCGCTCATCGTCCTGCTGACGATCGTCGCCGCGCCCTTCGTCCTGATCGCCTTCCTGGCCTCTTTTGATCGGAAAAGCTGATGCCTCGACACATGCGCCTCCACCCGATGAACTGCCGCTGCCAATACTGTGGCCGCCATCCCGCTTTCATCGTCGATATGGACGCGGGCACAATCACCCGCGCCCACACCCCTCGCCTGCTTAGCTGGCCGAGCGTCATCACGTCGGCGCTCATCTGCTGGATCGTCATTGGCATCCTGCTCGATCTCACCGGCTGCACGCCGGCGATCGCCGCCACCGTGGGCATGCTGTGATGGCTGGCGGATGCACCTGCGATGTGCCGGGCTGCGGCCTGACACGGCGACGCCGGCAACGGCTGTGCGAGCGCTGCTACCGCGCCCTGCCCGGCGAGATCTGCGTCGGCCTCACTGAGGCCAAGCACCAGCGCCGCGATCGCGACTGGCGCCAGCTTCGCAAACGCGCGGCCGAGTTCCTCAGCCTCGGCGATGGCGCGACGCCCGCCTTCACCGGCGCCCTGCGCCACCCCGTTTCCCCCCAACAATCCTATGCGCTCAACCAGCGCATGCTTGGCGAAAGGCCTGACGCATGACCCAAAGCGAGCAGGTGAGCCACCGCTGCCGCCAACCTTTAATTCTTCATGGGAGGATGCGGTATGCGTTCAAAGTTGACGTTCCAGAACTTTGGGTCATCCATGAAGCCGAGCGCGCCTATCAAGTTATCCAGGCGTTCCAGGATTTCGGGCCCGATCACTTCAGCGTGTTCAGAAAACTGGGGAACCATCTCAAGCGTTGTCCAACGCTTTTCGCGCCTCCAGGCTTGGGGATCGACAATAAACTTCGCGTCGCTCAACGCCTTTCTAAAACGGAGGTTTGCCAAGGCCGTGAGACCATCATCGGGATCGATGCGCGCGAGCTGATCAATTGCCACGTTTGCAATATTCGACAAATCATCGATCCGTCGGCCGCGGGCGTTAAACCGCTCGTGGTATCCAAGAGCTGCCACGTCAGCGGGCTCCTCACGATAGATCATCTGGCACAGAAGTTCGCGAAAATGCCCCAGCAAGTTCGCGATTACCTTACGTCGTATCACCTCGGCATCGGTAATCTTCTTCCGTTCTACCCACAGCGCCCCCAGCACTGCCAAACCTGCGCCCGCGGCACCTCCGAGAAATCCGAAAGCATCGCCAACGTCAGCGACACTACCGACGGACAATACCACAACAAATGTTGTGACTGCGGTCACCGCCGCGGCGATGGCAACTTCGGTGGCGCTGGAAGGGGGGCGGGCCAGTTTGCGCCGATAAGTTGCTTTGTAAGACATACACTGTGTCATCCGACGATCTGCGGCAGGTTTCAACCGTTTGCGATTGTCGCCACGTTATGAGCGGCGCCGAACTGAGCGGCGACAAGCCGACCAAGTCGAAGAAGAAGGTCGAGCGCCATCCTTGGGATTGGTATGTCGAGCAGGCATGGGTCACTGATCGCCTGATCGACGTCCTCCCGCTCGAGCGCGATGTCACATATCTTGATCCGGCCTGCGGCCTCTGCACGATCCCGCAGGCGCTGACCGATCGCGGCTTCGCGGCGTTCGGCACCGACAAGTTCAAGCGCACCGACAGCCCGCTGCTCTTCGCCGAGCATGACTTCCTCGGCGACCAGCACCTGCTGATCGAACACATGCGCCCGCTGTCGATCGTTATGAACCCGCCCTTCAGCTTTCAGGACGGCCAGCTCGTGCGCGGCCTGGGCGAGCGCTTCGTGCGTAAGGCGCTGTCGATCGCCACGCATAAGGTCGCCGCGCTGCTGCCGCTCAAATGGCAGGCCAGCGCCGGCCGCTGCGCGCTGTTCACGAACTTTCCGCCTACGATCTACATCTTGTGTGAACGTCCCTCGATGCCGCCCGGCGACAAGATCCACGCCATGGGTACGCGATCGGCGTGGAAGCGCGGGAAGGTCGATTACGCCTGGTACGTCTGGGATAAGCAGGCACGGCGCATAGACGCCGGCCGCACTGTGTGGATCCCGCCCCGCGATGCTGGGCTGGCTGCGCTGCAGCTCGAGCTGACAGCCTGATATGCCCCGCGCGTCGACCACTGTTCCGCTCGAGCGGGTCGGCATCGCCGGCGCGCGCACCATCACCGGGCTTTCCTACCGCACCCTGCAGGATCTTGCCCTGCAGGGGGCGATCCCCGGCGCGTCCAAGCCGGCCGGCCGTTGGCTATTTATCGTTGCGGATCTGCAGCGCTGGTCGAATCGCGTGAACCGCGCAACAAAGGCACCATGTCGAATCTCTACCAACGCAACGGCATCTATTGGGCGCGCTTCAAGGTCAGGGGCGAAGAGTACCGAGAAAGCCTACGAACACGTTCTGAAACGGTCGCGAAAAAGCGGCTGAAGATCCGCCGCGAGCAGGTTGAGGATCAGGCGCGCTTCGGCGTCGCTGCGCCTACCAGCTGGCCTGCGGCCGTTGTGTCTTGGAACGAGAGCATCGAGCGCCAGATCGGCGCATCGACCTTCACCCGCTACGTCGTCAGCCTCAACCAAGTGCGATCGTTCATCGAGACGAAGGCGATCCATGAGATCGACGGCGCGACGATCCGCGAGTTGGTCAAAGGTCGACAGCGCCAAGGCGCCAGCAACGCCACCATCCGCCGCGATCTTACCGCGATCTCGAGTGTTCTGGCGCATGCGATCGACGAAGGCTGGATAGAGGATAATGCCGCGCAGGCTTACAGCCGGCAGCGCCTGCCCGAGCGCCGCGACCCCATCACGCTGCCCACGCCCGAGGCGATCGAGCTGACCATCGGCCGCGAGCGCACGCGCTTCGGCGACCTGATGCTGTTCGCGCGCGAGACGGGTATGCGCCAGGAAGAGATCGCCAGCCTCGAGCATAGCGAAGTCGACGTGAAGAACCGCACCGCGACGTTCGTCGGCAAGGGCCGACGGCTGCGATCGGTTCCCATGTCCGAGGCGGCGATCGCCATCATTCAGCGCCAGCCGCGATTCCTGTCATGCCCGTTCGTGTTCTGGCACCTCGGCGAGGATGCCGAAGGGAAACCGGTCGCGCTGCGTTACACGAACGTCGGTTCGAACTTCGGCGATTACACCAGGCGGGCTGCGCAACGGGCGACACGCGCCGGCGTCGAGTATCGACGCTTCCGCTTCCATGATCTGCGCCACATGTTTGCCGTGGAGTATCTCCGCGACGGCCGGGGCGGCATCTACGATCTGCAGCGCATCCTTGGCCATGGCAGCGTGAAGACCACCGAGATCTATCTCGACTATCTGACGCCCGAGCAGGCAGCGGCCGCGATGGTGGGGGTGGCACAAAAAGCGGCACACAAGCGACGGTCTGGCACGGCCGAATAGACCGTAACCCGCAGAATACCGCCGCTTTTCGCTAGTCCGGCAATGCCCGCCTCTAGGTTTAGGAAACCGTTGCTCTATCCGGCTGAGCTACGGGGGCACTGGCAGGGTCGTAGGATTCCGGGCAGCAGAGGTCAACGCCCTTGAAGCCTGCCGCACATCGGGCCGTCATACTGACCCTCCCTATCGGCTAGCATTCGAAAGCTGGAGCGCGTTCAGGGCTCCCGCAGCGATATAAGCGGCCAACCACCTATGCTCTTTATGCGATCAACGTACGGCGTCATCGCCTTGCTTTGGCAGTAGCATCGCTGGCGCCTATTGAAATATTTGGCCGTTGCGGTCCACGATTGCGGCGTCAATTTCCCTCATATTTTTCCGGTGAATGAAGGCTTTGCGGATTGTTCCGTCTGCGATATGTCGCCCCTGATCCGGGGGGAGATCGACATTGTTCGAGACGAATAAAGAAAAAATCCTCAGCTTGCAGGCTGGACGCGCCATCGCTGCGATCGCGGTCGCCGTCGCTCATTCGGCATCGAGTACGCTGGACTTTATTGGCGCATTTCCCCACCCGCTGAATGATATCCTCGAACATGGATGGCTCGGCGTGGACTTCTTTTTCGTCCTTAGCGGGTTCATCATTTACCATACGACGCGGATGAAACCGATTGGCTCGGCCGGCGCGCGTGCTTATGGGCGAAGCCGACTTATCAGGATCTTCGTGCCGTTCCTGCCGATCAGCATCGTCATGATAGCAGCATATTCGCTGCTCCCGGGGCTCAGCGCAACCAGCCGCGATTGGAGCCTATTGGCGTCGCTAACGCTGCTGCCAGTTGGCCAACCTGCCCTGACCGTTGCCTGGACATTGCAGCACGAGATGATGTTTTACGCCATTTTCGCCTTGGGATTTTTCACCGGGCGACTGTGGACAGTAATCGCCATTTGGGGCGGTGTGATCGTTGCTGGAATAGCCCTCGGGTGGCAACACGCCGGTCCGTTCAGATATTTCCTGTCGCCGATCGACCTCGAATTCATCTTCGGGATTGCCTGTGCCATCCTGGTCTTCCGACCCTTCCGGTTCGATGTGTGGCTGTACAGCGTCGTTGCGGTCGTGGCGTTTGCGCTGTGGGCCGCTTACGGCTTTCAGCGCTCGCACTCGCCGATCGCCGGGTTCGGCATCGCCGCGCTGATCATCCCCATCGTCCGCCTCGAATTGGCCGGCCGCCTTGCCGTGCCCCGTTTTGCGGTGTTTCTGGGGGCGGCTTCCTATGCCATCTATCTTATCCATAACCCCCTATTATCGATTAGCGCGCGGATCGCTGCGCGCGTGCCGCTACTGTCCGATATCTATGTCGCCACTCTTCTCGGCGTGATCGCGACGATCATTGCCGGCTGTCTCTACCATATATGGTTCGAAAAGCCGGTGAGCAGGTACATCAACAGGCGTCTCTCGCGACGGGCCACGCCGATTGCAGCCGGGCCGCATCCCGTCGCAGCCGCCAGCGAGGTGCGTTAATGGCCGACGATGGCCACCCGAACGACGCCGTTCGCTCAACGGCGGCCTAATTCAGCGCCTCGGGCGGCACGATCGGCACGAGCAGCGGCGCGACCGCGACGCCCTCTTCCAACAGCGCGATCGCCTCGGCCTTGGTCGATTGCCCGTGGATCGGCGTGGCGGTTTCCTCGCCCGCATGCATGGCGCGGGCGCGGTCGGCGAAGGTGCGGCCGACCCATTGGGATTTCTCCAGCGCCTTGGCCTGGGCCGTCGCCAGCGCTTGCAACGCCGCCTTCATCACTTCGGGGGTGAGCGCCGCGCCGCTGGGCGGCGCTGCGACGGCCGGCAGGACGCTTGGCCGGCTATTGCCCTTGGCGGACAGGTTCGGCGCCATCAGCGCCTTCACGACGGCGACATCGCCACAAAAGGGGCAGGCCACCAGGCGGCGGGCGCGCTGTTCCTCGAACGCGCTGCTGGAGCCGAACCACGCCTCGAAGACATGGTCGTGCGCGCATTTCAGATCGAACACGATCATGCCACGCCGACCCGCGGGATCGCGCGACGATGGGCGATCGCCGGGATGCGCGCACGCGCTTCCTCGACCCGTTTGGGATCGAGATCGACGAATGCCAGTCCGGGCGCCTCGCCCATGTCGAGCACGATCTCGCCCCACGGATCGACCACCAGCGAATGGCCGAACGTCTCGCGCCCATCCTCATGCACGCCGGTCTGCGCCGCGGCGACGACCCAGGCGCCTGCCTCGATCGCGCGCGCGCGCAACAAGATGTGCCAGTGTGCCGCCCCGGTCGGCCGGGTGAATGCTGCCGGCACGGTCAGGACGGTCGCGCCGGCACTGCTCAGCGCGCCGTACAGATCGGCGAAGCGCACATCGTAACAGATCGACAGCCCGATCCGCCCCAGCGGCGTATCGACCGCGCAGGCGCTTTCGCCGGGCGCATAAGCGGCGGATTCACGCCAGCTTTCGCCGCTTGGCAGATCGACGTCGAACAGGTGAATCTTGTCGTAGCGCGCGCGGATCACGCCGGACGCGTCGATCACGAAGCTGCGATTGGCGAATTTGCGATCCGGCCGCCGCACCGCCAGCGAGCCGAGATGGACCCATATACCGTGCTCTGCAGCGCCCTGCTGCACGGCAGCCAGCACCGTATCGGCCTCCTCGGCAACCACCTTGGCGGCGCCGCGCGTGCGATCACGATCGAGCAGCCCGGACATTTCAGGCGTGAACAGCAGCGCCGCGCCGCCTGCCGCGGCGTCGGCGATCGCCGTGTGCAGCGTGCGTGCATTGACGGCGGGATCGATCCCGCTCGTCATCTGCAGCACGGCGGCCTTCATGCCGCCAGCAGCGCGTCCAGCTTGCCGGCGCGCTCCAGCGCGGCAAGATCGTCCGATCCGCCGACATGGGTGCCGTCGATGAAGACCTGCGGCACCGTGGTGCCGCCATTGGCGCGCGACAGCATTTCGGCGCGCTTCGGGCCGCCCATCGAAATGTCGAATTCCTCGACCTCGACATTCTTGGACGACAACAGCTTCATCGCCCGCGCGCAATAGGGGCAAAATGCTTTGGTATAGATTTCTACTTTGGCCATGATCGGGAAATGTGGTGCGCGGGGGCCATTGTCAATCCGCCGCCTGTTCGCCGAGCACCCGCGCCCAGCACAGGATCGTCACGCTGGCCGCCCCGGCGCGCAGCAGCATGCGCGTGCAGCCATCGCTGGTCGCGCCGCTGGTATGCACGTCGTCGATCAAGACCACCGCTTGGCCACGCAACCGCGCCCGCGCGGCCGGATCGACCCGGAACGCGCCCGCCACTGCCCGCGCCCGTCCCTGCGCGCCCAGCCCGCGCAGCACCGGCGTCGCTTTCACCCGCGCGAGCACGGTCAGGTCGGCCGGTATGCCGCTGCGGCGCGCGAGCGCCTGGGCGATCAAGGCCGATTGGTTGAAACCGCGCGACCAGATCCGCCAGCGGTGCAGCGGCACCGGCACCAGCACCGCCGCCTCGGCCGGCAGCCAGCGCGCCATCTGCCGCGCCACCGTCTCGGCAAAGGCGGTCCGCCCGCCATATTTGAGCCGCAGCGCCACGGTGCGCGCGACGGCGCCATAGGCCACCGCAGCGAACACGCCGGCATGGCGCGGCGGCCGCGCGAGGCAATCGGCGCACAACGCCCCTGCGCCGCGATCATAGTCGAACGGCACGTTGCACGCCGCGCACCACGGCGGGCCGAGAAAGCGCAGGGCGGCGAAACACGCGGCGCAGAATACATGGTCCTCGGCCATCACCGCGCCGCATCCCGGGCAGCGTGGCGGCAGCGCAAGGCCGGCGACAAAGTGCAAAGGCCGAAGCAAGGGCGTCACGGCCCCTTGTCGCCGCCCGCCCCACGCGGCACAAGCCCGGGCGTGACTCCACCCGAAATCTTCGACCGCACGCTGCGCCGCCTGCGCCGCGACCGCGCCGCACCCGGCTATGCCGGCTTCGATTTCCTCCGCGCGCATATGCTCGAGGGTATCGCCGAACGGCTGCACAGCGTGACCCGCGGGTTCGACGACATACTCGATCTCGGCTGCTTCGACGCGGCCTTCGTGCCCCCGCCGGGCGCGCGGATCACGCGGGTCGATCCGGGCGCCGCCTTTGCCCAGGCGGCGGGCGGGGTCCAGGCCGATGAGGACCGGCCTACCTTCCCCGATGCATCGTTCGACCTGATCGTCGCGGTCGGCACGCTCGACACGGTCAGCGACCTGCCCGGCGCGCTGACGCTGGCCCGCCGTGCGCTGCGCCCCGATGGTCTGTTCCTCGCCGCCTTTACGGGTGGCGCTACGCTGTCCGCCTTGCGCGCCACGCTGCGCGAAGCGGAGGGCGATGCGCCGGCGGCGCGGATCCATCCGCAGGTCGACGTGCGGGCCGCCGGCGATCTGCTGTCGCGCGCCGGCTTCGCGCTGCCGGTCGCCGATGTCGAAACGCTGAGCGTGCGCTACGGCGATGTGTGGAGCCTGTTTCGTGACTTGCGCGGCATGGCGGCGACCAACCTGCTGCCCGGCACGCCGCCGTTACGCCGCGACACGCTCGCACGGGCGGCGCAGATCTTCGCCGAGCGGGCCGATCCCGATGGGCGCACGCCTGAGCGCTTCGATCTGATCTATCTGACCGGCTGGGCCCCTGCCCCGTCGCAACCCAAGCCGGCACGCCGCGGCAGCGCGACGACCTCGCTTACCGAGGCGCTGCGACGGCGCGACTAGCCGTACGGCCGTCGCCTAGCCGATCATCCCGTCGCCCGCCGCCTTGGCCAGCATGCGGCCCATCGCGTCGAACAATGAATCCATCGCCACCGGCTTGAACAGCACTTCATCCGCCCCCTGCTGCAGGCAGCGTTCGCGCAGATCGACCGCGGTATCCGCGGTGACCACGATGATCGGCAGTTTCGCCTTGGCGTCTTCCCGCGCGCGGATGTGCTGGATTGCGGTGATGCCGTCCATGCCAGGCATGCGCAGATCGACGAGGATGATGGCATAATCGTTTTCGTCGATCAGCTTAAGGCCAAGCTCGGCGCTTTCCGCGCCCGTCATAGTCGCGCCGGCCACGTCGAGCATATCGCTGACGACGCGGCGATTCATCGTGTCGTCCTCGATAAACAAGACGTTCATGGGCGAGCGACCCGGATAGGCTGGGGATAGGACATGATGCGCGTGCCTATCGTCTCATGCCGCATGCGAAACAAGGCCGTCACCCCACGATTCGTCAGAAACAGCGAGTTTTGCGATCAACGCCGCTGCGGTGATCGGCTTGACGATGATCTGGCCGATCCCCGTCGCCCTGACGGCAGCGTGGTCGGACGCGCTCCCTGCGGTGGATAGCAGGCTGGTTCCGACATCGGCCACCGCCGCGGCGCGGACGATCGCAGATAAGGCCGCATCGCGATCGTCGGCCGCCGTGATCGTCGCATCGTCGATCAGCACCTGCGCCACCTGACCAGCATGGATCGCCTCGACCGCCTCTTCCACCGACGCGGCGAACAGCACAGCGCCGACGGATGGCTGGAGCACGGCGCGCAACATACTGCGCGTGATCGGGCTGCGATCGAGGATCAGCAACGCTTTCTGCCCCTCGACCATCGGCGCCATGGCCGGCGCCGCGGCGTGGATCAATGGCAGATCGAGCGTGAAGGTCGCGCCCTGCCCCAAGGCGCTGTCGACCCGCACGTCGCCGTCCATGGCGCGCGCGAGGTTGCGGCAGATCGCCAGGCCGAGGCCGGTGCCGCCGAATTTGCGCGTCGTGCCGGCATCGACCTGCCGGAACGATTCGAAGATTAGTTCGTGCTTTTCCGGTGGGATGCCGATCCCGCTATCGCTGACCGCAATCGACAGCCGCGCGCCCGCCGCGCACGCCCGCAACGTCACCGTCCCCTGTTCCGTGAACTTCAGCGCGTTGGACAGTAGGTTGAACACGATCTGCCGCAGCCGGGCGGCATCGCCTTCGATCCAGTCCGGGCTATCGGCGACATCCAGCACGAAGCCGATGCCGCGCGCCTTGGCCTGCTCCTGCCAGAGCTTGGCGACATCGCCGAGCGTCGCGCGCAAGTCGAACGGCGCCTGTTCGATCGTCAGGTTGCCCGTCTCGATCTTGGCGACATCGAGAATGTCATCGACCAGCGCGCGCATGGTCACGCCCGCGCCGTGCACCACTTCGATTCTGTCACGCAACGCGTCGCTTAGCGTGCGATCCGTCAGCATCACCTGCGTCATGCCGAGGATGCCGTTGAGCGGCGTGCGGATTTCATGGCTGGTGGTGGCGAGGAACTCGGTCTTGGCGGCCAGCGCCTTGGCCAGCGCGGTGTTGGTCGCGGCGAGATCGATATTGGCCGCGCGCACCTGATCGCGGCTGCGCCTCAGCGTGACGATGCCGATCGCCAACAGCCCCACGATCACCATCACGACGACAGCGATGCCGATCGCGATATTCTGCCGCGTGACGGCGGCGGCGCGTTCGAAATCGATGTTGCGCTGCAGCTCATCGGCCTTGAGCTTGGCGATGCGCAATTCCTGATTGGCGAAATCGAACCGCGCTGCGGCGAGCGACGTATTGGCCGAGGCTGCCAGCGCCGACTTCTTGTCGTCGAGCCGCTTCAGCGCCTCAAGATGCGACAAGGCCAGCGCTGCTTCACCGGTGCGCTTGTAGATATTGTAGGCCGTCTCATGGCTGCCGCGATAGGCCAGCGTGGTCGTGGCGAGATCGACCCCGGCGAAACTCCGCCCGATCAGCAAAGCGGCGCGCGCCAGATCGCCATGTTGCAACGCCGATTGCGCAGAAACGCTCAACGACTGGCCTTCGGTATCGGCAATTTTCTTGCTGCGCGAAATCGCTTCCTGCTCGGCAATGGTGCGGTCGGCCGCGGCAAGCTTGCCGCTCAACAACTGGGTGCGGGCGATGTTGCGCAGGATCTGCACCTCTAGGGTCGGGGTGTTCATTTTTCGCGCGAGCGTCAGGGCGGCGCGGAATTGGCCTTCAGCGTCGACGAGACGCCCCATTTCTTTGAAAGATGCCGCCTTATTATTATAGATCGACAGTAGCAATTGGGGATCCACGTTATATATTTCGCTGGCCTGCCGATAATATTTTAGCGCGTTTGGATAGTCGGCAGCCTCTTGATACAAAAGGGCGATACTGAGCAGAGCTATCGTCTGGCTACGTGTTTCGTTTATGTCGCGGAAGATATTGTATGCGCGCTGGTAATCAGACAATGCCGCCGCAACATTTGCCTCAACCGTACTAATCCCACCGCGTGATAGCAGCAGATCTCCCTGCAATTTGATTTTTGCACTGTTGCCAATAGTAGCGAGCGCCTTGTCGATCAGCGGTTTGGCATGAACAACATCGTTAAGGCGCAAATAAGCCTCACCTTGAAGCCATTGGCTTGTGGCAATACCCTTATTTTGTTGTGTGCTGTCCAGCGTACGCGCCACCGCCTCAGCACGCCGCGCTTTGGTGATGGTCGCGGCCGGATCGATCATCATCGTCGCTTTGGCATCGGCCACGAGAACGTCGAAACGGACCGCTGAAGCGTCCTGTCGTGCTGCAATCGCGGGGGCCTGCACCCCCAACAACACAGCGATCAATAACAGCGCCTTGCGGAAATGATGTGCGATCATCGGCGCACGATGGCCCAAAGAGCTTAAATCGCCGCTAATGCGCCGATTATCCAGCTTCCGATGCTTTCCAGAAGCTGGCCGGGCGCCTGAGCATCGACTCACGCTCAACCTCCATTGGCTTCAGCTTGTCGTCGCGCAAATACTGGCAGAACGCGTCAAACGAGATCGGTCGGCTGATCAGATAACCCTGCACCATGTCGCAACCCATCACCGTGAGAAGCGCCAGTGCCGCCTGCGTCTCGACGCCTTCCGCCGTGACTTCCATTTCCAGCGCATGCGCGAGATCGATCGTCGAGCGCACGATCAGCGGATCACGGTTGCTGCTGGTCAATTGCAGCACGAACATTTTATCGATCTTCAGTTCGCGCGCTGGCAGCTGCTTGAGATAGGCAAGCGACGACAACCCTGCGCCATAATCGTCGATCGCAATCGTGATGCCAACATCGGCGAACACCTGCAAATGGCGGATCGCAATGTCGGGATCGCGGATTACCGAGGTTTCGGTAATCTCAAAGCCGATCTTGGCGCCGCTATCACGCACGGTGGCGCAGGCCGTTTCCACGAACGCCGCGTCGGCGAGCAACTGCCCTGAAATGTTAATGAACACGGTCAGGTCGTGGCCGTCGGCAGCCATGCGCTTTTGATCATGGATTACCTGATCAAGCGTCCACAAGGTCAGCGGGCCAATTTCGCCAATCTCTTCGGCCAGCATGATGAAGTCGCCGGGCAATACCAGCCCACGGATCGGATGGTTCCAGCGCACCAATGCCTCTGCGCTGACGATCTCCTGCCGCCGAAGGTGGACCTTGGGCTGATATTGCAGGAACATCTCGCGATTTGCGATGGCCGGCGAAAGCTCGCGCGACAACGTCAACCGATCGAAAGCTGGCGTGCCGGCGGAAAGATCACGGATTACCACTTGGTGCTCGCCGCGGGCCTGTTCCAGAGCGCCTTCGGCTTCCTCCGCCAACCGGACATCTTCGGTATTGTCGGTCGGCGCCGCCGCGCCGGCAAACAACATGGTCAGATCATGCCGCTGGCCATCCAGTTCGAACGGCAGATCGAACGCCGCGCTCAGGCAGCTCAATGCTGCTTCCAAATCGGACAGGCTGTCGCCATCAAGCGCAAATTCGATCAGCGTACGGCCGACGACTGTCACGCGTGCCGTGGGCAAGGTGAGCGCAATGCGCGCGCGGACGGCGTGGGTTAGCGCGTCGGCGCGCCCGCGGCCGAGATAGCGCCGAAGCGGCGCGAAGTTGACGATCTCGCCCAGACACAGGAATTGCCATGGCCGAGCGCTCGGGCCGTTAAGTAGATCCCGGTCAAGTTGGGCACCATCGGCGGCCATTGTGGTAGGCGAATTCACATGATCCAACACGCGATCATAGGCCGTGTCGCCAGCGATCGGCAGACCTTCCATTTCGTGGGATGTTGCAGCCGAGCGCGTCGCCAACAGGGCATATTTGCCGTGTTGCGGAATGGGACCGGGGGTTCTGATCGCACGCGCCATAGCATCACCGCTACTGCCCTATCTCTGAAGGAACCCTTAAGTGACGATCGCAATG
The DNA here is from genome assembly GCF_036663635.1 of Parasphingomonas puruogangriensis. Taxonomy (NCBI): domain Bacteria; kingdom Pseudomonadati; phylum Pseudomonadota; class Alphaproteobacteria; order Sphingomonadales; family Sphingomonadaceae; genus Parasphingomonas; species Parasphingomonas puruogangriensis. The sequence goes on along the minus strand of NZ_JAXOJI010000013.1, from coordinate 25,291 downwards.
CGCTGAATAGCCCGGAATTCGGTTTGCTTTGTGGTTAACGATGCCTTAAATCTTCCCTGCATTCGACTGAGTGCAATAAGGGAGAAAGTCCATGCTGAAGTTCCTGCTTTCGCTCGTGTACAGCGAAACCATTCGTCCCTGGTAAACCAGGCGGTCGATCCGGCGTCCGAACAAATCGCTCTTTATAGAGCGGTTTAACCTGTCGGCGGATCGACCTTTTTAGCCTCGGGCCGCCGTGTTACAGTATTTTGACACCGCCGCGTGCCGGTTAACTAACCTGTAGTTGGGTGCGCCGATCAGCGGCGGAGCCGATTCGCCCATAGTGGCGAGATCGGTCGATCTTTATTGATAAAGATCGCAGCCTCTTCCGCTCATTCACCTTAGTAGACAGCAACTACGCTTCGATCGGCTCCTTCGCGCGTGTGACGCGCGGCACGGGGTTCGAAAACGCCATTTCGGTATCCACCGAACCATATTTCAGCGTCACCAGATCCTTCGCGTAATTCTGGTAGAGCTTCCACGGCTTGCGATCCCCCTGTTTGGGAAACTTGTCCATCGCCCGCGTGACATAGCCCGAGGTGAAATCGAGGAACGGCGCCGGCTGCAGCACCCCGCCGCCGATCTGCGGCGTCGCCTGGCGGAGCCCGCGTTTTTGCATCGTGTTGAGCAAGCGGCAGACATAGGCTGAGGTCAGGTCCGCCTTCAGCGTCCAGGACGCGTTGGTATAGCCGAATGACGACGCCAGGTTCGGCACGCCTGAATACATCATGCCCTTATAATTATAGGTCTGCGCCAGATCGACCGGCGCGCCATCGACGCTGAACGCCACGTCGCTGAGCAATTGCAGCTCCAGTCCGGTTGCGGTGACGACGATGTCAGCCGGCAGGTCGCGGCCGCTTGCCAGCGTGATCCCGTTAGGCGTGAAGGTGGCGACCGTGTCGGTCACCACGGTAGACGTGCCCGCCTTGAGCGACGCGAACAGATCCGCATCGGGCACCAGGCACAATCGTTGGTCCCACGGATTGTAACGCGGCGTGAAATGCGTCGCCACGTCATAATCCGGGCCGAGATGCTCGCGCACCATGCCCAGCAGCCGCTCCTTGACCTTGTCGGGTTTGCGCCGCGCCAGGTTGAAGAAGAACATGCTGAACAGCACGTTCTTCCACCGCGTAATGCCATACGCCGCCTTAACCGGCAGCTTGGCGCGCAGCCAATTGGCAAAGCCGTCTTCGCTCGGCCGCGACACGACATAGGTCGGCGAACGCTGCAGCATCGTCACATGCGCCGCGGTCTTGGCCATTTCGGGCACCAACGTCACCGCCGTGGCGCCGCTGCCGATCACCACCACTTCCTTGCCGGCATAATCGAGGTCACGGGGCCAATGCTGCGGATGGACGATACGCCCGGCAAAGCGCTCCGCGCCGGGAAAGTCGGGCGTGTGGCCCTGCGCGTAATTATAATAGCCCGAGCACATGAAGAGGAAATTGCACGTATAGCCCAGCGGCCCGTCCGGCCCTTCCACGCTGACCGTCCACCGCGCCTCCTCGCTCGACCAGGCGGCGGTCTTCACGTGCTGCGCGTAGCGGATGTGCCGGTCGATGCCGTTTTCCTGCGCCGTTTCCTGCAGATAGTGCAGGATCGACGGGCCGTCGGCGATCGCCTTGGCCTGGGTCCACGGCTTGAACGAATAGCCGAGCGTGTACATGTCGGAATCGGACCGGATGCCGGGATAGCGGAACAGGTCCCAGGTGCCGCCGAGTTGCGGCCTGCCCTCCAGGATCACATAGCTGCGGTCCGGACACAAAGTCTGCAGGTGATAGCCCGCGCCGATGCCCGAAATTCCGGCCCCGACCACCACGACATCGAAATGTTCTAGCGACATTTGTCTCTCCTGCGCAGACGATAGGGCATCTATCGGTTGCAGAAAAGGACTTGTTGGCTTGGCCTACCCAAGCCCAGTCGTCGTTTCGGACGTAGTCCGGAACGACGACGGCTCAGAAATCCTTCGAATATTTCACGCTGATGTTCGATCCCCCGAACGACCCGGCCTGCGAGAGGATACTGATGCTCTTGGTCAGCGCGACCTGCAGCTGCGTCGCGGCGAAGCCACGTGAGTCGGTGATGATCTCGATATAGATGTCGTCGGTGAGATATTTCCCCGCCGCCAGCGCCGTGCCGCGGCCCGTCGCTTCGTCCGCACCCAGGATACGCAGCCGGTCGATCCCCGTCGCCGAGCGCAATTTGCCCAGCGGATTGAGCCCGCCACCCGAGCCGCGCAGCGAATTGAGCGCGGAGGCAAGTTGCAGTGCCTCGGTCGCCGACAGGTTGGTCACCGACGATCCGAACAGCAAGCGACTGAGCACTTCGTCCTGCGGCAATGACGGCGTCGACGAGAAGGCAATTTGCGGATTCTGCCCGGTGCCGGTCACGTTGATGTTGACCGTGATGCCGTTGGTCGTCGTGCTCGCGGTGATCGCGATCTCCGGATCGGACAGCAAGCCGCCGTTGAAGCGCACATCGCCCTTGGAAATCTCGAACCTTTTGCCCGAGAAGGAATAGGTGCCGCGCACGATCTGGATCCGGCCGACCACCTTGGGCGCGGCAGAGGTGCCGCCGACCCGCAGATCCATCTCCCATTCGGATTCGAGCCCCATGCCCGAGACGAACAGCTGATTGTCGGCCCGCACGCGCAGATCGAGCTTGAACAGCCCGGCCGAAGCAGCCGCCGGCCGATCGGTCGGCCGCGTCACGGCATCGCTCTTGCGCCGCACGCCGGTCAATTCGGCGACCTCCGCCTGGCCCTGGCGGATGATCTCGTAGCGCGCCTCCGGGATGGTCAGGTCGCCCTTGATCAGGCCCCCGTTCGCCTTGCTGTTGGTGATCGCGATCGTGCCGCTGGCGGTCGCGCCCAGCGCATCGCTCTTGGCCAGCCGCGCATTGTTCAACATGGCACGGATATCGATCGGGAAGCCCTCGGCCGCCGCGAAACCGACCGAGCCCTGCGCCTGCACGCTGCCTTCACCGGCGCGCGCCTGGAATTGCGTGATCTCGAGCCGCGAATTGTTGAACCGCCCGGCCAGCTTCATGTTGGACAGCCGCGTGCCATAGGTCTCGTTTTCATAGGCCAGCTTGTCGGCGCGGATCACGCCGTTAAGCGTCGGATTCTGCAATCGCCCGCCGAAATCGGCCGCAACGGCGATGCCGCCGGACAATTGCTGATCGGGCTGCGCGGCGAGGCTGAACAGCACACCGGCCGGCCCATTATACCGAATTCCGCCGGAGAGCGGCGCGGCAAACAAGCGCTCGCTCCACGAGCCGCCGCCCGGGATCGGCCGCAACGTCGCCACCATGCGGCCGACCGTATTGGCTCCGCGCTTGACCAGCGCCCGCGCTTCACCGCCGCTTTGCGCCAGCTTGCCGGCGAACACGATGTTGACCGGATCGGACACCGCCGAGAGGCTGGAGCGGGTAAAATTGTTCACGGTCAGCCGCGCATCGGCCACCGGGAAGGCGGCGCTATTGGCCTGGCTGAAGTCCAAACTGCCCGTCGCCGTGCCGCCAAGCCCGAGATTGGGGATCAGCGCATTGGCGACCGACAGATCGAGCCGATCGAGCCGCAGCTGCGCGGTCGTGCCGCGGCCATAGGTGCCGGCGATCCGCGCGCTGCCCTTGTCGAAATCGAGCCGCGTCGGCAGCAGGCGATAACCGGCGCCTTCGAGCTGGATCCGCGCCGGCGATGCGGTGCGGAAGCCGATGCCATTGGCGCGGCCCTGGATCGCGGCCAGCCACAATTTCGGGCTGAGCCGCGAATTGATCGCGATGTTGAACGGCACGCCGTTGGAGCCGGTCGCCACTGCCTGCGCGGTGCCGGTACCGCCGGCATAATTGATCTTCGCCCGTGCCGTGGACAGCACGGTCGGGCCGTAGCGCAGGTCGGCGATCTGCACGTCGGCGCGCACCTGCGGCTGATCGTACAGCACGATATTGGCAGCGATGATCGCGCGCCCGATGGTGAAGTCGGCGGCGCCCGGGATCTTTGCGGCATAAGCGCGCGCGGCGATGTCGGCGCGCTGATACTTGCCCTGCGCGCCGAGATTGGCCGCCCCGGTAATGCCCGATCCAGCGAACTGCACGCGCCCGACGAACGGCCCGGCATCGGCCTGCTGCACGCGTCCGCTGAAGTTAACGCCAGCAAATCTCGCGCTGCGGATATCCACCGCCAGCACCGGGCTGGGCTTGACGATCACGTCGGCGGTGAACGGCCCGTAGTTGGTCCCGCCCTTGGCGACGATCGCATAGGAGCTGCCGTTGCCGCGCACCCGCGCCTCGAGATTGACGAGGCCAACACCGACGCCCGGCCGCGGCGCGCGCAGCAGGACGACCGGCGCGGTCGCGCTGCCGCTCACGCGCGCGGTGAGCGGGCCATAAGCGGTCGAATAGGCATCGGCATTGACCAATAGCGCGCCGCTCGGATCGTAGCGCCCCGAGCCGCCCGTCACGCGGAACTGTGGCGCGTTCATGCGCAGATTGCGGAACGTGATCACGCCGCTTGGGTCGTAACCGATATCGGTGCGCACCACCGCGTTGCCGCCCAGGAAAGAGCGAATGCCTGAATTGAAGATCTGCGAGGTCCGCGCGACGACCCGCCCGGTAATGCCGAACCCGCCGCTCGGCACCGTCACCAATTTGGCATTGGTGGTGATGTTGAGGATGCCGATGCTCTCCAGCCGATAGCCATTGACCGTGCCATTAAGCGCCCCGGTATAGCGCCCGGTCTGCATGTTGGCGGCGACGATCGCCGTGGCGTTGATGCGGCGCGAGCGGATCTTGAGATTGTCGGAGAGGATGTTGACGCCCGAAATCGCCAGATCGCCATTGATCGAGACGTTGTCGAGCAGATCGCCCGCCGCCGCGTTCAGCCCGGCAATGCGCCGGGCGCGCGCTGCGACCGGTACCATGATGTGATCGGCGTCGACCTTGGCCAGGCCGGAGGCATAGAGATCATCGACGCGCGTCGCGCCAAAGCCGATGCTCGCCGCCTTGATCACGTAATTGACCGTCGGCGTGGCAAAGGCGCCATCGAGCACGACGCTGGCCGCCACGTCGCGACCATTGAGGTTGGGCAGGATTGCGCCCGGCGTGAGCAGCCGCGCATCGACCTTGAGATTGCCGAACCGGCTCGCCGCCATGTCGATCAGCCCCTGCCCCGCCACTGCCATCGCATCGGATTTAAGCTGGAACCGCGTATTGACCTTGCGTTCGTCGAGCGTCGCATCGATCGCCAGATCAAGCTGCGGCGCGGTAATCGCGGCCAGCGGATTGCCGGCATCGGGCTGCTGCGCGCGCCCGGCGCGGACCTGCGCCACGCCCTCGGCCGGAGTATCGGCATAGAGCGCCGGATGCGCGTTGCCGCGCACCTTGAACGCGCCATTGGTCGCCGCGAGCGTGAGATCGCCCAACGACTTGCCGCCCAATGTGGCGACGGCCTTGCCGCTCCATGCCTTCCACGTGCCGTTGCCGGTCACCGTCGCGTCGAGCGGTTGCTTGAGCCCGGCCATCGTCGAGACCACGCCATTGGACGGCGCGGTCAGTCGCGCATCGACATCGAGCCGGTTCTGGTCCGGCACCGCATCGATCTTGAGCGCCAGGCGATCGCCACCAGCGATGCCGGGGCCGGTCAGCGCCAGCGCGTTGGCGGAAATCTGCGCGCGCGCGTCGGCGATATGCACCGCGCTGTCGAAGCGCAGGATATGCGGCGCGCCGGACACGGCCTTGTCGATCACGAAGCGGTCGACCGTCAGCCGGCCGATATCGATATCCAGATCGGGCAGCAACGGCGCATTGGGATCGCTCGGCACCGCTTTCAACTCGGGCGAGCGCGCCAGTGTGATCAGCTTCGCACTAGCCGATTTCACATCAACATGATTGTTGGCGAAGGCGAACGGTCGCCAGTCAACATCGAGCCGCGGCGAGGTCAGGAACACGCCCTTGGGATCGCTGACCCGCACGTCGCTCAGCACCATCTTGCCGTAGATCGATCCGTCGATCCGCCCGACCTTGATGTTGAGCCCCGACGCCGTGTTGTAGCCGCCGATATAATTGGCGATGATCCGCCGACCGGGATCGGTGTTCACGCCGAAGAACAGCAGCGCGATCAGCACGATCAGACTGAGCACCGCTATGCCGAGCCATTTTAGGATACGCTGCCACAGCGGGCGCCGGGCGACCACGACGGTCTCGGTAGTCGGCTCGTCGGCCATCAGAATGCTTGCCCGATCGAGATATAGAGCGCGACCTTGCCGTCGCCCTCACGCGGGTTGAGCGGCGTCGCGACATCGACGCGCATCGGCCCGAAATTAGTATAGAAGCGCCCGCCAATGCCCGCGCCGTAGCGTAGATCGGCGCCCTTCGGCATCACGCCTTCATAGGCGTTGCCGCCATCGATAAACGGCACGATGCCGAAATCGCCGAAACGATAGCGGGCTTCCAACGAGAATTCGTTGATGCTGCGCCCGCCGACCGGATCGCCATTGGGATCGAATGGCCCGAGGCGCTGATAGCCGTAACCGCGCACCGACCCGCCACCGCCGCCATAATAGCGCCTGGATGGAGCGAGATCGTCGCGATCGATGCCGGGGATCGTGCCGGCGCGGATACGCCCGGCAAGCACGATGCTGTCGCTGACCGGCTGATAGATACTGCCTTCGACGAGAACGCGGGCATACGGCTTCACGCCGCCGCTGACGGAAGTCTCGGGGCTCAGGCTGAGCTTGAGGCGATAACCCTTGGTCGGGTTCAGCAAACTGTCCGAACGGTCGAACAGCACTTGGCCCGGCAGCGCAAAGATGCCGTAGGTGCGACGCTCGCTTTGCAGCGTGGTGAAATCGTAGACGCTTTCGTTGGTGGCGACGAGTTCGAAGCCATAGGCATAGGTGAACTTCTTCTGCCAGATCGGCGTCGAATCATAGCTGATCCGGCCCGACAAGGTGGCCGTGAAGGCGTCGAACGCGTCGTAGCTCGAATGGTTGGCCGACGCCGTCAGCGTCACCGTGCGGTCGCGCTGGCCAGCGTTCGAACGGCGGAACGTGCCGCTAGCGCCCTGTTCCTGCGTGCCGGCCACGATCGTGCCGATCAATGCACCCTCGGGGCGGAACACGTTGCGGTGCGTGAACGAGCCTTCGAGCTTGATCCCCTCGCCGGTCGAATAGCCCGCGCTGCCGGCCAGCGAACGCGGCGGCCCTGCTTCCTGGCGGACCAGCAGATTGACCTGCTCGGTGCCGTCCGGCCCCGGCGTGCCGGTGCGCACCGGCTCGACCGAGACGGTCGAGAACAGGCCCGTCGCGACGAGCGCCTGGCGCAGATCGTCGACCTTGCGATTGTCGTACAACTCGCCCTGCTTGAAGCGCGCCAGCACGCCGACATGCTCGGCATCGAACGCCAATTTGCCTTCGGTCGAATAGCTGCCGAACGACGACCGCGGGCCGGGATCGACCGGCAGCGTGTAATCGCCGGTCCATTTGGCATTGTCGAGCAGGATATCGCGCTGGCCCAGCACGATAAACGGATAGCCTTGCTGCGGCAGTTTCAGCGCGAGATTGGCCTCCGCCCCCTGCACGCGGTCGGCCTCGATCTTGTCGCCCACCACCAGCGGCAGCTCGCGGCGCAGCAGATCGGGCGGCGTTACTGGATCGGCGGTAATCGTTACCGACGACAGCGTATAAACCTTGCCTGGCGTGGCGCTGACGATGGCCTTGATGCGACCGTCCTTGTCGGCGGCGGCGGGTTGCTCGATCGTCGAGATCGCGGTGCCGTCATAATAGCCCTTCGACTTCATCAGCCGCACCGCCAGCGCTTCGTCCTCGCGCCCGCGCGCTGCGATCATCGCCGAATTGGCCGCCTTGCCATCGCCTTCCTTGAGCGCCGACAGGCCATTGAACAACGCAGTCGCCTCGATCGCGTCGAGCCCGCGCACTTCGGTGTCGTAGCGGATCACGACGGTCTTTTCGTCGTCAGTGTCGGCCAATTCAATCGGCGGCGTGGTGTCGTACGAGCCCAGCGTCGGCAGCGGCGCGACGAGATCGGGCTCGGCTTGGGCGACCGGTGTCAGGGCGTCATCGGGCGCAGCCTGAGCGCTATCGGCGGGCGCAATCGCCGCCGGCATCGCTTCCAGCGGCGCATTGATATCGTCGGACAGCGCGGGCAGCGCGGCGTCGAACTCTGAATCGGAGACGATCGGCGCGTCGGTCTCGGGATCGACCGGCTGGACCTGTACCGGCACCGGGGCTGCCTGTTGCGCAGGCATAGCGCCCGCCAAAGCCAACACCATCCAGCTCGACGTAAACCACAAACCAGTCAAGACGCGCACTTCCCCTTAGGGGCGCGGCTGGCACCGGCTATTCCCCATCCCCCGCGCCTAACGCACAGAGATTAATGTGGTTCCTAGCGCATTTACCGCGCTTGCGCCACCTCCGTTCGGCCCGCTTTCGCTCGTAATCGATAGGCGTGCAGCAATGGCTCGGTATAGCCGCTCGCCTGCGCCACGCCGTCGAACACCAGCGCGCGTGCAGCCTGAAAGGCCAGGCTGCTCTCCTCCTGCCCGGCCATCGGCGCATAGAGCGGATCACCGGCATTCTGCGCATCGACCTTGATCGCCATCCGCGCGAAAGCGGCGTCGAGATCCGCCGCCGTCGCCACGCCGTGCAACAGCCAATTGGCCATATGCTGCGAGCTGATGCGCAGGGTCGCGCGGTCCTCCATCAGCCCGATATCGTGGATATCCGGCACTTTCGAACAGCCCACCCCCTGGTCGATCCAGCGCACGACATAGCCCAAAATGCCTTGCGCATTGTTGTCCAGCTCGGCGCGCACTTCCTCCGCCGTCCAGTTGCGCCCGCCCGCCACCGGCACGGCCAGCAACCGCTCCAGCCCGGGCACCGGCTCGATCGCGATCTCCCGCTGCCGCGCGAACACATCGACGCTATGATAATGCATCGCGTGGAGCGTCGCCGCGGTCGGCGACGGGACCCAGGCCGTGTTCGCGCCGGACAGCGGATGCGCGATCTTCTGCGTCATCATATCGGCCATCCGGTCCGGCGCGGCCCACATGCCCTTGCCGATCTGCGCCCGGCCGGCGAAGCCGGCACCCAGCCCGATGCGCACGTTGCGATCCTCATAGGCCTTGATCCAGTCGCTCGCCTTCATCTCGGCCTTGGGGATCATCGGCCCGGCGCGCATCGCGGTGTGCATCTCGTCGCCGGTGCGATCGAGGAAGCCGGTATTGATGAACACGATGCGGCCCTTCACCGCGGCGATGCAGGCGGCGAGGTTGGCCGAGGTCCGCCGCTCCTCATCCATCACGCCGACCTTGATCGTGTGGCGCTGCAGCCCGAGCAAATCCTCCACCGCATCGAACAGCGCATCGGTGAAGGCGCACTCGTCCGGCCCGTGCATCTTGGGCTTGACGATATAGACCGATCCTTCGCGACTATTCCTGAACGCACCCAATCCGCGCAGATCGTATAGCGCGATCGTGCTGGTCAGGATCGCATCGAGAATGCCCTCCGGCGCGTCGCTACCGTCCGTCAGCGTGATCGCCGGCGTGGTCATCAAATGCCCGACATTGCGCACGAACAGCAGGCTGCGCCCCGGCAGCGCCAGCGGCGCCCCCTGCGGCGTGATATATTCGCGATCCGGCGCCAGCCGGCGCGTCACCGCCTCGCCGCCCTTGTCGAAACTCTCTTCCAGATCCCCCTTCATCAGCCCCAGCCAATTGGCATAGGCCGCAACCTTATCCTCGGCATCCACCGCGGCGATCGAATCCTCGAGGTCGACGATCGTGGTCAGCGCGGATTCGAGCACGACGTCGGAGATGCCGGCCGGGTCTTCGCGCCCAACCGCGGTCTCGCGATCGATCACCACCTCGATATGCAGCCCGTGATGCCGGAACAGCAGCGACGCCGGCGACGCAGCGTCGCCGCGATAGCCAATGAATGCCCCCGCATCGGCGAGTGCCGGCAGCGGTTCGCCGAGCAATCCGGCGCCCATCAGCACGCCATCCTCTACCGCGAAGCCCGCCACGCCATTCCAGCGCCAATGCGCCAGCGGCACCGCCTCATCGAGAAAGGTCTTCGCCGCCGTCACGACATCGGCGCCGCGCGCCCGATCATAGCCGCCCGGCGCCGCCTTGCCCGGCAACGCATCGGTGCCGTAATACGCGTCGTACAGGCTGCCCCAGCGCGCATTCGCGGCGTTGAGCACGAACCGCGCGTTGAGCACCGGCACGACGAGCTGCGGCCCGGCCATCGTCGCCACTTCCGCATCGACCTGACCAGTATCGATCGTGAACGGCGCAGGCTCCGGCACGAGATAGCCGATCGATCGCAGGAACGCCTCGTCCACCGGCTGCCCTGCCTGATACCGCGCATCGATCTGTGCCTGCAACGCGTCGCGCACCGCCAACAGCTCGCGATTGGCCGGCGCAAACCGGGCAAAGATGCCCGCCGCGCCCTGCCACCAGGCAGCCGCATCGATGCCCAGACCGGGCAGCACCGCCGCCTCGACGAAGCGCACCAGGGGTTCGGCGACAGACAGTCCGGCACGGTCGAGCATTGCGGGCATGATTCCTCCAGGGTGAGTCACGAGAGTAACGTCTGGGGAGGACAAAAGCCGCTTACGGGCCATGCCCGATTCCCGCAACGTTGGAGTTGGCTGCGCGGCTTTCCCATAACGGGCGTTTACTCCGGATCCAGCGCCGCCGCCGATGCCTCCAGCCGATCGAGCACCGCGCGGAACGCCACCAACTCCTTGGCCCCGAAGCCGGCGAAGATCCGCGCCTCTAGCTCCAGCGCCTTGGGCGCCACGCTCTCGTACAGATCCTGCCCCGCTGCGGTCAGCGACAATAAGTGCGAGCGCTGGTCCTGCGCGTTGGGCTGCCGCGCGACCAACCCGCGATCGACCAAGGCAATCGCCGCACGGCTCACCGTCACCTTGTCCATCCGCGTCGCCGCGCCGAGCGCCTGCTGGGTCATCCCCTGCCCCTCGGCGATCACCGCGATCAGACGCCATTCCGCGATCTTGAGCCCGAACAGCGACTGGTACGCCGTGGCTATGGCCGATGAGACGCGGTTCGACGCGATCGACAGGCGGTAGGGCAGGAAATCGTCGAGTTTCAGCGTCGGCATACAGCCTCCCACGAGCCGTCACCCACGCCGTCACCCCAGACTTGTTCCGGGGTCCACGGTGCCGCGTACTCTTCGCCGATTGGTTTGCCGCACGGTGGACCCCGGAACAAGTCCGGGGCGACGATAGTGGTGGTGGACGCCCACCCCATTCCCCGATATAGTAACATCTGTAACCAGATAAACGACCCCGGAGAGACGCTATGAGCACCGAAAACCCGATGGGCCTGAACGGCTTCGAGTTCGTCGAATTCACCTCGCCCGATCCCGAGGCGCTGGCCGGCCTGTTCGTCAAGATGGGCTTCACCCATGTCGGCACGCACAAGTCGAAGAACGTGCGCCGCTACGCGCAGGGCGACATCAATTTCCTGCTCAACATGGACGAAGCAGGCCAGGTCGCCGGCTTCCGCAACGATCACGGCCCCAGCGCCAACGCCATGGCGTTCCGCGTCGCCGACAGTGAGCAGGCGCTCAAGCTGGCGCTCGAGCGCGGCGCGTCGGCGGTCACCGGTGAACACGGCCCGGGCGAACTCGACATTCCCGCGATCGAAGGCATTGGCGGCGCCAACCTGTATCTCGTCGACGAAAAGTCGCGCATCTACGAGACCGACTTCACGCCCGTCGAAGGCGCGACGCCCAACGACCATAGCGTTGGCCTGCACACGCTCGATCACCTGACGCACAATCTGCGGCGCGGCCGGATGGCCTATTGGGCGGATTATTACGAGCGCATCTTCAACTTCCGCCAGATCCGCTATTTCGACATCGAGGGCCAGTCGACCGGCCTGTTCAGCAAGGCAATGACGGCGCCCGACGACAAGATCCGCATCCCGCTCAACGAAAGCCAGGACGAGCATAGCCAGATCGAGGAATTCATCCGCGATTATAAGGGCGAAGGCATCCAGCATCTGGCGCTGTCGACGGACGATATCTTCAAGACGGTCGATACGCTGCGCGCTAACGGCGTGACGTTCCAGAGCACGCCGCAAACCTATTTCGATCTGATCGACAAGCGCCTTCCGGGCCATAACCACGACGTCGAGGAAATGCGCAAACGCGACATCCTGATCGACGGCGCGCCCGAGACCGGCGGCGGGCTGCTGCTGCAGATCTTCACCGAGAATATGGTCGGCCCGATCTTCTTCGAGATCATCCAGCGCAAAGGCAATGACGGCTTTGGCGAAGGCAATTTTAAGGCATTGTTCGAAAGCATCGAGCTCGACCAGATCCGCCGCGGCGTGGTGCCCGGCGCGGTGGAAAAGACCGACGCCTAAATCCTGAAATCCTTCTCCCTCTGGGGGAAGGTGGCGCGAAGCGCCGGATGAGGGCGACAACGGCCAAACTGGTCGCCCTCACCCTTCCGCGCTACGCGCTCCCTCCCTCTCCCGACCGGAGAGGGAATTTGAGGAGCACCACATGCCCCATTACATGACCGGCTTCGGCAATCACTTTGCCAGCGAAGCCGTGCCCGGCGCGCTGCCGATCGGCCGCAATTCCCCGCAAAAGCCCCCGTTCGGCCTTTACGCCGAGCAGCTCAGCGGCACCGCCTTCACCGCCCCGCGCCAGGAAAATCACCGTTCCTGGCTCTATCGCCTGCGCCCCTCTGCCGCGCACCCCGCTTTCAAGCGTTACGAGGGCGCCAAACTCTTTGCGCCGGGCACGGTCCAGCAGCCCCTCGCCCCCAACCGCCTGCGCTGGGGCCCGCTCGAGATCGAACCGCAGGATTGGCTCGACAGCCTGACCACAATGGTCGTCGCCGGCGACGGCCCCGCCAGCCAGACCGGCGTCGCCATGCACCTCTACCGCGCCGAGAAAGATATGGAGAGCCGCGCGTTCGTCAGCGGCGACGGCGAGTTGCTCTTTCTTCCCGAACAAGGCGCACTCACGATCCTCACCGAATTCGGCCGGCTGGACGTAAAACCCGGCGAGATCGCGCTCATCCCGCGCGGCGTCCGCTTCCGCGTCACGCTCCCCGACGGCGCAGCGCGCGGCTATGTCGCGGAAAATCACGGCGCCCCGTTCCGCCTGCCCGATCTCGGCCCGATCGGCGCCAACGGCCTCGCCAATCCGCGCGACTTCGAAACCCCCGTCGCCTGGTTCGAGGACGTCGAAGGCGAGTATGAACTCGTCCAGAAATTCCTCGGCACGCTGTGGACCACGCAGCTCGGCCGCTCCCCGCTCGATGTCGTCGCTTGGCACGGCAATTATGCGCCGTGGAAATACGACCTCGCGCGCTTCAACACGATCGGCAGCATCAGCTTCGATCACCCCGATCCGAGCATCTTCACCGTGCTGACCAGCCCGTCGGACATGGCCGGTACCGCCAATGTCGATTTCGTCATCTTCCCGCCGCGCTGGATGGTGGCGGAGGACACGTTTCGCCCGCCCTGGTTCCACCGCAACACGATGAGCGAATGTATGGGCCTGATCACCGGCCAGTATGACGCCAAGGCCGAAGGCTTCCGCCCCGGCGCGCTCAGCCTGCACAACCAGATGAGCGGCCACGGCCCCGATGTGGCGACCTGGACGGCGGCCAGCAATGCCGAGCTGAAACCGCATAAGATTGACGGCACGATGGCGTTCATGATCGAAAGCCGCTGGGTTTTCCGACCCACCGACTTCGCGCTGAAGACCAGCGCGCTGGACGAGGATTACGATCAGGCCTGGACCGGGTTCCCCAAGGCGCAATTGCCCTAACCGCTTCTCCCTTTGGGAGAAGGTGGCGCGAAGCGCCGGATGAGGGCAGCGAAAACCGTGCAGGCCGCCCTCACCCTTCCGTCGCTACGCTCCCCCCTCCCTCGCCCGAAGGGAGAGGGAAACGCCACCTGATCCGGATCAGCTACATTGCGGGGAACTCACGCCCCGCCCGCGCGTCTCTCCCCGACCATGCCAGCACCCCACACCCCCCTGTTCAAATGGCAGCACGAAGCCCAGGCCGAACTCGAAGCGATGATGCACGCGCGCGTCGGCGAGATGGATTTCCCCTGCGTCGGTGCCAAGGCCGCATTGGCCAAGGGCACGCTGCACGTGCTCGCCTGCAATCGCATCGATAGCGGTTGGGACGATCTGCGCATCCATGACGGCCTGTTGCGTTTCGCCGAAGCGTATAAGGAAGAGCCGGCGCTGTTCCGCAGCTTCGCGGTGGTGTTCGAAGGCCCCGACGATCTCAGCGAGACCGAATTCGAAGCGCAGCTGTGGAAGCGCGCGCAATCGATCTCCGATAAGGACGTATGGCGCGGCCAGAGCTATGACGACGCCGTCAGTCACGATCCCGAAAGCCCGCATTTCTCGCTGAGCTTCGGTGGTGAGGCGTTTTTCATCGTTGGCCTACACCCCAATGCCAGCCGTCCCGCGCGCCGCTTCCCGCGCCCGACCATGGTATTCAACCTGCACGACCAGTTCGAAACGTTGCGCGCGCAAAACAAATACGAGAATATGCGCGAGAAGATCATGGTCCGCGACGAAGCCTATGCCGGCAGCCGCAACCCGATGCTTGCCCGCCACGGCGAAACCAGCGAGGCGCGGCAATATTCCGGCCGCGAAGTCGGCGCGGAATGGAAATGCCCGTTCCACTATGCCGGCACGCCAAAGTGAGCGACGCCATCGAAATTCCCGAGCGCAGCGGCACGGCGTTCACGCTCAAGCAGGGCGACACGCTGATCGTGATCGATCCGCGCGGCGAACAGGTCGCCGATCTGCTCGCCTTCAATGCCGAGGATACAGCCGAGGTCATCTCCTCCGGCCGCACGCTGGATTATGCCGAGACAATCTATCTCACCACCGGCCACCAGCTCTATTCCAATCGCAGCCGCCCGATGCTCGGCATCATCGAGGATACGGTCGGTCGACACGATTTCCTGCTCACGCCGTGCTCGTACGACACGTTCCACCATTTCTATCCCAAGCTGCAACCGCATCGCGGCTGCTTCGGTAACCTCGCCGCTGCGCTCGAACCGTACGGCATCGTCCCAGACCAGATCCCGACCGCGTTCAACTGCTTCATGAACGTCCCCGTCGACGGCGCCACCGGCAAGCTCCGCGTGCTGCCCCCGATCAGCAAGGCCGGCGACCATATTGCCTTGCGCGCGCACATGGATCTGATCATCGGCCTCACCGCCTGCTCCGCGCCGGACAGCAATGGCGGCACGTTCAAACCGATCCACTACCGCATCGAGCGCGGCTAAGCCGTTACCGATGGCAGATACTGCGCCATCTTAGCCTCCAATAGCTGCACCAGCGCCGGGTCCATGAAGTCGTAATCGTCAGGTATGTTGAGGCACACGATCTTCTTGTCCTTGATCGCGGCCCGGAAACGTTGCTGCAGCTTGCTGCGGTGCGCGCGCTCCATCACAAATATCCTGTCGGCCCATCCAATGAGTTCGTCGCTGATCGGATTGTCTGCACCGTGATTGGTCCCGGCCGACGATACGATGATATTCGCCCTATCGGCGAAGACTTGCTCGGCGGTCGGGCTGCGTAGCCGGTTCTGGCTGCAAACGAACAGAATGTTCACCCCATCTGCCGCTTCACGCTGGCCAGCGTCGCCTTGCCGTACGGCGGTTTGAGCCCGGCCAGCTTGGCCACGTCGAAGCGCGCCTGCTTGAACACCGATTTGGCGTGGCTGAACGTGCGGAAGCCGTCGCGCCCGTGATACGCCCCCATGCCCGACGGCCCGACCCCGCCGAACGGCAGATCCTCCATCGAGACGTGGAAGATGACATCGTCCAGCGTCACGCCGCCGGCGATCGTGCGGTCCAGCACGCGCCGCCGCTCGCCCGCATCGCCGCCAAAATAATAGAGCCCGAGCGGCCGATCGCGCCGGTTGATCTGGGCGATCGCCTCTTCCACTCCGGCATAGCGCCGCACCGGCAGCAGCGGGCCGAAAATCTCCTCCTGCATTACCTTCATGTCGTCGGTCACGTTGGTCACGATATGCAGCGGCATTTTCCGCGCGTTGGACGCGCCAAAATCCTCGTTCGCCGGATTAACCATTTCGACCGTCGCGCCCTTGGCCCGCGCGTCCTCGATCAAGCCGGTCAGCCGCTCGAAATGCCGATCGTTCACGATCGCGGTATAGTCCGGATTGGCCAGCAATGTGGGATACATTGCCGACGCCGCCGCGCGCAGCCCGTCGACCACCGCCGCCTCGTCGCCCGCCTCGACCAGCATGTAATCCGGCGCCAGGCAGATCTGCCCGGCATTGAGCATCTTGCCCAGCGCCACGCGCTCGGTCGCCTGCTTGATATCGGCGCCCTTGCCGACGATCACCGGCGACTTGCCCCCCAGTTCCAGCGTCACCGGCACGAGATTGTCGGCCGCGGCATGCAGGATATGCTTGCCCACCGCGGTCGCTCCGGTGAACAGCAGATGATCGAACGGCAATTCGGCGAACGCCTGCCCCACCTCCGGCCCGCCGGTCACGAACACCAATTCGTCGGCCGTAAAATATTTGCTGACCAATTGCTCGAACAAGGCGGCCACGCGCGGCGTATATTCGCTCGTCTTGACCATCGCGCGGTTACCCGCGGCAAACACGCCGGCCAGCGGCGCCATGACCAATTGCACGGGGAAATTCCACGGCGCGATCACGCCGATCACGCCCTTGGGCTGATATTCCACCCACGCCTTCGCGCCGAGCAACCCCAAGGGAAACTGGACCGGTCGCTTGTCGGGCTTGGCCCAGCCTTCCAAGGATTTGATCGCGTGGCGGATCGGGGCGACCGAAGCGGCAATATCGGTAAGCAACGATTGTTCGCGGCTGCGATGCCCGAAATCCTCCGATAGCGCATCGCAAAACGCCTCGGCATTGTCGCTCAGCAGCGCCGCCGCGCGTTTTAGCCGATCCTTGCGCGTGTCGAGCGAGACCGGCAGTTCGGCCATGAAAGCCTCACGCTGCACCGCCAGCATTGCCGCCAAATCCGCCATCATCGCTCTCCCCCATTATTTAGCGCAAGCAACGATCCCCGCCACCGGCACCACCATACTATCCGCGCCTTCACGGTCGATGCGCAAGGTGGCATCGCTCACCGCCGCGCCGTCTTTGAGATCAGCGCGAGTGGTGATCTTCATGTCGAGGACCGCGGTCACCCCGCCCGCCGCATATTCCGCGCTGCCGGCAAAGCCGAACGGCCCCGTCCCGTTCTGGCTGGTACGCGGCAGGTCGGTCACCTTGCCGGCCAGCGACACCCGTAACTGCGCAGGATCGGTCCCGGCCATGGCCAGGAAGACCGGCTTGGCGCCCGGCGCGAACAGATAGGCGGCACAGCCCGTCGCGGGCAGGCTTTGCGCCGCCAGTGGCGCGATCGGCAGCCCGTCAATCGCGGGCGCCGTCTGGGCGAGCATCAGCAAGATCGAGACTATCATCGTGGAAATCCTAACAGAAACAACCAAGCCGGGTAAGCCGCGATGGCCAGCAGCGCCCCGAACGGCGCCTTATCGTCGAGCCGCGCCGCCCGCCCGCCGATCATGCCGACCAGCACCAGCGCCAGTCCCGTCAACGCCGCCAGCAGCAACACCGCCGGCAGCATCGCCCAGCCGAGCCACAATCCGATCGCACCGAGCAGCTTGGGGTCGCCCCCACCCAGCCCGTCGCGCCCGCGCAACAGTCGATAGCCGGCGCCGATCGCCCAGAGCGATCCGAACCCGGCCACGCCGCCGATCAGCCGGTCGCTCATCCCTGGATCGACCCCGAGCAGCCCGGTCGCCAAGCCGGCCAGCGCCAGCGTGCCAGTCAGCCGGTCCGGCAACCAGAATTCGGTGATATCCAGCGCTGCCAGCGCCAATAACAGCCACCCGAACGCCGCCCCGGCCAGCGCCACCGGCCCGCCGATCGTGATCCCCGCCACCGCGCCGATCCACAACGCAGCCAGCTCGATCTGCCAATGTCGCGGATCGATCGCGACGCCACACGCTCGGCAGCGCCCCCGCGCCAGCGCCGCACTCGCCAGCGGCACCAGATCGCGCGCGGTCAGCGCGACATCACAGCCATCGCACTGCGATCGCCCGCGCATCACCGATCGCCCCACGGGCCAGCGGATCACCAGGGTGGCGATGAAACTGCCCAGGATCGCACCAAGCAGCCCGAGCGTCACCGGCCAGAAAATAAGCGTCGCCATGGAGGCGCGTTAGGCGAGCCGGGGCTGTTCGTCACCCGCCGAACGACACAACCGTTCGTCAGCCGCAGCGGCAGCGCGCGGCAAGCGGGCTACCGCCCGCCTCTCCTACGCCACCTCGGACGTGTCGTCGCGCGCCTCATACACATCCAACCAGGCGGGAAAGTCTTCCGCCTCCAATGGCCGCGCGAAGAAATATCCCTGCGCCTCCTCGCACCCCATCTCGAGCAGCAGATCCGCGGTTGCCTGCGTTTCCACGCCCTCCGCGACCACCCGGTAACCGAGACCGTGCGACAGGCCGATCATCGATCGCACCAGCATGCAATCGCACTGCGCGCCCTCTGCCAAGGCGTGTACGAAGCTTTTGTCGATCTTGACGATCTTCGCCGGCAGGCGCTGCAGATAGGCCAGGCTGCTATAGCCGGTGCCGAAATCGTCGATCGCCAGCCGCACGCCGTGCTCCGCCAACTCCTCGAGTTGCACCAGCGCGAGTTCGGCATTCTCCATCACCGCGCTTTCGGTAAGCTCCAGCTCGAGCCGATCGGGCCGGACGCGATACTTGAGCAGCAACAACTGAACCCGGGCGGCAAAATCCACCTCTTCGAGGTTCGACGCCGAGATATTGACCGACAGATCCAGGTCGATACCCGCCTTGGCCCATAGCGCCAGCTGCGCAATCGCGGCGTCGAGTACCCAATAGGTGACTTGCCGCACGATCGCGGTACGCTCGACGATCGGAATGAATTCGTTCGGCGACACCTCGCCCAAGGTCGGGTGGCACCAGCGCAGCAATGCCTCGCCCCCCAGGCACCGCCCCGATACCAGGTCGATGCGCGGCTGGATGACGAGGCGCAGCTGGTTCGTCGTGGACAAGGCGGCTTCGAACGCGTGAAGCAGTTCGAAGCGTCGTGCCTGGGCGCCGTCATTGGCCGCCGAATGCAGGCATACCGGCACATTGGCGAGCCGGGCATCCTGCGCCGCGCCAAACGCCGCGCGCAACGCGTCTTGCGCCCGCGTCTGCCCGCCGACGAACGGCGCGACGCCGATCGCCGCGGTCATCACGAAGCGCGCCCGCGCGGTGCTGCGGATCGCGTTCAGGCGACTACCCAGGAACAGCACATAAGGCTGGTCTTCCACGCCCGCCGGCGCGAGAAACGCGAATTGCGTCGTGCCGACATGATAGGCGGTGCGATCCTTGCCCAACGTGAGATGCAGGGTGCGTGCCGCCTCGCTCACGATGTCATCGATAAATGCCGGCCCCATCACCCGCCGCCCCTGGTTCAACTGATCGTCTCGCGCGATATCGACCAGCACCAGCAAGCGGCGTCGGCCCGGTGCCTCTCGCCCCAGGTCATCGAGATCCTCGATCAATTGTTTGCGATTGGGCAGGCCGCTAATCGCGTCGACCCGGCCAAAAGCATGCTGCAGCTCGATCTGCGCCATGACCATCGAGGCAAGATCGGTCAGCGCGCGCATTTCCGGCCCGGTAACGGTACGCGGCGCGGTGCCGAGCACGCACAACGCCCCCAGCCCATGCCCGGCCGGCGTAATCAGTGGCACCCCGGCATAGAAGCGCATGCCCCGCGCGGCGAGCGGCGACGTGGCGTAATCGGGGTCTTCCGTCAGGTCGGAAATGACCAATGTCTCGGTTAGTTCGGCGACCTGCGCACACGGCGCCCCCGCCCGCGGAATCGAGTTGTGGGTTACGCCAACGCGCGACTTGAACCATTGCCGGTCGCTGTCGGTGAGCGAGATCGCGGCGATCGGCAGGTCGAAAATCTGCGCCGCCATCCGCGTGATGCGGTCGAAACTCTCGCTCGGCGGCGTGTCCAGCAGCCTCAATTGGTGCAGCGCATGAAGGCGCGCTTGTTCACTCCGCATACCGATACCCTTCAAATCGGTTGTGTCGCGCCGGAGATAAGAAATTGATAAAACGACCGATAATATTGCTGATCTAAATCAGTTATGATGCGCAGCGTCGACTTGTTCCCCATGACGCGGCGCATGCCCCGATTTGTAAATGAGCATCGATTTCCCTAGATCGGCCACCACGCCACCGCAAAGGTTCCGCCATGTCCTCCGCCGATCCCGTCGTCATACTGTCTTACGCCCGCACGCCGATGGGCAGCTTCCAGGGGGCGCTGGCCGGCGCTACAGCGACCGAACTGGGCGCCGTGGCAGTCAAGGCTGCGGTCGAGCGGGCCGGGGTCGAGGGCGCGGCGATCGAGCGCATCTATATGGGCTGCGTGCTTCCCGCCGGGCTTGGCCAGGCGCCCGCGCGCCAGGCGGCGCTGAAGGCCGGCCTGCCGCAATCGGTCGAGGCGACGACGGTCAACAAGATGTGCGGTTCGGGCATGCAGGCGGCGATCATGGCCGCCGATGCGCTGGCCGCTGGGTCGGTCGATCTGCTCGTCGCCGGCGGCATGGAGAGCATGACCAACGCGCCCTACATCCTCGCCAAGCACCGCGGCGGTGCCCGCATGGGGCATGATCGGGTGATGGACAGCATGTTCCTCGATGGTCTCGAGGACGCCTATGAACCCGGTCGCGCGATGGGCAGCTTCGCCGAGGAAACCGCCACCGAATATCAATTCACGCGTCAGGCGCAGGACGATTATGCCATCGCCTCGCTGGCTCGCGCGCAAACAGCGCAAACCTCGGGCGCGTTCGATCGCGAGCTCACGCCGGTCGAGATCACCGGTCGCAAGGGCACCGAAACCGTCTCTGCCGATGAACAGCCGCCCAAGGGCAATGCCGACAAGATTCCGAGCTTGAAGCCCGCCTTTGCCAAGGACGGGACGATCACTGCCGCCAACGCGTCCTCGATCTCGGATGGTGCCGCCGCCCTGGTCATGACGCGCCAGAGTGTCGCCGATGCCGCCGGGCTCACGCCGCTCGCGCGCATCGTTGGTCACGCGGCGCACGCGCATGCCCCCGCGCAATTCACCACCGCCCCGGTCCACGCCATCCGGAAAGTGCTCGACAAGACCGGCTGGAGCGTGGCGGACGTCGATCTGTTCGAGATCAACGAGGCGTTCGCGGTCGTCGCCATGATCGCCATGCGCGATCTCGACATTCCGCACGACAAGGTCAACGTCAATGGCGGCGCGACGGCGCTCGGCCACCCGATCGGCGCCTCGGGCGCGCGCATCCTCGCCACGCTGATCGCCGCGCTGCAAAATCGCGGGCTCAAAAAGGGCGTTGCCGCGCTGTGCATCGGCGGCGGCGAAGCGACCGCGGTGGCAGTGGAGCTGGTTTGAACTCAAAAAGCCCCTCCCCTTCAGGGGGAGGGGTTGGGGTGGGGAAGTGCCGCAGAGCCCAACGCCGGTCAGCGACACGGCCCTACCCCAAGGGCACGGCTAAGAAGTCACAAGTCCAACGCGTAGCACCGGTTGAACTCGGTCAACGCATAGCCCCCGAACGCCGCGCTGGGCCGGAACCCCGCCCGCTCATACAGCGCCCGCGCCGGTGCAAAGGCGTCGTTCGTGCCCGTCTCCAAACTCAGCCGGGTCCAGTCACGCGCGCGCGCCTCGGCGATCAGATGTGCCAGCATCGCCGCCGCCACGCCCTTGCGCACCTGCCCCGGCGCCGTGCGCATCGACTTCACCTCGCCATGCCCCGGCTCCAGCGCCTTGAGCGCACCCAGGCCGAGCAACGTCTCGCCGTCCCAGGCCGACCACAGCGTCACCGCCGGATCCCGCAACCCGCTCAGATCGAGCACGAAGGCCGCGCCCGGCGGCGAATTCTCCAGCGCGGCGCGCACATGCAGCTCGAGCAGTGCGAGCACTTCCGGATGCGTCAGGTCGTCGCGCACGATCCGCATCACAGGCGTTCCTCGGCCTCGACGCCCCACAGCGCCTTGGTCTCGACGAAGCCGCCCCGCCCCTTCACATCGAGATAGCACCAGCCGCGCGCGCATTTGCTCACCCGCCCGACCACGCCCGGCGCCGCGCGCCACGTCACCCGCCCGCCGAGGCGCGGCGAATCGCGCAGCTCGGCCACCTCGCCCGTCACCAAGGCAGTGCGCGTGTCGCTGATCAGCGCGCCCAGGATCCAGCCTTGCGTGCCGCTGGGATCCTCGACCTTGTACCAGCTGCCTTTCTCGAACACCGTCACCACCTTCACCGGCAGATCGGCGCGCTGATACATCCAGCTTGCTGGATAGGTTCGCCCGGGTCCGGTGCGCATGCGCGCCTTGCCGGCGGCGATCGACGCGAAATACGGCACTTTCTTTTGCACCAGCACCGCGCCTGCCGGCAATGCCAGCGCCACGGCCAGCCCCGCCAGCGCCACCTTCGCTTCAATACGCATACCCGCTCCCAATCACATCAGCCCCGTACCTACCCTGCGGCACGCCCCGGCTTCAACCATTGTTGACGAGGCGATTGCGCTCCGCCAAGCCGGTATCATGCCCGAAACGAGACGCCCGACCCCCAAGGTAATCGTCACCCGCGAACTGGCCGACGCGGTGATGGAGCGCATGGAGCAGCTGTTCGACACGACCAACAATCGCAGCGACGCCGCGCTGACCCGCGCTGAGCTCAGCGCCGCGGTACAGGACTGCGACGTGCTCGTCCCCACCGTCACCGACGAGATCGACGCGGCCCTGATCGACGCTGCCGGCCCTCGGCTGAAGCTGATCGCCAATTACGGCGCCGGCGTGAACCATATCGACCTCAAGGCCGCCCGCGCCCGCGGCATCATCGTCACCAACACCCCCGGCGTGCTTACCGAAGACACGGCCGACATGACCATGGCGCTGATCCTGTCCGTCCCCCGCCGCCTGGCCGAGGGCGAGAAACTGGTCCGCTCGGGTCAATGGACCGGCTGGAGCCCAGGCGGCATGCTTGGCCACCGCATCGGCGGCAAGGCGCTCGGCATCATCGGCATGGGCCGCATCGGCCAGGCCGTCGCGCTCAGAGCGCGCGCCTTCGGCCTGTCGATCCACTACCATAACCGCCACCGCCTGCCCGCGGTGCTAGAAGCGCAACTCGCCGCCACCTGGCACGACGATCTCGACGAGATGCTCGGCAGCATCGATATCTTGACCATCCACACGCCCTTGAACGCCGACAGCCGCGGCCTGCTCGATGCGCGTCGCCTCGCCTTGCTCCGCCCGCATGTCTATCTGATCAACGCCGCGCGCGGCGGCGTCGTCGACGAAGACGCACTGACCGACGCGCTCGAACAGGGCCGGCTCGCCGGCGCCGGGCTCGACGTGTGGAAGCACGAGCCGCAGATCGACCCGCGGCTGCTCGCGCTGCCCGGCGTGGTCATGCTGCCGCACATGGGCTCGGCAACGCTTGAGGGCCGCATGGCCACCGGCGAAAAGGTCATCCAGAACATCCGCATGTGGGCCGATGGCCACCGCCCGCCCGATCAGGTGCTGGAAGGCTGGGCCTGACTATTCCGTTTTGCGGTCCCAGGCCTTGTGCAGACTATCTTCGCATGACTCAACGCAATCCAACGGCCGCGCCCCTCCGCACTAGGACAATCCGTCCGATGGACAGCGCCCCCCGTCAGGCGCACAACACATCATGGAGAATGAACCCCTCGCCCCGCCGGAAGACCCTGCCAAAGCCGACAAGTTCCGCTGGATCCTGCGCTGCGGCTGGAAGGGCCTGTGCCCGCGCTGCGGCAAGGGCCGGATGTTCAAATCTTGGCTCAAGATCGTCGACAAATGCGACGCCTGTGGCCTTGATTACCGCTTCGCCGCGCCCGACGACGGCCCGGCCTTCTTCTCGCTCTGCATCGTCGCGCTGCCGCTGATCTTTTTCGTGGTGTGGCTGCAGGTCGCCTTCGATCCGCCCGTCTGGGTCCATTTGATCACGTCCGTGCCGTTCATGGCGCTCGGCACCTTGCTGCCGCTCCGCCCGATCAAGGGCTGGCTGGTCGCTTCGCAATTCGTCAACCGCGCACAACAGGCCGGCACCAAGGGCCTGTGGGCGCAACTCCATGGCACCGATCCGGACAAGAACGACTTCGATCAGTAAAGCGAAGGCTAGCCGCGCTGCGCTGCGATGGCGTCGGCATCCTCCGACAAGGAATGCGCCATCGGCTGGTCCAGCAACGTTGCCAGATACCGTTCGCGCATGCCTCGCAAGCGATCCAGCGCCTCCAGATCGCCATCGGTTGCCAAGATCGCGACCTCGGCTATCGCCACGATTTCCCGCCCCGGCGGCGCAAGATCCGCTGCCGGGACAAAGCCATGGCGCTGATAGAACATCTCATCGTCAATCGCGTGCGCGACCCGCGCCAGCCGCTCTGTCTTGAACATCATCTGTCGAACCGCCTACCTCTTGCGACGGTTCCAAATACGACAATTTTGCTGTCCTAACACCCATGGAGCGGCTCAAGTCGTCGCAATTTTGGCTCCGGGTGCCCCACTGTTCTACGGATGCAAGACACCCCCAGCAGTCCGATGCTGGCGTAACGCTCGACTCGCCGCAGGACTTGGCCCGGGGCCTGTCCTGCGACAGACTGCGGCGGGGAGAGCTGGTCCCGGAAGCAGACGAGCGGCAGTCGCCCAATTGCAGACCTTCGCGAGGCGTGCGACCAACCTCCTATGACCAGAGCCGACCAGCTTCGAACTATGGCTCCGCAGCTTATTGCGGATGTGCGCCTATATTCGACGGAAGAAGGCGGGAGGAAGTCTACCGCGTACCCCGGTTGGGGTTGCCCTTGTATGGTGTCAAACGGTCGGCCGTGGGCTGCTGGTTGGGACGCTTGGCCGTTGATTGACGGCACAACACTTGAGCCGGGTGACGAACGCAGGCTTGGGTTCGTATTTCTGGACGCCGAAGGACTTGAATTGATGAGATCGGCCGGGAAGTTTTATCTCTGGGAAGGGGGGATCATCGGCGAAGCTATCGTTGTCGCCTGAAGGTCCGCTTTCCACCGAGGCTGTGTGAGAACGGTGGTCGAGCAGCGCTGATAGCGGCGCGTGCTAGCGCGGGGCGCTCAGGCCTGCATCGCAGCGATTAGCCCCGGCACGCCGACCAG
>NZ_JAXOJI010000012.1:0-77917 GCF_036663635.1 Parasphingomonas puruogangriensis | reverse complement strand
CAGGCAGGAAAAGCTGCTGCCGCCGATCGCAACCTTCGATGAAACGCCCCATCACCGGCCTCCCAAATCAGACCATGATCATAGCATATCAGCGCGTTTCCACACAGCCTCCACCACATATCGCCATTAACGGTCCGCAAAACAGTCGCCAGAAGCGGACGGTCTGCAAGACCACGCATGAACGCTCAGCTGACCAAGCCGAGCCGCCACGGGCAGCCAATCGTTAGCGCGATCTTTCCCATTTCTCCATTTCCGAAGGCAATTTCGGGACATCGATCGACCGAGCGAGATCGATCAGGCAGAATGGCAGCATGTCCCGCGCCGGTCGCCTCTTTGACGTTGTTCAAGTCCTCCGCCGAGGGCGAAGGCCGACCACCGCGGCTGAGCTTGCAGGTGAGCTCGGCGTCTCCATGCGGACGCTCTATCGCGATGTGGCGACGCTTGCCGCTCGCGGTGTGCCGATCAGGGGAGAAGCCGGCGTGGGCTATGTCCTCGATCCCGGCTACTTCCTCCCGCCGCTTACATTCGGGACCAATGAACTCGACGCGGTGCTGCTTGGGCTGAAATGGGTTGAGAAGCGCGCCGATCCCAGCATGGCTCGCGCCGCAGTGGATGCGCTGGCCAAAATCGAGGCAGTGCTGCCGCGATGGGCGCAAGACATTGCCGATACGCCCGGTGTGTTCGTGAGGACCGATCTGCCGCAACCAGTGGAGACGATCGGAACCGAGGTGTTTCGCGATGCGGTTCGGGGATGCCGGAAAGTCCGCATCGCCTATTGCGATGCGAACGGCGTCGAAACCGAGCGGATGGTATGGCCGATCGGGCTTGCCTTTATGGAAGAGGGGCGGGCCATCATGGCCTGGTGCGAGTTGCGGGGGGCATTCCGCTATTTCCATCTGAATCGGATCGCCCGTGCCGACGTAGGTGCCAAGTATCCCGAACGAAGGGCAGTGCTATTGCAGCGCTGCCAGCAGCAGATTGCGGCCGAGCAGCACGATGCTGACACAAGGTGTCAGGAGAGCGTGTTATAGGACCGCAGCGTGAAAGGAACCCGTATGGCGCACGACGTAAAACTGTTGCAGCCAATTCTGGCGAGCGCTGCCCCGCTCGACTCGGATGTCACGTTCCGGCCGATGTTCGGCGGGGTCTTCGCTTATGCGGATGGCAAGCCGTTTGCCTCCCTTTCGGACGTTGGACTGGCCTTGAAGTTGGTCGGCCGCGAGCGCGACGCAATGCTGACGCTGCCCGGGGCTGTACCGCTTCGCTACGACCCCGATGATCCACCAAGCAAATCATATGTCGTCATTCCCGAATACATGCTGTCGGAGCCGGACGAACTCAGGTCATGGTGATCCGCAGCGTCTCTAGCCTTTCCGCCAAGCGCGCTCGTAAGCGTGCATAGGAGACTATTCATGGCACGCATCAACTTCATCGAGCTTCCCGCGCGCGACCTCGGCGCGGCGCGGGCTTTCTACTCGGTCGTGTTCGGCTGGGAACTTACCGACTTCGGTCCCAGCTATTCATGCACCCTGACTGGCAAGGTCGACCTCGGGCTTCAGGGGGACATGAGCGAAGCGCCGGCCATGCCCCTGCCGGTGGTGCTGGTGGACGACATCGCAGCAGCTCAAACCGCCGTCGAGGGAGCCGGGGGGACCATCAGCAAGCCGATCTTCGCATTTCCCGGCGGTCGACGCTTTCACTTCCTCGATCCCAACGGACTTGAGCTGGCGATCATGCAGACGGAGTGATCTGTTTTTTGTCAAATCAGACGGTCGCTCTTCACCACAGTCGACCATTCCCGGAAACGAACCGCTAAACCGCCGGCACCACGCCCCCATAGCGAGCCACATTCGCATCCCCCGAAACGAGCCGCACGCCCTCCACCATCGCCTGCGCGATGGTTAGGCGATCGAAGGATCCTTGTGGACCGGCGGCAAGCCACGCACCATCACAGCCTGCTCGCCGGTCAGAGGCAGTTCGACATATCCATCGGCGAGCAATTGGCGCCGCACGACGAGAGGGTCGAACCGGAAATCTGGTGGGCCCAGCGCGTGCTTGATAGCCACTTCCGCGATGCTGACCGCACTGAACATCAGCACGTTGCCCTCATCTTCGATCAGCGTCCGCGCCTTGATGGTCAATCGCAATGCATTGACCAGCGCCCACAGCAAGACATGGGCGTCGAGCAGCAGCCTCACGCGCGCTGATCGTCCTCTTCGATGTCATAGGTCCGCACAGCAACCTCCCGGCAAGATCACCAGACATTCTCCATTTACCGCGCCCATAAAACGATAACCACACACCCTTCCCCTCGCCCCACCCCCTTGCTAAGGCCAGCCCGACTCTAGCCATTTCGCCCCGGCCAGAGGCGCGCCTTTGCGGCTCCCCCGCTTCCCCACTGCGCGCCCCACGCCCGGGCCCCCAAGGGAAGGACCCGCCTCCATGACCGCCATCGGCCAGGATACACTCGGCACCCGCGCCACGCTCGACGTGAACGGCAAGCAATACGATTATTACTCCCTGGCCGCTGCGGCGGAAAAGTATGGCGATATCAGCCGCCTGCCCTTCTCGATGAAGGTGCTGCTGGAGAATATGCTGCGCTTCGAGGACGGCAAGACCGTCACCGTCGAGGACGTGCAGGCGATCGTCGATTGGCAGCAGGAGCAGCGCTCCAACCGCGAGATTCAGTATCGCCCGGCGCGCGTGCTGATGCAGGATTTCACTGGCGTGCCTTGCGTCGTCGATCTCGCGGCGATGCGCGATGCCATCACCAAGCTCGGCGGCGATGCGGCCAAGATCAACCCGCTGGTTCCCGTCCATCTCGTCATAGATCACTCGGTGATGGTCGACGAATTCGGCACGCCCAAGGCGTTCGAAGAGAATGTCGATCTCGAATATGAGCGCAATTTCGAGCGCTACGAATTCCTGAAGTGGGGCAGCAAAGCGCTGGACAATTTCCAGGTCGTGCCGCCGGGCACCGGCATCTGCCACCAGGTCAATCTCGAATATATCGGCCAGGGCATCTGGTCGGCCGAGAGCAGCGGCGACAATGCCGATGGCCGCATGGTCGCCTATCCGGATACGTTGGTCGGCACCGATAGCCACACCACGATGGTCAACGGCATGGGCGTGCTCGGCTGGGGCGTCGGCGGGATCGAGGCGGAGGCCGCGATGCTCGGCCAGCCGGTGTCGATGCTGATCCCCGAAGTGGTCGGTTTCAAGCTGACCGGCGCGATGGCCGAAGGCATCACCGCCACCGATCTGGTGCTCACCGTCACGCAGATGCTGCGCGCCAAGGGCGTGGTCGGCCGCTTCGTCGAGTTCTATGGCCCCGGGCTCGACACGATGACGCTCGCCGATCGCGCGACCATCGCCAACATGGCGCCCGAATATGGCGCGACCTGCGGCTTCTTCCCGATCGACGCCAAGACGATCGAGTATCTGCGCCTCACCGCGCGTTCGGAAGAAACCGTCGCGCTCGTCGAAGCCTATTGCAAGGCACAGGGCCTGTGGCACGACGAGAACAGCGTCGATCCGGTGTTTACCGACACGCTTGAGCTCGACATGAGCTGCGTCGTCCCGAGCCTCGCCGGCCCGAAGCGCCCGCAGGACAAGGTTGCGCTGTCGAAGGTCGACGAAGTGTTCAACGGCGATCTGTTCAAGCTGTATCACAAGGATCGCCCGACCCGCGTCGCGGTCGAAGGCCGCGAGCATGATCTGGGCGATGGCGACGTCGTGATCGCCGCGATCACCAGCTGCACCAACACGTCCAACCCGTCGGTGCTGGTCGCCGCCGGCCTGGTCGCGCGGAAAGCCAATGCGTTGGGGCTGAAGAGCAAGCCGTGGGTCAAGACCTCGCTGGCGCCCGGCTCGCAGGTCGTCACCGACTATCTCGACAAGGCCGGCCTCACCACCGATCTGAATGCGATGGGCTTCAACCTGGTCGGTTATGGCTGCACCACCTGCATCGGCAATTCGGGGCCGCTCGCCACCGAACTGTCCGCCGCGATCAACGAGAATGATCTCGTCGCCGCGTCGGTCCTGTCGGGCAACCGCAATTTCGAAGGCCGCGTCAGCCCGGATGTGCGCGCCAACTTCCTCGCCTCGCCGCCGCTCGTCGTCGCCTATGCGATCAAGGGCAGCGTCACCACCGACATGGTCGAAACCCCGCTCGGCCAGGGCTCGGACGGGCAGGACGTGTACCTGCGCGACATCTGGCCGTCGAACGCCGAGATCGCCTCGGTGATGACCGCCAATATCGACGACAGCATGTTCCGCAACCGCTACGGCAACGTCTATGCCGGCGACAGCAAATGGCAGGCGATCCAGGTCGAAGGCTCGGACACCTATACGTGGCGCGCCGGCAGCACGTATGTCGCCAACCCGCCCTATTTCGAGGGCATGACGATGACCCCGGCGCCGGTGCAGGACATCATCGACGCGCGCCCGCTGGCGATCCTGGGCGATTCAATTACCACGGATCACATCAGCCCCGCCGGCAGCATCAAGGCCGACTCACCGGCCGGTAAATTCCTGCAAGAACATCAGGTTAGCCGCGCCGACTTCAACAGCTACGGCGCCCGCCGCGGCAACCACGACGTGATGATGCGCGGCACCTTCGCCAACATCCGAATCAAGAACGAAATGGTCCCCGGCATCGAAGGCGGCATGTCGTCATACCAGGGCGAGACGATGGCGATCTACGACGCGGCGATGCGCTTCAAGGCCGATGGCACGCCATTGGTGGTCATCGCCGGCAAGGAATACGGCACCGGCTCGTCGCGCGACTGGGCGGCCAAGGGCACCAACCTGCTCGGCGTCCGCGCCGTCATCACCGAAAGCTTCGAGCGTATCCATCGCTCGAACCTGGTCGGCATGGGTGTGCTCCCGCTGCAGTTCGCCGACGGCGTCACGCGACAGACGCTCGGCCTCGACGGTTCGGAAAGCTTCACCATCACCGGTGTCGCCGAAATCCGCCCGCGCCAGGACGTGACGGTCACGCTGACCCGCGCCGACGGCACCAGCGAGACGTTCGAGACGCGTTGCCGGATCGATACCGTCAACGAGCTCGAATATTTCCTCAACGGCGGCATCCTGCAATACGTCCTGCGCAAGCTCGCCGCCTGACCGACCGGGGCCGCGCGCGACGCGGCCCCGTTTCCGCAGAGGAGACGACCCTCGCTCCTGCTGTTCAACAAGCCCTATGGCGTGCTCTGCCAGTTCACCGACCGCGGCACCGCCGGATCGGATCGCCCGACGCTGTCGGCGTTTATCGACGTGCCTGGCGTGTATCCCGCGGGGCGGCTCGATCTCGACAGCGAGGGCCTGCTGCTGCTAACCGATGACGGGCGGCTGCAGGCGCGCATCGCCGATCCCAAATTCAAGCTGCCCAAGACCTATCTCGTGCGGGTCGAAGGCGACGTGCAGGACGCCGCCTTGCAACAGCTTCGCCAGGGCGTGGAGCTGAAGGACGGCCTCACCCGCCCGGCCGAGGTCGAGCGGATTGATACACCCGATCTCTGGCCGCGCGATCCCCCGGTGCGCTTTCGCAAAAGCGTCCCCGATGGCTGGATCAAGCTGACGATCCGCGAGGGCCGCAACCGGCAAGTGCGTCGGATGACCGCGGCGGTCGGGCTGCCGACGCTCAGGTTGGTCCGCTGGCAGATCGGCGATTGGTCGCTCGACGACCTGCCCCCAGGGGCGTGGCGCGAAGGACTCTAGGTATACCCCTTCCTCGGCGCAGGCCGCGGCCCAGTAGCGAAGGTGGATGTAACGGCGCGCACCGCCACGTAACTCAGGTGCCGCGACTGGGCCCCGGCCTTCGCCGGGTAAAGCGCCTTAAACCGGCTGCACCACCGCAAAGGCCTTCACCCGCCCCCTGTTATCAAGCGCCGGTGGGCCAAACGTCACTTCCTCCGTCAGGTTCGGCTCAAGGCCCTCGGCCTGCAACGCCCATAGCCGCTGGAATGGCCCGCCCGCGCGCAACAGATCGAGCGGCGCGCCGTCCTCCACCACGCGGCCGTCCTCGATCACCAGGATGCGATCGAACGTCACCACCGTCGAAAGGCGATGCGCCACCGCCAGTACGGTGCGGTTGGCCATCAGCGCGTCGAGCCCCTGCTGCACCGCCAGTTCCGAGCCCGTGTCCAGCGCCGAGGTCGCCTCGTCCATCAACACGATCCGCGCATCCTTGAGGAAGGCGCGGGCAATGCCGATGCGCTGGCGCTGTCCGCCCGAAAGATTGGTACCGCGCTCGCCGACGATCGTGTCGTACCCCTCGGGCATCAGATCGATGAACTCGTCGCAGCGTGCCGCTTCCGCCGCCGCGCGCACCTCCGCCGCACTCGCCTCCGGCCGGGCGAAACGGATATTCTCCAGGATCGTGCGGTGGAACAGGATCACTTCCTGCGGCACCACCGCGAGCGTCTCGTGCAGGCTATCCTGCGTGACCGTGTCGACCCGCTGGCCGTCGACCAGCACCGATCCCGCCTGCGCGTCGTACAGGCGCTGCACGAGTTCGAGGATGGTCGACTTGCCCGCCCCCGACGGCCCGACGATCCCGACCTTTTGGCCGGCCGGGACCGCAATCGAGATGCCGTGCAGCACCGGCCGGTGCGCATCATAGCCAAACGTCACATCGTCCAACGCCACCGATCCCTCACCGCGCCGCAGCGGCCGCGCGTGCGGCGCATCCTCCAGCGCGTGCGGGACGCCGATAATGTCGAGCGTCTCGGCGAGATAGCTGAATTGCTGGCGCGTATCGATCAGCGCCATCGCCAGGTCGCGCGAGCCGTGCAGCATGCGGAAGGTCAGCGCGCTGACCACCACCACGTCGCCGGCGGTGATCAACCCGCTCGACCAGCGGCTAACCGACCACGTCAGGGTGCCACCGATCAGCAGTACCAAGGCCACGTCGTGCAAGCCGCGGATCCGTTCGACGAAGAACCAGCCACGCCGCTGCGCCACCGCCTCGTCCTCGAAGATACCGCGCAACCGCGTCAGTTCGCGGCCGCGCGCGGCAAACGTCTTCACCGCGCGGATATTGGTGATCACGTCGACCAACTCGCCCCCGCCATAGCCGGCGCGGCGGGCGAATTCCTTATGATAGGCGTCACCACGCAGGCCCAAAGTGACCAGCGTAACGCTTACCGCGACGAAGAATGCCGCCAGCACCACCGCCATCCACACGTCGATCGACAGGAAGATGATCAGCGCCCCGGCAAAGGAGATCAATGGCGGGGCGATTTCAAGCAGGATGCGCTGGATCAACGCGCCGAACGTGCCGGTCAGCGCGGACACGCGGTGACCGAGCGACCCCGAACGTTCGTTCTGGAAGAAGGACAGTTGATGCCCGGTGAGGTAGTCGAACATGTCGAGCCGGATGCGCACCCCGCTCGCGACCGTCACCCGGCATAACAGGACCACCGCCGTGCGCAGCAACACGCACTCCAGCGCAACCAACCCGACGAACGCGCCCAGCGCGAACTGTACATGGTCCAGCGGATGCACACGCGCGGTCATCGCGTCGATCAACAGCTTCATCGCATATTGCACGCCGACCGAACTCAGCGCGCCGCACGCGACGACGATGCCCAGCAGCAGGAAGGCGAGCGGCCGGGCGGCTACATAATGCGCCAGGAACCGCATGGGTGTCGCGACAAACAGCAATCGAGCGCTCCCTTCATGCCGCACATTCCGCAGTGCAGCATTGGGATACACCCGAAGCGTGGGTAGCATGAACGCTAAATTAATCGGCTACGCTGCGCCGCACAACAAACGGCAAGCCGAACGCACGCTCGCGTTTGACCGCGGCAGTGGTGGAGCGAGCGCGACGATCGGCGAATCGGTATGGTAGGAAATTGGCTGGGGCGGCAGGGTTCGAACCTGCGAATGGCGGCATCAAAAGCCGCTGCCTTACCACTTGGCGACGCCCCAACGAAGGCGGCCTTATAGCGGCGCGCCTCTTATAGAAAACCCCTGAAAGACGAACTTAATCGAGACGGTGCAGCCAGCCGTTCGCATCGGGCGCCGTGCCGCGCTGGATCGCGACCAGCGCATCGCGCATGCGCATGGTCAATTGCCCTGGCCCGCCGCTGCCAATCTCGAACCGGCCCTGCGGCTCGGCCACGCTGCCGATCGGCGTCACCACCGCTGCGGTGCCACAGGCAAACGCCTCGACTAAGCGCCCGCTCGCCGCATCCGCACGCCACTGATCGATCGCATAGGCCTCCTCGCGCACCGTGATGCCTTGGGCGCGGGCGATCTTGAGGATCGAATCGCGCGTGATGCCGGGTAGGATTGTGCCGGTCAGCGGCGGCGTCGCCATGCTGCCGTCATCGAACACGAAGAACACGTTCATGCCGCCGAGTTCCTCGACATAGCGGCGCTCGACCGCATCGAGAAACACCACCTGGTCGCAGCCGTTGCGACTCGCCTCGGCCTGCGCCACCAGGCTGGTGGCGTAATTGCCGCCGCATTTCGCCTCGCCCGTGCCGCCGGGCGCTGCCCGCGTATAATCCTGGCTCACCCAGATCGACACGGTCGGCGCGCCGCCCTTGAAATAGGCGCCGACCGACGAAGCCAGCACGATGTAGAGATATTCCGCGCTCGGCTTGACGCCCAGAAACACTTCGCTGGCGAACATGAACGGGCGCAGATAGAGCGCCCCGCCGTCGCTGGTCGGGATCCAATCGTGATCGATCTTCACCAGCCGCGCGATCGATTCGAGGAACAGGTTTTCCGGCAGTTCCGGCATGGCGAGGCGCCGTGCCGAATTCTGGAAGCGACGCGCATTGGCGTCGGGGCGGAACAACGCCGTGCCGCCATCGGCCAACCGATACGCCTTCATGCCCTCGAAGATTTCCTGCGCATAATGCAGCACCGACGATGCCGGATCCATCGACAGCGGCCCGCGGGCGGTGATCTTGGCATCATGCCAGCCCTTGTCGTCGCTATAGCGGATCACTGCCATATGATCGGTGAACACGCGCCCGAACTGCGGATCGACCAGCCGCGCGGTGCGCTCATGGGTGTCCACCGGCGTGGCATTGGGTTCGTACGCGAAGGTCAGGTTAGCAGTCGGGCTGGGGTTGGCGGTCATCGCGTCCTCGTGGGTACAGGCGCAAGCACACGATTTGCATGCTCAAGGCAGTTGCAGCCGCCTAAGGCGGATGGCAAACGCGGTCAACATGGCCTCCCCCACTCCTTCCGCTTCCCCCCTGTTCCTGCGCGAAACCGAGATTCGCCGCGGCGTCGAATTGCTCTATTTCGGCAACAGCCATCTGACCCGCGCGATCGATCAGGGACTGGCGGCCAAAGGATTGGGCCGCGCGCATCACCGCGCGCTCTATTTCATCGCACGCCAGCCCGATCTGACGGTCAGCCAGTTGCTCGGCTTGCTGGCGATCACCAAGCAGTCGCTGGGCCGCGTGATCAACGAATTGACCGAGCGCGACCTGATCGAGATGCGCCCGGGCGACAAGGACCGTCGCCAGCGCCTGCTCCGCCTGACGCCGGAGGGCAAGGCGTTCGAGAGCGAATTGTTCGAAGCGCTGCGGGAGCGCTTGTCAGCGGCCTATGCCAGCGCCGGCCAGGGCGCCGTCGGGGGCTTCTGGGCAGTGCTCGAAGGGCTGATCCCGGCGGAGGAACGGCCGCGGGTGGAGAGTTTACGGGAGTAGGGCGCATTCCCACCCACCGTTTCTTTTCTACCGCTTCCGCGGCGAAAGCCGGGGCCCAGTCACGAAACGCTTATTGGCGAATGCTGCGTTCCATTATCTCCGCCATCGTGACTGGGCCCCGGCTTTCGTCGGGGAAGTGCTAGCAGGTAAGACAGATCAGCGCGCCGCCGCCGCCATCTCCGCATTACGCCGCACAGCGGCCGCCAGCGTCTCGCGCAGCAAGCCTTTCAGCGCATCATCGCGGTCCAGCACATTGAGCCCTTCGCGCGTCGACCCACCCGGGCTGGCCACGCGATCCGCCAGTACAGCCGGACTATCGACCGCCGCCGCCGCCATCAGCCCGGCGCCCTCGACCGTCGCCACCGCCAGCCGCTGCGCCTGCTCTTGCGTAAAACCCAGCGATACCCCGCCGGCCGCCAGCGCATCGATGAAACGATACAGAAAGCCCGGCCCGCTCCCGGCGAGCGCCGTCACCGCGTCGAACAAGTCAGCCTCGACCCATTCGACCAATCCAAGCGGGGCCATCAACGCCGCGACTGCGGTGCGCACGTCAGGCCCGGCGCTATCAGAGTGCAACCCGACCACGCCCTTACCGATCCCAACCGGCAGGTTGGGCATCGCCCGCACAATGGCGCCGACGCCAAACCTGGCCGCAAGCGATGCCTCATCAACGCCCGCGAGGATCGATACCATTAACGGAACACCGGCAATGCGCTCGGCAAAGCGCGCAGCAATATCGTCGATCTGCTGCGGTTTCATGCCCAGCATCACCAGATCGGGGAGCGGCCCCGCCAGCAGGCCGCGCGCCTGGCGCACGCCTTCGGGCAAATCCCGATCGGCGCGATTGACCACGTCGACGTCATGCGCCGCAACCGCCCCGGTATCGATCCAACGGCGCAGCATAGCACCGCCCATATTGCCGCACCCGATCATCCAAATCCGCATCAGGCCTCGCCTTGTGTCTCGGTCATCGCGGCGGCCAGCGCTTCCTTGGGGCTCTTGCCGCCCCACATGACGAACTGGAATACGGGGTAGAAGCGCTCGCACTCGTCGATCGCAGATTCGACCAACAGTTCCGCGGCGCCCAGCGACAGCGTCCCGCCCTCGCCTTCGATCATCGCGGCGTGGCGGTACAGTAGAATCCCGCTCGACGACCAGAGCTCGAAATGGCCGACCCATAACTGCTCGTTGATCAGCCCGATCGCCTCGTAGACCGCCGCCCGGCGCTCGTCCGACACGCGAATGTCCGGAAAGGCCAGAAACTGCAGCACGCTGTCCTCGTCGCGCCACAAGGCACGCAACTCGTACGTCGTCCAACTGCCCTTAACCTTGGCGATCACCTCGTCGTCGAGCCGCTCATGCTCCCAGCCATGGGCCGAGAAATAGCTTTCGAGCATGTCGATCGGCGCGGCATCGTCGCGGTCGTCATCGGCATCGAGCATCATGCGAAACCCTCCGCGGTCCATACCACCGGACGGGGCGTGCCCCGCCCGGCCGATATCCGCAACATGGAGGTGGACAAAGCTGTCAATAAAACTGTGGAAAAGATGCTTATGCCCCCGTGGTTGGTGCCTGAGCGGCCTTGGCTTCGAGCATGTCGATGCGCGCGCGCAGCACGTCGTTTTCGTCGCGCGCGGCCGCGGCCATCGCCTTGACCGCATCGAATTCGTCGCGGCTGACGAAATCGAGCCCGCCGATCCATTCCTTGGCGCGGCTGCGGGCGCCTGCCTCGGCTTCGCGACCGACACCGGCCAGCGTGCCGGCGGCGCCGTTCACGAACTTCACGAAGTCGTCGAAAATCTTGTTGTCGGCCTGCATGTCGTCAAAATCCTGCGCTAAGTGTCACAGCGTTATTTGGGTGGTGGTGGAAGACGGCACAAGGGTTGCCGCATCGGGGTTCAGCCGGTGGACCTGGAAGTTGAGGATCGCCGCACAGACCAGCCAGGCAAGATACGGCACCATGAGCCACGCCGCCGCGCTGCGAATCCGCCCGAATACCAACGTCGTGGCAAGCGCCGCCGCGAACATCACGCCGATCACGATCAATGCAGCGAACACCTGGTGCGCACCGAAGAATAACGGGCTCCAGATCAGGTTGATGACCAATTGCACCGCAAACAGGCCGATCGCGAGCCCGCGCAATCTCGCGCCGCGCGCATGAATGATCATCGCCAGCGCCAAGCCCATCAGGATGTAGAGTGTCGTCCAGGCGACCGGAAACGCCCAATCGGGCGGCGTCGCGGCCGGCTTGACCAACGCCTTGTACCACAGATTATCGGAACCCATCGGCACCAGTCGCGCCGAAGCAAAGCCAAGCAATAGGATGAACGGCACCGTCACCACCGCCCAGCGCAGATAGGCGAGGCGCAATTGCTGTTTCGATGCGATTTCCCTCAACGCCTACACCCTTCAATGCACCGCACGGCCTGCGCAATTATGACCCCGGACGGTCGGTATCAAATTAAGCTGGCTTATGTGGCGCAAAATTTACCGGGCGGCGACCGAAAACGGGAATGCTCAGCTTGCCGCGGTCTTGCTTGCAGCAATGAGGAACTCGATATTGCCTTCCGGGCCGGTGATCGGACTCTGCTCGATGCCTTCGACCTCCCATCCGGCCGACGCCAGCCAATCCGCCACTTCGGCACAGACGCGCCGATGGATCGCCGTATCGCGCACCACCCCGCCCTTGCCAACTTCCTCGCGCCCGGCCTCGAATTGCGGCTTGATCAGCGCCATCAGCCGCGCGCCCGGCCGGGCAAAGTCTAGCGGCACCGCGAGCACCTTTGCCAGGCCGATGAAGCTCGCATCGCACACCACCAGATCGACGGGTTCGGGGATGTGCGCCGCGGTCAGGACCCGGGCGCTGGTTTGCTCGTGCACCACGACACGCTCATCCTGTCGGAGCTTCCATGCCAGCTGATTGGTGCCGCTATCGACGGCATAGATGCGCGTTGCGCCGCGCGACAGCAGGACGTCGGTAAATCCGCCGGTCGAGGACCCGACATCGATCGCCACCGCACCGCCGACCTCCCAGCCGAAATGATCCAGCCCATGCGCCAGCTTGATCCCGCCGCGCGACACCCAGGGGTGGTCGCGGCCCTTCACGTCGAGCGTGACATCGTCCGCCACGGTCTGCCCGGGCTTGTCGATCTTGCGGGTAGCGGCAAAGACCAGCCCCGCCATGATCAAGGCCTGCGCCCGCGTGCGGCTTTCCGCCAGTCCCCGTTCCACCAGCAGTTGATCGATCCGGATTTTCGTCATCTATTCCTCGATTCGCGGGGACCCTAGCCGCACGGTGCGCGCGATGCACCCTGGCCGAGCACGCCAAACCCGGCCTCATCTGCGCCCAACAGCAGACAACATTCGGGCCACTTTCCGACTGGCGCACCGCGCCTTCCATTCAGCGCAAAGGCTATTGCCCATCAGATTAGTAGGAATAGCTTTGTGCGTGGAAGGCGCGACCATGCGGGTCCCCTAGAGCCAGATGGCCGCGTCTTCCGCCTAGCTCGATAGGAGCCAAGAACATGGGAATTTTTTCACCGTTCGATCCGGCCCAGCCAACGATCCTCACCGTCCCCGGGCTTGGCGGTTCGGGACCATCGCATTGGCAGACCCTGTGGGAAAGCGCGCGGCCCGATACGGTGCGTGTCGAACTGGGGATGTGGCACACGCCGCACCGCAACGCCTGGGTGACCAAGCTGGATCAAGCGATCCGCCAGGCGCAGGCCCCGGTTATTCTCGCGGCGCACAGCCTTGGTTGCCTCGCGGTCGCCTGGTGGGCGGAGCTGACACGCCAGCCTTATGGCTGGCCGGTCGCCGGGGCCTTGCTCGTCGCCCCTGCGGATGTCGATCGCTGCTCCGCGCAAGACGAGCTCAAGGCATTCGGGCCGACGCCGACCACCCCCCTGCCCTTCCCGTCGATCGTCGTCGCCAGCCAGGACGACCCGTGGATCGACATCGACCGCGCGCACAGCCTGGCGGTTGGCTGGGGCAGCCATTTCATCAACGCCGGTGCGCAGGGGCATCTCAACGCCGCCAGCGGCATCGGCTGGTGGAGCGAGGGCCAGGAATTGCTCGACCGCGTCATCGCCGCCGCCAGCGACGGCAAGGGTCGCGTCCGCCAACCGAGCGACGCGCGATCGATCCTGGCGATCAACGGCACCGACGCGGCACAAGAGCATTATCTGGGTCGCTAAGCGACTTGGTCAGCGCATCATCGAACGCCGAAGCGCACCACCACAGCCTCCGCGGGCGCGCCTGTTTCCGCATCAACGAAATTCCAGAAGCGGCCGCCATTGATGCCGATGGCATAGGAGCGACCCGGCGCTGCGATGCAATCGAGCGTGAAGGTCTTGCCCTCGGCGGATTGGCGCGGCTTGGCGGCACAGTCGGGATAGGTGCCGGCATCTACCGTGACGAACGAATAGCTCCCGACCCGCATCGGGCGATCGAAGGTGACGCGGAACGTGAACGGGCCGGCGGCCACCTTAGTGCCCTCCCCCGGCCGAACTTTAACAACTGTCGGTCGTGCCGGGGCGGACGGGGTGGCTGCGTTGAGGGCTAGGGCAGCGAGCACGCCGCCGCTGAGGACGAAAGACGTCATCACGATCATTCCTTTGGTGATCCCGCCGGCGGCAGGCCGGATCGGGTGCCCGCTGGATGACGCCGCTGTCGGCCCGGGTACCACCCCAATTTTGTCGTCACGATTTTCTGGGGCTGCGCCGCGCAGCAACCGCGCCAGTTCACGGCTGCTGCCCACGCCCGTCTTGCGCCGCGCCTCGCGCAATCGTTCGTTCACGGCCGGGACCGACGCGCCCATTTCCGCCGCGATGCTTTTCGCGGTATGTCCCTCAG
This sequence comes from Parasphingomonas puruogangriensis, assembly GCF_036663635.1. NCBI lineage: Bacteria > Pseudomonadati > Pseudomonadota > Alphaproteobacteria > Sphingomonadales > Sphingomonadaceae > Parasphingomonas > Parasphingomonas puruogangriensis. Next base: position 63,386 of record NZ_JAXOJI010000012.1, on the reverse strand, counting down.
CCAACAGCAGCAAGATCGATCTCTCCGTATCCGACAGACACGTTAGATCGACCTGCATCAGGCCCGCGCGCCCTCGATCACACCCGTCGCATTATGCCTTAGCGCTTTCAGCACCGTCTCAACGATGCCGTCCGCGTCCAGCCCGGCGGCGGCATATTGTAGATCCGGCTTGTCCTGGTCTTGGAACGTATCGGGCAAGCGCATGGTACGGATCTTGAGCCCGCCGTCGGTCAATCCCTCGTCGGACGCCAGGGTCAGAACATGCGCACCGAGGCCGCCGACCGAGCCCTCCTCGATCGTCACCGCCACTTCGTGCGTGGTGAGCAGGCGGCGGATGAGTGCTTCGTCGAGTGGTTTGACGAAGCGCAGATCGGCGACCGTGGTGCTCAGACCCTTGGCGTCGAGCGCGTCGGCGGCCTTGAGCGCTTCGGCCAGACGCGTGCCGAGCGACAGGATGGCGACCTTCTTACCCTCGCGCACGACGCGACCCTTGCCGATCTCGAGCCGCTGCGGCACGTCCGGCAAATCGATGCCGATGCCGTTACCACGCGGATAGCGCACCGCGATCGGGCCGCTATCGTGCAGCACGCAAGTATGCGTCATATGCACCAGTTCCGCCTCGTCTGCCGCCGCCATGACGACGAAATTGGGCAAGGTGGCCAGATAGGTGACATCGAACGACCCCGCATGAGTCGCGCCATCGGCACCGACCAGCCCGGCGCGATCGATGGCGAAGCGCACGGGCAGGTTCTGGATCGCCACGTCGTGCACGACCTGGTCGTACGCCCGCTGCAGGAAGGTCGAATAGATCGCGCAGAACGGGCGCATGCCTTGCGCGGCGAGCCCGGCGGCAAAGGTCACCGCATGTTGCTCGGCAATGCCGACATCGAAGAAGCGCTCGGGATAATTCTTGGCAAACGCATCAAGCCCGGTGCCCGAGGGCATGGCCGCGGTGATCGCCACGATGCGCTCGTCGGTCGCAGCTTCCTTAACCAATTGCGCGCCGAACACGTTCTGATATTGCGGCGGCCCCGGCGGCGCCTTGGCCTGCGTGCCGGTGATCACGTCGAACGTCTGCACGCCGTGATATTTGTCCGCCGCGGCCTCGGCCGGGGCATAGCCCTTGCCCTTCTTGGTCACGACATGGATCAGCACCGGGCCTTCCTTGGCGTCGCGGACATTCTCCAGCACCGGGATCAGATGCTCGAGATTATGGCCGTCGATCGGGCCGACATAATAGAAGCCGAGTTCCTCGAACAAGGTGCCGCCGGTGGCCATGCCACGGGCAAACTCCTCGGCCTTGGCGGCCGCGCTATGGACGCGTTTGGACAGTTTCCGCGCGACCTTCTTGGCCAGGCTCCGGAAGCCCATATATTCCGAGCTCGACACCATCCGCGCGAGATAGGCCGACAGCCCACCGACCGGCGGAGCGATCGACATGTCATTGTCGTTGAGAATGACGATCAGCCGGTTGCCCGCTGCCTCGGCATTGTTCATCGCCTCATAGGCCATGCCGGCCGACATCGCCCCGTCGCCGATCACGGCAATGCCCTTGCCCGGCGTGCCGGCCAGCTTGTTGGCCACGGCAAAGCCCAGAGAGGCCGAGATCGAGGTCGACGAATGCGCCGCGCCGAACGGATCATATTCGCTTTCGCTGCGCTTGGTGAAGCCGGACAGGCCGCCGCCAGTGCGCAAGGTGCGGATGCGGCTGCGCCGCCCGGTGAGAATCTTGTGCGGGTAGCATTGGTGGCCAACGTCCCACACGAGCTTGTCGTTGGGCGTATCGAACACATAATGGATCGCCACGGTCAGTTCGACCACGCCAAGACCCGATCCCAGATGGCCGCCGGTAACCCCGACCGCGGATATCGTCTCCGCGCGAAGCTCGTCGGCAAGCTGGCGAAGTTGGGCGGGGGCAAGCTTGCGCAGGTCCGCGGGCGTATCGACCGTATCGAGCAACGGCGTTTGGGTAACGTCAGACATTGATGGGGTTTAGACGAGCGCGAAACGCCTGTCGATTGCGCTGGATCATCGCCGCTCATTCTTGATCCGAATTGCAGCAAAGCTGGCCACTGCGCCACCTTGACGGCAGGGGTCCCCCCTGCGGAAAAGGTGGCATGACCGCACTCATCCACCGGCTCGCCACGCCCGCCGACATTCCCGCCATTGCGGCGCTGATGGAGCGCGCGATCGACTCGCTGCAGCGCGATTTCCTCTCGCCCGCCGAAGTCGCCGCCAGCCGACTCAGCATGGGGCTCGACACGCAATTGATCGAGGACGGGAACTATTTTCTTGTCGAGGCCGCCGGCCAGCTGGCCGGTTGCGGCGGCTGGAGCCGACGCGCGACGCTCTACGGCGGCAATCACAGCGCCGCGCTGCGAGACGATCGGCTGCTCGATCCGGCACATGAACCGGCGCGAATCCGCGCGATGTACACCGATCCGGCCTTCGTGCGGCGCGGCGTCGGCCGGCTGATCCTGTCACTGGCCGAAGCCGCGGCGCGCGCCGCCGGGTTTAGCCGGGCGGAAATGATGGCCACGCTGGCCGGCGAGCCGCTCTATTTGGCCTGTGGCTATGCGCCGATCGAGCGGGTCGAGAAAATGTCGCAGGAAGGCGCCCCGGTACCGGGCGTCCGCATGGGCAAGGCGCTTTAGGCTGCGGCGTCGCACTCCGCGCAGGTGCCGCGCACTTCGATCACCGGCCGCACCGGCGAGAAACCGGTCGCGGACGCGGCGGAGCGGACGCCCTTGGTGATCACGTCGTCATCGATATGCACCGTCGTCCCGCACGAATCGCACACCAGGAAGATGCAGTCGTGCAGGCAATCGGGATGCGCGTTGGCGACATAGGCGTTAGCGCTCTCCACCTTGCGCGCCAGGTTCGATGCGACGAACAGATCGAGGATGCGGTACACGCTGTTGGCAGCGACGCGGCGGCCCTCCGACTTGGACACCGCTTCGGCGATATCATAGGCCGAGGCCGGTTTCTCGAACCCGGCCAGCGCCTTGTAGATCTGCGCGCGCATCGCGGTCCATTGCTCGCCGGATTTCTCCAACGTGGCCTGCGCTGCGGTGGCGAGATCGGCGCCGGAAGGTTCGTGATGATGATGCAAAGCCATCGATATAAGGTAAGCCTTGGTAAGGTGTGGGGCAAGCGCCGCAACAGCTCCCCCGCGAACGCGGGGGTCCAGTGTCACGAGCGGAGCGCCCGATAACCCTGGGCTCCTGCGTGCGCAGGAGCACTACATTCGACTATCAGTAGGTGGCGCGACGGTTCAGATCATGGCCCAACGCGAGCAGACCGACCCCGACCAAAGTCCAGATCGTCTCCAGCCCGCTGCCATCGTGCGGCAACGACATCGCGCCCGCCATGATGCCAAGCCCGAGCGCACCGACCGAGGCCGGCATCATATAGCCGTGCGAGGCGATGCCGCGACCAAGCGCAATGATACCGAAGCCGATCGCAATCGTCAGCCCGATTTCGTGAAAGATCGGATTGAGCAGCATCCCGCCCGCGGTCGACAGCAACGCCAGCAACACCGCGCTGGTCAGGCAGTGCACCATGCACAGGCCGGAAAGCCCGATCGCCAGGCGATCGGCATGCGACTCGATCCAGCCGAGCGGGGTGGTGCGGAACTGCGTCGTCATCGTGGCCGCTATATGCCACTGGCAGCCGCGGGTTACAATATATCATGTGATGATTTTTCGTGCGGGTTTCGCGAAAGCCAATGAGGCTGCCTCGCCACCAGCAGGATCGCGCTTTCGTAAGAACGACCGGGGGGATAATGTCACCGCTACCTTGCCGAGGACAAACGATGCGCTCCACCCTGCCCCTGTTTGCCGCCCTCCTTGCCACCCCGGCGGCGCTGCCGGCGCAACACACACCGGCGGCGATCTACGCGGACCCGGCCCCAGACACGGCGCATCCTGCCGGCATGACCGTGCTGCACGTGCCGAGCGGTGGCGTCGAGATCAACGGCATCGCCTATCGGCCGAGCGGCGCGGGGCCGCATCCGGTGGCGATCATTGCGCACGGCCTGCCCGGCAACGAGAAGAATCTCGATCTGGCGCAAGCGCTGCGCCGCGCCGGCTGGATCGCGGTGACGTTCAACTATCGCGGCTCGTGGGGCAGCCCGGGCACGTTCCGCTTCGCCCACAATCCCGACGACGCGGCAGCGGTGATTGCCTGGGTGCGCAAGAATGCCGCCAGCACCGGTGCCGATCCGGCGCGGATCGCGATTATCGGGCACAGCATGGGCGGCTGGGTCGCGGCCAAGACGATCGCGCGCGATCCCCGATTGCTGGGCGCCGCGCTGATCTCCGCCGCCGATATCGGTACGATCGGCACGCAGACCCGCGCGGCAGTGCTGGACCTGATGACCGACAATCGCGAGACACTGGCCGCCACGGCAGCGGAGATGGCCGACGAGGTGATCGCCCACCAGGCCGATTTCGCGCTGAAGGCCGATGCGCCCGCGCTGGCCAAGGCCCGATTGCTGGTGCTGACCTCGGACGACGGGCTGGCCCCGGGTATGGACGCGCTCGTCGCCACGGTCCGCCAGGCTGGCGGCAGTCAAGTGAAGACCCGGCACGTCGCCACCGATCACGGCTGGTCGGATCATCGCATCGCGCTGCAAGCGGCCATCATGGACTGGTTGGCGACGCTCAAGTAGAGACGCGACATGCTTCAGGCCACCACCCCCGCCGACACCGCCCGCCCGCGCGCCATCTCCCTCTGGCTGTTCGTCGTCGCCGCCATGATCCTGGCGATCGTCGCGGTCGGCGGGATCACGCGACTGACCGAATCCGGGCTGTCGATCACCGAGTGGAAGCCGATCAGCGGCATCATCCCGCCGCTCAACGACGCGCAGTGGCAGGCCGAGTTCGCCGCCTACCAGCAGATCCCTGAATATACCCAGATCAACAGCGGGATGACGCTGGCCGGGTTCAAGGCGATCTTCTTCTGGGAATATCTGCACCGCGTGCTCGCGCGGGTGATCGGGCTGGTGTTCGCGCTGCCGCTCTTATGGTTCGCGCTGCGGCGGCAGATTCCGCGCGGCTATGGCTGGCGGCTGGTGGCGATCTTGGCGCTGGGCGCGCTGCAGGGCGCGATCGGCTGGTGGATGGTCAAATCGGGGCTTAGCGAGCGGACCGATGTCAGCCACCTCCGGCTTGCCACGCATCTGACCACCGCGTTGGTGACGCTCGCCGGCACGGTGTGGACCGCGCTCGACCTGCGCGCGCTTCACCGTGACCGCGCCGCGCGGCCGGCCGGGCTCCGCGCCGTCGCGACCCTCGCCCTGCTCGTCCTGTTCGTGCAGATCATCCTGGGCGCGTTCACCGCCGGGCTCGACGCCGGCTATGCCTTTTCGAGCTGGCCGCTGATGGGGGATGCGTGGTTCCCGGCGGGTGGTTGGCATGATGGCTGGTCGGTCACGCGCAACGCAATCGACAATCCGATCGTCGTGCAGTTCGTCCACCGCTGGACCGCGTTCGCCGCGGCGGCGGCGGTGATCTGGCTGGCGGTGCGATCGTCGCGGGTCGGCAGCAAGGGGCCGGGCCATGCGATCATTACTTTGGTGGTGCTGCAGATCGTGCTCGGCATCGCCACGCTGATGACCGGCGTGCAGATCGCGGTTGCCGTGGCGCACCAGGTGAATGCGGCGCTGCTGCTGATCGCGGTGACGGTGGCGGCGCATCAGGTGGGCCATCACAACCGCTAACTCCGTCATCCCCGCGAAAGCGGGGATCCCGCTTCTCCTACTTCTGCAGTACGCCGGCGCAAAGGCAGCGTCATCCCCGCTTTCGCGGGGATGACGGGAGGTGAGAACGCCATGGTATCATAATACCCGTCAGCAAACCCGCGCAAAGCTTGACTTCGCAGCCCCCCGCGATCATTAGCACGGTCATTCGCGCCGCCCGGCAACTGGCGGCGCGTTATCGTTTAACACTGGAAGGTCTGCCATGAAGGCGCTGATGAAGACCACCAAGTCGGCCAAGCCGTACGAGGTGGAGAAGAAATGGCATATTATCGATGCCGATGGGCTGGTCGTCGGCCGCATGGCCTCGATCGTCGCGAACATCCTGCGCGGCAAGCACAAGCCGAGCTACACCCCGCACGTCGATTGCGGTGACAATGTCATCATCATCAACGCCGACAAGGTTCGGTTCACGGGCAACAAGCTCAAGGACAAGATCTATTATCGCCACACCGGCTATCCGGGCGGCATCAAGGGCGTGGCCGCGGGCAAGATCCTCGAGGGACGCTTCCCCGAGCGGATCATCGAAAAGGCGATCGAGCGGATGATCCCGCGCGGTCCTTTGGGTCGTGACCAGATGCGCAACCTGCGCGTCTTCGCCGGCACCGAGCATCCGCACGAAGCCCAGGACCCGCAGGTCCTCGACATCGGCAGCATGAACCGCAAGAACAAGGTGGGCGCATAATGTCCGACAACCGCCAGTCGCTTTCCGACCTCGCCGGCCTGACCAACCAGGAGCCGGCCACGCAGAATAACGGCGTCAGCACGCCGGTCCTCGCCGGTGACGAATACGCACCGTCGGCACCGGTGATCGAGCGCGAGCCAATGCCGCTGCGCGAGCAGATCATCGACAAGCAGGGCCGCGCCTATGCCACCGGTCGTCGTAAGGACGCGGTCGCTCGCGTGTGGATCAAGCCGGGTTCGGGCAAGATCACGGTCAATGGCCGCGATCAGGAAGTGTATTTCGCCCGCCCGACGCTGCGTCTGGTGATCAACCAGCCGTTCGGCATTGCCGAGCGTGACGGCGCGTACGACGTGATCTGCACCGTCAAGGGTGGTGGCCTTTCGGGCCAGGCCGGCGCGGTCAAGCATGGCATCAGCCAGGCGCTGACCAAGTATGAGCCGGTGCTGCGTGCTGCGGTCAAGGCCGCCGGGTTCCTGACCCGCGACAGCCGCACGGTCGAGCGTAAGAAGTACGGCAAGGCCAAGGCGCGCAAGAGCTTCCAGTTCTCGAAGCGCTAAAGTGCGGGCCGCCTTGGATTGCGCAAGCAATCCAAGGACTGGCCACGGCGGGCAGCGGAAACGACAAAGTCGTTTTCGTCTGACGGCGTGGCCTCCGCCAGGAGTTACGAAAGGGCGGTCCGGCAACGGGCCGCCTTTTTCGTTTTTAAGTCGCTTGCTATGATCGCTATCCATGGATCGGGTCACACGCGAAATTTCAGCCTTCCTCGATCGCATCGGGATCCCGGTGGTGCTGGAAGCGATCCCCGGCGATACCTTCCTCCCCGCCATGGCAATCCGGAATGGCGCGCTGATCGTCGATCTTGCGCGCCTAACCCATCCCGGCGACCTGTTGCATGAGGCGGGGCACATTGCCGTCACCGATCCGGCATTGCGACCGACCCTCAGCGAGGTGTCATCAGATGGCGGCGAGGAAATGGCGGCGATCGCCTGGTCCTATGCCGCGGCGCTGGCAATCGGGATCGATCCGCGGATCGTGTTTCACGATCATGGCTATGCGGGCGGCGGGGCGCATCTAGCCGAGCAGTTTGCGGCGGGCCATTATCTTGCTGTTCCGCTGCTGCAATGGTTCGGCATGGCGCGCGATGCCACGACCGCCGCAGCCGACGGCGTAGCAGCCTTCCCGCAGATGATAAGGTGGCTGCGCTAGCGACGCCAAGGCGGCCTCACGCCGGGGCGGTTTCCTTTGGCAGCACCACGTCCGCCTTGGGCCCGTAATTGCGCAGCACCACGTCGAACTGGCCGCTCTCGATACGGATCTCGTTGAACGACGGCGGCTGCGCGCGCGTGCGTTCCGAAAGCGTGCCGGCGCCGATCATGCGCATCTTGTGCCCACCGACTTCGTGCATGATGTCGAAGGCGTCGTGGACATGGCCGGTCATCACCGCCTTGGCCCCGGCCGCGGCCAGCGCGGCAAAAGCCTGCTCGCCGTGGCGCGTCTCGGACGTCGCCTGGGTGTCCGCCTCGATCAGCGGATGATGGCAGGCGACGAACACCAGCGCATCCTTGGGCGCGGCCTCGACCAAGGCCAGCGTCTGTTCCAGATTGCGGGTGGCGACATAGCCTTTCGACCAATCGAGCCGCCACTGGAAGCGTGCCGTGGTGACCAGCGGCACGATCACCACGCCGGGCAGATCGAGCGGCTTTTCCACCAGCCGTTCGACCTTGTGATAGCGATGATAAGGCCGCAGGAAGCGCCGCAGCGGATTGAACAGCGGCAGATCGTGATTGCCCACCTCCACCGTCACGGGCACGCCGAGCCGCTGCAACCAGGCCAGGCCAGCATCGAACTCAGCGCTCTTGGCGCGCATCGTCAGATCGCCGGTCATGATCACGGCGTCGGGCTGTTCGGCGTGAACCACTTCCTCGAACCAGGCCACGGCGTCGCGATTCTCCCGCCCGAAATGCACGTCGCTGACGTGGAACAGCCGGATCATGCAGCATCCTCTTTGGTGCGTATAAACATTTTGGCGGTGGTGCCGCCGGTGATCGTCACGGCGGGATCGAGCATTACCGGCTCGCCATCGAACAGGGCCAAAGTCGGCTTGCGTCCCGCCACGCGAAACGACGCGACATGCACCTGCGTCACCGCCGGCGAGGCGACCCAGTCGCCAGTCAGCCAGTCCCACCCCAACGACACGATCGAGCGCCATGCGCGCGCATCCACGCCGCGCAGATCGAGCTTGCCGTCGTCCGGCATGACGAAGATCGCCTGCTGGCGATGGCGCAGCCCCCGCACCCCCTCAAGCCGGATACCGCGGGTGAACGTCTTGGCCCAGGCATGGCGCATCGCCCGCAGCAGCCCACGCACCCGCCCCGCGCGCACCAATTCGCGCGCCCGCACCCAGCTTGCCGCCGGCCCCAGGATCACGCCGACCAGCCCGCGATGCGACCCCGCCTCGACGAACGGCAGCGTCACCGTCGCACCGCCGAGATGCGCGGCATGGATGATCGCGGCGGCGTCGGCATTGCCGTGCAGCGTCTTGGCAAGCAGGTTCATCGTCCCGCCGGGCAGGATCAGGATCGCCCCGCCCCACTCGGCCAGCGCACAGACCGCGGCATTGACCGTGCCGTCGCCGGCGAACAGCACGGCCGTATCCACGCCTGCGGCATCGAGCGCCGCGGGATCGGGCAAGGCATCCGCCGGAAAGGCCGTGCGCCCGACGAGCGACAGCCCGCGCTCGGCCAACACCGCCTCGATCGCGTCGCACTTGGTCGCGCTGGTCGATCCCGACGACGGATTGGTGATGAACCACACATTCTTCATTGCCCGCCGAACGCACGACTTGGGGGAAAGGTGCGCGGGGGCGAAACAATTGGTACACCAAAGAAGAGCGCTTTCCCCGGCGGAGGCCGGGGCCCAGTAGCGATGGTAGGAGTAACGACGCGCACCGCCATGTAATCGCGGTCTCCCGACTGGGCCCCGACCTTCGCCGGGGAAAGAGGTTCTGCATCGCGATCACCATGGTCCGTCGCACGATCGAAGGCGATGTCGCGCTGCTGGATCGCCGCCAGCGCCGCCTTGGCGGCAGCATCGGCCGTCGCACACGTTGCCGCCCTGATCGCCGCCAACACCTCCAGGCGCCCATCATAACCGAAGCGCAGGTGCGTCAGTTCATGCGCCTCGAGCCGCGCGATATAGGCGGCCCAGACCGTCCGAAGGCTTTCCGGTACTCCCGTCCAATCGGTCAGTCGCGGCAGAATCACGATCGCGCTGAACGAGATGCTGGCCTGGCGCAGCCGGCAACCCTTCTTGGTCAGCGGCCACGACCAGCGCAATTGCGTCCGCGTCAGCGCATCAACGCGCACACCATCGTTGGGGTCGGTCGGTCGCTGCTTGAGCAGCGCGGCGCGGATGGTCGATTGGTCGGTGCCGGCGACATCGTAATAGGCCACCGTCACGCTGGGTATCGCGTCGAACGCCGTCGTCTCCGCGGGCGCCGCGTCGGCAACTAACGCCAGCGCCGCGGCCGCGCGCTTCAGACCTCGGCCCATCGCCGCAGCAGATTGTGATACACGCCGGTCAGTTGCACCACCGCGGCATCGCCCTGCCCTTGCGCCAGCGCGACGCGCTGCACCGCCGAATCGAGATCGAACAGGATGCGACGGGCGCCATCGTCGCGCACCATCGATTGGATCCAGAAGAACGAGGCGGTCCGCGTGCCGCGCGTCACCGGCTCGACGCGGTGCAGGCTGGAGGCTGGATAAAGCAGCAAATGCCCCGCGGGCAGCTTGATCGATTGCACGCCGAACGTATCCTCGATCACCAGCTCGCCGCCATCGTAACTCTCCGGCGGCTCGAGGAACAACGTCGCCGAGAGATCGCTGCGGATGCGGAAATCGCTGCCGCGCTGCAGGCGGATGGAATTGTCGATATGCGTGCCGAACGCCTGCCCCCCGGCATAGCGGTTGAACAACGGCGGGAACACTTTTGCCGGCAAGGCGGCGGCGACGAACAAAGGCGAGCGGCCGATCGCCTCGAGCACCATATTGCCCGCCGCGCGCGCCTCCGGGCTTTCCTCGGGCAATTGTTCGTTGCGCTTGGCCAGTGCGCTCTGCGCGCCCGAGGTGACATTGCCATCGACCCAATCGGCGCCATCGATGATCGCGCGCAACCGCGTCACCGCGGCCGCATCCAGCACGTCGGGAATGGCGGTCAGCATTTATGAAGCTTCCGAGTCATGGTATCAGTGTGGCGCGATCGGACGACGCATGCCAGCCCGATCGCGCTGGTTTGGTCAGAAGCTGTAGTACAAGCTGAACACCGCCGAGCGATCTTCACCCGGCACTGCCCAGCCATTGTTGCGGATGCCGGTGAAGTAGCGGGTGTTGGTGAGGTTCTGCACGTTGACCTGCGCGGTCAGGCCCGGCGTCACCGGATAGGACAGGAAGGCGCGGTGCGTCAGATAGTCGTCGGTGCGGAATATCGGAGTCAGCGCCGTGGTTGGCGCCAGCGGCGTCGCCAGCGCACTGTTATTGAGCGTGAAGCTGCCCTGATAGGTCAGGCCATAGCCGATCTGCAGGCCGAAGGGCAAAGTGTAGGTGGTGAACAAGCTGCCTGAATGCCGCGGCGTGTTGTTCAGTCGTTGCCCGGCCTGCGGATCGGGAATGGCGGCCGAGTTGCCGCACGGATTGGTCACGGGCGATGTCGCGCGTGGTCCGGGATTGGCCAGGCAATAGTTCGACACGCTCTGCAATATCTCGCCGTCGAGATAGGTGTAGTTGGCGAAAATGCTCCATGCCTTGGTGATGTTGCCGCTCGCGCCAAGCGCGACGCCATCGACGCGCGAGCGACCGTCGGTCACCGGCAGCGTCGCCACGATCGGGTCGTTGGTGGCGACGCGATAATTGGTGCGATCGTTGCGGAACACCGCGGCGGTCAGCTGCAGCTTGCGGCCGAACAGATCGGCCTTGGCGCCGATCTCGTAATTGACCGCCTTTTCCGGCTGCACGTCGCACGGATCGAGCGACCCAGAGGGCGCGGTGACCAGCGTACCGCAGCCCAAGCGCACCGTGGCCGAGGTCGGCGTGGTCGAATTGCCATAGGCGGCGTACAGGCTCACCGTCTCCACTGGCTTGAAGTTCAGCCCAAAGCGATACGAGAACAGCTTTTCGTCGCTGAACTGATCGGACCCACGGGTATAGGTGCCGAGCGTCGCACCGACCGTGGTCGCATACGTATCGGCGCGGAACCGGCCCTTGGCATGTTCGTAACGCAAGCCGACGCTGGCTTCGAGCTGCGGCACGATCTTGATCGTATCGAACAGATAGGCCGCAATATTGCTGCTGTCGCCCTGCGACTGGCCCGACCGGATGAAGTTGACCGGCCCGCTATAGGTGGTGTCGGCATCGCCGATGTTGATCGGCGCCGCAACCACCGAAACGCCGGTCGCGGTGCGCAGCAGGTTGCCGGTTTCGATACGATAGTCTTCCTGCGCCAGCGACACGCCGACCACCAGCGTGTGCTCCATCCCGGCCGTGTCGAACACGGCGCGCAGATCTGTCTGGTTGTAAAGCAGTTGATTTTCCTGATTGCGAACGAAGCCGCGCGGGCCATTGCCCAGGAAAAAGCCCGGCTGCACCGTCACGACGAACGGCGCCGCGGTCGTCGCGGCCCGCAGCACGCCATCATATAGCACCGGCGAGGTAAACGACGCCGTGCACGCCGCGCCGGCCGGCGTGCGATTGTTGGCCAAGCAGAACACCCCCTGCGGCGCACTGGTGGTCGAATCCTGGCCGACACGCTGCCACCGGGTCAGATTACGGATCGACACCTTGTCGCTGAATGCGTGCGTGAAGCGGACGGTCGCCTGATCGACCACACTGTCCTGCTTATCGAGATTGGCGATGCCGTAATAATTGCTGTCATCGACGCCGGGCAGCGGCCCGCCATAAGTGGCGTTTACGTAAAACGGCACGCCGTAAACCGGGATATTGTCGTCCTTCTGGTGCAGATACTGCAGCACCAGGTTGGTCGGGCTGTCCACGCCAATGGTCAGCGACGGCGCCACAGCCCAGCGCTTATTCTGTTCGACGTCGCGGCCGGGCACGTCGTTGCGATGATACACGCCGTTGAGGCGCACCGCGACGAGGTCGCTGACGCGCACATTGCTGTCGACCGTCGCGCGATAATAATCGTCCGTGCCGACACCGGCTTGGACGATCGTCAGATTCTCCCGCTGCGGCACCTTGGTGACGAGATTGATCGTCCCGCCGACCGAGCCGGCCCCGCCAAACACGCTGTTCGCGCCGTTATACACTTCGATCTGCTGCAGGTTGAACGTTTCACTGCGGCTATATTGCGCGCTGTCGCGTACGCCATCGATGGTGATGTCGTTATTGGCCGAATAGCCGCGCAGGTTGATGCTGTCGCCATAACCGCCGCCGCCTTCGCCCGCGCCGAAGGTGATGCCCGGAATGGTCTGCAGTGCATCGCGCAGCGTCAGCAGGTTCTGCTTGCGGATCGTCTGGTCGCCGATGACCGTGATGGTCTGCGGCGTATCGAGCAGCGGGCGGGTCGCCTTGGGGCTTTCGACTGATTTCTCGCGCGCACCGTTGACGATGATCTCGTCGCGCTCATGCGCCGGGTCCTCGGCCGCCACCGTCGGGCCGTCCGATGGCGCCGCCATGGCCGGTGCGGTCATGAAGGCGCCGACACAGGACAGTGCCAGGAAGGCCGGTGCCGTCGCTGTACGACGGCTGATAGTGTCGGTGCGCAATGGAATTCCCCCTCTAGTCTCGCGCTGCCGGCTATTGCGAGTCAGTCTCATTGTCAACGCTATTGAGACTAACTCGCAGATTGGTCGCAGAATATACCCAAATGTTGCTGATGCGTTGCCAAACCTGAGCATGCTTACTATGTGCCCGGCAATGGAAAATATCGGCTTCCTGATCAGCGATGTATCGCGCCTGATGCGGCGCCGGTTCGACGAGCGCGCCCGGCTGATCGGCGTTACGCGCGCGCAGTGGCGCGTGCTGACCACGCTCAGCCGGGTCGAGGGCATCAACCAGGGCGGCCTGGCCGAGCGGCTGGAGGTCGAACCGATCACCTTGTGCCGCATGATCGATCGGCTCGAGGAAGCCGGCCATGTCGAGCGGCGGCGCGATCCCGCCGATCGCCGCGCGTGGCGCATCTTCCTGACCGATAAGTCGCGGCCCTTGCTCGACCAGCTTCACGCCATCGCCGACGATCTGTTCGTCGATGCGCTGGACGGGATCGACGCACCGACGCGCACCTTGTTCTCGGATACGCTGCAGCACATCCGCCAAAACCTCACCGCAATCGATACTAGCGAGGCCGACCATGGCTGATGCCGACCCCCAGAAGACGCTGATCGCCGAGCCGATGGTGGCGCCCGACCCCGCTCCCAATCGCCGTTGGGGCCGCACCGCGCTGATGCTCAGCGTGCCGCTACTGGTCATCGCCGTCGCCGCCTATCTGTGGTTCACCGCGGGTCGCTTCGTCTCCACCGACAATGCCTATGTGTCGCAGGACAAGGTGTCGGTATCATCCGACGTTGCCGGCCGTATCGTCCAGGTAGCGGTGCGCGAGAACGAGACGGTCAAGGCGGGCGACCTGCTGTTCCGCATCGATCCCGATCCCTATCGCATCGCCGTGCAACAGGCGGATGCGGCGATTGCCAATGCCCGGGTCGATATCGGCGCGCTGCAGTCGAGCTATCAGGGCAAGGGCGCGGATATCCAGGCCGCGCAGGATCAGATCCTCGCCGCCAAGCAGGATTATGACCGCCAGACCGCGCTGATGAAGCAGGGCTTTACCACCCGCGCGCGGCTGGAACAGGCCGAGCATAGCCTGCAACAGGCGCGCGCGGCGCTGGGCAATGCGCAGGCGGGCGAGGCCGAAGCGCGCGCGAAGCTCGCCACTGGCGGCAGCACCGTGTCGCCGGCGATCGCCGCGGCGCAGGTGCAGCGCGCCAAGGCCGCGCTCGATCTCACCCGCACCGCCGTCTATGCGCCTTATGGCGGCACGATCAGCCAGTCGGATCGGCTGCAGGTCGGGCAGATGATGGTCACGGGGCTGCCGGCGGTGTCGATCGTCAAGAGCAACCGCTCCTGGGTCGAGGCCAATTTCAAGGAAACCGATCTCAACCAGATGCGCGTCGGACAGCCGGCCGAAGTGACGTTCGACGCCTATAAGGGCCTCAAGCTCAAGGGCCATGTCCAGTCGATCGGCGCGGGCACGGGCTCGGAATTCTCCGTGCTACCGGCACAGAACGCGACCGGCAATTGGGTCAAGGTAACGCAGCGTGTGCCGGTGCGCATCGCCATCGACGAGGCATCGCCCCGCCCGCTGATCGCCGGCCTCTCCGCCGACGTGACGATCGACGTGCGCGATCATGGCAAGCGCTAATACCGCGGACGGCGTCGATCCGCTCGCCGAGATCGAATCGACCGAAGCGGCGGCGCCGGCCGAGGAGCGCGCCGCGCTCCACACCAGCAATCGCCCATTGCTTACCATCGGCGTGATGGCCGCGACGATCATGCAGATCCTCGATTCCACGATCGCCAACGTCGCATTGCCGCACATGCAGGCTTCGCTCAGCGCCACCGCCGACACCATCACCTGGGTGCTGACCAGCTATATCGTCGCCTCCGCCGTGGCCATTCCGATGACCGGCTGGCTGTCCGATCGGATCGGCAGCCGCAACCTGTTCCTCTATGCCGTGGTCGGCTTCGTGCTCGCCTCGATGCTCTGTGGTCTCGCCACCAACCTGCCCGAGATGGTGCTGTTCCGCGTGCTGCAGGGCATCGCCGCCGCGTTCATGAACCCGCTCAGCCAGACGGTGATGATGGATATCAACCCGCCCTCCAAACAGGCCGGGGCGATGTCGATCTGGGGCATGGGGGTGATGGTCGGGCCGATCCTGGGGCCGGTGATCGGCGGCTGGCTGACCGACAATTACGATTGGCGCTGGTGCTTCTACGTCAACGTGCCGGTGGGAATCGTGACCTTCGCGATCCTGTGGACCTTGCTGCCGTCGCGCGAGATCCGCTTGCGCCAGTTCGATCTGTTCGGTTTCGCGATGCTGGCCATCGCCATCAGCGTGTTCCAGCTGATGCTGGATCGCGGCCAGACCAACGACTGGTTCGATTCATGGGAAGTGCGCATCGAAGGTATGATCGCATTGTGCGCGGCGTGGATGTTCGGCGTGCATCTGTTCACCGGCAAGAACCCGATGTTCGAGCGCAGCCTGTTCGCCAATCGCAACCTGGCGACGGGCATCGGCTTCATGATCGTGATCGGCGTGCTGATGACTGCCTCGCTCGCCCTGCTGCCGCCGATGCTGCAGAGCCTGTTCGGCTATCCGGTGCTGGAGACCGGTATCCTGTTGATGCCGCGCGGCATCGGCATCGTCGCCAGCATGGCGGTGGCGGGGCGGCTGATGAAGCAGGGCTTCGATCCGCGCATCCTGGTCGGCACCGGGCTGCTGATCTGCACCTATTCGCTGTGGGACATGACCGGCTGGACGATCGAAATGGGCTCCACGCCGTTCATCGTCACCGGGCTGGTGCAGGGTATCGGGCTGGGAATGATCTTCATTCCGCTGAACATCATGGCGTTCGGCACGCTGCCGGCGCACCAGCGCACCGAAGGCGCCAGCCTGATGAACCTGTCGCGCAACATCGGCGGGTCGGTGGGCATTTCCGCGGTCACCGTGCTGCTCGCGCGCAACCTGCAGACCAACCACGCCGAACTGGGTAGCCATATTTCGGCGGCCGGCCTCACCGCGGCCGATCCGCTGGTCGGCTCGGCCTTTGGCAGCAGCGCCGATGCGGCGCTGGCCATGGCCGATCAGATCGTCAATCAGCAAGCGGCGATGATCGCCTATCTCGACGACTTCAAGTTCATGATGATCCTGACCATGGCGGCGATCCCATTGGTATTGCTGCTCAAACGGCCCAAGCCGCCGGCCCAGGGCGAGAAGGTCGAGGCGCCGGCGGTGCATTTCGATTGAGTATCACCATTCGATCGAGCCACCGTTTCATCCTCCCCCGCCAGGGGGAGGTGGCGCCGAAGGCGACGGAGGGGGCGGTACACGGCGTCCTCTCCAACTGAGCGAACCGCTTACCTCCCCCTCCGTCAGGCTCCGCCTGACACCTCCCCCTGGCGGGGGAGGATTTTGATAGTCGCGCGGCCCCAGCGTCACCTCATCTTGCCGCTCCTGCCGCCAACCATTAGGCCACGCACATGACCATCCTCCCCACCCGCGCGCTCGGCCCCTACACGGTCTCGTCGATCGGCCTCGGCTGCATGAACCTCAACCACGCGTACGGCGTGCCCCCCGAGGAGGCGGAGGCGATTGCGCTGCTGCACCGCGCGGTCGATCTCGGCATCACGCTGTTCGATACCGCCGCGCTCTACGGCCTTGGCCACAACGAACGCCTCGTCGCCAAGGCGCTGCGGACCCGTAGCGAGCCGGTCACGCTCACCACCAAATGCGTGCTCGATTTCGTCGACGGCAAGCGCTCGCTGAACGGCGCGCCCGAGGCGATCGCCCGCACGGTCGAAGGCTCGCTCGATCGGCTCGGCGCCGATCATATCGCGCTCGTCTATCTTCACCGGCTCGACAAACGCGTGCCGATCGAGGATTCGGTCGGCGCGTTGGTGCAGCTCAAGGAAGCCGGCAAGATCGGTGCCATCGGCCTGTCGGAAATGTCCGCCGCGACGATCCGCCGCGCCCACGCCGTGCACCCGATCGCCGCGGTGCAGAGCGAATATTCGCCCGTCGTGCGCAATCCGGACGTCGCCGTGCTCGACACGTGCAAAGAGCTCGGCATCGCCTTCGTCGCCTTTTCCCCCGTCGCGCGCGGCCTGCTCGCCGGCGCGGTGCGCAAGGCAGAGTATGCGGAGCACGATATCCGCGCCCAGATGCCGCGCTTCACCGAGCCGAACCTGTCGCATAATCTGCAAGCGGTCGACGCCTATGACGCGCTCGCCGCCGCGTACGGCATGACGCCGGCCCAATTGTCGATCGCCTGGACGCTGGCCCAGGGCGAGCATGTCATTCCGATCCCCGGCACGCGCAGCATCCGCCATCTCGAGGAAGACGTTGCCGCGGCCACGATGACCTTGCCGGACGATGTGTTCACGAAGATCGACGCGATCTTTGCGCCCGGCGCGATCCGCGGCGCGCGCTATGCGGCAGCGATGCAGGCGCAGATCGATACCGAAACACTGGCCGGTGAGGAGCTTGCATAAGGTGGAGTTGGATATCCTGCTGCAGCATTATTTCGGCACCAGCGACCTGACCACGCTCGACGATGCCGGGTTCGAGCTCGGTGTGGAAAAGCTCGGCACGGCGTTCGGCACCGAGCGGGAGCCCGGCCGCCGCTTCGCGCTTTGGTCGCTGCTCCATGCGCTCGGCGACGCGCCCGATCCGGCGGTGGCGTTCAAGAACCCGGCCGAGCGGCGCGCGGCCGAGGAGTACGCCCATGCCGCCGATCGCGCCGCCTATCGCGGCGACCAGTCCTGAGCGACACGCTATCCTTGCCCCAGGCGCGGCGCATCGCGCTCGCCGCGCAGGGCTTCGGCCAGCCGCATCCGACGCGCGTCGATCAGGGCCAGATGCGCCGCACCGTCGAGCGGCTCTCACTGCACCAGATCGACAGCGTCAACGTCCTGTCCCGCGCGCATTACCTGCCCGCTTTCTCGCGCCTCGGCAGCTATGACCGAACCCTGCTCGACCGTGCCGCCTGGGGCCGCAAGAGCGAGCGCCGCCTGTTCGAATATTGGGCGCATGAAGCCTCCTTGCTGCCGCTCGATCTGCATCCGCTGCTGCGCTGCTGCGCTGGCGCATGGCGCGGGCCGATCGCGGCGACTATGGCTGGGCAGCGATGCGCCGCTACGCCAGCGAGGGCCGCGCCGAAGCGCAAGCGATCCTCGAGCGCATTCGCACGGACGGGCCGCTCGCCGCCTCCGATTTCGAGCACGGCAAGAGCAGCACCGGCTGGTGGGCCTGGGGCGAAACCAAGCGCGCGCTCGAATGGCTGTTCTGGGCCGGCCATATCACCACCGCGACCAGGCGACGCAGCTTCGAGCGCGTCTACGACCTGACCGAACGGGTGATCCCGCCGCACATCCTGGCGCTGCCGACGCCGTCGGAGGAGGATGCGCATCGTGCCTTGGTCGAGCGTGCCGCCACCGCGATGGGCGTGGCCACCGAAACCGACTTGCGCGATTACTTCCGCCTGGGCGTGGTCGAAACGCGCACGGCCATTACCGAACTGGTCGAGCACGGCATTTTGCTGCCGACGCGGATCACCGGCTGGCCTAAGACCGCCTATCTCCACCGCGACGCTCGCCGCCCGCGCCGCATCGAGGGGGCGGCCTTACTCGCCCCGTTCGACCCGCTGATCTGGGAACGCGACCGCGCCGAGCGCCTGTTCGGCTTCCATTACCGCATCGAAATCTATGTGCCGGCCGAAAAGCGCGTGCACGGCTATTACGTGCTGCCGTTGCTGCTCGACGATGCGCTGGTCGCCCGCGTCGATCTCAAGGCCGACCGCCAGAATGGTCGCCTGCTCGCCCAAAGCATCCATCTCGAGCCAAACGCGCCGCCGCAGACGCGCGAGCGGCTGGAGGGCGAACTGGAGAGGATGGCGGCGTGGCTGGAATTGGAGCGGGTGAAGGGAATCGCAACGCTGCTCTAACTAGTTGATTTTCCAATAGATGCTGCGCCGCAGCAAAATTTGTGGCCCCTCATGATGGCCCCACTCCCTTTTCGTAGATCGGGTTTGAAGCACAAACGCGGAAACGCTTTGGAGGCCTGCCGTCGGTAGCCGCTGCGGCATCGAACCTCTTCCAGATACGCATGTGTCCCATATTTTTCTAGCCAACCTAATACCTCCAGAAGTTAGCCGGCTTGGCATTGATCGGCAGTATCTGTGGGGACCCGATAGGCAGCTTTTGGTCTGAAGACCCAATTGTGGCCGCTCAGCCCGCCCTCACCGCGCCCTAAGTTCGGACATTCGTTCAGGTGAGACGCTCGATGTTGTCTAAGGGTCAGCGGGACTAATCGCACCGAAATGCCGGCTCGTATGCGAATAGGCCTGGCAAGCCGCCGGTCATTACGAACAACACTGGTTCCTCATTGCGCCACCTACCTTCCCGGATGGCAGCAATGAGGCCCGCAAAAGCCTTTCCGCCATAGACCGGATCGAGCAGCAGGCCTTCCGACCGGGCAGCCAGTCGTACCGCTTCGAACATCGCGTCGGTCGGCACGCCGTACCCCTCGCCGAGTTGGCCGTCCGTCACGACGATGTCGCCTTCGACGAACTCTCTAGCCGGATCGATGAGCGCCAGGGTCCGCACGGCAAGTTCGGTGGTGACTGCCCGCGCCTTTTCGATTGGGGCAAGGACGGTGAACGATTCAATCCGGCAGGGCTCGTCTCCGGCCGCCTTCATCCCCGCGGCCAAGCCGGCGTGCGTGCCAGAGCTACCGTTCGGCACGATGATCCGATTGAAGCGAAGCCCGAGTTCCTGCTCCTGAGCCATTATCTCCTCTGCGCACACAGCGTAGCCAAGGCAGCCGAGCGGCGAAGAGCCACCAGAGCCGACGACATAGGCGCGGCGCCCCTCGGCGAAAAGGTCCACAGCACGCTCCTGAGCGACGACTAAAGCATCAACATCGGCTGGTCGTCGAAGGACGGTTGAGCCGAACAGATCATCGAGCAGCACATTGCCATTGCGCCGGTAGGCTTCGTCGTCGCGCGCAACGGTATCGGTTAGGATCAGCTCGCAAGAGAGCCCGGCGCACGCTGCGGCGGCCGCGCTTAATCGGGCATGGTTCGATTGTCGCGCGCCTGTGGTGATGAACGTATCGCAGCCTTGGTCCAGCGCCTCGCCGATCAGGAACTCCAGTTTCCTGAGCTTGTTGCCGCCCCCACCGATGCCCATGAGGTCGTCGCGCTTAACGTAGATCGGAGGGCAGCCCCCGCAGCCGAGTGCCTGTTCCAGTCTGGTCAAGCGCTGGATCGGCGTGCGCCCCTCCAGCAGGTTAAATCGAGGTCGTTTTTCAAGCTGAATTAGCATCGATCGTTCCGGTCCCGCGGTAGCGGTCTCTGGTGGCAGTTCCGGGCAACGTCGTCACGCTCAAGACTCATCGGCGATCAATTTCCCAGTTACGCATTAGCAATTTTTCTCAAGGTGATGACGCGACCCCGCCGACTGCGTCGACCCAAAAGTGGACGTTTAAACCACCGTCGCCGCACGCCAACTCCAGCCATTCGCTAATGTGGGTCCACGGGCCACTTCCAGCGAGGAAAAGCAGCTGTCCGAGGTCTAAAATCGAGAAAGTGGCCAGTCCGCACTCGGTCAAGGATCACTCGCTCGGGTCGTGATAGGCCTGACGGAGGAGGGTGATCGCGAGTTTGAGCTTGTGGATTTGACCGGCACCGCATTCGAAGCCAGCGGGCTTTACGCCCGCTGGCTTAGTTCCTCAAATCTGAGCCAAACCTCCGTCCGTGAACAGCTCGCTGCCCGTCATGAAGCTGCTATCCGACGATGCGAGAAACGCAGCGGCCGCTGCGACTTCGGATGGGTCGCCGACATGCCCGATCGGTGTGGTGGCCCCCATCTCGATCATCGCGTCGCGGCCGACGACTTCGGCCGCCAGGTCGGTCAACGTTGGTCCAGGCGATAGGACGTTGACGCGAATACCCGTACCGCGCAGATCCTGCGCCCAGCTGCGCGCGAGGTTGCGAACAGCAGCCTTCGAGGCGCTGTAGATGCTAAACGCTGGCGTTCCCATCACGCCGGTGGTCGATCCGGTTAGGATAACCGAACCACCCTGGCCCATTAGCTTTAAGCCCTTCTGCACCGTGAAGATTGTGCCCTTCACGTTGATGTCGAAGGTCTCGTCATAATGCTCAGGCGTGATCGCGGTAAGCGGCAGCAGCGCGCCGGTTCCTGCATTGGCGAACAAAATATCGAGCGCGCCGCGCTCCTGCTTCACCGTATCGAACAGCCGGTCGAGATCGCCGGAATCGGTGACCGATCCCACCACCGCGCGCGCGTTCGCACCGAGTGTGGCTACTGCCGCGTCCAGTTTCTCCTGCCTTCGACCGAAGATATAGACGAATGCGCCTTCTTCGATAAAGCGCTTCGCCGAAGCCAGGCCAATGCCCGTGCCGCCGCCGGTGATGATCGCAGTCTTGCCTTCTAGTCGGTTCATACATGCCTCCAGTTCCTGGTTGCATGTAGTTGGACCTCTGCCTACCTAGCGGCAAGTATGCACCTTTTGGTAAGTATCTAAAATGGCCGAAAAGCTCGCCCCCCTCTGTGCCGATCCCGCTCCCGTTGCGCCAGCCTTCACCTGTGGCCTCGACGCGACGCTCAAGATCATTTCCGGCAAATGGAAACCGCTCATCCTGTATTTCCTGTTGCGCGGACCGACGCGCTACGGCGAACTCAAGCGCGCCGTGCGAGACGTGAGCGACAAGGTTCTAATCCAGCATTTGAAGGAGCTGGAAGCGGACGGCGTGTTGCGCAGGAACGACTACAAGGAAGTGCCGCCACGCGTCGACTACACGCTGACGCCGCTTGGCCAGAGCCTCGCCCAGGCGCTTGAGCCCCTATGCACCTGGGGAACCGAGAACATGGCAGAGATGCAGAAGATCTTCGTCGAGCGCGATAGCTGGGCTCGCCAGAAGCGCGCCTAGCTGCCGCCCGGCAGACGAACGAAACCGGGTTGCGGTGCGTCGCGGGCCTAGCTGGACGGCTAGACCTAGCAGGAGCCTACCGTCAGCTTTACTACCGAAACGACCCATAATCCGCCATTCGGCGCTCTATTGGTGCCTCCCACCTTCAGACACTCGTTCATCTCGGCACAACGGCCATTTGACGTTGCATAGTGACGCGCAGCGGCACCGTTGGTGCAAAGAGCCGGGCCGAGGCTAGGTGTCTGTCGTCAGCGCCGGGAAACGCGTGTCTATGACATACGCTTGGAAAGGCATGCGCTGTATTGCGCGCCGCGGCAGGTCCGAAGTCGGGGCGTGCAGGACTTCATCGATCGCATCCAGCCAGGCAGTCGCCCGTTTTGCCAGCTCGGTCAGTCGAGCCGCGAAAGCCCGACCGCCAAGGCGTCGAACACGACCCGGTACCGCACACTCGTCTTGAGATCCTCGTGCATGACGATCCAGAGTGGCAGCGGCAGCGTGATTTTCGGCAGTACGCGCATCAGCTTCGGGTCCCGTCTCGCGACCGCGACCTGACAGATGCCAATGCCGAACCCGGCCCGGATAGCTGCGAACTGCGCCAGATTGCTGTCGGTCCGTAATGCGAAGCCCCGTCGGTTGAGAGGGGTCAAACGGGTCGCCATCGTCCGGAGAGCAGGCGTCTCCATATCGTAGCCGATCACGTCGAACCGCGAGAGGTCTGCGAGGGTCGCCGGCGTGCCAACCCTCCCGAGGTAGCCGGCATGGGCATGGAAGCCGAGCTCGACCGGCGGCAGTCGCCGCGCCAGCAACGCGCCCTGGGTCGGCTCGGTCATGCGCACAGCGATGTCGACTGCTCGACCTAGCAGGTCATCTACGCGGTCCGTAAGGGCGAGCTCGACCACCAGCGCGGGATGTTCGCGACGAAGCCGAGCGAGGATCGGCGGCAAGTACTCGACGCCAATGACTTCGCTTGCGCTGATCCGCACCGTCCCCTCGACCGCGCCCGGTGTGCCGCTGGCGGTGCGCAGTAGCGTAGCGGCGGCGGTAGCCATGACCTCGGCGTGTGGGCGCAGCGTTCGCGCCAGATCGGTCGGCTCAAGCCCGCGCTGCGATCGCAGGAACAGGTCCGCACCAAGTTTTGCCTCAAGCGCGTCAACGTGACGCGCCACCGTTGGCTGTGTGATCGCAAGGCGACGTGCCGCTCCCGAGAGCGACCCTTCGTCCAAAACCGCCAACAGCGTCCGGTATAAAGCCCAGTCTAGATCAGCGCTCATCGTTTCCCGTATAGCAGGTGCACGTTCTTCGGCAATTTCCGAGGTGCGGCATCTGGTCCATCTCCGTCTCACCAACGAGAAGGAATGAGCGATGACACAGCAGATCACGGTATTCGGCTTCGGCGCGGTCGGGCGGCCAATCGCCGAGATCCTCGCCGCACGCGGCGAGCGTGTCAGGGTCGCGACCCGGAACCTGCCGGCCGACCTGCCGGCCGGCGTCGAGCACATGGCTTGCGACGTGCTCGACGCTGCGGATGTGCAACGTGCACTGGCCGGATCGACGCAGGCGGTGCTCGCAGTCGGCTTCGCCTATGACTCACGTCTATGGAAGACGGTGTGGCCGCAGACGATGACCAACCTGGTCGAGGGCTGTGCCGACGCCAGTGCGCGGCTGGTGCTCATCGACAATCTTTACCAGCTCGGCGCCAAGACGGAAGCGCGCACCGAGGACATGGCCCTAACGCCGACCGGAAGGAAAAGCGCCACCCTCGCCGATGTCAGCCGCATATGGCAAACAAGCGCGGACCGCGTCCGCGTAGCGGCCCTGCGCTGCACAGACTTCTACGGACCAGGGGTCCCCGTATCGCACCTCGGCGCGTCGGCATTCGGCGAGCAGGCGAAGGGCAAGCCGGCGCAGCTGCTGGTTCCGGCAACCACGCTGCACGACTTCGCCTACGTGCCTGACATTGCGCGCGCGGCAGTGGCTCTGCTCGATGCCGACGATGCCGATTTCGGACAGGTCTGGAACATGCCATGTGCACCAACACGCACTCCACGCGAGCTGCTCGCAATAGGCGCTGCGACACTGGGAGAGCGCCTCCGGGTATGGGCCGTGCCGCTCGGGCTGCTTCGGCCGCTCGGCCTTTTCTACCGCTTCGCCAAGGAAGTCGCCGACGTCAGCTTCACATGGGATCGGCCATATATCGTGGACGGTAGCAAGTTCACGCGCCGCTTCGGCTTCGCGCCAACACCGTTCGATGTTGGCGTCCCTGCCACCGTTCGCGCCTTTGCGGGCCAGCGTTGACATGGCTGGCACCCGCCACGTGCCGCCGGAGTGGCCGGTCCTCCGCAACGTCGTTCTGGCGGTGCTGACCGCCCTGGTGGGCGGAGACGTCGTCGCTCAAGCCCTTCTCATCGGCCGGTCAATGACGCATCGCTGGATGACGACGTTCACTCCCTAGTCGCGCGCGCCGTCCAAACGGACCGACCGGATGTTTCCAAACCTATTGAATCATTGCTGCAATCGGAGCGCTCTCCGTAGCTGCTTTGACCCACAAGTGGACGTTCAAACCACCGTCGCCGGTCGCCAACTCCCGCCATTCGTTAATGTAGGTTCACGCGCCACTTCAAGCGAGGAGAGTAGCTGTCCAAGGTTTAAAATCGTGAAAATGGCCAGTCCGCACTCGGTCAAGGATGACCGATCGGTTGAGGTCGGCCTGACGGAGGAGAGTAATCGCGAATTTGAGGTTGTGGATTTGAACGGGACCGTATTCGAAGCCAGCGGGCTTTTAGCCCGCTGGCTTAGTTCCTTAAATTTGAGCCACGCCTCCATCCGTGAACAGCTCGCTGCCCGTCATAAAGCTGCTATCCGAGGATGCGAGGAACGCGGCGGCCGCCGCGACTTCGGATGGGTTGCCGACATGCCCTATCGGCGTGGTAGACCCCATTTCGATCATCGGATCGCGACCGACGACTTCGGCCGCCAGTTCGGTCAGCGTTGGTCCAGGCGATAGGACGTTGACGCGAATAGCCGCTCTGCGCTCCGCATGCGGATCGCAACCAAATGAAGTTGAGCTGTTCCGGATTGTCAATGGGTTGTGAACGCTTCTCTGCTAGCGGGAGCGCTTGAGGGATCCCAAGGCGATGTTCGAGTGGCTACCTGAACTGAGAGTGCGCCGGCTACCGGCGTCAGACGCGTTTCTGCTCGAGCAATATGGCGCGCTACGTCGGCAGATACCGTTGATGTACGCGTTGATGTTCATCAACGTCCTATTCCTTGGCATAGAGTCGTTTCGCGACGTGCCGTTCGGAATGAGCTTTGGCATCCCGATCCTATTATCAATTGCAATCATTGCCAGAGCGCTCCTTTGGGTTCGACGCCGATCGGTCGTTGCGCAGCCCCAGCAGATTCGACGCTATCTTCGCGGCACTATAATAACAGCTACGCTGCTAAGCATTGTTTTCGGTGTCTGGGGATCGCTCCTCTTCTCCGAGGCTGAGCCCATCCGCAGCGTATCGATCTCGCTCTACGTATTTGTAGGGGCGATTAGCTGCTGCTTCTGCCTCCAGGCACTGCCGAGCGCTGGATATATGGTATTGCTGTTCGGTGTGATGCCGGTCACAGCCCGACTGTTCATAGCATCGGATTGGTCGCTGTTTAGCGTCGGTGCGAACTTCCTAATCGTTGCCATACTGATCTTGCGGACATTGGCCACGAACCACGCAAGTTTTAAGCAAGTGCTCGAGTCTCGCGCTGAGATGCTCGCCGAGCAGAAGCGCGCGCAGGCCGCGGAGCTCGCGGCGCAGAAGCTCGCATACGAAGATGCGCTGACTAATTTGGCAAACAGGCGGGCGCTCAGCGAGCATCTTGATACGTTTTTCAGTAGTCCGGAACCGCAAGCGCAATTGTATCTTTTCATGCTCGACCTCGACCTTTTCAAGGGCGTGAACGATGCATACGGGCATGGCGCAGGAGACCACCTTCTGAAGGCGGTTGCCTCGCGTCTCCAGGGCCTCGTCGAGCCTGCAGGCCATGTCTACCGCCTTGGCGGCGACGAGTTTGCCGTGACACTTCACGTCCTCGGAGATGGCAATGATGATGCGAGTGCGATGGCAGATCGGCTAGTTCTCGAGATGGCAGCATCGTTTCCGATCGACCGGTTCTTGCACTATATCAGCGCCAGTATCGGCATCTCCTGCTTTCCGGTCGACGCGACGAGCCGCGAAGGGCTCATGCAACACGCGGACATCGCGTTGTACGACGCGAAATCGCGTGGTCGATCATGTCACAGCTTTTTCGAGCCGCGAATGGGAGAAGCGCTTGTTGATCGCGCGGCGCTTGAGCGGGAAATGCGCGCCGATTTTGGCACCAAGGCCTTCGAACCTTACTACCAGCCGCTCGTGAACCTGTCCTCGGGATGCATCGTCGGGTTCGAAATGCTGGCCCGGTGGAAACGTCCTGATGGTACTATCGTCGAACCAAGCCGCTTTATCCCGGTTATCGAGGAATGCGGCCTGATCGACGACTTGATGCTGCAACTGCTGGAGCAGGTCTGCAGAGATGCGAGGAGTTGGCCGCCCGAGCTTACCATTGCTATCAACTTGTCACCAATCCAGTTTCGCGACCCGTGGCTGTCGGAAAGAATCTTGGCGGTCCTCACGCGACAGGGTTTCCCTGCTCGGCGCATCTGCCTGGAGATCACCGAAAACGCTTTGATTTCCGATCCGGTGGCAGCAAAACGGATCATCGAATCGCTCAAAAATCAGGGAATTTCGCTGGCACTTGACGACTTCGGAACAGGCTTTTCGTCGATTCAACATCTGCGAATGTTGCCGTTCGACAAGCTCAAGATCGATCGCTCCTTCGTTTTCAACGTCGATACCGATAGCGGCGCTCACCGCATGGTTTCGGCCATCATCAGATTGGCGGAAAGCCTGCAATTGAGCGTCGTTGCCGAGGGGGTGGAAAGCACTTCGGTGCGCGACACTTTGCACGAACTGGGGTGCCAGGAAGCACAAGGATATTTGTTGGGCATGCCTCTCAGCGCAAGTGAAACCGCTGAAAAATTACAGGGCACGCAGTCGCGGGCGGCAAATTGTGAAGATGACGCGAACGCTAACTGTCCGTTGACCGCCAATTCTCCCCGTGTCTCGCATGCAGCAACGACAGTGTAGGGAAGTGGTCGGAAAGTTACTATAATTTTTTATAGTAACTTCGTCCACAGTGCAGTGAAAGAAAACCCTGAAGCAGGCTTGTCATGCCAACTATGGGCCAATTCTGGTCATCGTATTCATGTCTTAGTGTTGAAATACCTTTAGATTGAATGGTGAGCTCCATTCGAAAAACTGAGTGATCACGAGCACGGCACCCATAAATGACATTCTGGCGCGCCTGCCTGCTCCCCGAAACCTGCCGTTCATTCATGCTTCGATTCGACGGCATCTTTGTCGGCGCGGCCAGGGAAGCCGCTGGTAGGTGGCAATCGAAATTCGTCGGGCGTTTGAGTTGCCCGAAGGCCCTGAGCCACGGCTCCCATTCGGGGGACTTCCTAAAACTCTGCGGCGACTGCCGGAGCCTCTGTCGAAAGGCGCGGCGAAGGCGTCGGGCGTCTCGTGGCCGGCATCGAGAGCGATCTCGGTGACACGTTGGCCTTCGCCACCCGTCAGCTGTTTCGAGGCCCGTTTGAGACGGGCCAATTGGACATAGCGATGCAGGGGCAAACCGAAGATTGCCTTCAACTGCCGGTGGAAATGGCACTTGGAAACGCCGCTACGCCGCTCACCGCGTTCAGGTCCAGATCGCTGTACAGATGCCGGTCGATATGTTCCAGCACCCTCTGCATCCGGGCATGATAGCGATCGAGCGCAGCTGTCATCGTCCTCATGCGACTAGACGCGCTCCATATCGCGTGGACGAACATGGACGGCCACCATGCGATCAAGACCCGACCGGATCGCGTGCGCCAGATTTTTGTGCGTGACCCTGACGGCTACGTAGTCGAGATCAACGACGCGCATCCCACCGAGTAAGATTGACCCAGTTGCGGAAGTTCAGACCGCCCTTCCCGCTACCCAACTTCGGCCGTTCGTTTAGGTCGTAGCACGGCGGCGTTCGGCTGCGCGGGTGTCTCAAACGGGGGAAAGTAGACATTAACGCTAACGTGTCTCCCGAGCCGACCGTGCGCAATCGGGAGCTGCCCAGCTTTCCGTGTCAAGCCGCCAATACGTTGATCCTAGCCAGCGTGTGGAGGTCCGCTTCTACCTCAGCGATCACCGGCTCTAGGTGATAGTCGTGTGGCACCGCGAACAAGGAGTCATCTGGCAAGTTGCCGTTGTGTCGCGGGAAACCGATCAGGAACGCGCGGTACAAGCATGTCTCACCCGCCTTGATCTGCGGGGCAGTCCAACCGTTCATGCGCCATGCGTGCAGTACATCAAAGGGCGCAAATACATGCGTCTCACAAGTCGGCGCACCGACACGGACACGGCCATGTATCATTAGCCGCTGGTGCAAGCCTGCTTTACCGCCGCGATTGCCGCCAGCGCTAATCCGAATACGGGACGGGTCGACGATCGACCGGACAATGTAGAGGCCAGAGACCGGCTTGGTGGCTTTCCAGGTAGTGGTGACATCCTCGATCAAAGCCGCGTCTCCCTCGATGTGCAGAGACGTTGCCGGATCGCCGTTAAAAAATCACAACCTAGAGCTTTGGCTTTTCGGACTGTGCCGTCATGTCGCAGATAAGGCGTATCATGCGCCGTACCGGATGGCGACCGTCGGTCGCAGCGCGATCATGAAGCATCGTTTCTGCCGGGCGGTACACGAAAGAAGTGGGCGTGCGGAGCCTGACCACTTCGCGGCGGCCGAGACCCACACCCGGTCATGCGCGGGCTGCTTGAAGGTCCCCAACGTCGGCCGTTCGTTCATGTCGGCTATCTGGCCGCCGGTCGCGTCGCATCCGCGCGCGATCGGTCCAGGGAGATGGCGATGCGCAGGGGAAGGATGATCCCGCGCGGTGGTGAACCCGGGAGACGCTGGCCGAGGATGAGGCTGCGCAGGTCGGCATTGGGTTCGTCCTGCGCGAACGACGGCGCTTCGATACGGGTGACGACGCTTTGGCGGTTCACCCAGATTTTGAGCAGCAGCGGGGTGGCTGGCTGATCCGGCGCCGGGCGGGTCCCGTCGAGATAGCGGCGCAGACGGACCGCTGCGTCGCTTTCCGCTTGCAGCCGGACGGATATCTCCTGCGTGGCGGCCTCGGCATAGCGTAGCCAGGCTGCCGGCGCATTGGCCGGCGCCACGCCGCGCGCCTGCAACGGAGCGCCTGCCAGCAGCATCGTCACCGCCGCGGCCAGGCCGGTCGCCAGACGACCGATCATGCGACTGCCGCCTGACGGTCCAGCAAGGCAGCAAAGCGATCGAGCGACTTGAGGTGGAAATGGATCAGCGCCAGCCAGCCGTTCCGGTGCCAATCGAGCACGACGGCGTCGGGCAGACCGGCCAACTTGCTCGCATCGACGATCTGGAAACCGTCGAGTCCCAGCGTGCGTCCATCCGGCAGCGTCGCGTCGGCGCGACGGTCGATCAGGAGGTCCTGTGCGCGCAGCGCCGCGGCAAAGGCACGGGTTGCTGTGGACTCGCTCTGAAATGCGTCGCAAAAGGCCAGCGCCTCGCGCGTCACGGCCGCGGGCTTGCCATCCTCGAACAGCGCAGTGCCTTCCGTGCCTGATTGGACGACGCGGGCCGAACCGGCATCGATCGCCAGCGCGAAACCATCGGGGTTTACGGTGGGCACGAAGCCGAACGGATAGCGGCGGACATAGGCCGGTACATATTGGTCGGCGATCCACTGGCCATCGGCGAGGAACAGGTTGCGCCGCTCCAGGCCGATCAGCGCCAGCGGCTGCGCATCGCTGCCGGCAAATACCACCGGATAGCAGCGCGCCGCTTCGGCCAGTTCGCCGGTCACGATCGGCACGAACGGCGTGTCCGAAGCGAAGGCGACATCGCCATCCTTCAGCCGCCATGCCGCATGCAGGGCAGCCGATAGCGGCTCAGGCGCGCCATAGAAAAGCGGCAGTGCGGATGCTGCTGCGTCGGATGATTCAGTCATGTCGTTCTCCGATAAGGTCCGGTCCGCCGAAGGCAGGTGAGCGCAGGATCAATTCTCTTCCCCGAAACCGACGAAGCGCGCGGTGATGATCATCGGGATCTGTGGCCGGATCTTCGGACGCGCGCGTTCGGCCAATCGTGTCGCCTCGGCCACCACCGAGCTGGTCGCCGACGACGCCGCCGTCAAGGCGCCGACATTCACCACGGGCGGCAGCGGAATGCCCTTGGAGTCGCCCTGCACCTGGATATTCGCGGCGTTGATCACCTGCAGCGCGGCCAGATTGACGTTGCCCGAGACGCGAATACCCGCCTCACCAGCATCGATCGTGCCGAGCGGCGCGATAAGATCGACATCGCCCGCCGCCACTTCCGGGATTGGGTTGAGCGTGGCGATGCCGGCGCCCGACGAGGGCACATCCGGCGCGAGCACGACATTGCCGTACGCGTCATAGGTGCGGCGCGGTGGCGTGAAGACGATCGTCGATTTGGAACCGCGGCCGGCGTTGATGTCGCCTTCCTCGGACCAGGCGAAGATATCGCCGCCGAACGTCGTCATGATCCGCGACAGGCCCATCAGCAGGCTGCCCTCGCTGAACAGCTGGATATCGCCCTGCCCTTGCGTGACCAGACCGGCGGTCGAGGGCGGCACTTCGCCCTGCACGCCGACCACGATCTGCCCGCCGGGGACGAGCATCTGGATGTCGCCGCCGAAATTGGTGCGCACGCCCGATCCGCCATACATCAGGATATCGCCGGTGCGGACGATCTCCGCGCCGCCGGCATCCTTGTCCGGCGCGAGCGTGGCGATCATGTCGCGCCCGCGCAGATAGGAGCCGAAGCGCGCGCTGTCGGGATCGTTATACTCGCGGCCCCCTTCGCGCAGCTCGGCATAATAGACGTCGCGCAGGAACACGCGCTGCTGCTCCGGCGCCAGCGCGTCGAAATAGGTGAGCGCCGCCGCGCCGGTGCCGGTGAAGCCGTAGCGCCCCTCCAGCCAGGTGCCGAGTTCCTTGCTGTAGAGCTTGACGACCTTGCCCTGGTTCTGCGCGTCGGCCAGCGGCCGGCCCGGATCGGCCAGATTGGCCGGATCGAGATAGCGTTTGCGGATCGCGGCAAAGTCCAGCGCGACGCCGCCCGCCGTCATCGCGATCGACGCGCCGAGCCGGGTGTCGCCCTGCGCGATCGCGCCGATCGAGGTGACGGTCGCGCGGTCCTCCATCAGGATGTTGCGCCCCGCCGTCAGCTCCAGCGTGCCCGGCCCGGCGACCGAGAACGAACTGTACAGGATGTCACGGCCCGCCGAGACCATCGACACGTCGGTTTCGTTGTTGTGGACGAACAGATTGCCCGTCGACGTGTTGGTGCCGTCTCCGAACAGGCGCGGAAGCGTCGTCGGCGCGCCCAGATTGGTGCCGCTGTTGACGATGTCCCGGCCCGCCTTGATCCACACCGGCCGGCTGCCCTCGTACCGGGTCGTGCCGAGCAGCGAGAAATCGAGGATCTCGCCCGTGCGCAGGCCCACGATGTCGCCGTCGCGGGCATAGAAACGTGCCGGCCCGGCCGCGCCGGGATTGCCGCCGACGATCGTATTCGGGCCGAAGCCGAACAAGGCCAAAGACGCCTGGTCCGTCCGATAGCCCCCGTCGATGCCGTAGCCGAGGAACTTGAGCTGTCGGGTCAAGTACCCGAAGCCCGGATTGAACGGCGTGACCAACGTGGACATGTCCGCCCCCGACGGCGTCACCGCATAGCCGCCGGCATAGATCGACTTCGCGGCGAGGAATTCGAGCTGCGCGTTCGGCCCCGGCGACAGCATCATCGAATAGGCCGTATGCGTATATTGGCCGCTCGCTGCGTCATACGCGCCGGACGGGCCGTAATACAGGCTGCCGCTCGCCGCCACGGCGCGCACGATCGACGGATAAATATAGCGACCGTCGGTCGGCGCGAACTGGGTATTGGAGAAAAGCGGCTCGAACTGGGTGTTGGATTCGCCCACGGCCGAGTTCGGCGTCATGTTGCCGCCGGCCGAGAACAGGTCGATCGCGGTCCGATCGGTCCAAAGCGAGAACCAGGCGTAGCCGCCGCCCGCGCCGCTGGCGTCGCCGAATTGATAAGCCACGCCGTTGCGATCCTGCGTGCGGGTGCCGTCGATCACCGTGCCCAGCACCAGATCGTCGCGGGTGTTGAGGCGCACCGTGGCGTCGCCGGGCGCGACCAGCAGGCCGCCGGTGGATGTCGCCTTGGTCGCGATGAACGGGCTGTAGGCGCGCGTTTCCTTGCTGTCCTGGAAGGTGAAATCGGCGCCTGTAACCGTCTCGACGCTGCCGATCGATCCGGCATCCAGCGACACCGTGCCGCGCAGATTGACGACCGCGCCGTTCAGGTCGTGACGGCTGAAGAGCGGCAGCTTGCTGCCATCGAGGAACCCGCTAGCCTCGGCGGCGGCGTTCAGCCCGCCGCTGATCCGCACGTCGATATCGCCGCCGCCGGTCTGCACCAGCACACCGTCCACCACGCGGCCGGTCGATCCGACCGCCAGCACCAGCCCCTCGCTGCGGGTGGCGTCGTTCTGATATTGCGAGCCGCGCTGATTGATCATGCCGGCATCGCCGCCGACGCGGACATTCAGATTGCCGCCGCCAAGCGTCCCGAAGCCGGTGAAGCCGACCGTGCCGCTAACCTCCGATGCGGTGGCATAAGTGCCAAAATTGATCCACCAGGCGGTGGGCCTGCCGAGTCCCTGAACGCTCGTCTGGCGCCACAGCCAGTTGCTCACGTCGCTGCTGGCAAGCTCGATGCCGCCGACAGACACGCTGCTCGCCGATCGCCCGACCAGATCGCCGGTCAGATTGCCACCGACGGTGACGCCCAGATTGCCGCCATGATCGGGATACCAGGCGCGGTACAGGCTCTCCTCGCCGCCATCGACATATTTCTCATGCCCGATGCTGCCGAGGATCAGGTCGCTGGCTGCGTAGACCGTGCCGCTCGTGCCGCGCGGCGCGTCGAGGCCCGCCGCCCGGCTGTCCGCCAGCGAGAGCGTCGATGTGCCGGCGGTGTAGATGCCGTAGAGCGAGCGAACCGACAGATCGCCGGCGCTGGCCAGATCGATGTCGCCGGTGCCGGTGCGCAGCACGCTAAGCGTCGGTGTTCCCGGCGTGTAATTATAGCTGACGTCGCCGATCGGCACGCAATATGCGCCGAACGTGCAATAATCGGCCAGTGACACACCGGTATAGTCGGCGAACGTCAGGCCGAATTCCGCCATCACGGCCGCGTCGAGCTCCGCCGCGAGCAAGCCGGCGAAACGATTGTCCCCGAAAATATCCGCCGAGCCCTGATCGTTCAGGCCGACGGGGGTCACAACGGTGCAATAATCGCCATAGGCGCACCAGTTCGACAGAGGTTCCCCGAAATAATCGGCGAAAGTCTGGCCGAATTCCGCGATCATGGCGGCGTCCAAAGCCGCCCCGCCAAGGCCGGCGTAACGACCGTCACCAAACAGGTCCAGCGAGCCGAAAGCACTCAGGGCAATCTCACCGGCGGCCGCGCCGTCCATCCCGTAATGCGTGTCGGCCAGCAACAGCCGGCCGCTGACCGCATTGGGGTTGGTCAGCATCGGGTTCGCCGCGCCGAGATCGGCGCCCGCGACCAATTGCATCGACCAGCTTTGCGAACCCTCGGGCAGCATCTGCGCCAGTGCCCAGGTCCGCCCGCCGCCACCGGCGCGCAGCTCGATCTGGTCGACCCCGTCGGCCAGCACGACGACCGCACCCGCCGGGATCACGCCGCCCATCGGCAGCGTGACGATCCCGTCGAGCACGACGGTGTCGAAGCTGGTGTTGCTCGGGCCGATCGGCTTGTGCGGCAGCGGCACGTTCTTGGGCCAGATCATCGCCGCAATGTCGGTCGGCCCGGACAGGATCGTGCCCGCGCCGAGGATCATGCCCGCGGTCAGCGTAGTCGCTGCGGTTAGGCGCGTGCCTTTGGCAAAGGCGATGTTGCCATCGGCGTCGCGGATATCGGCGGACAGGATCGTGTCGGCGGGCAGCGTGATATTCCCCGCCAGCGCCGCGGCGGCCGGCAGGCGCGTACCCGCCACCATCGTCATCGCCTGGATCGGCAGATCATAGTTCAGCGTGCCGCCGGCCAGGAACGTCGTGCCGTTGTGCAGCTCGATGCCGCCGCGCGGGACGATCACGTCGGTGTTGAACATCTGTTCGCCACGCTGCAGCACCCAGCCCGTTTTCTCCGGCATGTCTTCCGGCGGCGGGGCGAAGCCATCGGTGATCGACCCGAAGATGGTCAGATCGCCGCCGGCGCGCAGCGTCAGCTTGCCGACTTCGCCCGAGCCATAGACGCCGGTGAGCGGCGTGTTCAGGTTGACGCCGTCATAGCGATAGCCGGACAGATCGAGATCGCCGCTGAGCACCAGATCGCCGCTCGTCTTCACCTCGACACTGGGACGCAGATGGAA
The DNA here is from genome assembly GCF_036663635.1 of Parasphingomonas puruogangriensis. Taxonomy (NCBI): domain Bacteria; kingdom Pseudomonadati; phylum Pseudomonadota; class Alphaproteobacteria; order Sphingomonadales; family Sphingomonadaceae; genus Parasphingomonas; species Parasphingomonas puruogangriensis. The sequence continues at coordinate 28,623 of NZ_JAXOJI010000012.1, read as the reverse complement.
GGCGTCGCGATAGGCGGCATTGTTCAGGCCCGCGAGCTTGCCGCCCATCAGGTCGGTATTGCCCAAAGCCGCGTCAATAAACGCGGTATTCTCGCCGTGGCGCTGGTCCATCCATGCCTGGTCGATCACCTTATAGGGCCGGCCGGTGGCGATCGCCTCGGTGCCGGTCGGCACGTCGTCATCGCCATAGCTGCGCACCGCATTGACCGCGATCAGGCGCGCGCCGTCGATCGCCAGCGTGCCGCGCGCGTCGATGGCGACGTCGTCGGTGCCGATGCGCGGTGCATTGAGCTCCAGCGTACCGCGCGGGCGGCCGTCATTCTGCCCCGCGCCGGAGCCGTTCGCGACCCCCGTGCCATGGCGCAGATCGATGTGTGCGCCTGTGGCCAGCGTCAGCATGCCGGCGCCTGAGCTCAGCTCGACGATCGCGCGGTTGGGGCTGTCGATGATCTTGCCATAGCTGTCGACGCGCAGGCCGGTGCCGTGTGCGTCGAGCATGCCGGTGCCCGCCAGCGTCAGGCCGGTGCCGCCGGCGAGCCGAATCCGCCCGACCTGCACGCCGCTGGCATCGACCTTGCCGGCGATGGTCAGATGACCATTGTCGAGCGAGATGTTGATGTCGCCGGCCTTCACCTCGTCGCCGATCGTCAGGTCGCCCTGCTTGATCTGGAACGCACGCGCACCGAACACGCCGCCGGTGTTCAGCCGCGTGTTAAGCGCGGCGAAATCGCCCAGGCTGTGCGCGCGCAGATCGATCATACCGGCGCGGTAGGGGACGATCGAGCCGCCGGCGTCGTATTCGCCGCTGGCCGAGCCCAGGATGCTGCCCTGCAGATCGATCAGCCCGGCATCGCTGCCGAGCGCGGTCGCCCGCAGCACGCCGGCGGCGTTGTTCTTGGCCGACAGATCGATCACCGATGCCGCGGTCTGGCGGATATTGCCTTCGCGGCTGTCGAGAATGACCTCGCCGCCCCAGCTATATTTGGTGATGTCGTCGAACGGCACGGCGCGACCGGCAAGGTCGATCTTCGCCTCGTCGCCGAGCATCAGATCGCCGACCGCGCCCAGCGTCAGCTTGCCGCTCGGCAGCACGATCGCCGTCTCCACGGTCAGCGTCTGCCCACGGATCGACAGCTCGCCGCCGAGATCGCTGATCGCGCCCGGCGTGCCCGCGCCGGTCAACAGCACCGCGCCACCGGCGGTGATCTTGTTGGTCGAACCGGCCGTGCCGGTGATCAGCGGTGCGGTGATGTTCAGATTACCGCCCGAATAGGCGAAGCCGGTGCCGGCGGTATACTCGCCCTGCGACTGATACACGCTTAGCGTGCCCTTGTGATTGGCGGTGATCCGTTCGGCGGCGGTGAGATTCACCGTGGCGAAGCCCAGCGCCAGCCGGTCGTGGACGGCGCTGGCCGTCACCGCATCGGGCGCGAAGCCGAATTCGATGCGCTGTGCGTCGATGTTGAAAATGCCGCTACCGGTGCCGGCGCCGCCCGCCATGACGGCGGCGGCCGGATTGATGCTGCCGTTCCAGATCAGATTGCCGGTGCGGATCGTCGCCACGTCGCTCGCCGTGCCATGGCCGTAGATACCGCCGCTGCTCAGCACGAGATTGGCCAGACGCGACTTGCCGGTGGCGGGATCGATCGTGTCGAGCGTGACCGTGCCGAAGAAGTTGATCGAATCGCGCGCGGTGAGCGTCAGCGTCTCCAGCACGGGCGCGCCGGTGGACGTGTCGCCGCGGAGCAGCCGGTCGAGGATCGTCTGGTTGAGTTCCAGCCCGGCCGGCAAGATGTTGGTCGCCGCCGCGCCGGCAATCGCCGCCGCGCTGCCGACATTGATGCCGCCGACCGCCAGTGTCAGGTTACGCGTGCCATAGCGCACCGCATTATCGAGCGTGAACGCCTTGTCCGTCGCCGCGACGATCGTGCCTTCGGAATACAGGCTGGTGACCCCCGAACAGACCGTGGTGCAGCCGCCTATATCGATCCGCCCCGATCCGTAACCCTGCGTGTCGTCCTTGGGCGCCAGCATCGTCAAATAGCCGTTGGACACCGCCAGCACGCCATTGGCGCGCGGCGCATAGATGAAGCCGTCGCGCGAATCCTGCCCGACCGTGCCTTTGCCCAGGGTCGTCAGGGTCGCGCCCTGCTCGACCGTGATTCCCCCTTGCTGCGCGCCGGAGATGAGGAAGATCTCGCTGGCCGACAGCGTGGCGCCGCTGCGCACGGCGACGAACGCCGTCGAGAAGCCGCTGTCGAAGTCGACGAAATTACCGCTCTGGCCATAGACGGTCTTCGTGGTGCCGCCGATCAGCAGGCGGCCGGCGCCGAGCGCGTTGATATCGGTATCGGTCAGGGTAACGAAATTTTCGGTGCCGCTCTTGCCTTCGGCAACCACCTCGATCCGATTGCCCGCCGGCATCAGCACGACGTTGCCGCCCCAGCCGTCTTTTGCCGCGGTGTTGAGCAGGTCGCCGGCGAAGGAGAAGCTCTCCCGATCGGTCCTGTTCCTGGCGAAAGTCAGCGCCAGCTCCTGCACGTCGCGCGGCAGGCGCACGCGCGGCACGCCGAGCCGCGCCGCATCCGCCACGACGAAATCGGCGAAGCTCATCTCGTTGTAGAGCGAATAGTTGCGTACCAGCGTGCCCGGGGTGACGATCACCTGGCGGGTCAGCGCCTCTCCGATACCGGTGCCGGCAACGCCCAGCCGGCCGGTCAGCAGATGCGAGCCGTTGTCGAGCTTCACCGCGCCGGTCGATATGCCGCGCGGATCGGCGGTGGTGGCGATCTCGGCACGGAAGGCGCCCGGCAGCAGCGCATAGGTGGACGGCATCAGCGTATAGGTGCCGGCGGGCAGGCCCGCCACCCCGGTGTCGAGCGTGATCTGCTGGCCGATCATCGGATTGCCCGCGCCCGCATCGGGGCTGATCGGCGCGACCGCGCCGCCGCTCGGGACGAGCGCATAGACCTGGCTACCGCCGATCGTGACGCCGTACCCCGGATTGGCCGCCGCCAGCCCGGCGCGCAGCACGTCGACCGATCCGCCGCGCCCGCTGACGAAGCCCGCGCCGGTCAGGTCGCCGCCGCCCGACAGATCGATCACCGCGCCATCGGCGACATGGATCGACTGGCCCTGCAAATTGACCGCGCTGCGCACCGCTTCCTGGCTGAGCACCGTCTTGTCGAGGTTCTCTCCGGCATAGCTGTACGCGACGCCGTCCACCGTGCCGCCATAGGGCATGACGAGCCCGTTGGCGCTGACCGAGGTGATGCTGCCGGCCAGAAGATTGACCTCTGTCGAATTCACGGTGCCGGTCTGACCCAGCGTGATCGCGCCGAGTGGCGCGCGGATGATGCCGCCCTGGTTGACCGTCTCGCCCTGAAGCTGAAGCTGGCCGAACACCGAATAGGGCTGTGCCGGCGTCGCCGTGCCGCTGCGCCCGATCGTGATGTCCTTCGCCGTCACTAGGGCAAGCGCATGGGTGGCGGGGTACAACTGTGCCGCAATCATCGTCAGCGTATGCGCGGTGGTGAGGCTCGTGACGTTGTCGCTGCTCTGCGCGAGGAAGCGGAGATCGCCGCTGCTGACCAGGTCGATATCGGCAAAGCCGCGCCGGTCATACGCCACCGGCTCTTCCACGCCCGGCAGGGTGCCGCCAGCGCCGAAGTTGACGATGTCTCGAACGTCGATCAGGCCACCCTTGAGCAGCAGCGCCGCGTTGCTGTCGCGCGCCGAGGTGCCGCCCACCGACGCTTCGGTCAAGCCAGGAATATCCGATGACAACACCGGCGGCGCGCCAGCGAGCAACAGGTACGGCGCGGTGATCGAAATCCGACTGTCGTCGCTCGCCGTCTCGGCAAGTGCGAGCGACTTGGCGTAGAAGCGCGCGCTCTGGCCGAGCGTCAGATCGACAGTGCCCGCGAAGCTGATCTGGCCGTTGACCGCAAGGCCCAGATTGCCGAAGCCGCCTTCCTGGATCTGCGTCACCGACAGCGCGCCGTGACCATAGATCAGGCTCGCGGCGGCCTCCTGCGGCGTTGCGGTGCCGAAAGCATCGGCATCGCCCCGCTGCTGGCTGATCACCAGCTCGCGCGCCTGCGCCAGGCGCGGATCGACACTGTCGCTGCGCACCATCGTCGTGCCGAGCGCCAGATCGAGCGTGCCGCCCGCCGCGCCCACGCCGCCGGCTGCCGCCTTGATGTCGCCATGCAGATACAGCCCGCCGACCGAGCCGAGCGAGATCAGACCGCCATCGCTGGCGACGGTGACGTTCCTGCGGTCGCCCAGATCGAGCGTCGCCTGCGCGCCCGACGCATCGAGCAGCGCGCCGTCGCGAATGACGACGAAATTGCCCGCCACGTCGGGCCTGCCGGTGGCATGGTCGATCGACCCGCCGATCAGGATCTGCCCGCCGTCAGCCACCAGCCCATAACGCCGGCCCTGCGCGTCGATCGCCGTGGCCGCACGGGCCGCCACGTCGAGCACCGCATCCTCGCCGATCCAGGTCGAGTAACCGGCCGAGGAAATCGGGAACTGTCCAGTGAAATCGCGCGCCCGCAGGCCGATCTGCTGGATGTCGATCACCCCGCCCCAGGCGTTCAGCCGGCCCTGCACGGTAATCTGGTTCGCCGCGCCCAGCGCGAGACGCTGGCCCGGATCGACGCTGATCGTGGCGCCGCGCCCGATCAGCAGTTCGACCCCCGGCAACGCGGTCTGGTTCACCGCCATGTCGGTGGTGCGCAAATACAGGCTCGCGCCGCCACGCTGGTGCAGCACGCCGGCCTGCGGATCTTCCTGATACAGCGGCGGCGTCCATAGCTCCATGCCGAGAGCGGGATCGCTGCCCGCCGCGAGCGTCAGTGCGGCCGTCGACTGGCGATAGACCGGCATCGTGACATCGACGGTCGCGCCATCGGCCACGACGAGCCCGTTATTGCCGACGATCTCGTAGCTGCCGAAACCCTTGTCGAAAAAGTCCTGCCCCAGCACCAAAGTACCGTCGTCGGCCGTATCGCCGGCCCCGCCGATGCGCACGCGAGCGGCCTGCAGCAGCAGCTTGCCGCCGCCCGCCGCGCCATGGCCGCGAACGCTGCCGTCGAGCGTCAGGCTGCCCTCGGGCGTTATGAAATCCAGGCCACCGACCAAACTCACCGCGCCGCCACGCCCGCCGACGAAGCTGGCATCGCTCAGGATCGCGCCGCCCGACGAAGCATCGATCGCCGATCCGCGCACCAGCATGACATTCTGCGTGTTCTGCAACGACACCGATCCGCCATCGATATGGCCAAGCTGCGCCAGCCCGTCCGGCGCGTTCCAGCCATTGGCCCACACGCCGCGCACGTCGATCGACGCCTTGGAGCCGAGCGTGATCCCGGCGACGCCATCGCGGACGAGATATTGATCGACCGAGCCGGCCAAGGCCGCCCTGAAGCGGTTGGTGACGGTGATCGCGCCCCCCCGCGCGGTAACCGTGCCGGCGATATCGAGGATCGGTGCCGTCACATCGAGGCTGCCGCCCGCCGCCAGCGTGAGATCGCCGCCAATCGAAACGGCGCCGAGCGTGCCGATCTCGAGGCCGCCCAGCCCAGCGCCGCTCAGCCGCTCGGCATCGAACCACGCCGTGCCGACCCGGTCGGCAGCAAGTGCGTCGCCGAGTTCACCTTGCCCGGTGATGTCCGCGACCGCGCCGATCTTCACATCGGTATCGTACAGCCTGCTGCGGCCGAAATTGTCATAGCCGCCGAGCGCCAACGTGCCGGCCTTGGCCACGCTGTGCTGGCCGAGATCGTAACCGTCGGTAACGCCATCGGCGCGCGCGATCGTCTGCCGCTCGCCATTGATCACGCCCGCCAGGATCGTCGCTTCCATTACCGCGGTCGGCGTGGAGAGGATCAGCCGCCCGGCGTCGCGCCCGACGCTATAGCCATCCTCCCAACGCATGGTCGTGCCGCGCGAAAACAGGCGGTTGGCATAGACCTCGTCATATTGCGAACCCCAGCGCTCGTGCTTGCGCAGGAAGGCGTTGCCGACACCGATGAACTTCATGAACGCCGGCGCATTGCGTACGTCGTACAGGCGGCCATCGGCGCCGAGCATCAGCGACGAGCGGACATAGCCGGCGGCGTAATCGAGGCTGCCGCCCGAAATGTCGAACACGGCGTCCTTCTCGGCCACCACTTCCTTGGCGGCAAGCGTGATCGTGCCACCGATCGCCGCCCATTCGCCGATGCCGTGCGCGGTATTGGCGAGATAACCGCCGACCTCGAGCAGCCCGCCCTGAGTGTACCAGCGATCGCCATCATAGCCGCCAGTGCCCGATGGCAGCAGCACGAGATCGCGCACGTCGACCCACACGTTCTGGTTCTTCAGCCCGGTGCCGTCGCGATTGTCCGGGCTGTCGCGCAATTCGTTGCCCTGGACGTTCACCTTGATCGAATTGCTTGCCATATCGAGCGCGACGCCCATGGCGCCGGACACGTCGATGCTGGCACCGCCGGCGACGGTCACCCGCCCGGCATTCGCCTGCACGGCGACCTGGCCGCCATTGGCCATCGTTTGCGAGCCGCCGGCGAACAGCACGTTGCCGCCGGTGACGATCTCCACCCGGCCCTGATCGAGCCGGTCGGCGACCAACGAACGATCGTCGAACCCGCCCGTCGTGGTGGTCGGCCGATTGAAATTGGCCTTGTCGGAGGCGGTGGCCAGCGCATCGCGCTGCGCGTTCAGCGCGGTATCCGTGCTGTCGAGCTCGGGCAGGACGAGCGTGAGGCTGTCCTTGCCCAACGTCACCGAGCCGAGCGTGTCGGTCGCGGAGTTGAGCAGGTGGATCGTGCCGCGCTGGTTGACGCCGGTCGTGGCGACCAGCACGCCATCCTGGCGGATCGTGCGGCCGGCAAGCGTGATATCGCCCTGCGCGGCCTCGATCTGGCCGCTATTGGTGACGGTGCCGCTGGTCGAGCCGGCGTCGATCAGCCCGCGCACTTCGTTGCCACGCGTGGTGGAATAGGGGTTTTCCAGGGTGCCATAGCCGCGCCGCACGATGAAATCGTCGCCTGCCGCCAGCGTCGCCTGCCCGCGCGGGGTCAGGATTGATCCGGCATTGGTCACTTCGGTGCCCATCAGCAGCACGTAACCGCCACCCGCGGTTACCGATGGGGGCGTATTGGTGGCGATGCGCGCCCCGGCCTCGACCGTCACGGCGCCGCCGGCATCGGTGAAGCTGGCGAGATAATTGGTGCCCGACAGCGCGGAATAGATGCCGCGGCCGAGGAACTGATCGTTGGTGATGTTAGCCGCGGAGGCCACCAGGTTGCGCACGTTGACCTGCGATGCGCCGCCGAAGATCACGCCGTTGCGGTTGAGCAGCAGGACGGTGCCATCGGCCTTGATCGAGCCGAGGATTTTGGAGGGATCGGCGCTCACATCCGTCACGCGGTTGAGCACCACCCAGTCGGCATTGCCCTGCTTGAACGTCAGATCGGTCTCGCGCCCGACATTGAAGGTGTCCCAGGTCAGGATCGCCTTTTGCTGCGTCTGTTCGACATCCACCTTCGTGCGGCCATCGCTGCCGACGGTCTCGGTCGGCCCCTTGGCGCCGCTCCACAGCGCCGGATCGATCGCCACGCCATCGGCAACCTGCAGCCCGCCCTGGCCGAGACCATTGCGGATCGTGCTTTGCGCGGCTTGCGCCGCGGCGCGCGCGGCAGTCTGGGCCTGGCTCATCGCCGACCGACCGGCCGCCGCGCGACGGAACGCGTTGACCGCGCGCTGACTGGCGGAACTGGTCTGCGCCGCACGCGCAGCTTGCGCCTGGGCGGCGCGAGTCGCGGCATCGGCCGGGTTGGCGCTGCCGCCGCCGCGCCCACGGCCGGACTGGGCGAGCGCAGCGCCCGCGCACAAGATCGAGCCGATCGATGCGCCAATGAGGAGCTTGCTGCGGAGCGAACGGGTCTTGAGCGTCATCGGGCGAACTCCAGACGGGCCGCAGTCGCAGGCGCGTCGATTACAAGAATAGGAACAAGAGGGTGGCGGCCGTCAGCGGCACATCGCAGCGGCATCATCGTCTGGGCGGTCGTTGCGGATGGACGGAATTGCCCAGTGCATTGCCCATGCGCAGGCGCGTGCCGGGCAGGCTGGCGACGCCGACCCGGACGTCGGGCGCGCCTGCCTTAAGCACCGGGGTATCGAGCGGCGCGCGCGCCTGAGCCTGGGCAAGGCGCGCCGCCTGCCGGAGCCGATCGCTGGCGCAATCGAGTTGCCCGGCCCGGTGGCCGGCAATATCCACCTCGACGCACGGCCCCGGCGGCGGGCCGCCGACCGTCACCGGATCGGCATTCTGCGCATAGGCGGTAAGCGGCACGACCATGGCCAGCACGGTGAGTGCGACGTGTCGCCCTGTCGCCCGGATGATGATCGGTGCCGCCCCCATGGCCTTAGAACCGCGTCATCAGATCGATGAAGCCGCGATCGATGGCGAACGGCGCATCGGCGATTTCCTCGGCGGAAAGCCAGCGCACACCGATGATGGTGTTCTTGGCCACCGCGTAATTGCCGCCGATCTGCCAACCCTTGTTGTTGGTGCCGCCGAGGTGGAAATCGGAATCGGCAAAGGCATCCAGGATCGCGTCCGATTCAAGCCGGCGGTAGCCGACAAAGGCATTCCAATCGCCGCCTTTGGCGGTCCAGTCGCCCTGCCAGTTCAGGTTCAGGACGGAGCCGATCGACAGCCGCGCCTGCCAGCCCATGTCACCGCCGGCATAGGGTCCGGGCGCTGCCGTCAGATCGTTGGGATCGGCGGTGCTGAGATCGGGCACCTGGATGTCGGCACCCAGATTGTTGACCGCGCGCGCCGCGACGACCGAACGATCCCAGCCGATATTCTTGACGACATCCCCTTCCAGCCGGACGCCGAAGGCATCGGACGGGCGATAGTCGATCGCCCCGCGCAGGTGCACCAGCTCGAATTTCGAGGCGAGCCCGAAATACTGGTTTTCGGGCGAGGTCGTCGGATTGAGCGGATCGGCGACGATGTTGCGGATCGGGAATACGGTATTGCCAAATTGCTGGAATGCCGGGCGCGTCGCGTCGGTCGAACAGACCAGCTCGTAATATTGGCAGGGTGCCGAAACCTTGCCGCTGGCATTGGTGTAGTGAAAATAGGCTCCGGCAAGGCGCACATTGATCTGGTCGATCGGCTTCACGTCCACGCCCGCCTGCGCGGCGAGCAGATACTTGTCCTGGCTTTTATACGGGCCGCTCGACGCGCTGTCCTGCGGCGCGTTGCGCGAGCCGAAGTTGAGATCGGTGTTGAACACCGGGAACGCGCCGGCCGTGCCGAACAGGCGTACCCGCTCACCAAGCCCACCGCTGCCCGAGACAGCGAGACCATCGAAATTCATGTCGTTGTCGAACATCATATCGCCACTCCAGAACGGGTTGGCGAAGCGGCCGACATCCACCGTGATGCCGGTGATCGGCGTCAGCCGGATCGACGCGCGATCTAGCCACAACTGGTATTTGCCGGTGCCTCCGTCGGCGCCGAGCGTCTGGTTGGTCGAGACCGGCGAATTGTCGGCCCCGGTGGCGATGCGGATATCGGCCGATACCCAGTTGGCGATCTGCGCCTTGACGCCGAGCCGTGCGCGCAGCCGGAAACGCTGGCGATCTTCCAGCGTGTTGACGAACGGTGGCGCGATCCAGCCGGGCGTCGCGTCGTTGGTGTTCTGCGGCGCGCCGTGGTTGACCACGGCATAATCGGTGAAGATGTCGCCATTGCCTTTGTCGTTGAAGCGTCCTTCGGCGCGCATTCGCACATCGCCATACACCTGGATGCGGCGCGTCCATTCCGGCGTCTCGCCGGGTTTTGCCCAGCCCTCGGCCTTCGCCTGGCCGCCGAGTTCCTGGCGGACCTGCGCGACGATCTGCTCGCGCACCAGTTGCGGCACATGCGCCACGATCTGCGTGCCATCGGCGACTGGGGGAAGCGCCTGAGCTTGCGCCTGGACCTGTTCGCGCACCGGCACGGTGGCCTTGGCGATCATGCGATCGGCCTGGACACGCGTCAGGATGCCCTCCGCGACCAATTGCTCGACGAGCAGCCGCGGATCGACGGTGGTCGCAGCGCCGGCAACGTCACCCTGCGCCAGCGCGGGCGAGGCCAGCAACGTGGCACTGGCGGCGCAGGCCAGCAATGCGGGCTTGAGGCGGTGGCGGAAAGCTCGGTCGGTCATTATTTCCCCCTGGGAATTGAAGCATCGGCGTACGGACATCGTCAGACGCCAGCACGAGAAGAGAGTTCGACCCGCATCACCGGTAGGCCGGCGGGCGGACGCTGCGCCAGCTGGATGCCGGTCAGCGTTCGGATGAGACTGGCATCGCGCCGTGCGTCGCCCGTGCCCTGCAGGATGCGGACGTTAGTCACACGCCCCTCAGGCGAGACCGATACCGCCAACCGCACTTTCAGGCCGTTGCGCGCAAGGTCACGATCGCTTTGCGCGGCCTGGCGGATGCCGGCGAGCGCGATATTGGCATAGGCCGCAAAGCCATCACCGCCGCCGCCGGCCTTGCCGCCGATCCGCGTGCCCCCACCATTGCCGACCGCGAGGCCGTAATTGCTCGGGCCCGCACCTTCGCGTGCGGTCAGTGCGCTGTCGCCGGCGACGGGTTGCGCGTCGGGCGTGGGCGGCGGGGGCGTGTCGACGACCGGCTGGTCGAGCGGCATCGGCTTGGGCTCGGGCGGCTTTTCCTGCGGCTTGATCTCGGGCGGCGGGGGAGGTGGTGGCGGCGGCAGGATCACCGTCGTCGTCTTCATCTCGTTCGGCCGCTCGCTGACCGTCACCCGGCCTGCCAGCATATAGGCCAACGCGAGCGCAAGGATAACGCCGAGCACCACCACGATCCGGCCGAACGTGACCGGCGAACGCTTCCGTCGACGCGGCCCGGGGCCGCCCAGCATCGCCGGATCGCCTAGCGTCACGGCCGCCATCACGCGCCGCCCGGTGGGCGCGTGGAGGCCATGCCGAGGCTCGGCACGCCGACCTTCGAGCACAGATCGAGCACCTGCATCACCTTGTCATACTGCACGGCGCGATCGCCGCGCAGGATGATCGCCACGTCCGGCGTGCTGGCGATGCTGGAGCGCAACTCGCTCTCCAGCTCGACCAGCGACACCGGCACCGCGTCGATCGAGATCGTGCCGTCGTCGGTCACCGCGATGACACGGCTTTTGGGTGCGTCGAGCGTCTTGGCCGACGAGGCCGACGGGAGATCGACCTTGATGCCCTGCACAGCGGCAGTGGTCAGCAGGATGAAGATGATCAGCAGCACGAACGTCAGATCGACGAGCGGGGTGATATTGATCTCGTTATACGGCTTCTTGCCCTGGATCTGCATGGCCCGGTGCTCCCCTCAAGCCGCTTTGGCGGTTGGCGCGGGGGCGGGCTCGGGCAGGTCCTGCCAGGTTTCGGCGATGCGCTTTTCCAGCTCGTCGACGAAGATCTGGTTGTCGGCGGTGATCTCCTCGACCTGGCTGAGCAGGTAATTGTACCCGAACAAAGCCGGGATCGCGACCGCAAGGCCGGCAACGGTGGCGAGCAACGCGGCAGCGATGCCCGGCGCGATCGCGTTAATATTGACCTCACCAGCGGCCGCCACGCTGGCGAAGGTGATCATCACCCCAAGCACGGTACCGAGCAGTCCGATGAACGGCCCGCCCGAGATCGCGATCGTCAGCAGCACCATCTGCTTGTTGAGCTGCTGGCTGGAGCGGACCAGCCCGGCATCGAGCGCGGAGCGGATCGCGGCGATAGACTGTGCGCGGATCGCAAAACGCGATCCCGACGCGCGGCCTTCTACCAAGCGGTCGCCCAGTTCCTTGCGGCCGACGCCGTAGAGCTTGCCGAGCGTCGACTGCGCCGCGCCTGCACCCGGATCGAACGCGGGCAGCCCGTCATGCGCGCCGGTGCGCCGCGACACCTGGCCGTAGGCGTCGAGGAAATCCTCATTGGCCCGGCGCACCCGGCTGATCAGCAGCCCCTTGCCGATCATCACCCAGATCGACAGCACCAGCATGATGCCGAGGATGCCGATCACGATCCACGCATCCAGCGTCAGCGCAGCAAACAGAATGCCGAAATAATTATGCCCGCCGCTCTCGGCCTGCTCGGCCGTGTCCAGCGCGACCAGCTTGGCCCCCTGCCCTTCCGATGCGGCGGCGAGCTGGAATGTGGCCTGCGGCAGCGCGACGCCGGCGATGCGCAGTTCGTCGATCTCACCGGCAAACCCCTGGCCGAACACCGCCGGTGCGGTCGCCGCCGCCAGCGCGCCGGCCGTCTCGCCGGCCGGCTTCCCGCCGATGAACAGGCTGGTCTTCGTGCCATCGTTGACCAACGCGACATTGGCCCAGGTGCCGGCGGGCAGCGCGCCGCCGGCGCTGCGCGTGCCGTTCGCATCGATGAACAACTGGCCGCCCTGCGCCACCAGGCTGACCGCGCCCGGCAGCGTGAAGATCGTGCCATCGCCGCTAGGCTTCACCCAGAAGCTCACCGACAGCGGGCCGGCGGCGAACGCGGCGGCCGACAGCTGCAGCGGCGCGCTGCCGTCGAGCACCAGGCTGCCACCGATCAGGCCGCCCGCATTGCGCCCGATGGCACCGGTCGCATGGGCGCCGTTGCTGGTCGCGTCATGCGGCGCGCCGGCGTCGCTGAAATGATAGACCGCGCGGTAATCCTTGCCGAACGTGCCGGCGACGTCCTGCCCGGCCTTCGCATCCTTGTTACCGTAATAGACGTACAGCGCCGTCGCCTGGCCCGGCTGCAACCCCTGGACGTCGACCCATACCAACGCCTGCTGATCCTGCGGCGACCAGCGTTCGATATGGAATTTGAGCGGCGTGCGATCGTCGCCGGCGACGAAGCGCAGGTCCGAACCGTCCGGCTTCACGTCCTTGAAATTGAAGTTCCCGCTGTGCAGCCGCACCAGCACCGGCGCGCGCGCGACTTCGCCGGTGATCCCGGCGGCGGCGACGTTCAAATTGATCTTGGTGCGATAGGCGTAATCCGGTTCCCACCAGGCGGCGGCCGGCGTGGCGGCGGTCAGCGCGGCAAGCGCCAGACCACCGGCCACGGCGCCCTTTCGGATGCGTTGAATGATCGACATGGTCAGAATTCCCCCCAGATACGGAAACGTGCAAAGATGTCGCCGGACAGGCTGTCCGGCCCGGAGATCAGCGGCGTGCCGACATCGATCGCGCCGTTGAGATAAGAGAAGATTTTCGCGCGCGCCCCGGCGCCGACGGTCATCAGCCGGAACTTGCGATCCTGCCCGGCCAGCGGATCGTGGATCCCGCCCCAGCCCGCATCCCAGAAGCCCAGCACGCGGAATTCGTCGAGCGGCTTGCCGACCAACGTGCCAAGATTGGGCGAGCGCAGTTCGAACTGCGCGGCGACACCGTAATCGGCCAGCCGCTCGCTCTCGTAATAGCCGCGCACGCTCTGCATGCCGCCCAGGCTGAAGCCTTCGTTGGAGATCAACGGATCGGGCGACCATTGCCCGGTCAGCCGCGCATCGATCTGCAAGCCGGCGACGATATCGCGGTTATGCCCGGCATCGAGCTTGACGGTGAAGAAGCTCGGGCGCGCATTGTAGCGCTTGGCGTCGAACGCCACCCAGTCGTCGCCCAGCCCGCGAATGCCGAACACCGTCGACAGCGTCACGTCGCTGCGGCGCTTGTCGGCCGTCCAGTCGCCGCGCCACGACGCGATGACGGGAAAATATTCGATCGGCGCCGATGCGCGATCCGCGCCGAGCAGCACGTCTTCGGTGAAATCCTTCCAGTCGATGCCGAGCGTCAGCGCGTGATAGAAGCCGTCGCTGCTGCCCAGCGACTGGATGAAGCGCGCGCCGACGATGTTACCCTTGCCGATCACGCTGGTGCCGCCGACCACCGCGATGTCGCTGTCCGAATGGACGCCGTACAGCATCACCTGCGTGCCTTGGCCGAGCCGCATCAGGTAATTGCCCGACAGCACGGTGCCGTCGCGGGTGCGCCGCGGCGCGGTCTGCGCCGAGATCGACAGGCTGTCGCCGCGGCCCCACATATCGTCGTAGCGCAACGTGGCCGAGGCGCGCAGGGCGGTGGTCGCCGCGCTGGCGAAATTGTTGAGCTCGGCCGAGGCGTGGAAAGCGGAGCTCTCCTCCACTGCGAGCACCACGTCGAGCGTGCCCGGCGCCACGCCGGCGCGCAGTTCCGGCGTCACGCGGCGGCGCGGGCTCTGGTTGAGCGCAATCACGTCGCGCTGAAACGCCGGCATGTTGGGCGTGGTGCCCGGCGTCAGCGACGGCGCCAGCGCGCGCACTGCGTCCTGCCGCTTGGTGCCTTCCACCAGCACCTGCCCGATCGCCTGCTGCTGCACCTCCAGGCTCAGGATACCACTCTCGACACCCTGTTCGGGGATGAACACCGACACCGCGACATAGCCGGCATCCTCGAACGCCTTTTGCAGCGCCGCACGCGCCAGCTCGACATCCGCGGCGCTCTTGTCCGGCCCGGTGAACGGATAGATCGCGCGCTCGACCGCATCCGCCGACAGCACCTTGTTACCGCGCACCGCAAAGGCACGGATCTCGAACGCCGCTGCCGGTGCGGCTGGTGCCGCCTGCTCCTGTACTGCAACGGGCGCAGCCGGCGGCGCTTCCTGCGCCGCCGCCGCCCCAGCGGTCAGCGCGAAGGCGAGCGCCGTCAGGCCGGGCAACACGCGCCAGTGGCTGTCATCGAACGTCAAAATCGTATCCCCCGTCACCGGCGCCACCGCAAAGGCGGACGGCATCGGCAGCTCGTTTGAAAACCAGTCCGTGCGCGTTTTATGTTGCAGCGCAGCGTCCTGTGATGAAAATCCGTTACGAGCATAGCGACTTTGCTTTCAACAACAAACGGCAGCATGCCATGTTTATACCCGCTCGGGCTTCTTATTAAGTAGCTTTGATGACAGCTGTTGAAATTTGAAGAGTGATGTCATACAATACACGCAGATATCTATATTTTGTTATTTGTTTTTACATCTTTAACAGACATGGAGATACGCGGCCTTCGAACCAATATCGAAAGCTCTTGCTTGATGGATCATAAGTTTGATGGCTGTTTTAGTACCGTATAGTTGCAATTGCCTGGGCACGTGCTTGTGTCGGCGTTTGGCCGAAACGGCGCTGATAGGTGCGGGTGAACACGGTGGGATGATAGCCGATGGCGGCTGCCACGGCCGATACGGCGCGCGTCTCGCGCGCACTGCACAATCGGGCATGCGCCCAATCGAGCCGCGCATTCTGCATCAGCTTGGTCAGCGACACCCCAGTCGTATCGCGTACCGCCCGGCTCAACGTCGTCGGCGCGACCGCCGCGGCGCGAACCAGGTCATCCAGCGATATCGGCGGGTCGGCAAGGCCGAGCCAGTCGAGCGCGCGCTGCACCGAGGCGGCGATCGGAAATCCGCCATGATCGGCATCGTGGCAACACAATGCCTCGCCGATCGCCGCCATGATGGTTTGGTCGGCAGTGTCGGACGCCATGGCAGCGTCGCCACAGAAATCGCGATACGGCGGCAGCGACGAAACAGCGCGCCGCAACGGCGTCCGGCCGGCGCAATCGACCATCATAGTTACCCGGCCGAGCCTGCGGGGTTCGCCGCGCGCCGCAAAGGTCGCAGCCTGAAGCGCAAGGCGGGGAATATTGATTACCATCGCCGCGCCGGGGCTTTCGAAATGGCAGTCGGTGGCCATCTGGCTGGCGATCAACGCCTGCCCCAACCCCAACCCGTGCCCCAACCGCTCTATGTCGGCACTGCGGACGATCGGTTCCGCACCGGACAGCGGCAGGAGCATGTGCAGCACATCCACGTCCGGCTGGAACGAAAACGTGTCCGCCGCGGCAAAGGCAAGCCTGCGGCAATCGATCTGCCCCACGCGGACGGGCGACGGCCATGGCGCGGCACGGCTGCCGGCCAGGCAGCGCACGGCCTGCGCTCTATCATGTCCACTATTCACCATCGACCCACCAGCGCGCATCAGCGACCTCCAACACTAGAGATCCATCCCCGAGGTGTTCGCGCAGACTATTTTATCGGCAACCGCGCCGCTGCGCCGACGAACACGGCCGTGGCATTGTCACGCAAGCGAGACAAACCGCGCCTAGGGCGGCTTTGATGACATGCGCGTGACGGAATGATCAGGGCCAATCAGATGGAAAGAATGGTGTCGTTCGGCGTCACGCTGTCGCTGCACGTCGCGCTGGGATGGGCGCTGATCAGCGCCATGGCCTCCGGCACGGCCCGTCCCGGCGCAGCGCAACAGGCCGCGGGCACGCCGCTGGTCGTCGAACTGATCCCGCTTGAGCGGCCGGGCGCGGCAACGCCGTCCGCGCCGCAAGCCGGCCAGCAACCACGACACCGGCTCTCCCCCGCAGTCGTGGCGGACGTGCCTGGCAGGCATGGCGACCTGGCAGCAGCCGATCCGGCGCCGCTCACCCATGCCGCGCCCGGCGCGCCGCCGGCGACAGCATCGAGCACGCCCGCGATGACCGATCTGCCGAGCGCGGAAGCGCAGGCCTGGCGGGACAGTGTGCAGACGCATCTCGCCCGCTATCGGCTGTATCCGTCCGCGGCCGCCAGCACCGGCCGGCAAGGCATGGTGCTGCTCCATTTCACGGTCAAACGTAACGGGCAGGTCGAACAGGCATGGATCGACACGAGCTCCGGCGTGGCCGAGATCGACCGCGAAACGATCGCAGCGATCCTGCGCGCGCAGCCGCTGCCGTCCTTCCCGGCGGGATGGCCAGACACGCTCGACATCCGGCTGCCGGTATCGTTCCGCCTCGGCTAGCATGATCGGATCCGCGCTTGCCCGTTTCGTGCCGTTCCTGCTGGTCGTCGAATTGCTGCCGCCGCCGGGCGCGGCGCGCCTCACCGCCCCGACGGCGCCGCCCCCGCCGCCTGAACAACAGGCGTACGACATGCCGGCGCAACCGCTGGCTGACGCGCTCGATACGCTGGCCACGCGATCGCGGATCAGCATCGCCTTCGAACCCGTCGTCGTCGCCACCTTGCGATCGGCGCCGCTCCGCGGCAGCCTCACCCCGCCGCTCGCCTTGCGCCACATCCTGGCCGGTACCGGCCTTGCCGCGCGCTTCACCGGCCCCCGCGCGGCGATCATCTACGATCCGCGTGTTCCGGCGGCGGCGATCGCCGACACCGGCTTAGGGGCGCGCCTGTCGCGCGACCGGCCGACGATGACCTTCGATCTGGCGGTGGTGCGTGCGCCGCGCCTGATCGGGCAGCGCGATCGCGGCGCGGTCCTCGAGTATGTGCGCCGCGCCGAAAGCGCCGTCCGGTCGCTGTTCGCGCGCGACCGCACCTATCAGGGCGTCAGTTTCCAGTTGCGTATCGCGATCGCGATCGACGCGCGGGGGCGCATCGATCGCGCGACCGTCGTCAGGCCGAGCGGCTCGGCGGCATTGGACGGGGGCGTACCCCGCGTCGTGCTGGGGCAGGATATCGGCAGGCCACCGGCAAGCGGTCTGCCGCAGCCGTTGCGCTTCGACATTGCCGGCAAGGGCCTGAATGACGGTCGGACGATGCCGTGACGATATCGACCCGCGCCGTCCTCGTCCGCCTGCTCGGCGAGCGCTACACGTTGCTGCGCGATCGCTTGTCGCGGCGGCTGGGATCGACCGACCTCGCCACCGAAGCGCTGCACGATACTTGGCTGCGGCTGAATGCAGGTGCCGATCTTGCGCCGGTCGACAATGCCGACGCCTATCTGTTTCGCGCCGCGCTCAACAGCGCCGCCAAGCTGTCCGCGCGCGACCGTCGCGCGCTTGGCACCGTCGCGATCGATGCCGTGCTCGAACTGGCCGACGATGCGCCGGGGCCGGAGCGGATCGCGATCGCCCGCAGCGAGATCGCCGCGCTGCGCCGCACGCTGGCCAGCCTCACGCGCCGCCAACGCGACATCTTTCTCGAAAGCTATGTCGGCGAGGCGACGCATGCCGAGCTGGCCGAGCGCTACGGCGTCTCGGTGCGCACCATCCAGAGCGAGTTGCGCACCGCGCTGCTGCACGTGGCGCTGCGCTTCATCGGTAAAGATGGTTTCGCGAAGCAGGCCTTCAAAGTGTCTAGGGATCGTTAGGGGAAGATGACCATGCCAAACCAACGGGCGAACCGATCGACCTGTCCGGCCGTCTTATGCCGTCGCTGATGGCGCGTCCGCACGATCTGGACACGCAAGACCTGGATGCCGCCGTGCTCGAGGCGGTGGACTGGATCGTGCGCCTGTCGTCAGGCGACGCGACCGAGCAGGATCTGCGCGCGCTAGCCACATGGCGCGCGGCGCGACCCGAGCATGACACGGCATTCCGTGCGCTGGCCGGCACGCGGTCGATCGGGCGGGCGATGCTCGCCGAGCCGCGTGTCAGTCGCCGCGCGATGCTCGCGGGTGGCGGCTCCGCAATGGCCGCGATCGTCGCGATCGGGCTGGCCCGCCCACCGCTCGGATTGTGGCCATCTTTTGCGGAGATGATGGCCGATCACCGTACCGGCCCCGGCCAACGGTACGCGTTCACGCCCGTCGCCGGTGTCGATGTGGAGCTCAATTCGCGCACCAGCGTGGCCCTGACGTCAGGCGGAAGTGGAATGCGGCTGATCAACGGCGAAACGTTTGTTGCAGTGCGTCGAGGCGCGCCATTCCGATTGGCGGTGGGCGAGGCCAGCGTGCTAGCGACAAACGCCAGCTACAATGTCGAAACATTGGCCGGCGGCGTTCGCCTAGTCTGCCTCGAAGGGACGATCGAATGCCGTCGCGCGGGCACTACGTCGCGCCTTAGTGCGAACACGGAATGGCGCCTGAATGCCGACGGGGTCGCCACCCGCCATGCCATAAAGGCCGGCGAATCGAGCAGTTGGCGCCAGGGAATGCTGCATTTCAGGGATACCCCCCTTTCCGAGGTCATCGAACAATTCAATCGCTATCGCCCCGTAGCGATCGTCTTGACCGACACATCGACCGGCAACCGACCGGTAAGCGGCATTTTCTATACCGCAGAGATCGATGCAGCCATCCGGCAGTTGCAGCAATTGCTCCGCCTCAACATCCGCACCCTTCCCGGTGACGTCCTGCTGATTACTTGAGTTGCTATTCGTTTGCACCCTTTCAAATAGCGCACGCCGTTGCCGACCAGACAGGACGACAGCCAGCCGTCGGGATTTATCATGCGACCGCTAGATGGTCGACCCTGGGCAGGTAACAGCCGTGACCCCAACTGAATGAACGGCTGGAATCGTTAGTTCAGCGCTCGAAAGCAGCCAGACCGGTTTCCACCCAAATGACCCTAAAAGCAGCCCGTCCGCCCCCACCCAAAGTCACGAATTCTATTAGCGTCGGCGACTGGCAGCACGAGCCCAAGAAGCCTACATTCCGATCCCGAGGCCCCGGCCTAAATCGATGCCATGATTGAACGCGAGCTCGGCACCAAGCTTGCGCCCGGTTTCGAACTGGATCCCGAGCTGCTGCTTGCGGTTGGCTAATATCGATTCCATCTGCGGATCACGCTCAAGGGACTTCGCCATACCGCGCATATCATCCTGCAGCGCGCGGCGACGCTCATAGTCGCCTGAGGCATAGGCACGTTCGGCTCCGGCACTCAGCCGGTTCCAGCGCTCCACGAACCCGTCGGCCCTGAGTTCGGGATTGGTGCGGACCTCGCGCTCGCGGATTATCGCCAGCCGTGCGCGCTCGGTATCGCCACGCGCCGCTTCCGGTGCAAGCGACGCGTCCCGCGAATAGGCGCTTTCGGCATCGGTCGCGGCGTGTTGACGAAGGTTGTTGAGATCGCGTCGTGCCTCGCCGAGATCGCGCAACTGATCGGGCGCAGCGTCGCCGCCGCGATCCTGCATCGTGAAGATCGCCTGTACCGCGCGCGCATGCCGCGCGATCGTCCGATCGCGCACCGCAGCGATGCTGTCCGTCGGCTCCTGTACCTCTGGTTCGGGCGCCTTCACGGAAAGCCGCAAGCCATCGAACATCCCGCGCACTTTCTCCGGGACGGCTTTGGCCATGTCGGCAATGCGCTCGCGCACGGCGATCCCACGACGCTCGGCAAAATCTCGTTCCGGTGTCGCACCACGACCGTAGTCGCTAGCCATATCCTTGGCGCGCTCGCGCGACAGCGTACGAACAAGTCGCCCCTGATCGGCAAAGTCATCCTTGCCGTAATGCAGGTCCATACCCTCGCGGTGCCGTGACAGCGCGACATAGGAGGAGTGACTGTCCATCCCCGGTGTCGCCAGAACATGCGTACGGTCGACCGTCATGCCCTGAGCCTTGTGGATCGTTGCGGCGTAACCGTGATCGACCTGGGAATAGTCCTTCAAGTCGAACGCTACCGATCGCCCATTGTCGAGTTGCACCGCCATGCGCACACGGCTCACGCTCTCGACCGTACCGAGCGTGCCGTTCTTCACGCCGAGCTCGCGCTCGTTCTTCAGAAACATCACACGGTCGCCGGGCGCGAAGTCGCGCGAGCCACGCTCGGTGGCGATGGTAACGTCCTCGCCAAACTGCCCCGCCGCACGCAGCCGCTCGCGCGCGACTTCATTTAGCGCCTGGACTTCATCGCGGGTGTGGGTGAGGATGATCCGCGACAGGTCGGGATTGGCGAGGCGATCACGATCCCAGCGATCGACGCGCGCGTCATCGCGCGATGCGGCTTCATGCACGCTGTCGTGGTCGTCATAGGCCTGGATCGCTTCGCGGGTTCGCCCGGTTGCGAGATGCCGCGTCGCGTCACGCTGCCAGTCCTCTTGCTGGCGACGGATGTCGGTGATCTCGACCGCACCGTGACGCTCGGCGACCGAGCGGAATGCGGCACCTGCCTCAATCGACTGAAGCTGCTCGGGATCGCCGACCAGCACGATCTTGGCGCCGCGCTTCTCGGCCTCGCTGACGACGCGTTCCATCTGCCGCGTGCCGATCATCCCGGCTTCATCGATCACCAGCACCGAGTTCTGGTCGAGCAATTCGCGGCCCTGGTCCCATTGATGTTCCATGCTCGCGATCGTGCGCGACGCGATACCCGATCCGCTTTCGAGATTTTCAGCAGCGATGCCCGACAGTGCGGCGCCATGCACGTCATAGCCGGCGCTCTCCCAGGCTTCGCGCGCTACGCCCAGCATTGCCGACTTGCCAGTGCCGGCATAGCCGACGACAACACTCAGACCGTCACCCCGTGTGACATGGTCCAGTGCTGAGCTCTGCTCCTCGGACAGGATCAGCCCTGCGCGTTCGGCCTCGGCAATCGCGCGCTGGCGATCGCGCTCGGTGACGCCGTGCCGCTCGCGCTCGGCCATCATCCGGGTCGCGCGCTCGAGCTGTTGTTCGGTGTGGATCATGTCGCGGCTGGTGAAGCGGGCCTCGCCTTTTCCGTCTTTGCCGAGCGCGACCAGGTCAGGCGATCCGCGCACCGCCCCCATCGCTTGGTCGAACTGCTCCTGGTCATCACTGTGGCGGTGGATGAACATGGCGAGGTCACGGTTGGTGAAGGTCGCCTGGTTGCGGGTGATCGCGTCAAGCGCGATGCCGGGATTGGCAATGATACTGTTGCCGTTGCGGCGCGCGATCTCGAAATGCTCTTCGAGCCGTTCGGTTTCGAGGCCCTGCGCCTCCATCCGCGCGGCGGCAGGGCCGATCTTGTTCTGCGGCTCGAGCTCGATCCCCTGTGCCTCAAACGAGCGATGATCGATCCGCGCATCGATATCGAGCTCGGCCAGCCGCTGATTGGCATGCTCGGCCCAGCGCTCGCGCCATTTCTCCAGCAGATCGGTGCGGTTCCAGTCGCGGTTCTTTGGTCCGAACCCGTCCTCGGTCACCGATCGCGTCGTGAGCATGACGTGAGCGTGCGGCTTGGCCAGGCCATCTGCGCCGATATCCCAGTGCACGTTGAGGTCAGCGACCATGCCGTGATCGACGAACTCGTCGCGGACGAAGTCGCGTGCAAGCGCGATGCCATCTTCCTTCGACAGCTCGCGCGGGATAGCGAACTCGATCTCGCGGGCGAGCTGCGCGTCCATCCGCTTCTCGACCGCCTCGACGTCGTTCCAGAGCTGCTCGCGGTCGGACCATGCGTCGGGCGCACCGTCCGGCAGTATCACCTCGGAATGCACGACACCGGCTTTGTTCGAGAAGTCGTGATGACGATCGAGCCGGTTATCGTAGAGCCGCGAGGCCGAGCGATAGGCCGCAGCGGCAAGCGCGCTGGAGCCGCTGCCGCGCGAGATTATCTTTGCCGAGAAATGGTAGATCGCCATGACGGCAATCCATCTACACTACACAAGCGACGTCGGCACGACGTATAAGCGCGCCCTCGAAAGATTTCATCTATCTCGGGACTGCACAATACCAGGATATCTCAGGGTGTTGAGCCTGATCGACGCACACGATAACTGGTTCGTCCTCAATTTACAAAGGAGGATGAACCGATGCGCAAGCCCCGAGACTTCGATGCTGAACTAAAGGCACTCGGCACAAAGGCAAAGCTGCTGAAAGAGCAGCGGGTGCGCCAGCTCGGTGAGCTGATCATCGCTACTGGCGCCGACGCGATGCCGCTTGAACAGCTCGCTGGGGCACTGCTTTCCGCTGCTAAAACGGAAGAGCAGTCGACGAAGGAGGGCTGGCACGGGAGGGGAGCCGCATTCTTTCAGGACGCACGCAAAGCTCGCAGTGGCGCTGACGGCAACGGGCGCGGCAATCCGGCGACTGACCGCAGCGCAGCACCGCCTGCAAGCGGGGATCGCTCGTGACGACAAGCGCGCCTGGGTCGTGAAGCGGCGCGAACGAACCCGTCATTTGATCGAGCTCGGCGGGCTGGTCGTGAAGCCCGGTCTGGTCGAGCTGACCGATGACGACCGCGCCGCCATGTTCGGCCTGATGGTCGAAGGGGCGGCGACATTGCGCAGCGAGCGCGGCGATGACGCGCTTGCTTTATGGCGTCGCCGCGGCAAGCGCGCGTTCGCGCTTGCCGCGGACAATGAACGCCAGCCATAGCGCCATCATGAATGACAATCTGCAAGCGACGATCACCGCCATCATCGCGCGGGCACCGGACTGGATCCGGCAGGAATTGTTGTCGAAGGAGAAGGCCACGCGTCAACGGGCCGAAGAGGCGCTGGCCGCGATGATCGCCGGCGCTTTGAAGGATGCCGACCGCGGCTGACGATCAGGCAGCCGCGCTGCGCTCGAGCGCGGCGATATGCTCTTCGCAGATGACTTGCACGACATGGCCGAGAGCTTCGACGCGCTCGCCGAGCCACGTGAGTTCCTCTTCGCTGATCCGGTAATGCTTCGAGTAGCGCGCCTTCACGTACGCTTCTTTCAGTTTTTCAAAGCGGGCGCGGTCGGCCTTGGTTTCGCGCGGCCAGACCTCGATCAGCCGCGGATCGATCCGCTCGGCCTGAGTGCGCAGGAAGCCGAGATTGTGCACATGTGGTGTATAGAACCTGCAGACGAGCAAAACGCAGTGGAAATACCGCTCGGCAGCTTGGTGCATCTCGAAGGCCGCTTTATTAAGCCAACCCCGCGCCGATGCCTCTTGGCCTTGTATCAGGAACTGTTCTGCGCTTGGCAACCACTCCTCAAAGTATTCCCGCGCCATAGCCAGAGCCTGGTCCGGCGTCTTGGGCTGCGGCTCGGGAAGCTCGGTATCATCGCTCTGATAGAGCGCGATGCCGTCGCGAGCGATGTCGATGAAAAAATAGCGCCCGTCGGACAATCCGGCGGTCACTTCCTGCCACGTGTGCACGATGAAATTGACCGGCGTCCTGAGCGTTTTGGTGATCGCCAGCTCACGGTTGAGAGTGTCCTCGGCGGTCGACCAGAATTCAACGCGGTCGGTGAGCTTCTCGTGATTGACGATTACCAACAGATCGAAGTCGGACTGATAGCCCTTGGCCGTATGCGGTTCGTCGACCCAGCCGCCGCGCGCATAGCTGCCGTACAGGATCACTTTGAGGATGCGCGCCTGTTTCTTCCAGTCCGACGTTGCGATCGCCGTTGCGTCGCCAAACTGCTCGAACAGGATCCGCACGACGCGTTCCAGCTCGCGCTGTTTGGCTGGCGGCAGATGATCAAGACTGGTTTGCATCGCGAGCTATCCTAACCGCTTGACGAGCGTTCGGACAGCCTCGCCGGCCATGCCGACGAGGCTGAGTTTTCAGCAGCGCCATCGCGGCAGAAGCGACTGCCATCGGCGTTGCCAGGGCGTGCGTTCGTCGCCGTCCATGAAGCGCGACAGATGATAGATCGCTGTCGCCATATGGCGCTCGACACGATGAACGCTCATGCCGGTTAGCCGGGCAATGTCGGTATAGCTGTAGCCGTCGAGGCGGTGCGCCAGGAATACCTCGCGCGTCATCCGCGGCAGGGCCAACATTGCTTGCTCCATCCGCACAAGTTTATCAGGCTGAGACGTGCCGTCCGACGTTTGCCGCTCGCGGTGGGAAGCGCCACGACGATCCGGGTTCGGCTGTTGGGGATGGCTGGTCACGCCGCCCTCCCCTGCTCGCTCTCGCCATCGCATTCGCTGCGAAATTCGAGCAGATAATCTGCGGCCTTGCTGGCAGCACTCGCGGCGCGGAAGATTGCCTTTTCGTCCTCGCGCAGCACGGCCAGCCAACTGCCGATATAATCGGCATGCCGCACGGTCGGCTGGATCGACAGTGACGCGCAAGCAAAAGCGCTGGCCATCTCGGCAACCAGTTCCTCGCGGGCATAGTCGCCACTGCCGAAACTGCCACGCTGCTCGCGATCCAAGCGGCTCTTGTGCCCGGTCCAATGTCCAAGCTCATGCAACGCCGTGCGATACCAGTTGATCGGCTCACCGAACGCAGCCTGCGGCGGGACCGCGACATAATCGGCACTGGGCGAGTAATAGGCTTCGACGCCTCCGATGCGGAAATCAGCGCCGCTGGCCCCAATCAGTGCCTGCACTTCCGGCAGGATATCAACCTCCGCTGGCACATCGGGCATGCAGGTCAGCGCCTCTGGCAGCCCCTCGCACTGATCGACATTGAACACGGTAAAGCGCTTGAGAAACGCAATCTGCCGCGCATCCCGATCCTCGTCCTGCGCCCTCGTCTGCTCGCCCTTGGGCGTGAAACGATCGGCATAGCAAACGGTCGTCCCGCGCTCGCCCTTGCGGACATTGCCACCCGCCGCCTGCGCCTGCCGGTAGGTCAGCCAACGTTGCGACTGATAGCCGCCCTTGATCACTGCCGCCCACAGGATCAGCACGTTGATCCCGGAATAACGCCGCCCGGTCCCGGCGTTGTGCGGCATCGAACACCCGCACGCCGCGGCGTCCCAAGGCTGCACCCATGGCAGCCGCCCGGCTGCCAGCTCGGCGATCACGCGTGACGTCACCTCGGCATAGAGGCTCGTCCGGTTGGTATCGGTCTTGTCCTTCATCTTCCTTACTCCAAACCACCGCAACCGGCGCCGGAATGGCGGAGGTGGGCGGCAGGAGCGGACCGGAAGTCCCGCCGGCAGAGGCGGGCTGCACCCGCAGGGCCGAAACGTACGTGGAGGACCTGAGCGCAGCTCAGGTTGCGGCACGCCGCGGCGGGATTACAGGGCAGCGACGCCCACCTTCGCCAGTTCGCGTGCCGGAGGCACAACGCCGCCGCCACCTTGGTGCGGCGACCATCGGAGGCATGGGCACCATGCCGACTGGTCCGCGGCGCGTACCGACCTGCGTCATGCGATCGTAACGGCTCCGCCGACGAGACGCCCATGGCGGCTCGGCTGGAGCGGCACGCGGAAGTAGAGCGCGGTCAGGCTGGAACAGCCTGAGACGCCAAGTGACCCGTCTGCTAAATTTATTTTGGCGTAGGTTTGGGACCGTGGAGGATAGTCAGGAGCATCTACGGATAAGCGGTCGTAAAACCGTGGAATTCGGCCCCAGTTGACGGCAGCGATCATCATACCAACTCTGTCTTGAAGGAGCACAAAGGACCCCACAAGCCACAGGAGATAACAACATGACGCAGCAGCAACCCGACCGCTTCCTTCGCCTCAATACCGTGCTGGGTCGCACCGGCCTGTCGCGCGCGACGCTCTACCGGAAGATCCAAATGGGGACCTTCCCCAAGCAGGTGCGCATCGCCACCCGCTGCGCGGGCTGGCGGGAGTCTGCCGTCAACCAGTGGATGCACAATCCCATCTTCTACCACGTGGACGATGCCCGATGATGGCAGCT
Organism: Parasphingomonas puruogangriensis; assembly: GCF_036663635.1. NCBI lineage: Bacteria > Pseudomonadati > Pseudomonadota > Alphaproteobacteria > Sphingomonadales > Sphingomonadaceae > Parasphingomonas > Parasphingomonas puruogangriensis. The sequence goes on along the minus strand of NZ_JAXOJI010000012.1, from coordinate 2,330 downwards.
CAGCGCCAGATCGCGACGTTCAAGCTGTTCGGGGTGAATCCCGAAAGCCGCCGTCTGTTCATCTACGGGGCGAAGTTTCTTGTGGCTCACCGGATTAGCGATGGATGGCATAGCAGTTCGGCTCCTCACTGTCGGTGAGGAGCCGAAGCCGTCAGACCTCGGTCCCCTCGGCAAGCGTTAGCGCGTCGTCAACGTCGACGCCCAGGTAGCGGACGGTGTTTTCGATCTTGGTGTGGCCAAGCAGGATTTGCACGGCGCGCAGATTACCGGTCGCCTTATAAATAATCGACGCCTTCGTCCGGCGCAGCGAATGCGTTCCATATTCCTCGCGCCGCAGACCAACGCCCACGACCCACTCGTCAACCAAACGAGCATATTGTCGCGTACTGAGATGACCGGCATGATCGATTCGGCTGGGGAAAACGTAGTCCGTCAGCGTGCCGCCGCGCCGGTCCAGCCACGCCAACAGGCTGGCACGCGCGTCCGGCATAATCTCGAACTGCACAGGCTTTCCCGTCTTCGCCTGGACGACGATCGCGCGAGCCCGGATTTGGCCACCCAGAACCAGATCGCCAATCCTGATCTTCACGACATCGCAACCGCGTAGCTTGCTGTCGATCGCGAGATCAAACAGTGCTCGATCTCGCATGCGCCGGTGCTGATCGAGAAAGAAGCGGATCGCCCAGACCTGGCGCGGCTTGAGTGCCCGCTTGGCTCCGACTTTTAGCCCTGCATTCCAAACGCGCCGGTCCGCCGCGATCGGATCAATCTGCCTTTCCCATTTTCAGTCTCCTGCGGCCATGATGGCCGAGAATAGAAACGGGATATCATTATGCGGGCCCCAAAGCCGCCGGGCAGGAAGCGCCCACTTGCGGACGTTCATAATAGAAGTCTACGATCTGTTATGGCAAAGTTTCGTCTCGCGGTGGCTACCCTCGCGCTCTCCCTTCTGCCGGCCGGGGCGAGTTCGACCCCTCCTCCGATCGCCCCCACAAGCTGCGCTGGATCAATCTGCGTAGAACTTTACCCGATACCCAGCCCTGAGAACAATCGGTTCGTTCAGCCGCTGATTAAGACTGAAACGGAAACAGGGCGCTCCAGCATAATCGCAAACTACGGTGGCTTTGCGACGTTAACAATTCAGTCTGAGCCGGCGGTGTTAGGTGCTTGCACTTCTGGAACGTCACGCCTCGCGTATGAAAAGATCGGAACGAGTGAAATCCGCTTTCAAAGGATGGTGTCATTCAAAAGCAAGTTCTTCTTATATGATAAGAGCTTACATTGCAGGATGATCTCGGGAGTGGCAAGATCGACGCATAATAAGATTGTGCCTGAAAAGGTTCTCGAGTCTGCCGTCCACATATGGCTGCTTGCAGATGGAGCTTTCGTGGTCGATGCCGACGTGGCAGGAGGGCGGGTCGAAAGTCGGCTCATATTAAACGGACCCGCCGACCGTTAAGGCCGATCAACGTCTGTTTTCCACCACTTTTCGCCGTTCGGGACGTGCAGAAGTGATCAAACCGCCCAAAAGCGACCGGCAGCAAATGGAGTGGAAAGCGGTCGGGCGGAAAACGCCCAATTGCAGACATTGGCGGGATCGGTTTGCGCAGCTACGATGAGGGCATGAACCGGGAAGGCACATCGGCGGCTTCGAGAGATGTACCTACGGGCGCAAGCTCGGGTAATATAACCGTTCGTAAGGCGGAAGCGCGCGACTGGGCGGCCATCTGGCCAACTATAAGCCTGGTGACGAGAGCAGGCGACACCTTCACCTATCCCACCGATCTCCCGGAAAACGATGCTCGATCGTTGTGGATGGCCGGCGGCGGCCGAACGATCGTAGCAACCGATGAGACAAGTCGTGTCTTGGGCACCGCTAAGATGGGTGCGAACCAAATGGGACCGGGCAGCCATGTCGCGACCGCCAGCTTCATGGTGGCACCATCCGCTCGCGGGCTGGGCGTGGGCAGAAGTCTTGGCAACGCCGTGGTTGCATGGGCGAAGGCTAGCGGCTTCCGAGCGATCCAGTTCAACGCCGTCGTATCGACGAACCTGGTGGCAATCGGTCTTTGGCGTAGCCTTGGCTTCGAGATTGTTGGCACAGTACCAGAAGCGTTTGCCCATCCGATACTAGGTGATGTGTCTCTCCACATTATGCACCGAAGCCTATGACGAGGACAGCGAGGTGGCGCGGTTGCGTATCGGATGTCCGTTCTCCACCGAGGCTGTGTGAGAACGGTGGTCGAGCAGCGCTGATAGCGGCGCGTGCTAGCGCGGGGCGCTCAGGCCTGCATCGCAGCGATTAGCCCCGGCACGCCGACCAGAGCGAT
>NZ_JAXOJI010000011.1:0-91393 GCF_036663635.1 Parasphingomonas puruogangriensis | reverse complement strand
TCAGGCAGGAAAAGCTGCTGCCGCCGATCGCAACCTTCGATGAAACGCCCCATCACCGGCCTCCCAAATCAGACCATGATCATAGCATATCAGCGCGTTTCCACACAGCCTCCACCAGTTTTCGCCGTTCAGGGGGGGGCGATCGGGCGTCGCTCTGCTCAACAGCCGCCCGGTCCGCTCCTGGCGCGAAAAGCGGCCGGCCTGCTGGGCGAAGGACCTGCTTTTCCACCGGCGCTTGAAGGACCATAATCCACGTAGTGATGGGTTGCCAAGCTACAGGCAGCTCAGCGAAGCTCGACGGAACGAACCGAGTGCGGACGGTTGGCGGCTTACATCCGCATTGGCGGCGCTTTGCGGGCGCACAAGGTTATCAAAGGAAAGCGGCCGGCCCGCTCCGCTCCGCATCGTACATACCCCTCTGCCGAAAGCCGCCGCTCCGCCCAGTGCTGGAATACCCACGATCCACCGAACGCGACCGGGACTAAGATCATTGCCGCCACAGCGATCCTGTTACCGATCCGTCCGACGACGGCGTCATTGCGGAAGACGGCCGGCGTTCCCCATATCGCCAACGCCGCAAGGATCGGCATCAACGTCAATATTCCGACGTCACCACCCGAAATCCGCACCTCCGCCGCACCGGTCCGCCACGCGACAAAGGATGCCGCTATGGAATTTGCCAGCAACCATCCGCAGATAATCGATAACGTCCATCCGATGCCGGCCATCGTCAACGCCGCACGGCGCCGCTCGCTCGTCATCGCAGCGTCGGAAAGCGCGGAAGGTGTTTCCAGACCATGTCGCGGATATGTCGCTTGACCTCGGCAATCGCCGCGTCGCGGATCAGCATCGCATCGTCGGTGGCGGAGAATTAATTGGCGATCGTGTGCCAATTATCTGCGTAACCCTTCCAATGCTTGTCGGCGACGGCCTGCGTCATTTTGCCCGTCGCGACCGCTTCGGTCAGCCGCATGCGGACCAGCATGTCACGATCGGCAATGACGATTTGATCGGTCTGCTCGGTCGTCGGTGCCCCTCGTCCCGCTTGGCCCTGCCTTCCACGATCCGGAACAGGCGCGGTTCGGTACCGCTGACCATGAAGCTTTCACCCTGCCATGTCACCGGCGGCTCGCCCGCCGCAAGCCGATCTAGACAGCTTTCGACAGGAACCGAGTCGGTGAGGCGGCGCTGTGCGACCGAAAACAGCCGGATCCATGACTCCCGTCCGTTGCTGCAACGCTTGCCACCGTTCTTGCTGCCATAGCTGTCGAGCACCGCGACGACTCCGCCGCCCTCGCCGATCCGTTGGACATCGTGGTAGAGGTCAGGGTCGACGCGCTCGGCCGCGATCGGGAATCGGATCTGCGTCTTCGCGCCGCCGTCCCCATGGGTGTAGATGGCAGTGGCGCCGGTTGCCTCAATCGCATCCGAAGCCAGGATCGTCACCGTCCCCGCGGCGGGGTTTTGCGCGACGCCGTCGGCTGAACCGCAGCCGGCAACGGCTGGAAAGATGGCCGCCAAGGCCAGCATCGCGGTGGCTCTCATGAGGACAGGCTAGACCGAGCCGATCCCTTGAGAAAGCGCAAACTGCACGATCAATAGCGCAGTGAAGCCAGTCAGCTGGCCACTGGAGCGACCAAACTCGTGGACCGCTGTTGCGACGTTGAACCAAAAGCAGACCGTCAGCTTCCCACCGAGACTGTGTGAAAACATTTCGTCGCATCCGAAACGAGCAGTATTAGAATTAGGAGCTAGCCTGTTACGCAAAGGTTGAATCAGCCGCCGGCCCATCTTGGATCATTGTTGCGGCCGCCGCCTCAGGGTTTGCGTTCTCACACAGCCTCCACCAGCCCAAGCGGTTTTTCCGTTGGCCCTTTCATGCGATCAGGTCCTTGAAGCAGAGGCAACCAGCCATATCAGCTAACCGAGCATTGATGCGCTCGCCTTCGCCGAGGCGGCAGAGGTTGAAGCGCCATGTTGGGTCAAGCATGTATGTAGGTCCCTTCGGGGGAGGGGTTGGGGTGGGAAGTCACGCAGACGTTGCGTGTCGGCACTGCCCCGCCCCCAACCCCTCCCCTGCAGGGGAGGGGCTTTGTAGCGACTAACCCGCCCGCGCGAGCCGCGTGCCACGCAAGATATCCGCGGCATGTTCCGCGATCATGATCGTCGGCGCATTGGTGTTGGAGCCGATCAGCGTCGGCATTACCGAGGCGTCGATCACCCGCAACCCCGTCAGGCCCCGCACCGCCAGCGTCGCGTCGACCACTGCCAGCGCGTCGCCGTCCGCCCCCATCCGGCAGGTGCCGACCGGGTGATAGATCGTCTCGGCCTTGCGCCGCACCCAGGCGTCGATCTCGTCGTCGCTTTGCACCGCCGCGCCGGGCGACAATTCCTCCGCGCGATACGGTTCGAGCGCCGCTTGCGCGGCCACGTCGCGGCCGATCTTGACGCAGTCGCGCATCACCCGGCGATCCTCCGGCGTGGCGAGATAGTTGGCGAAAATCGTCGGATCGGCGAACGGATCGGCCGAGCGCAGCCCGATCCGCCCGCGGCTTTCGGGGCGCAACTGGCACAGATGCAGCGTGAAGCCGTCCGCCTTGGCGTTGGTCCGGCCATGATCCTGCATGATCGCCAGCACGCCGTGAATCTGCACATCGGGCCGCGACAGGCCTTCGCGGGACGAGACGAATGCCCCCGCTTCGAGGAACTGGCCGCGGCCATGGCCCTTGCCGCGCAAGGCATAATTGAGCCCCACGCCGATCATGCCCAGCCCCTTGGTCAGCGCGTGCGCGGTGCGCAGGCCACGCGAGCGCCAGTTCATCACCACGTCGAGATGATCTTGCAGATTCTCACCCACGCCAGGCAACTCATGCACCGTCTTCACCCCCGCTTCCGCCAACCGATCGGGATCGCCGATGCCGGAAAGTTGCAGGATGTGCGGCGATTGCACGGCCCCCGCGCACAACAGCACTTCGCGCGCCGCGATCGCCGTGTTGGCGCGCTTGCCCTTGTCGAGCAGATAGTCGACGCCGGTGGCGCGGCCTTGCTCGATGCGGATCCGCGTGGTGCGGGCGCCGGTGAGACAGGTCAGGTTGGGCCGCGCCAGGACCGGACGGAGATAGGCCGCGGCGGTGCTCCAGCGCTTGCCATCGGCGATGGTCAGATCGTAGCGGCCGAACCCTTCCTGCTGCGCGCCGTTGAAATCGTCGGTCACGGGATAGCCGGCCTGTTCGCCCGCCGCGATCAGCGCGGCGTGGAACGGGCTGTCGGATTCGCCGGGCGAAATGGTCAGCGGCCCCGATCCGCCGTGCAGCGCGCAATCGCCGCGATGATGCCCTTCGAGCCGCCGGAAATACGGCAGCACGTCGTCGAACGACCAGCCAGGCAGCCCCATCTGGCGCCACTCGTCATAATCCTGCGGGTGGCCACGCGTATAGACCATGCCGTTGATCGCCGAACTACCGCCCAGCCCTTTCCCGCGCGGCCACCACAGGCGGCGATTGTCGAGCTGCGGCTCCGGCACGGTATAGAAGCCCCAATTGCTGGCATTCTTGTCCTTGAGCAGCGTGCCGACGCCGGCCGGCATGCGCACCAGCACGCCATCATTCTTGCCGCCCGCCTCGAGCAGCAGCACGGTGACCGCCGGGTCTTCCGTCAGCCGCGCGGCCAGCACGCAGCCGGCCGACCCTGCCCCGACGATCACGTAATCGTAGCTTTGCATCCCGTCTCCTGTCCGCCCCGCTTGTGCGGGATCGTTGCCGTAGAAAAACCTATCGTTCGCAGAGTAACGTCAGCAGGCCGTCGCGCAACACCGACCGGCCCATGCCGTCGGGCGGGTGGACCTCGCCCAGCCCCGCGGCGAGCAAGGCGAACGCGCGGATTCCGGCCTCGACCGGGGAAAAGCCATGCGCCACCAATTGCGCGGCCAGGAAAGCCATCACCTTGTCGTCATGCCGGCGAATGGCGGCCGCGGCGCGCGGATCGCTTTTCGCCCAAGCGCGCATCGCCAGCGCGAGCTGCGCCATGTCGTGCTTGTGGACATGATCGGCAAAGGCGCGAATCCGCTCCACCGGCGCCAGCGGCGATTCCGCCAGCCGCGCCAGCAGCGGATCGATCTGCGCGCTGGCGAAATACTCCGCCAGCGCCGCCTGGTAACCGTCGAAATCCTTGAAATGATGGTAGAAGCTGCCGGTCGAGGCACCCAAAGCGTCGGCCAGCCGGCGCAGTTTCAGCGCGCGCAGCCCACCGCTTTTGAGCAGCGCCTGGCCGATCTGCAGCCAGTCGCGTGGCGCCAGGTCGGTACGCGCCGCGCCGCGCGCCGGCGCCACCGTGGCAAAGGCCGGATCAGTCACCGATACGCCGCTTGACAAAGTCCATCTCCATAACGAATGTTACGCCACAACGAGGCCCATGACAATCGGGCACAGGCGGTCGCCCGTCCTAGCCCGGCGGCGCGCAGACAGGGAGAGAGATGTGGCCGACGCACTGATCATCGACGCCGTCCGCACGCCGCGGGGCGTCGGCAAGCCCGGCAAGGGCGCGCTGGCGCATATGCATCCGCAGCATCTCGCCGCCACCGTGCTCAAGGCCATCGCCGAGCGCAACCAGCTCGACACCGCCGATATCGACGACATCATCTGGTCGACCTCCAGCCAGCGCGGGACGCAAAGCGGCGATCTCGGGCGCATGGCCGCGCTGGATGCCGGTTACCACGTCAAGGCCAGCGGCACGACGCTGGATCGCTTCTGCGGCGGTGGGATCACCGCGGTCAATTTCGCCGCGGCGCAGATCATGAGCGGGATGGAAGATCTCGTCGTCGCCGGTGGCACCGAGATGATGTCGCTGACCTCCGCGATGATGCAGGAGGAGATGGCGGCGGGGAAGCGCCCGATGGGCATGGGATCGGGCAATGAGCGGCTGGCGCAAAGCCACCCGCAATCGCACCAGGGCATTTGCGGCGACGCCATCGCCAGCATGGAGGGGATTTCGCGCGAGGCGCTCGATGCGCTCGGGCTCGAAAGCCAGCGCCGCGCCGCGGTGGCCATTGCCGAGGGGCGGTTCGACAAGAGCCTGGTGCCGGTGACCGACGCCAGCGGCACGGTAGTGCTGGAAAAGGACGAATATCCCCGCCCGCAGACCACGGCCGAGGGGCTCGCGGCGCTGCAGCCATCCTTCGCGGCGATGGCCGACATCCCGCTCGACGCGCAGGGCACGACGTTCCGCAGCCAGATCAATCAGCGTTATCCCGATCTCAAGATCGAGCATTTCCATCATGCCGGCAATTCCTCCGGCGTGGTCGACGGCGCCGCAGCGGTGCTACTGGCCAGCGAGTCTTATGCCAGGGAGCACGGCCTGAAGCCGCGCGCGCGGATCGTGGCCATGGCCAATATGGGCGACGACCCGACACTGATGCTCAACGCCCCCGTCCCCGCCGCGCGCAAAGTGCTGGCCAAGGCCGGGCTCACCGTCGACGATATCGATCTGTGGGAGATCAACGAAGCGTTTGCGGTGGTGGCGGAGAAGTTCATCCGCGATCTCGGGCTCGATCGCGCCAAGGTCAACGTCAATGGCGGATCGATCGCGCTGGGCCATCCGATCGGCGCGACCGGCGCGATGTTGATCGGCACGATCCTCGACGAACTCGAGCGCCGCGATCTCAAGCGCGGGCTGGTCACGATGTGCGCCGCGGGCGGGATGGCGCCGGCGATCATCATCGAGCGCATGTGATGCACCCCGTCCACCACGCCGCCGCCACGCCGGACAAAGCGGCCTATATCATGGCCGCCACCGGCGAGACCGTCACCTACGGCCAACTCGATGCGCGCGCCAACCAGGGCGCGCATTTGCTGCGCGCGCTCGGGCTCAAGCGCGGCGACGGGATCGCCGTGCTGATGGACAATTCGGCGCGCTATCTGGAAGTGATGTGGGCGGCGGAGCGCACCGGCGTCTATTGCACCTGCCTGTCGTCGAAACTGACCGCCAGCGAAGCGGACTATATCCTGCGCGACGGCAATTGCCGCGTGCTGATCGCAAGCAAGGGCTGTGTCCCGGTCGCCGAGGCGCTGCTGCCGACGATCGCCGACGTCACGCGCTATATGGTCGACGGCACGATCGACGGTTACGAGTCGTATGAAGCGGCGCGCGACGCCATGCCGGCCACGCCGATCGCCGATCCCGTGCCGGGCGGCATCCTGCTCTATTCCTCCGGCACCACGGGCAAGCCCAAGGGCGTCAAGCATGCGCTATCGGAGGCGCCGTTCGCCACCGATGTCTCGCCACTCGTGATGCTGGGCAAGGGGCTGTACGGCTTCGGGCCGGACATGGTCTATCTCTCGCCAGCGCCGCTCTATCACGCGGCACCCTTGCGCTGGTCGATGGCGGTGCAGCAGACCGGCGGCACCGTGGTGGTGATGGAGCGCTTCGACCCCGAGGCAGCGCTGCGTTATATCGAGCAGTACCGCATCACCCACGCGCAATGGGTGCCGACGCATTTCATCCGCTTGCTCAAACTGCCCCCCGAGGCGCGCGCCCGCTATGACGTCTCGTCGCTGCAGGCGGTGTGGCATGCCGCCGCACCCTGCCCGATCCCGGTCAAGCAGGCGATGATCGATTGGTGGGGGCCGATTATCGGCGAATATTATGCCGGCACCGAAGGCAACGGCTTCTGCGCCATCTCCAGCGCCGAATGGTTGACGCACCAGGGCTCGGTCGGCCGCAACCTCACCGCGCAGACCAAGATCTGCGACGATGACGGCAACGAACTCCCGCCACGTGCCGAAGGGACGGTATATTTCGCCGGCGGCGGCGTGTTCGAATATCACAACGATCCCGACAAGACCGCCGAAGCCGCCAACGCGCATGGCTGGACCACCCTGGGCGATGTCGGCTGGCTCGATGAAGAAGGCTATCTCTACCTCACCGACCGCAAGAGCTTCATGATCATCTCGGGCGGGGTGAACATCTACCCGGCGGAGATCGAGAATCTGCTCATCACGCATCCCAAGGTGGCCGACGTGGCGGTGATCGGCGGGCCGCACGAGGAGATGGGCGAAGAGGTCATCGCCATCGTCTGCCCGGCCGACCCCATGGCGGATCGCGCGCAGCTCAGCGCCGAACTCAACGCCTTCGCGCGCGCCAATCTCAGCCATGTGAAGGCGCCGCGGCGGATCGACTTTCGCGCGGAATTACCGCGGCACGAAACCGGCAAGCTCTACAAAAGATTGCTCCGCGACGAATATTGGGCCGGAGCGGCGCCGACGGCCTGAGCCGACGGCATCGCGCACCGATGCCGATCGCGATGCTGTGAAAGCCGTGCCGTAACCGCCGGGGAACAGCGCGGATCTGCTTACCGACGACGATATGGATCGGGGTGCCGCTGGCCCCATAGTATCGGCACGATGACGCTTTGTGACATCGTTGTCCGGATCGCATGGCGCGATCACCGGAAAGTTCCACTGAAATTGAACCGCTTAGTGCATTGACGACATTTGTTAAGCTGGTAGTAATATTGTCATATAAGAATCTCAGGGAGGATATATGACAGCGTTTTGCAAGGGCAGCGAGAGCTTTGCCCGGCGTCTGCTTACCAGCACCGCGCTCGTCGCCGCTGCAAGCGTAGGCACGATGATCGCATCGCCGGCGTTCGCCCAGAATGAATGCGGCGCCACGGTCGAAGGCACGGTCACCTGCCCGGCATCGGGCAATCCCTATCCCAACGGCATCACCTATTACACACCCCCGGTCGATCCCCTGCAGGATCCCGGCCTCGATCCCACCGTTGCGGTCTACGATCTGACGGTCAATCTTGGCGACGGCGTGGCGATCGCCAGCGGCGCTAACCCAGGCGTCGCGATCATCGGCTTCAACGACGGCGCGGCGACGCTCAATTCGTTCGGCAACACGACGATCACCGTCGCCGGCACCGGCGCGACCGGCGTCATCGGCAACACCAGCACCGGCGATCTGACCATCAACACCGACAGCATCTTCGTCGATGGTGACGCCTCGCAGGGCATCAACGCGGTTAGCGATTCGGGTGCCATCACGATCGACGCGGCGTCGATCGCCGCAACCGGCGACTATACGACCGGGATCAGCGCCAATTCCTACACCGGCGACGTCAGCATCACGGCGGGCGACATCAGCGCGACGGGCTATTACGCCACCGGAATCACCGCCACGGCCGTGAACGGCGCGCTGACGATCGACGCGGGCAGTGTCACCACCGATGGCGATTATGCCGATGGCGTGCTTGCTCTCTCCTTCGGCGCGGGGACTACGGTCGATGTTACTGTGGACACCATCTCGACCAACGGCTTCGGCGCGGACGGCGCGATCGTGCAGGGCGACGACGCCAATCTGACCGTCGGCGATATCACCACGACGGGCGATCAGGCATTCGGCGCGGTTGTTTACGGCACCGGCGCGGATGCCGGTGCGACACTGACGGCCACTGGCCTGATCTCGACCTCCGGCAACGACGCAACGGGCGTGTTCGTCAAAGGATATTATGGCGGCGATGCCACGGTAACGGTCAACGACGTTTCGACCACCGGCGACGCGTCGCCGGCCGTCTATGCCAATGGCTATAGCGCCACCGTCACCGTCAATGGCGATGTCTCGACCACCGGGGCGGATTCGCAGGGCGTGTACGCGATCGCCGTCGGTGACCAGGCAACCGTCACCAACGCGGGCACGATCACCACCACCGGCGAGTATTCCACGGCCGTGCGAGTCATCTCGCTGGGCTATGCCGATGTGATCAACGACGGCACGATCTCGACCGCCGGTACTGCCAGCACCGGCGTCGACGTGTTCGGCTTGTACGACGTATCGGTCACGGGCACCGGCTCGATCGCGACCAGCGGCGACGGCGCTAGCGGGATCGAAGCCTATAGCTATGGTGGCGGCGTCACCATTTCGCAGGCCAGCGTGACCACGACCGGCGATTTTGCCACCGCGATCGATACCGAATCGGGCGGCGGCGACACGCTCATCGACGTCGGCACGATCACCACCAGCGGCACGTCTTCCGACGGCATTAACGCGGTGGCGCCTTATGGCGGCGCGATCGACATCACGCATGGCGCGATCACCACCTCGGGTGATGGCGCGTTTGGCGTCTATGCTAAAGGCCTGGACGATATCAGCGTGACGGGCACTTCGGTGACGACGACCGGCTATAACGCTGCGGGCGTCTATGCTGTCAGCATCTACGGTGATGTGGCGATCGACGAAGGCACGATCAGCACGGCGGGCCGCTATTCGCCGGGCATCGTCGGCGCATCCTATTTCGGCAACGTCTCGATCACCGCGGACGACGTCACCACCACCGGCGACGATTCGAAGGGCGTGTACGGGATCGCCGTTTTGGCCGGGAATACCGACATCACCGTCGGCAACGTCACGACCAGTGGACAATATTCGATCGGCGTCGATGCCCAGGCTTATGGCGATGCGTCGGTCACCGTCACCGGCACGGTCGCGACCAGCGGCTATGCCGCCACGGGCGTTAGTGTCTATGCGGGGGGCGCCGGTACGGTCACCAATAATGGCACGATCCGCACCAGCGGCGACGAAGCCAATGGTATCGACGTACAGACGATCTATGGCGACGTCGTCATCGCCGGCACTGGCAACGTTGCCACCACCGGCGACTTCTCCACCGGCATCTTCGCGCGCACGTATTACGGCACGATCGACATCACCGCGGGCACCGTCACGACGGGTCGTGCGGCGGGCATCGACGCTTATGCGTCGCAGGGCGTGTCGGTCACCGCCGGCACGGTGCGCACCACCGGTGACGATGCCAACGCGATCAACGCTGGCGGCTTCTACAGCGTCGATGTCACGGTCGGCACGATCAGCACCACCGGCGCCAGCGCCGACGGCATCAGCGCGGTAAGCTTTGGCGGCGATCTCGATATCAATGCCGGCTCGGTGCTGGTCAGCGGCGCCGGATCGACCGCGATCCGCGCCTTCGGCTTCGGCGGTGGTACCGATATCGCGGTGACCGGCGCGGTCCGCTCGACCCAGGCGACGGCGATCAACATGATCGCTGCCGGCGCTGGCGGGGCCGGTGGCCCGGCGGTCGGCGATCCCGCGCTTGACGGCATCGCCCGCCTGACCGTCTCGGCAACGGGATCGGTGATAGGCGGCACCAATGCGGTGACCAGCAACGCGCTGAACGCGACGCAGATCACCAATAACGGCTCGATCGCCGGCGGCACCGGCTATGCCATCCAGGCGATCGGTGGCGCCGCCACCATCGTCAACAACGGCAAGCTCAACGGTCGCCTGCTGCTCACCGACAATGCCGACCGGCTGACCAATACCGGCACCTTCACGCTGATCGGCAGCAGCGATTTCGGCGCCGGCGCCGATACGCTGATCAATAGCGGCACGGTACGGCTTGCCGGGGCGGCGACGACGCAGGCCGTGACGCTGGCCAGCCTCGAAACCTTCACCAACTCCGGCCTGGTCGATCTGCGCAACGGGCGCGCCGGCGACACGCTGACGATAGGCGGCTATTCCGGCAGCGGCGCCGCGACGCTGGGGCTGGATCTCACCTTCGGCACGACCACCGCGACCGTCGATCGGCTCAACCTGACCACGGCGACCGGCAGCACGCAGGTCGTGCTCAATCCGCTCAACGGTCCGGCCATCCTGATCCCGGCGACCACGATCGTGCAGGCCAGCGCGGCATCGTCGGCAACCGCCTTCACCATCGACGGCGGCTCGCAGTTCAACGGGCTGATCCAATATGGGGTGATCTACAATCCCACTGCGCTCGCTTACCAGTTGGTCAGCGCGCCGAACGCCACCGTCTATCGCCAGGCGAAGCTCGGCGAAGGTCTGGCCTCGGTGTGGAACCGCTCGGGCGATGCGATCACCGCGCATCTCGCGGCGGGTCGCGATGCCGGCTGGGGCAGCCCGACCACCGACGCGTCGGGTCGCTTGTGGCTGCAGATGTTTGGCGAAGTGAACAAGCGTGACGAACGCCGCAACTTCGCCTTTAACGGCTTGGTGCAGAACAATGTCGATACCGGTTATCGCCAGGATGCGTTCGGTGGCCAGATCGGCTTCGACGTGGCCGGCGGGGCCAGCGACACGGGCGGCTTCACCGTCGGCGTGTCGGGTGGCTATCTCAGCTCGACGATGAACTTTGCCGGCAATGACCGCTTCGAGATCGATGCGGTCAACGGCTCGGTCTATGCCGCCTTCCAGGCAGGCGGGTTCTTCCTCAACGGCTTGGCCAAATACGACTATGCCTGGATCAGCACCCGCGGCAACGCGCCGCAGGTCAATTTCAACCTCGATACCAAGGCCAATACCTGGGGCGGCAAGCTCGAAGCCGGCTTCCGCGCCGGATCGGACAGCTTCTTCTTCGAGCCAGCCGCCAGCATCGCCTATACCCGCACGGATCTCGACGGTTATGGCACGCTGGGTGGCAGCTTCGACTTCGATAACTATACCGGGCTGCGCGGCAAGGCCGGCGCGCGGATCGGCGGCACCTCGTCGCTCGGTACCTCGTCCAAATTGGTCTTCTATGTCGGCGGCGCGGCGGTGCACGAGTTCAAGGGCGAAAACCGCGTCGATTTCACCAGCGGCGCGCAGACCATCTCGATCGCCAATGATCGCCTCGGCACCTACGGCCAGGGCACGATCGGCCTGAACATCGTCACCGCCAGCGGCGTCACCGGGTTCATCGAAGGCCACGGCGAATATGGCGACAGCTATAAAGGCGGCGGCGGCCGCGCCGGTATCCGGATCAAGTTCTAAGATCTTGGCACCTTAGGGTTTCAACCCTAGTCAAAGGGCCCGCGGCGTGACCACCGCGGGCCCTTTTTTGTCCCCCACCGACGTGAATGGAATCGACGATGAGCGACGCGCCCACCGCCACCCCCGCCAGCGACGCCCCGGGCGCCGCGACGCCAGCACCGGCTCAGACGCCGAAGCAGCCAGCGACGAGCCTTAGCGTGTCGCGTGGCCTGGCCGATTGGCTGCGCGCCAATCGCACCAGCCTGGCCTTCACCTCCTATCAGACCGGGCAGTTGTTCCTCGTCGGCGTGACGCCGAACGGCACGGTTTCGTTCAACCAGCAGAATTTCACCCGCGCGATGGGCGTGTCCTACCAGCCGGGCCGGCTGTATCTCGGCGCGCTGCACCAGGTCTGGCGGCTGGAGAACATGCTGCGGCCCGGGCAGCTCGGGAACAAGCATTTCGACATGGTGCTGGTGCCGCGCAACGCGCAGACCACCGGCGATATCGACGTTCACGAAGTCGGCACCGACGCCGCCGGCCGGGTGATCTTCGTCAACACCAAATATAGCTGCCTTGCGACGCTCGACCTGAACCAGAGCTTCCGCCCGATCTGGAAGCCGACCTTCATCTCCAAGCTCGCACCGGAGGATCGCTGCCACCTCAACGGCATGGCGATCGATCAGGGCAAGCCGCGCTATGTCACCGCGGTCAGCCGCAGCGACATCCTCACCGGCTGGCGCGAGCGGCGCCACGAGGGCGGCGTGCTGATCGAGGTCGAGACCGACCGCGTCGTAACCGATCAGCTCTCCATGCCGCACAGCCCGCGCGTGCATGGCGACAGCGTCATCGTGCTCGATTCGGGCCGCGGGCAGATCGTGCGGGTCGATCCGATCAGCGGCACGCGCGAGGATATCGCCTTCTGCCCCGGCTTCCTGCGCGGCATGTCGATCCATAACGGCCATGCCTTCGTCACGGTATCGAAGCCGCGCAACGGCACCTTTGCCGGCCTGGCGCTGGACGACGCGCTGAAGGATCGCGATGCCGAGCCATGGTGCGGCATCCTGGTGGTCAATCTGGCCTCGGGCGACATCGTCGAATGGATCAAGCTGGAGGGCTTCATCACCGAATTGTTCGATGTCACCGCAATGCCCGGCGTGGTCTGCCCGATGGCGATCGGGCCCGACACGATGGAAATCCGCTCGACTATCACCTTCGATCCGGTGATCGCACCACTCTGATCGTGCTCCCCTTCACCGGATGACGGCGGCGGCGGCGGCGAGCACCGCTGCCGCTCGGCGTGTGAATCAGCCTCGACGACCCGATCGTCGCGCCTGCAGCCCGCTTGCCGGCCTTACGTCCACGCCCTGCCCATCGCGTAGC
The DNA here is from genome assembly GCF_036663635.1 of Parasphingomonas puruogangriensis. Classification (NCBI taxonomy): domain Bacteria; kingdom Pseudomonadati; phylum Pseudomonadota; class Alphaproteobacteria; order Sphingomonadales; family Sphingomonadaceae; genus Parasphingomonas; species Parasphingomonas puruogangriensis. The sequence continues at coordinate 78,250 of NZ_JAXOJI010000011.1, read as the reverse complement.
AGCAAGGCGGTCGTGGCATGGCGATCGACCGCAGGGGAACAGAGGTATCCCTGCCCCAGCGTACAGCCGATTTTCCGCAGCTGCTCCGCCTGCAGGTCGGTCTCGACGCCCTCGGCGACCACGCGAATGTCGAGTTTTTCGGCAATGCCGATCAGCCCTTCGATGATCGCCATGCTCGCGCTATTGGGCTCGAGCTGATCGACGAACGTCTTGTCGATCTTCAGGATGTCCACCGGCACGCTCAGCAGATGGGTCAGCGAGGCGAAACCGGTGCCGAAATCGTCCAACGCGACGCGGATACCCTTGGCGCGCAAGGTGTGGATCGCATCCTGGATGACGTGGTCGCCCTCGCCCATATAGACCGTCTCGGTGACTTCGACGATAACGTGCTTCAGCGGCACGCCAGCGCCTTCGAACGCGGCAGTCAGCACGCGCTCGACCGTCCCGCCGTACAAATCTGCCGACGATATGTTGATCCCGACATGTTGGAACGGAATGCCCAGATCGAGCCAGGTGCGCACGTCGGCGGCGACGATGGCCATCATTCGCGCGGTCAGCGCGGTGGCGACCTGCGCATCGGTGGTCGCCTCGTGGAACGATGCCGCTGGGATCACCTGATCGCCGATCTTCATCCGGCACAAGGCTTCGAGCCCGACGATCTCGCGCGTGTCGAGCCGGAAGATCGGCTGGTAATAGGCATCGATGCGCTGTTCGCGCAGCGCCACGCCGACATCGCGGATGGCGCTCAGCCGCCGGGTGATGTTCGATCCCAGCCCCGGCCAATAGCGCACGAAGCCGCCGCGCCCAATTTCCTTGGCATGGTACAAAGCGAAATCCGCATTCTGCCGGACATGTTCGACCAGCAGGTCGCCGACGCCGACGATCGCGCCACCGATCGTCGCACGCGGCACGACGATCTGGCCACCGCAATCCGCCGGCAACGCCAAAGCCGCGATGATGCGCTCGGCCGTCGCTTCGAGCTCGTCGGCGGCCATGGGATAATCGAGCAGGACGGCGAATTCGTCGCCCCCGATACGATATACCCGCCCGGGCAGAATCGCCGCGGCAACCCGCTCGCCCGCCACCTGCAACAAGCGATCACCGGCCTGATGCCCGAAACTGTCGTTGACGATCTTGAGGTTGTCGAGATCGACTACCAGCAGGGCCCAGCGGCCGGGCAAGGTACAGTCCAATGTCAATAAAGCGGCGTTATAGGCAGCCCGGTTGGGCAGCCCGGTAAGCACATCGGTAAACGCGCGCTTTTCATGCTCGATCACGCGGTGATGACGATCGATCGCGATCACGCACAAGCGGAGACAATGCGCCACGATCTTGCGTTCGAGCGCCGTCGGGCCACGCCGCTCACGATAATAGAAGGCGAAGGTGGCGACCGGCACGCCCCTGGCGTCGAGGATCGGGCTCGACCAGCACGCCACCAAGCCATGCGGTACCGCGAGATGCTGGAACCCATCCCAGCGGATATCGGTTTCGATATCGGTGACCGCAACGTCCGTGCCGGTATAGGCAGCGGTGCCGCAAGACCCCGCCGCCGGCCCGATAAGCAGCCCGTCGAGCGAGGCGGAATAATTGCGCGGCAGGCTGGGCCCGGCGAGCGGATGCAGCACGCCAGCAGCATCTATCGTCAATATCGAGCAGATCACATCTGGCAGCAGCGCTTCGACCTGGCGGCACAGCTGGTCACCGGTGGCGGCCAGGCTTTCGCCCTTGGCGATCATCTCCAGAATGGCATTTTGCAACCGCAGCAGAGCGCTACCAGCACCGCCTGCCCCGTCTTGCTGTCGGTCATTCGGATCTGCCTGCATGCCAGCACCCTGCGGCGCAAAACTTTCGATTTCCTTTAGCGGCCAAATCGGTTTGATTTGAGCTCGCCGGCTTCGAAATGCGGCCTTTTAAGGCTTAGAATCTAGTCGATTGCTGACGATTGAACCGGATTGATGGGCATCGGCGAACCCGATGCCTATCATGTAGAACTTTGGTCCTAGTCCACGTCGCCAAAGCCATGGCCCACCGTTAGCCGCGAACCTGTACCGGTGCCGCCGGCCGCATTCTCCCACCAATAGGGCTTACGCCGCCACGTGCCGGTGGCGACCTCGTTGAGCGTCGCCGCATCGTAGAGCCGCCCGCCGAGCATCACCTGCGACACCTTGTCGCTGTTGCGGATGTTGGTGGTCGGATCGGCGTCCAGCACGACGAGATCGGCGAGCTTGCCCGGCTCGAGCGAGCCGACATCCTTGGCGTATCCGAGCGACCTTGCCGCCGCGATCGTACCCGCACCCAGCGCCTCGATCGGGCTGAACCCGCCTCGCGCAAAGCTCCACATCTCCCAATGCGCGCCCAGCCCCGCCTGCTGGCCATGCGCGCCGATCGCCACCTGCACGCCCTTGTCGGCGAGCTTCTTCGCCTCGCGCGCGGTGGCCGCATCGACATAATCTTCCTCCGGCGCGATCTCGCGGCGCGCATTCTGCGCGGCGAGCAAGGCCGGCGGCGCATGCCGGCTGAGCAACGGATGCCGCCACACATCGCTATGCGCACGCCAATAGGGATCGCCCGCTGGCCCCCCATAGGCCACCACCAGGGTCGGCGTGTAGCCGACCGTGGTCTGCGACCACAGGCTCACCACATCGGCGTAGAAATGGTCCAGCGGCACATTGTGCTCGACCGTCGCATTGCCGTCCTGCACCAAAGACATGTCGAGCGTGAACAGCGAGCCGCCTTCCGGTACCACTTCCATATTCTCGGCCTGTGCCGCGGCAACCACCATCTGCCGCTGTTCGCGGCGCGGCTGATTATAGTTCTTCACGCTATGCGCGCCCTGCGCCTTTAGGCGGCGCACCACCGCCAATGCGTCCTCATAAGTATCGATCTGTGCATAGACGTCGGCCGCCTTGGCGCCGTAGATTACCTCGCCGGTGGAGAAGGTGCGCGGGGCGAGCAATATCCCCGCCTGCTGCATCTCGGCCGCCGGGAAGATCTCCGCCGAGCGCGACGAGGGATCGTGGATCGTCGTGGTGCCGAGCGCCAGATTGGCCATCGCCGACCAATTCTGCTCGGGCACCAGTTCGTCCTCGCCCTGCGGACCATGCGCATGCGCATCGACCAAACCGGGGATGATGGTCTTGCCGCGCACGTCGACGACCGTCGCGCCGGACGGCACGGTGACCGACGCCCGCGGGCCGACCGCGACGATGCGATCGCCGCGGATCAGCACCGTGGCGTCGTCGATGATCCCGCCATCGGCGCGCGCCATGGTGACGACCCGCGCGCCGGTCAGCGCGACGGTGGCGGTCGGCTTGTCGGCGGCGACGTCCATGGATAGCGACACGCCGGTGCGCGGCGCGGGGAATTTAGGCGCATCCTCGCCTGCCGGTGCCGGGCGGAACAGCGCGGCCGTCTCGGCAGTGTATAGCGTCGGCCCGGCGCTCCAGTGGATCTGCCGGCCGTCGTTCGACCAGTTGATGAAATCGGCGCCGTCGCCGCTGACGCGGGTGACCGGCATGGCGCTGCCCTTGGTGTCGATCTCGATCGCCTGCTTACCGGGCATCAGCGGCATGACGAACGCTTCGTAATTCTGCCGGAAGGCGACATAATCGCCGCCTGGGGATACCTGATAGTCGTTGACCAGCTCGCCCGTCGCATGGACGCGGCGATCCTGGCCGCCCAGATCGACGCTGACCAGCTGGCGCTTGCCCTTTTCATTGGCCATCACGAACACGCGGTCATTGGCCGCGCCGAATTGCGGCCCGGCGGCATCGGTGAGGATGCGCACCGGCGCGCCACCGCTCGCCGCGACACGGTACACGCCGGTGCCGGGATTGCCGCGCGCCGCGGTCAGCCCCCCGCCCTCGCCTTGCTCGAAGGCGATCGTCTTACCATCGGGCGAGAAACGCGGCCGGAAGTAATGGCCGGCAACCGTGGTCACGCTGCGCGGCGCGCCGCCGCCGGCCGCCACGGTACGGACCTGGCCCAACCCGACATCGCTCCAGCCGACGAACGCGATTTGACGTCCGTCGCGCGACCAGCTTGGGAACAGTTCCAGCTCGTCGCTGCCGCGCGTCAGCCGCCGCGCCGCGCCACCGGCGGCCGGCTTGAGCCACAATTTGCCCAACGTCTCGAACACCACGCTACGCCCGTCGGGCGACACGCTGGCCCAGCGCGGCATGCGCGTGGCGAAGCGATCCGGCGCGACCTGGATCTGCGGATGCACGGCATCGACCACCACGCGCGTATCGTTGATGCGGAACGGGATCACCGCGGCAGTGGCGCCATCCGCCGACACGCGGCGCAGCTTGCCGCCGGCCCAGAACACCACCGCTTTGTCGTCAGGGGTCCACGCCATGTTGGGGTATACGCCGGTCACCGCCCAGGTCTCCTGCACGTCGCGGTCGAGCGGGCCATAGACCATCCGCTCGACGCCGCTGGCGAAGTCCTTGACCCACAGCTTCGACACGTTGTTGTCGCGCCGCACGAAGGCGATGCGCTTGCCGTCGCGCGACGGCGTCGGCCGCACCGAGCCGCCGACGCCCGACACGACCGTGGTCACCTCGCCGCTATCGACGTCGTAGCGCTCGATATTGAACAAATTGGTGCGCGAATTCTGGGCATATTCGAAGATTGGGCCGGGGGTCACGTTGCGCGTAAAATAGATGCTCTTGCCGTCGGGGGCATAGATCGGTTCGCCCAATTCCTTCTGCAGTTCCTCGCTGGCGCGCTTGACCAGTTGCACGCCGCCACCGCCCGACACGTGATACAGCCACACTTCGCCGGTGCCGAGCGACCGGCCGGTGGTGAAATGCTTCTTAGCGGCGATGAAGCGTCCGTCCGGGCTCCAGGTCGGCTGGTTGAGCAGGCGGAAATCCTCCTTGGTGACCTGCTTCTTGTCCTGCCCGTCGGCGTTCATCACCCAGATATTGTCGCCGCCGCCGCGATCGGAGGTGAAGGCGATACGCCGCCCGTCGGGCGAGAAACGCGGCTGGTGCTCATAGGCCAGGCCCTCGGCGATGCGCGTCGGCGTGCCGCCGGCGATCTGCATGGTATAGATGTCGCCGAGCAGATCGAACGCGATCAGCCGCCCGTCGGGCGACACGTCGACATTCATCCAGCTGCCTTCATCGACCTGGATCGGCACCTCGCGCGTGCGCAGGCCGCGCGGCTTATTGACGTCCCACTTGGGCGGCTTCGCGGCATCGGTAGTAGCGATGGGCGGCGTCGTCGGCGTGGAATTTACGTTTGGCGCGGGGGCGGGCGGGGGCAACGGGCCGGCCGGATCGGCGAGCGGCGCGGTCACCTTATCCTCAGGCGCCTGGCTGTCCTGCACCGGCTTTGGCGCGGGCGGCGCGGTTTGCGCGACCAACTGACTGGCGCTGAGACAAAGTGCGACGGCGGTGAGTGCGCGATGATTCACGGTGTTGGCTTCCCCTTTGGAGGCGGCAACCTACCGGATAAGCCGCTGCCGTCACGCGCGAAATGCATCCCGCCGCCCGTACCGCTTACAATCCCGACGACACCTTCGGCTTGCGCGGTGGACCACCCGCCGTGCGCAACACGAGATAGCCGAGCACTCCCGCGACGAACGAGCCCAGCACGATCCCCAGCTTGGCCTCGGTCTGCAGCACTATCTCCGCCGGGAAGGCCAGCGGCGCGATGAACAGGCTCATCGTGAAGCCGATCCCACACAGCAACGACACACCGAACAATTGCAGCCGCCCGGCATGCGCCGGCATGTCCGCGAAACCGAGCCGGACCGTTAGCATGGAGAAGACGAATACCCCCGTCACCTTGCCGACCAACAAGCCCAATGCGACCCCGAGCGTAACCGGCGCCGTCAGGGCGTCCGCCGGCAGGCCGAGGAAAGGCACGCCGGCATTGGCCAGGCCGAAGATCGGCACGACCAGAAAGCCCACCGGAACGTGCAGCCAATGCTCCAGCCGGTGCGCCGGGCTGGTGTCAGGCGCGTCCAGTTGCGCGGGCGTGCGTTGCAGCGGAATGGTGAAGGCCAGGATCACCCCCGCGAGCGTCGCATGAATGCCCGACCGCAGCATCAACACCCACAGTACGATTCCGAGCAGCACATAGGGCGTCAGGCGTCGTACCCCGTAGCGATTTAGCCCGATCAGCATGCCGACGACCGCCGCGGCGCCCGCCAGATCCGGTAGCGACAGCGCCGCGGTGTAGAAAAAGGCGATGATCAGCACCGCGCCGAGATCGTCGATGATCGCCAGCGCGGTGAGGAACACGCGCAGCGATGCCGGCACGCGCTTGCCCAGCAGAGCGATCACGCCCAGCGCAAAGGCGATATCGGTCGCCGCCGGTATCGCCCAGCCGGAAGCGTTGGCCGTGTGATTGAAGCCGAGATAGACCAACGCTGGCACCACCATGCCCCCGGCAGCAGCGATGCCGGGCAGGATGCGCCGCGACCAGCTGGATAATTGGCCGTCCAGGGTTTCGCGCTTGATCTCCAGCCCGACGAACAGGAAGAACAGCGCCATCAGGCCGTCATTGATCCAATGCCCGATCGATAGCGGACCGATCTTGGCGTGCAGGACGGCGGCATAGTCCGCGGCGAACGGCGAATTAGCGACGATCAGCGCGATGGCAGCCGCGCCCATCAGCACCAGCCCGGCCGAAGATTGCCGTTCGAGAAACGTGCGCAGCGCGCTTGGCTGCCTAAGGCGCGGGAGGGCCATCAATAATTCCGGACATAGCGATCATCCGCTGGCGGCCCGACCAGCGCGATACCTGCCCGCTCCAGACGAAGCAGGCACCCGCCATGGTCATGCACGCAGTTATGGCCCCAGGCAAGCCGGCGTCGGGCCGCTACCGTTGCGACCTGCCAAAAGGCGGTCTTGCCGCCGCCTTAGGCCGGGCGGTCTGAATCGTAGCGGACGGCGCCTACCATATCATGGTCGCGCCGAGCATCATGCCGCGCGCACGATCGGCGGCGCGCAGCGCGCCCGTGTCTTCCAACAGCCGCACGCTGGCCAGCCGGCTGGGATTGGTCAAACGCGCGGACAGCAGCAGCGGACGATCGGCGATGCTGGTCGTCGTGTAACCGATCGCCGCTTCGAGCCGTAGCGGCGCGGTCGTCGCATTTGCCCCGGACAGCGTCGCGCGGGATCGGCTGGTGCCCAGCGTGCCGCGCCAATCCCCCCTGCTCCACGCCGCGTCAGCCCCGAACTCCTGCTCCTGCAGCGCGCCCAAGCTGCGCCCATTGGCGCGGCGATAGCGCGCCGACCAAGATAGGCTGGGCGTCACGTGATGCTCGGCCGCCACAGTGATCCCCGAAAGGGCGACCGATCCGCGATTGACCGGGACATAGGAGCGATCGGCAAAGCCCAGCGTGTCGCGCGCTTCGGCATGGAAACCACCGAGCGACAGACGTAGCTCGCGCACCTGCCAGTGGCCGTCGAGGCGGAACTGGCGCGATCGCTCCGGCCGCAGCGTCTGGCGCAACGTATCGAACCCGTCGCGCGTCAGACCCAGCGGCCCGACCGAACCGGCGCCCTCATAGGCGCGCATCGTCTCATGATAGCCCAGCGACAATGACAGGTCCGCGGCGGGCCGATAGTCGAGCGTGGCGCGCGGCAGGAACCAATCGTGCGCGGCCAGCCGGTCGTTGCCGTCCGTCGCCGCATTGGCGTTGCGGTTGCTGACCTTGTAGCCGCGCCAGCCGATATCGGCGACAAGGTGATCCCCGATCGTGAAGCGGTCGGCCACCCGAAAGGACGTGATGCGGCTGCGCGCACGCCCATCATGCGACAGCGAGCGCGCTTCGTTGCGCGCCGCGGATGGCGGACTGCCCAGCCGATAGGTCCGGCGCTGCGCCACGATCGCCAGATCGTGATCGCGCCCGCCATCGGGCACGCGCTCCAGCGTCATCATCCGGTAGCGGACCGCGTCGTCGGTGCGCGATGGCGCCGGTGCGGGGCCGGTGATCGTCTGCGCCGCGGCGGCAGTCGTGCCGGCGATCATTGTGGCGAGCGCGGCGACGATCCGCATGACGGCCATCACCGCAGCCCGCCTGGTGCGGATCGATCGTTCAGCGCCAGCGCGACCGGGCGCGGCGCGGCCTGGTCCTGGCCATAATCGATGACATAGCCGACATGATCCGACAGCGTGGTACCATCGCGCTCCGATCCGAACGGCACCTGGGCGCGCGCGACATTCATCGTCCTGCCGCCGGGCAGGCGTGCGAACACCCAATCCTTGCGCCGGCGAGTCGAGGCGAGCAGGTCGCGATGCGCGCGGGGATCGTCGACCGCCGTCTGCCCGAGCGCGCGCTGCGCACCACCGAGCTCGGGCGCGACGAAGGTCAATCGGCGCTGGCCGAACGCGGCAAAGAAGCTGCGGCTGCGCGCGGCATCGGCGCCGATGTTCATATCGCCGCCGATCAGCACCGCCTGATCCGGCGCAACATGCGCCGCAACGAACTGCGCCAGCAGCCCGACCTGGCGCGCATAAGCCTCTTGCGACCGCGCCAGCGGCACCCCCGCCGCCTTGCGCGCGTTGAGGTGCGTATCGACCACCGCTACAGACGCGAGATGGCCTGGCACGCGCAGGTGTGCGATCACCGCGCCCTTATTGGCGAGGCAATCGAAGCCGGCGCAGGCGAAATCGGGAAACGCCATTCGGTCGACCCACACGATCGGATAGTCGGAGAGAATGATCAGACCGCTGCCGAGCTGCTTGCCCCAGCGTTCGCCGCGATCCCAGCGCGCTTGCTGCAGATAGCGCCGATCGTCGGGCGACGCCGGCGTCACGGCCCGCGCTGCGGCATCGGGGCCGAAGGCGGTATTGGCATAACCGGCGCGATCGGCGATCGCCGCCGCCTCTGGCGTGAACGCCTCCTGCAGCACGACGATATGCGGCTGCCGCCCCGCCCGCCGCAAGGCCGCGAGCCGCGCCGCGATCCGCGTCAGCGCTTGCGGACGGTCGCTGGCGATCGGCCATGGCAGCCCGGCGACATTGTAGGTCATCAACGACAGCGCGGTAGAGCTTGGCGCACCCGCGCTGCTCGGCGGGTCGGACGGGACCGGCGCGATGGTGCTGGTCGATCCGCCCGTGGCGAGCAGCATCGACCCGGCGGCTATGATCGCGCGTACAGCCTTGGTCATCGCTACAGCCCCCTGATGATCGAGCCGATAGCAAGGCAATGAGTCGTCGCCATTGCGAACGCGGGGCAGATTGATGAAGGTTGAATGGCAAGGCGGTCATCGAACCGACTTGCCACTGTCATGCCCCGCCAGGCCTCGCCTAGCGGCCCGCTCCGTAATGGCCGGGGAAGCGCAGCGTGACCAGCAAGCCCGGACGGGCGTCGCCGAGCGTGAGATCGCCACGATTGAGCCTGGCGATCGCAGCGACGAGCGGCAGCCCGAGGCCATATCCGCCGCGCATGCCGTCGACCGTCAGGCGCTGGAAGCGCCGCATCGCCGTGGCGCGGTCTTCAATGGCGATGCCGGGGCCGTTGTCCGCGACGATGATCGTCACATCGTCCTCGTGCGCCGCGATCGTCAGCGTGATCGCGGTGCCCGGCGGGGTGTGCAACAGGCAATTCTCGATCAGATTGGCGATCATCTGGGCGAGCAATTGCCGATCGCCATCGATCACGACATGCCCGGTGACAGCGACCGTCAGCGACCGCCCCGATTGCTCGATCGCCGGCCGATACGCGTCGGCCAGATCATCGATCAATATCGCCAGATCGACCGCGGTAAAACCGGCGTGGCGATCGCCGCCCTCTATTTCGGCGATGCGCAGGATCGCCGTAAACAAGCCGAGCATATCTTCGGTCTGCGCCAGCGCTGCCTGCACCTCCTGATCGAGCGGTCCGCCCTCCGCCCGGCGCGCCAGGGCGGCCAGGGTGCCGCGCAACCGCGCCAGCGGCGTGCGCAGATCATGCGCGGCGTCATGCGCGACGTGGCGGATGCCGACCACCAACTGCTGGATGCGATCGAGCATGCGATTGAGCAATTGCGCCTGATCGTCGAATTCGTTGCCGGCAGCGGCCACGCGGATGCGCCGGTCCATATCGCCCTGCATGATTGCCTCGACCGCCTCGCGCAGGTCCCTGAAGCGATGCCCAATCGACGAGGTCAGCACGATCAGCCCAAACACCACCATCGCCGCGATCGACGCCAGCCCGAGCAACAGCACACGCACGAACACCGAATCGAAATTGTCGATCGGCTCGCTCTCGGCGATGATCGCCAGGCGGTGGTCGGGCCCAACCGGCAGCACCAGCGCGCGACCGCGCACCAGCCCCGGGATATGGTCGTCGCGATCGATCGGCGAAAAGCCCTGCGGCGGCAACGGGATCTGCAGCGTGCCGGCGATACGCCGGCCACGGGCATCGACCAGCATGAAGCCCAGATCGCGCGATTCGCGCTGGCGCTCGAGCATCTCGATCCGCGCGATTACGCGCGCCACCGCGACCTGCCCAGTATCGGGCAGAATGACCGCAGCGGCACTGGCGAGCCGGCGATCGACTTCATGATCGAGCGCTTGATGGGTCGCCGCATAGACCGCCAGGCCGACCGCGACGACGGTGGCAAGGAACACGATCAGGAACGCCAGACCGAGCCCACGCAAAGTCCGCGGGCGCATCAGCCGCGGATCATGTAGCCGACGCCGCGCACCGTTTCGATGGGATCGTCAAGCCCATCGATATGCAACGCGTCCCGCAACCGTTTGACATAGGTATCGACGATCTTGACCTTGGGATCGAAATCATACTCCCACACCTTCTCGATCAGCATCGCGCGGGTCATCACGCCGCCGGCGTTGCGGATCAGTTCGGCGAGCAATTTGAATTCCTGTTTCTGCACCTCGATCGTCTGGCCGGCGCGCCACACGCGATGCTTGTGGATGTTGATCTCGATATCACCGGCCTGCAGCGTACCAAGCTGCAGCGCTTCGGTCGGGCGGCGCATTATCGCGCGGAACCGCGCCTCGAGTTCGGCGGCGTCGACCGGTTTGACGAGATAATCATCCGCCCCGGCGTTCAATCCCTCGATCTTCTCGTCGCGGGTGCCGTAGGCGGTGAGCATGGCGATCGGCGTCTCGACCTTGGCGTCGCGCAGCCAGCGGATCACCGACACGCCGTCCATGCTGCCGATCAGCATGCGATCGACGACGATGCCGTCGAACCTGTCCCGCGCGACGAGCGCGAACGCCTCGCGGCCATTGTCGATGATCACGGATTCGTGGCCGAGCGTGGCCAGATCGCGCACGAGCAGATCGGCCAGCGGTTGATCGTCCTCGATAATGAGTAGGCGCATCGATGGCGACTCCAGGCAGGCATCCGACAGCCGCGACGCGGCGCGTGAAACGCGGGCGCTATACGCCGCAGGGTGGGTTGCGGATAGCCAGGCGCCCCAACGCCGGTGCCCGCTGACGCTGTCACATTCATGTCTCATATTCGACGCTCAATTGTCATGCAGCGCCTGCCGACGGGTGACCGGTTCGCAACTTTGCCGTCACACCGCCTACCTAGAGCGGCCTTCGGAAACGAACGAGCAACACGGTAGCTCAAAAGGGAAAATGATCATGCGTACTATGACGGGCCTGCGCCTGCGATTGCTGTTGGGCGCCTCGATTCTGGCGACGACCATCGCGCCAGCCTGGGCCGATACCGCGCCGGCGGCGGACCCGGTCGCCACCGCAGAGCCGGTTGCAGCAGTTGCCGAACCGGTCGCCGAACCGGTCGTCGCCGAACCGGTCGAAGACGGCCAGGGCCTCGCCGACATCGTCGTCACGGCGACCAAGCGCGAGACCAACCTGCAGAAGACGCCGATCGCCATCTCGGTGCTCAACAGCACCGCGCTGGCCGATCGCCATGTGCAGAGCCTGTACGATCTCGCCGACGGCGCAGTGCCGAGCTTGCGCGTCGCGACGTTCGAGGCGCGCCAGACCGCGCTGACCATCGGCATCCGCGGCATCGTGCCGCTCGACGCCAACCAGCCGGCCCGCGAACAGGGCGTCGGCATCTATATCGACGGCGTCTATCTCGGTCGCCAGCACGGCCTCAACGCGGCGCTGTTCGATCTTGATCGCGTCGAAGTGCTGAAGGGCCCGCAGGGCACATTGTTCGGCCGCAACACCGAAGGCGGCGCGCTGAGCCTCGTCACCAAGGCGCCGACCGGCAAGTTCGATCTGCGCGCCACCGCGGGCGTCGCCAATTATGGCGGCTATAATGGCGATCTGCACATCGATCTGCCCGAATTCCACAATTTCAGCGTCAAGCTGGACGGCGTGGTGCAATATCAGGGCGCGACGACCAAGGATCCGCTCGCCGGCTCGACCGGCTGGAATTACTATAACCGCCGCGGCGGTCGCGCCGAAGTGTTGTGGCAGCCGAGCGACGCGTTCAAGGCCGATTTCGCCTTCGATGCAGGCTATGACGAGAACACGCCGTTCTACAGCCAGTTGCTCAATTACAATCCCAATGGCTGCGCCGCCGGCGCGGCCGCCACGCAATCCAGTTGCGTGCTTCCCGGCACCAATCCGACGACCTTCACCGGCACGGTGAAGGCGCTCCAGCCGGGCGTGGTGGTCAATGGCACGACGCGCATGAAGGTGGCCGATATCGGCGTGCCGCAGCAGCCCAGCGTCGACAAGACCCACGGCTATACGCTGCACCTCAACTACCAGCTGGCGCCGTGGATCGAATTGCGCTCGATCACCGCGTTCCGCGACGTGACCTCGCTGCAATATGACAATAGCGGCGGCGCGCATCGCCCGCCGCTGACCACCACCGGCACTGCCGGTTTGTTCAGCCGCTACAGCCTGGCCGATCTCTACCAGCACCAGTTCAGCCAGGAATTCCAGGCGGTCGGCAGTGTGCCGCAGCTCGATTACGCGGTCGGCCTCTATTACTTCACCGAAAGCGCGCATGACGACGCCGCGACGCCGAGTTCGGCGATGTTCGCCGCCAACGGCACGGTGACGATCGTCGATCCGTGCACCGGATCGAACGGGTACGGATCGCAGCAGGGTTGCCGCTCGATCGATCGCGCCAGCCGCGCGACATCGAAAAGCTATGCCGCCTTCGGCCAGGCGACGTACACTCCGGCGATACTGGGCGAGGCGCTGCACATCACCGCCGGCGGTCGCTATACGCATGACGACAAGACCGGCGATCTGACCATCCTGAACAATCAGGCACGCAGCGATCTGCATCTCGATCAGAGCACCAGCCGCTTCAATCCGATGGTCACCGCGGCGCTCGACGCGGCGCCCGGCATCAACCTGTATGCCAAATATTCCACCGGTTACCGCGCCGGCGGGGCCAGCTCGCGCTCGCTGACCTATCGCAGCTTCGGCCCGGAAGACGTCAAGGCCTATGAGATCGGCGCCAAGACCGAGTTCCTCGATCATCATGTGCGGCTCAACCTGGCCGGCTACATCATGGACCGCAAGAACAGCCAGATCGACTTCAGCAACGTCTCGTTCGACGTCAACGGCACCAGCCGCAACACGATCGAGACGATTAACGCGCCGGGCACGACCAAGATTCGCGGGATCGAAGCCGATCTGACCGTCAATCCGCTCGACGGCCTGACGCTGACCAGCGGCTATGCCTATACCTATACCAAGATCCCGCCGATCCTGAACCCGTTCACCAACGTCGTGCAGACCGTCTACGTCGTCTATACGCCGCGCAATGCGGCAAGCGGCGCGATCGACTATAAGATCCCGTTCGCCGGCGCGTCGCTGCGCTTCCATCTCGATGGCAATTACAGCCAGGCGACGCAGACGTTCGATCAATATGCCACCAAGAACGACTCCTCGTTCCTGGTCAATGGTCGCCTGTCGCTGGCCGAAATCGATCTCGGGCACGGCATGAGCACGCTCACCGTATCGCTATGGGCACGCAACCTGTTCGACGAGCAGCATGTGTATCGCCGCGATCCCTCGAACAGCCTGGGTGCCCTGCCCACGATCACCAGCGCCAGCGGCGTCACGCCGGTGACCTACAGCACGTCCTCCAGCATTTCCAACGTGCTCGGCGATTACGGCAATTTCAACGCGCCGCGCACCTTCGGGTTGGAAGGCAGCATCAAGCTGTAAACGGACGAACCGGCAGAAATCCCCTCATCGCCTGACGCGGTGGGGGGATTGATGGCATTGCACAGCACCGTTCACGGCGACGACGCCGTCAAACCACGGGCAAGGCCACGAACATCTCCGGTAGCGAGGCGACCCGCACGGCATCCCCCGCGCGCACCACGCCGCCGGTCAGCACCACCGACATCACCCCGCACTTGCGCACCAACGACCCATCCGGCGCCTTGTTCAACGTTGCCGCCATCAGCCCCTTCTGGAAGCGATCGATCTGGACGCACGGGTTGCGCAACCCCGTCACCCGCACGCTAGCCTCCGCGCCGAGCGCCAGCACCGCACCCTCGGGCAAGCCAAGCAGGTCGATCCCGCGCACCGTGACATTTTCCCCCAGGTCGCCCGGCGCCACGGCAAAGCCCTTGTCGGCCAGTTCATCGAACAATTCGGCATGGATCAGATGGACCTGCCGCAAATTGGCCAGGCCCGGATCCTTCTTCTTGCGCGACAGATGCTGCACCGTGATCCCGAGATGCGCGTCGCCCTCGACGCCGAGCCCCTCGACCAGCACGATCTCCGGCCGCCACGGCTTGGCGAAACGATGCTCGTCATCCGCCGCCACTGCGATCACTTGTGCCGTCATCGTCATCACCGCCCCATTATCGCAGGCCATAATGCCCCGCCAAGCGATCGAGCGCCAGCGTCAGCACGACGCGCCCGCACCGTACCGGCCAACCCAGCGCCTTTTCCGCCGCCGGCAGCCCCTCGCCGGCGCAGACCACGCGCCACAGCACATCGTTGAGCCCCGGCCCGACCGCCTCGACCGCGGCATCGAAGCGCCGTTTCGCCGCAATCTGCGCCGAGCACGGATCGAGCCCTTCACCGCCGCCCTGCACGCGCGGTTGCCAGTGCATCGTCACGCGCGGCGCGATTGCCGCCCGCTCGTAATCGCCGCGCAACCGCTCGCCTGCCTCGAACTGCCGCGCATCGACCAGCCCACGCGCGCGCAGCCAGCCCAGGGGCGATTCCGCCAGATGGACCGTCACCCGTCGCGCGCTTCCCGCCACGGTTCGTTCCGCAAGTCGCCGCATCGCCATCGCTCATTTGCCTGCGAATCACCGCTTGCCACAACGTCATGTTTGTAGGACAGCGGAAAAACCGATCTGGTTAGGAAACGAGATGATCACCGCGATCCGCGAAGTCCGCCGCGCCAAGGGCCTGACGCTCGACGACGTTGCCCGGGCCTGTGACCCGCCGACCACCGCCCAGACGATCGGCCGGCTGGAAACCGGCACGCGCACCGTCTCGGTCGGCTGGCTCAACCGCATCGCCGATGCGCTAGGCGTCACCGCCGCCGATCTCGTCAAATTGCCGACCCGTGCGGAAATCCCCGTCGCCGCGATCCTCGATGCCGCCGGCGCGCACGCCCCCAAACATGCCGCGACGCTCGCCCCCCCCCCGGCCCCCGCCCCTGGGCTGATCGCGATCACCGTCGCGCAAGGTGTCGGCGACTATCGCAGCGGCGACGCGCTGTGGTGCGAAACGCTCGGCCCATCGGAGTTCGCGCGCGCGCTCAACCGCGACGTGCTCGTCCCCCGCCCCGCCGGCCGTTTCCTGTTCGCGCGGCTGATCGGGCGCGAAGGGGATAAGCTCCATCTGCTCCCGCTAGGGGTTGGCAACCGCCAGCAGGTGATCACGGCGCCGCCCTGGATCGCCCCCGCGATCCGCCTGGTCCGTGCGTTATGATCGCCCGGACGCTTGCGGTCGCCGCCTTGCTCCTGTCGTGCGCCGGCTCGTCCGCGCAGGACGCGCCGTCGGGCTCGAACACCCCGCCGATAGTCCAGCCGGTGATTGTCGCAAGCTACCCGCATGACCCGCAGGCATTCACCGAGGGCCTGCTGATCACCGACGGCAAACTCTACGAAAGCACCGGCCGCGAAGGCGCGTCGCATATCCGCCAGATCGATCTTAAGACCGGCAAGGTGCTGCGCCAGATCACGCTGCCGCCCGCGCTGTTCGGTGAAGGCATCGTCGCATGGGGGAAGGAGCTGCGCAGTGTCGTGTGGCATGGCGGCCTGGGCTATCGCTGGTCGCTGCCCAAGCTCAAGCAGGTCGGCTCATTTCGCTATGACGGCGAAGGCTGGGCGATGACCGACGACGGCCACCATATCATCCTGTCCGACGGCACGCCGGTGCTCCGCTTCCTCGATCCCAAGACGATGCAGGTCGTACGCCGCCTGGAAGTCACCTATGACGGCCGGCCGGTACGCCAGCTCAACGAGCTCGAATATGTGAATGGCGAAATCTTCGCCAATATTTGGATGACACCGCTGATCGTCCGCATCGATCCCGCCACCGGCCGCGTCGCGAAGATGATCGATCTGTCGCTGCTGGCCAAGCGCGTCGGGGTCACCGATCCGGATGCGGTGGCCAATGGGATTGCCTATGATCGGGCGGCGCGCAAACTGTACGTCACCGGCAAGAATTGGCCGACCTTGTTCGAAATCACGCTTCCGAAATAGGCCGGATGCCGTTTGACGACGGCACATTGCGGTTCGTCGCAAATGTGAAACATTTTAGGGAGATCGTGGGAGCGTTTTGGCGCTTGGCTGGTTCTCCGCCGCTATGGCTTCTTTCAAATATACCCTGATGCCGCGTGACGAGACCTACACGGTCCACCGCGATGGCATCGATATCGGCATGGTGTGGCGCGCCGGCGATCAATGGCATGCGGACCTCTTTGGGATGCACGCACCGCAGATCAGCGCGGCGACCAGGGAAGCAGCGGCGGCGATGCTTCCGGCCAATCCGTTCTAGGTACCGGGAATTTGGAGGAATGGTGGGCGATGACCCTACCACATTGGTATCGTTTTCCCTCGTCTTTCGGGGCTTTCTAATACAGAAAACGACTGAGTGCCCCCTCACATGCCCCCAGCATTAATTTCGCTCTTGCTCGATCACGCCTGAAGTTTTCAGAGTCTTTGCTAGCGCGTCGGTCCCGCTCACTGGGACCCGACCATTGCGACGCCATATAATAATCCGGCAGGAGCAATCGTGACTAAGAACCCAGACAACCGACATGTTTGGCCAATGCTTGGCCTCCGCCTCGCCGGACTTTCTATGGCGATCATGGGTGCCGTTGGCCTTTATGGGACGGTGGTTAACGGGACGCGGGTCCGGGACCGAAGCTCGGGTGGCTATTGGTCGCTGTTCGAAACTCTCCGGCTGGAAGTTGGTCTATTTGCCGCCGGCGTTTTCTTGGCGTGGGTCGCGCAAAGGCGGGCGCGCGGATAGTAAGCGGCAGCGCCAGAACGGTTGTGATGGTCTCCACTCCGGCCCGTCGCGGCCGCGCTGAACCGTCGCTCGACGGAAAACTGGGGGCACCTGCCAGCTCACTGGAGCGATGAATAAATAAAGCTTGTCCGCGTGTTCGGACCACGGTGCGAACGACTGACCTATGTTACCGACGGTCACCGATAAATCGCTTAGGTTCTCGCCAAGCTATGAGAAAGGCGGCAGGTGCGACAAATTGTTTATGTGAGCTTAAGCACGATTGAGGGTGATAAAGCCGATTTGGCAGGTATCCTCCAGCAGTCGCGGCACAACAACGCGATCGACGGAATAACAGGCTTGCTTTGGTCGGATGGACATCGCTTCTTGCAGGCATTCGAGGGACCGCCTGCCAGCGTTGCAGCAACTTTTGGGCGGATCGTGGACGATCGTCGTCACCATTCAATCACGGTGTTGGAGGATCGTATTATCGAGCGGCCTGAGTTTGGCGGCTGGACCATGATGCATCGGCGTGCGACCGACGCGCCCGACGCCTATCACGCGCAAATGACGCGGGCGTTGTCAAAGGCGTCTCTATCGATTCGGGCGCAATTCATTGAACTGCTTACCGCTGACGCCGCGAACGCGCACCGACAAGCTGTGATCGTTCAACGATAAGCTGCCCACGAGAGAGCCTACGACGGCTGGGCCTAATCCGCAGTTTTGGATCGACTACTGACCACTTTAGCGCGCTCCGCAGCCTGGGCTTCGTCGATCAGAGCCTTGATCTGTTTGCCTATCGAACTTCCAGAAAGATGGCGTTCTACGTTCGAATACTGTTCCGATGATAGCTGACGACGGAGGTCTACAAGAGAATTGCATTTCCCCGACTTCGCAATCTCTATAGCTCGCTCAATTGTTGATTGCTGGGTCATCCCCTTCCTATAGCCAGAATAGCTCTCGGCAGCAAAGCATGGTCCTTTCCCCGTCGTATGCGAAAGCTCTGCCGTGGTATGCCGGTCGTCGAATCGAGGATGACCATGGCAGAGAGCAGCGACCCTGAGAGCTACCCCGCCCAGCACGAGCCGTTCGGCAAATGGCTGCTCGCGCAACGCGGCTGCGGCGACTGGGTTGATGACCTGGCCGACGCTGCCCGCGCCGATCGCACGTTCCCGAAGAACGGTGATCCGGAAAAGCCGTGCGTGCTCACTTGCGACAACAGCAAGCCGATGGGGACACCTTTCAGGCGATCGACGACGCCGAGGGCGACTGGCAGGCGATGAACCGATGAGCGATCACGAAACCGACGACCAGCTATACGAGCTCGATCGCGCTCTGCTCGACGAGCACGGCCCATCGTACATCGAGACCATCTGCAGCTTTGCGGCGGGAATGCGAGCGGAAGGCCGCGACGCGGACGCTGACGATGCGCTGCAGCAGTGCGACCGAATGCGTGCAATTCTGCTGCCCGATCGAGAATTGCTGGCCTACCACGTTGCAAGGGGTGACGAGCCAGGCGATCCGGCCGCTACGGCGCTGGGCGCCGAGATCCGGCGCCGCGGGCTCGACTCATAAAGGTAGCGCATGAGCCGTAAAAAAGGTGGGAACCTGCCCTTATCCGAAGCGCTGTGCCATCGGAGGACCGAATGCCAAAATATAACATCAACATTCGCACCGAATCCCACATCGCTAATACTGAAACGGTAGAGCGGGATGACCACACCGCCCTTCGCGTCGAGTTGGCAAAGTTCGTCGGCGAGCTACTAAAAGACCACGCCGAGCTGATATGGGAAGATCAGGATTGGCAAATTGATGTGACTGACGATGCCGGCCTCATCCTATACGTTATGCACCTCGCTGCCATAAAATCACCGGCCACGATGACGAATCCAGCCTAACCGCTTCGCCGCGCTCGCAAGGAATTTTAAATGCACAATCGTCTAGGCTAGGACGGGTATGACGCAGCGGAGTATTAGCCGATGGCAGGAACCGCCGACCTGACGCCGGAGCGCGAACGGTCCGCCGAGGCGCTGGAGGTCGAGCGCATCCACGGCGACCACGCGCCTGCTTTCATCGCCGCGCGCATCGGCGCACTTGCGTCGGCCGGCGACGAGCCGGGCGTACAACGCTGGCGCGAAATCGCCGATCGATTTGATCGCCTGCAATGCCGGGGGTTCAACTGCTGAACGTTATGCCCCCCGACGAACTGCGTGAGACGCTAGTCCAGAGCTCTTGGACGCTGCCAGCCCTGACGAAGAGCGGCGCCTCACGGCGGCCGATAAAGCTCTAAAGCTGGTGCAGGCGTTTGACGTCGAATTAGTCGATCCGCCGTGTTGGATGCTCAACTAAGTTTCTTCAGTTCGGAAGCCGTCGAAGGTGTTCGAACGCCTTGCGAAACGGTTGGCGCGAACTCAGGCAGAACACGGGCAAACACTGACTAAGGTTAGCCCGTTCGGCTCCGCGGCCCGGAACTGCTGGCATCGGCGGGGCATTAACAGGCAGCAAGGGCCGTCTTTCTTCGGCGAACTTGCGCCCACGGGAGAAAGTTAATGTCGAAACAGCACCTAGCGTTTACGGCCGCTGCCGCACTGATGGTCGCGACCGGGGGAGTCACTGTAGCGCAAGCGGCGGCGGCGACTTCCGTCGCTTCAGACGACGTCGGGAACGATGATGGCGACGAAGGCAAATGGGGCCTGTTGGGGCTTCTCGGCCTCGCCGGGCTTTTAGGCCTGAAGCGTCGCGATCACCGCCACGACGACACTACCCGCCGCCAATAACTCCAAAAGTACGAGGCCCATCGATCTATAGCGGATCATGGGCCTCGCATTAGGGAAGCAGGCATGGCGGCGCGAACAACGATTAAGCTCACCGCTCAGGGCGAGACACTGGCCGGCTATGGCGCTTCATTAGCTAGCGAGATGGACACTGGCATACCTATGTCTCGTCCGGATCCCGCAAGCGACCAGTACAAACAACCGGAGCGAACGCTCGACGAACAACAGTAAAGATAGCGTGACGCACAGACGGTTCAAAGAAAGCGCTCTCTTTATGGTGGAGGCTAATCCGCGTTAGTCACTATTGCTGGAACGGGCCAACAGAGCGCGGCGTTAAGTCGCTCGGCAAGAGGCCTTCTCCACCATCGCCTTTGCCGCCCGGTCGCAGGAGAGGTTGCCCCCGCTCTGCGACCGGGCAACTGGGGCGCGAAGCCCCGACCATCCAAAGCCAACGCCCAAACCGCGTGGTTGCTTTCCAAGTACTTCCGCCGTTGAAAGGCGCAGGGCAATTACGACGCCGGAAAGCTAACGACCGAAAAGCGGCCGGACAGCAAACGCCGGTGGGTTCAACCGATCGACGCAACGCTCTGAGCGAACTTCTCAGCTGGCGTTTGGTACATCAAGGTTTTTCTGGGCCGCTCGTTGAGTTGCCGGGCGATGGCGCTGAGTTGGGCTTGGCTGAAGATCGACAGATCGACGCCGTGGGGCAGATACTGCCGCAGCAGGCGGTTGGTGTTCTCGTTGGTACCGCGCTGCCATGGGCTCTGAGGATCGCAGAAGTAGACCGCGACGTCGGTCGCAAGGGTGAACCGCCGATGGTCGGCAAGCTCCTTGCCGCGATCCCACGTCAGCGACCGGTAGAGTTCGTGGGGCAGTTTGCGCGCCTGCTTGATGAGGGCCGTGACGACGCTGGCAGTCTCCTTGTTCGCGACCTTGGCCAGGACCACGTAGCGCGACTGGCGTTCGACCAGTGTCACGACATGGCTGCCGCGCGCGCCCGAGATCAGATCGCCCTCCCAATGCCCGGGCACAGCGCGATCCTCGACGCAAGCGGGCCGTTCGCTGATCGAGACCGCGTCCTTGATCTGGCCGAGCCCGTCGCGCTTGAGGCTGGCGTGGCGCGAGCGCCGGATCGTGCGCTTGGCGCGCAGATGCCCGAGCAGCTCTTTCTTGAGAACACCACGCGCCTGAATATACAGGCTTTTGTAGATCGTCTCGTGTGACACGCGATGCTGGTCTTCGTCCGGAAAGCTATGCTTGAGCCAGCCCGCAACCTGCTCTGGCGACCATTTGCGGCGTAGCTTGCGTGATACTGTTCGTCGCAAGCCCGGGTGGCAAGCGAGCTTGCAGCGCTTCGGGCGCAGTGCACGATCCCAGGCCGCCTGATCCGATAGCGTGGCACGATACCGATCCGCGCCACCGTTACGGCCGACCTCCCGGCTGATCGTCGACGGCGCGCGGCCGAGCTGGACTGCAATCGCACGCAGCGAACGGCCGGCGACCAAACCTCTGGATATCTCTTCGCGGTCGGCCAAGCTGAGCGCACGCCCCGATCGCTTCCGATCGGGTGGGCGGATCCCGCCCGACGGTGAGAGCACCGAGAAGATCGACGAGCTCTCCCGCTCAAAGCCGCGACCAATCGAACTCATCGACTCGCCGCGCTGCCACCTGTCCCAGATCTCCGCCCGCTGAGCAGCCGAGTAATATATCCGACGACGCTGCTTCATCGCACCACTCCTTCTCATCATGAGAATGATGCGTTGCGACCACCCGTTGAACCCACCCCCACACCCGGACATTCAGGCAGGCGACCCCGCCACCCTATAACGGCCATTCGTTACGTAGAATCTTTCCCGTTTCTCCGTCTCCGACTGGCAATTTCGGGAAAGAGCAATCGGGAACAGGTTTTGGGAAAGCAGGTGCCCCGGACGGCTCTCGGCACGATCGCCCTGGCGATTGTCCCGCTATGGGTTCCTTTGTGGAAAAGGGGGATCACAGCATTGTGTGGTTTTCAATGCAATCTGCGATCACCTTCAGGATCGACCGACTGCATGGCAACCTGCTGTGTGGCGGCACATGCAACGATCGGCGCGATCGCCTCCGTGGTGAACACCTGGGCGACCTCGGCGACAGCGGCGAGCTTGGCCGTCCGGTCACCGTCACGAAGATCGCGCAGGTGGCGCTCAGCCGCGTGTCGGACCAGCTCGCCGCAGGTGAACAGCTTCCCGTCTACTGCCGCCTTCGCCCACGCTGTCGTCGGGTCCGGGTCGGACAGGAAGCGGTTAGCCACGGTTCTTCAGATAACCGCCGCCGGATTGCTTGCGAGCCTTCCGCTCTACCTTCGCGCCGGTCCCCCGGTCGCGCGGCGAGATGCACAGTTGCTTCTCCAGCGCCTCGGCCTGTGATGCCGCGTTCGATTGCACCGTCCACCAGGGGTTGTACGTCGGAACCTTCGTTTTCGGCGCCGGGATGACCGGCCCCATCTTCGCCACCGTCTTGGCCGCCAAGTCGTAGCTCACGTATGCGACGACCAGACGCTGGATGGCGTGCGTGTTCGCGACCGCGAGCTTTTCGGCCGAGCGCATCTCAGCGACAATGCGCTTCCAATGCTCTGACGCCGCATCACGGTCAGCTTTTCGACCGAAATAGCGGACCCAGTTCGGCTCAGGCGGAAGGCCGTCGCCCCCCTCCAGTGCGATGATGTCGGCCATGATGAGCCTCCCAGGCGACCGGGCCGAAACCCTCCCCCCTCAAAAATTGATCTCGGTGCGCATGGAGGGCGTGGTCGGTGTCCGCCCCGCCGCCCCCTCAACCTTTCGGCCGGGGGTGGGCTGCGCCATGCTGCCAATGGTCGAGCGTGAGCCACGCCTATCAGGCCGCAAACAAAACTAACCGGTTGAAGATACTTTCATCAGCACGAGGCCGCAGACGATTAGCGCGGCAGCGATGAGCCGCACCGCTGTTATCGCTTCTCCAAAGAATACGATGCCAACGATCAATGCACCGACCGCACCAATACCTGTCCAGATCGTGTATGCCGTTCCCAAAGGCAGCACGCGCATCGCCCACGCGAGCAGACCGAAGCTGATCAACATGCCCGCGAGGGTAATTACGCTCGGCCAGAGTCGGGTGAAGCCATTCGACTGCTTCATCGAAGAAGCCCAGACAACCTCGAATAGACCCGCAAAAACTAGTGCAACCCAGGCCATGGCAACCTCAATTAAAACTGCCGTGCCGTCCCGGACTTGATCGCCCAATGCGACGCGTGAACGAGGTCACCGCTACGGGCATGTGGCTACTCCCCGGTTTTTATCAACGTCCCTTTCCGCCATCTCGGACATCCGGCCGATCACGGCTCCTATTCCAGGGGTGGTCCGCGCTGGTCGGCCGCCCATCGCGCCCGATACCTCGGCCCTCCGCCGGCTTGGAAAAGCTGAACTGCTCGGCCGTGACGATCAAGTCGCAAGGCCGGCACAGGTTCTCGGTGTTCTCATCCTCATCGCTGCCATCGTGGTCGAGCGGGATGATGTGGTTCACTCGGTCCGCGAGGGTGGTGCGGCCTAGGCCCTGGCCTTCCCATCGTCCTAGCCCGGCACATCGTTCGCATAGGCCATGGGTGCGAGCGAGGCGGCGTTTGCGCTTGGCCTGCCCGGCGCGCCCGCGCAGGCGTTCGGCGGGCATCGATTATCCCCAAAAACGCGAAAGCCCGCCGGTTAGGGCGGGCTTCGATCTACGCTGGACATAATTGTTCCAAGGCGTTTTTGGCACTTTTCGGGGCCGCCTGCAAGCCCCTATCGCTTATCACGCCAGATAGCGAACGGCAGGATCGATTGAGAACGGACTACGCATTTTGTGCTCGTCATCCTCTCCACGAGCCCAAAAAACAGCTGCGAACCTAATCTATATTAAATTTGCTGGATTTCGCAGAGCTATAAAAGCTCATCGCACACGAAAGAGCCGGAGCGAATTGGAGCATTGGAACCGCTCCTGTTCGTTGGAGAACCGCTATGCCTTCTTTAGACGCCAAAGATTATGCGGCGCGCGCGGCAAGGTCCCGTAGGATCGCTGAGACGACCGCCGACTCCGAGATCGCAACTATTTATCGACGGAGCGCCGCCAGCTATGCGGAGCTGGCGAGACTTACGGCGCCGCATTGGTAAGAACTGTATCTCCAGGATATCACCGA
This sequence comes from Parasphingomonas puruogangriensis, assembly GCF_036663635.1. Classification (NCBI taxonomy): domain Bacteria; kingdom Pseudomonadati; phylum Pseudomonadota; class Alphaproteobacteria; order Sphingomonadales; family Sphingomonadaceae; genus Parasphingomonas; species Parasphingomonas puruogangriensis. The sequence goes on along the minus strand of NZ_JAXOJI010000011.1, from coordinate 53,947 downwards.
GCATCGTAAGATGGACGAAGTCGGCTTCAATCTTACGACTGCGGTGGAGGCGCGTCGGCCTTTAAAGGCGGTTCGCGGGCTTAGGGTTGCTCAACCGGCCTGACGCAAACGGCGGTGTAAGTAGTTTTCGTCAAAGCCCGCTATTTGGATCAACAGGACTGGGTTCCGGATGATCAGGCTGCCGCGCGTCAGTGCAATAGCACCCGATAACCGCAACTCTTTCAAAACGCGATTGATATGGACTGCTGTCATACCCAGGGCATCGGCGAGAACCGTCTGCGAAAGCGGGAAAGAAAACTCCTGATGTACGACTAATCCAATACCGTGCGCCCGAAGATAAAGTTCACACATCAAATGCGCTACGCGTTCTATCGAACTTCTACGGCCCATACTAACGATCCACGCGCGCATGATGCCCTCATCCACGAGCTGCGCTGAATACATCGCGCTCGCTATGTTCGGGTGCTCGAGCATCATCGCTTGCATCTCAGCTTTCGTGACAGTCGCCACCAAGGCCGCACTAATGGTCTGTATGCTGTGGTCCATCTCCGCGAGTAGCTTGATATGCAGATCGCAGGCGTCACCAGGCATCAGGAACGCCATGATCTGGCGCGCTCCGTTCGGCAGCACTTTGTAGCGGCAGGCCCAACCCTCCAGGATAACGAACATCGGGCCCGGTTCATCGCCTTCCCGGATCAAGTCCTTTCGGGCGGTGTAGCGGCGAGTGCGTGAAGTGGCCTTTTCAAGCGCCGATGCGTCGGCAGCTGTTAATTCGGCTAACCCGCTCAATTTTTTAACAAATGGGTTTGCCATGAGAGGTTGTACCTCGCCTGTCTCCCATAAGACATTGCCTAATGTTATTGTCTATTATTGCCATAGGTTAGCATTTTGGCAGAAATTTGGTGTACCCGAGCTTATCGCTGGCTGGGTTTATCAGGTGCTGGTGAGGAATAGCGAACAGGTGCTCCCGCCTGCATCGGAGTGAATTATGCAAACAAACGACAACGAGCCCATCAGACAGATGCCTTCGTCGCCAGACGCCCATGGCCAGGCAGCGCTGCTATTAGTCGAAAGCCTCATCCACGGGCTTTGCGAGAATGAGACGTTGAGCGTTCGTGAGGCGGTCGAGATCACCGACCGGGCTGTAAGCGTTCAGTTCGATCAAGCGGAGGAAGCTGACACTCCATCAGGGCCGGGTTGGAAGTCGCATGATCTTCTTATGTCGATTGCGGCGTCGCTAAGGTTCGACGATAATGAGGGGCCAAGGCCTCGTCTCGTAACCGCGTAAATTGGGTGTCTTCTGGCGCCAGACGCTGTTGAAAGCATCCATTTCCGGTCATTCCTCACACAACGCCACCTTGTCGCGCACAATTCGCGCGATCTCCGCCCACGGTCGCAGAAAGCCGCGGTCGTCTAGAAACGCGGGATCGATCGCCGGCAAAAGATACGGCTCATTCGTCGCCTCGGCTGCGGGCTCCTGCCGCCGCGCCTGATCGTAGGTCTGTCGCGGGGCAGCGTCGGCGGGGCGGCGTATCACATGGCCCGGCGCGACGGCCTCGTTCATTGCATCCACCATACCCTGATCGATTGCTGAGAACGCTGCCGCCACACACATAGGCCAGCGTCCGATTGCTTCGAGTAGCAGGCGCTTCGACTTCCGTTTGTTGACCCGGTATCGCGTCGCCGCGACGGTATAGCCGATCGCGTCCCCGACGATCATGTCGAGCACCAGCGCCCTGGGCGCCGGCAGCATCTCGCGCCAGATCCCGTAGGCGTGGTGCATACGTACGCGGTGGATCCGCTCGCCGACCGCACCACCGCGTGTCGACTGATCGACCCGAGCCTCGAAGCTGGCCACCTTGACCGCCACGTCTGCCTCGATACTCCGGTGCACGTTCGCGATCTGCGCCGCCCATTCGAGTTGTTCAGCGTCGATCGTGCCGTTGGCATGGAGCTGGGCCAGCGCGCCATCGTGCGTCCGGGCGGCATGCTCGAGCGTCTCGGGCGTGCCCTGCTTGTGCGACCACCGCGCGGCGATCGATTCCGCGGCCTGCGCCTCGGCGATCAGCCGCGCCTCTTCCTTCCGCCAGACGCTGGCCTTCATGCCCTTCGGTTTCTTGAACACCGGCGGTTTCGGCAGCTGGCCGAGCACCAGCGTTTCGAAGCGCTGCCGCTCGCGCTTCCGGGCCGCGTCGATGCGGCTCAGCCGCAGATTGGCTTGGGCCACCTCGCCAGGAAACGCAGCAGCGCGTTCCGCCAGCGCCCTGCGCGCTCGGTCGATCCGAATCGCCCGCGTTTCATCACCGCTCAATCGCTTGCCCTTTGAAATCTGGATGTTCGCCCGCTGATGCGTGCCAGCCACGGAACGGCATGCGGGCCTGAATCGCACGCGGCGCGTTATGGCTTCTGCAACCGAGGAGAGAGCCATGAGCGATAACCGAGCCGAAGATGACCTGCCCGTCGACGCGACCGAGGTTGAGCAGATCATTCCACCCGAACAACCACCTATGGATGACGCCGCTGGTCCCACGGATGAGGATGATTACGACGGTGATCAGCTCGACGAGAAAACCTTCACGCGCGACGACGATTAAGCTTCGGGCGATCGGGCGCTCCATTCTGCGGAGCGCCCGCCCATCGGCAGTCACGCGACGTCCTCCCGCAACGATGGAAGCGGCCAGCATTACGGCGAGTTCTACGTCGAGATGCCAGGTGGTAGCATTCAAGGCGCCGGCATCGAATATGCTGAACCCGTGTTCGCGGATCGCGAGGCCTATCGCGCGTACATTATCGCGAAGGTCGCTGCCGAGCGTGAAGAGGTCGCAGAGGCAGCTCAGCAGAAGGATGAAGCGCGGTGATCGCGTGGCTACACCGCCTAGGCCGCGGGCAAACCGCTGCACCACGTATCCAGCGTGCTGCCAAGCCGCGCGTCCGCATTCGCGCAGACGGCTGGATCAGGCACATACCCAGCCCGTTTCCGTTTTCACCGAAGATGCTGGTCGAGGTGATGCTCGCCAGCGGGACGGTAATTGGCGATCACCTATCAGATTATGCCGGCTCGTACCCGGACGCCTGGTGGCGGAACCAGGCGCCCAGCCGATCGAACAATATCTGCTTTTACCGGATCGTGGGGGAGCCGCCGCGATGAACGCCCGCCCCCTACCCGCGCGCGCCGCTATCGAACGCGCCGTGGAAGCACTCATCGATCTGCTCGACGAGCTTGATGGCGACGCCGACCTTGAGCCGGAGCACGATATCGGCGCTGACGACCGCGGCGAGCTAATAGGCCAGACTTTCGCAGATCAGCAGCAGCAACACTCGGCGGCGATGCCGCTGCATGGTCCGACCCGATCAGCTCGGGTGGGCTTCGGGCGCTTCGGCCTCGTCGTCCTTCTCGATCGCGTTCGTGTAGGCAGCGCCTTCATCGGCAATGCCGGCATCTTCGCTCTTCTGGGCGGTGTCTTTGAAGTCGTTGGGGCTGGGCTCGGACGGCTTGTGGTCGGACATGACGCTCTCCTAGTTGGGAAGCATCAACGCGCCCGGCCGCTTCGGGTGTCCTTCCCATCTCCCAAAAGGTTTGCGTCTCAATGATCGCTGCCGCTTTCCTATGCCTCGTCACGAACGTGCATGATGGTGACGGCCCCTTATGGTGCGCCAACGGGGTCAAGGTGCGTGTCGCGGGTATCCAGGCCCCCGACTTCGAAAGCGCGGAGCCGTGCCGCCGCGGGAAGGCAGCCTACGTCTGCTCTGATACCCAGGCAGAGCGTAGCCGCGCGATCGTCGAGCGCTTGGTGCTACGGAAGACACTGAGCTGCCAGCCAGTTGGCAAATCCTACGCCCGCGTGGTGAAACGCTGCACGCTACCCGACGGCCGCAGCCTGTCCTGTGCCGCGATCGCCGCCGGCGCGGCCACGCGCTGGGATAGCTATTGGCGCCGGTATCACATGGGAGGGTGCCGATGAGCGTCGGGCCGACAAACTATCCTGCGAGCGGGTTGGCCGGGGAGCGTGAAGCACAGCGCCAGATTGATCGCAGCCGGGACAGCCTGGTTCGCTTGCCAGAAGTGCGGCGGCGCACCGGGCTCTCCACGCCGACCATCTATCGCAAGATGAAGGTCGGCGAGTTCCCGGGCCGGATCGCACTGAGCGCGAACGTGGTTGCTTGGTACGAAAGCGATATCAACAGGTGGGTGTCGGATCCTCTGGGGTGGCAGGTAGCTGCTTAATGTTGCCGCACTTGCATTCTTCGCTGAAATAACAGCTAATCCGTGCTGCTATAGGGGGGATGCTACTATGGGTTTGGCTTACGAGAATTTAGGCAATCCGACACGCCACTTCATGCTCGAAGAAATAGACATGGATGTTGCGAACGGACAATCTACATTAGCAACTACCTTAACCCGCAAGGGTGTGAATCTTGGCCGCGCATCTTGCGAACCGCAGCGGGAACACGTCGCGCTCGAACGCCTGGATTACCTTCTTCGCTTGGACAGGTGACCAGCGAGCGCGCTGAGCGTCGTGCCAATCACGCGCGACTTTTTCAAAGGTCACGCCGGCGGCCGCGTGCGCTGCCATCTTCCGCTTGCGCTCCTCGAGCCCCGGGTCGCGGTGATCGCGGAGCAGGATGCGCGCGCGATCGCGCTCTTCGCGCGCCTTGGTTAGGGACACTTCTGGGTAAGGACCGAAGATCAGCCGCTTCTCCTTGCCGCCGAATCGATATTTCAGGCGCCACGATTTGAAGCCTTTCGTGGTCACGAACAGGTAAAGGCCGCCGGCATCCGACAGCTTGTAACCCTTGTCGCGGATCTCGGCTTTGCGAGCCTGTATGTCTGTGAGTGGCACGATGCCCCCTTTTTTCGCTAGCGTGCCCCCATCATGCCCCCAACCGAAGCTTACTTCGGTGTCGACGGGTGAGAACCCTTGATGCTATGAAAGTGGCGGTTTCCCGGGGCTACTGCAACCCCGTGAAGCCCGCTGGCGACCGCTGAAATGGGGGAGTGGTGGGCGATGACGGGCTCGAACCGCCGACATTCTCGGTGTAAACGAGACGCTCTACCAACTGAGCTAATCGCCCGTAGCGCCAAAACGCCTCGGTCCGCAGCGCATGCCAAAAGCTGGCCCCGCCGGCAAGCCCTCACGCGATGGACAGGCCGGCGCGGCGGATCGCGGCAAAATAGCCGCGCATGCCGTCACGCGCCGTACCCGATAGCGCCATGAAGGCGCGGCGGCGGTCGAACGGGTCTGGCTGACGTTCGAGCAATCCCGCCTCGGTCATCTTGGCGATCCAGCGCAGCGCGGTCGTCGGCGCCACCGCCGCGGCGATACATAGCGACGAGACCGAGACCTGCGCGCGCTCGAGATCGGCGGCGTAGAGATCGAGCAGCATGTCCCAGGCCGGATCCTCGAGCAGGCTCGGTTCGAAGAATTGCGAGCGCAGCCGACGGGATCGAATCGCCTGGCGCAGCTCGACCGCGCTGACCCCGCCCTCCACCGGCGGGCTGCCATAGCCGTTGCGGCGATCATCGACCTTGTAGAACAGCGGCTCGGCGGCGGGATGGTCGTCGCGCGTCAGCCGCGCCAGCGTTTCTGCGATCCGCGCCACTTCCTCGTTAAGCCGGCGCAACCGTGCCGCCTCGGCATCGCGGGCAATCTCCCCGACATGCCGGTTGAGCGGCACGCAGGCGGCAATGCTCAAGGCCGCGACCCGCTCCGTCATGGTCGGGTTGCACAGCAGATGCACGTGGCGACCGAACAGATGATGCGCGGCTTGATCGATCTGATGGTCGTCGATGGCGGCGACGATCCGCGCCTCCCGTTGGCGCGCCTGATCGGCGATCTGAGGCAGCGCGTCGTCGAGCGCTGCCGGGTCGAGGCCTGCCGTCTCCACCACCAGCAATTCGATGCGCATCGGCCGGCGCAACGCCTCGGCGGCCTCCGCCCAACCCTCGTGCAGGATGATGCGCCCACCAGCGGCCCGGATCGCCTCCTGCGGGGCCATGGACAGCCCCGGCTCGGCAATCAGCGCGACGCTGATATTGGTGTCGAACGATGACAATGGGCCGTCGATCATCCCCCGCTCCTCCCGCTCCCCGCATCCGAAATACGCATTTTACGCGCTAGCGGGGAGCCGCACCCCATCCGTTTCGGTGCGACCGCACGGCAGCGGTGCGATCGCGACGTGCGAAACTACCGCCATTGTGGAGCAAATTCGCGCAGGATCCGATCCGAACCGCCGCCATCCGGTCGCTTATGCCGTCCAGCGACTGACGCGATCAGTCCAACGACTTGACGATTTCCTCCACCATCTTCTTGGCGTCCGCCAGCAGCATCATCGTATTGTCCATATAGAAGACGTCATTGTCGACGCCGGCATAGCCGACCCCGCCCATGCTGCGTTTGATGAACAAGACCGTCTTGGCCTTTTCCACGTCGAGCACGGGCATGCCGTAGATCGGCGAGGTCTTGTCGGTCTTGGCCGCGGGATTGGTCACGTCGTTGGCGCCGATCACGAAGGCGACATCGGTCTGGGCGAATTCGCCGTTGATATCCTCCAGCTCGAACACGTCGTCATACGGCACATTGGCCTCGGCCAGCAGCACGTTCATATGCCCCGGCATGCGCCCGGCGACCGGGTGGATGGCGTATTTCACGCGCACGCCATGTTCCTTCAGTTTGTCGCCCATCTCGCGCAGCGCGTGTTGCGCCTGCGCCACCGCCATGCCGTAGCCGGGGACGATGATGACCTGCTCGGCCTGCTGTAGCAGGAAGGCGGCATCCTCGGCCGAGCCGCGCTTCCACGGCCGCTGCTCCTTCGCCTCGCCATCACCCGTCGCCGCTTCCGCGCCGAAGCCACCGGCGATTACGCTGATGAAGCTGCGGTTCATTGCCTTGCACATGATGTAGCTGAGGATCGCGCCGGACGAGCCCACCAACGCGCCGGTGATGATCATCGCTGTATTGTGCAGCGTGAAGCCCATCGCCGCCGCCGCCCAGCCGGAATAGCTGTTCAGCATCGACACGACGACCGGCATGTCCGCCCCGCCGATCGGGATGATGAGCAGGAAGCCGATGACGAAGCTGAGCGCGGTGATCGTCCAGAACACCCAGGCGCTCTGATCCTGCGTAAAATAGGCGACGAGGCCAACGATCGCGGCGAGCACCGCGAGATTGATGACGTGGCGGCCGGGCAGCATGATCGGCTTGCCGCCCATATTGCCGTTGAGCTTGAGGAAGGCGATTACTGAGCCGGAAAAGGTGATCGCGCCGATGGCAATGCCGAGGCCCATTTCGATGCGGGATACGGTGAGGATCTGGCCGGCCGCGTTGGCGATGCCGAAAGCGATTGGATTGAGAAACGCCGCCGCCGCGACCAACACCGCTGCCAGACCGACGAGCGAATGGAACGCCGCTACAAGCTGCGGCATGTCGGTCATAGCAATCCGGCGCGCGGTCAGGATGCCTATAACGGCGCCGAGGACGATAGCGCCCGCAATCCAAAGCAGAGCCCCCTCATTGCCGGGGACATTGCAGTGGTTGTAGTATTCTGGTCCGGCCAACTTGCTAATGCATATCTGGGTAGGCCGATAATGACTGACCAGCGTCGTCACCACGGCGATCGTCATGCCGATCATGCCGTAGCGATTGCCGCGCTGCGACGTCGCCGGCGACGACAGGCCGCGCAGCGCGAGGATGAAGCACACCCCGGCGATCAGATAGGCCAAAGCCGCCCAGGGATTAACGCTTAGGTGTTCCATTTGCTCGCCCGCCTCATTCGTCATGCCAGCGAACGCTGGCATCTCCCCGTTGCTCGCGTGGACAAAGCCGCACGAGACCCCAGCCTTCGCTGGGGTGACGGCTAGTGCTTCGCCGCCGCCGCCGGCTTCTTCTTGTACATCGCCAGCATCCGCGCGGTGACCGCGAACCCGCCGAAGATATTGACGCTGGCCAGCACCACCGCGAGCAGCCCGAGCCATTTCGAGGTCGCTCCCGTGCCCCCGATGCCGGCCGCCGCCGCCGCGATCAGGGCGCCCACGATGATCACGCTGGAAATCGCATTGGTCACCGCCATCAGCGGCGTGTGCAGCGCCGGGGTGACCGACCAGACGACGTAATAGCCGACGAAACACGCCATCACGAAGATCGACAGGATTCCGATAAAGTCCATTCAGTCTCTCCCCGCCCCGCAAAGGTTACAAAGGTTGGCTGAAACATGCGCAAGTTTCACCTTTGCCCCATCGGTTGCCGCCGATCGAATCGAACCATGACAGGTCGAACGCTTGTAGGACAGCATGCTCGTCACCGATCGAGCTTCTGCGCCAGAAAGCTCTGCAACCCCCGCACATCGGTGTTGCGCCCGACCTTGAACTCGATCGCGTCATGCCCCGACAGATAGATGCTGAGTTCCGCATCGAGATCGAACGTCCCCGCCGTCTCGATCGAGAAAGCGGTGATCGAGCGGTACGGCACGGTGAGATATTCGCGCTTGCTGCCGGTCAGCCCCTGGACGTTGATGTACAGCACGCGCCAGTTGGTGAAGGCGATATAATCGCGCACCGTCTTGTAGACGAAATACACCGTCTCGCCATCAGTCAGCGCCTCGCCATGCTTGTCGATCAATTCGCGGGGATCCGCGGCGGTGGCGTTGATCAGGCCCATCAGGCCGCGGCCCGGCGCGGCGCGGGGATGGCGCGGCCCATCTCCTGCGCCGCCTCGATCCAGCAGGCGATCGCATCATAAATATTGTCGAGTGCCTGCTGCGGCGTGTCGCCGTCGGATCGACACCCGGGCAGTTCCGGCGCAATCGCCGTAAAGCCGCCGCCGTCCGCTTCTGACAGGGGCAGGATATCGACCTCATATTCTAACGGGTTCATGCGCGCGTTCCTCGCACGGCGTCGATGAACCTGACCAGATCACGCACGTAAATCGGCTTAATCGGCCGATGAGCGGGAATGGTCAGTATCTTGGCCATATCGACATGCTTCACCTTGTAATGTGATCCTTTGCTCGGCGGCGTGCAAGCGATCCCGAATGCGTTGCAGACTGCTGTAACGTCTTCCATCCGCCAATCGCGCGGATTTGTCCGCATCCGCTCCAGGAGCTTCTCAGCACCAGCCATGCGGAATCAGTTGAGTAGCCTCGTATTGACCACCGCGCCGTCCTTGGTCAGCCGGATCGCATCGCCGATCTCGTCGTCGAGCACCGGCTTGCCTGCGTCCTTGTCCCAGAATGCGCTGAGGAAATTGAACAGGTTGCGCGAAAACAGCGCCGAGGCATCTGCCGCCAGCCGCCCGGCGACGTTACGATGCCCGACGATCTTCACGCCGTTCACCGTCACGACCTCACCGGCCACCGCGCCTTCGACATTGCCGCCCGCCTCGACCGCGAGATCGACGATCACGCTGCCCGGGCGCATGCTCGCCACCTGTGCGGCGGAAATCAGCCGCGGTGCCGGGCGGCCCGGGATCAGCGCGGTGGTGATGACGATATCCTGCTTGGCGATATGCGCGGACACCAGTTCAGCCTGCGCCGCCTGATATTCGGGGCTCATCTCGCCGGCATAGCCGCCGGAGCCCTCGCCCTCGATGCCCGCGACATTCTCGACGAACACGGGTTTGGCGCCCAAGGACATGATCTGCTCCTTGGTCGCCGAGCGCACGTCGGTCGCCGAGACCTGCGCACCCAGGCGCCGCGCGGTAGCGATCGCCTGCAGCCCGGCGACGCCGACGCCCATCACGAACACGCGCGCGGCGCTGACCGTGCCGGCCGCCGTCATCATCATCGGAAAGGCGCGACCATATTCCGCCGCCGCGTCCAGCACCGATTTGTAGCCGGCGAGATTGGATTGCGAGGACAGGATGTCCATCGATTGCGCGCGAGTGATACGCGGCATGAATTCCATCGCCAGCGCCTCGATCCCCGCCGCGGCGTAACCGTCGACGCGGTCGCGTTCGCCGAACGGATTGAGGCTCGCCGCCAGCCACGCGCCGGGCGCGACGCCGGCCAAGGATGCCGGCTCCGGCCCCTGTACGCCAAGGACGATGTCCGCGCCGGCCAGCGTCGCCGCGCGATCGCCCAGGCTTGCCCCGGCGGCCTGGTAATCGGCATCGGCATAGGAAGCCGCGCTCCCTGCCCCCGCTTCGATCGCCATCGTCGCGCCGAGCGCGATGAACTTCTTGACCGTCTCGGGTGTCGCGGCGACGCGGCATTCCCCGGCGGCCTGCTCCTTCAAGACGGCGATCTTCATGCGCGCGGCGCTTAGCGCGAGATCAGGTAGATTACCGCGGCGGCGACCACGGCGCAGGCGAGAGCGCCCCATTTCAGCATGCCGATCACCTGCGCATAGGTGCCTTGATGCGCCTTCATGTCACCGTTACCGGCCATATCCTCTATTCCCTATTCGGCTATTCCCATTCTCGCTTAGCCGCCCCCCGCTTGTCCCTCAAGTCCCAAGACGCGACAGTCGGGACGCGCTTAAGCCCGTCTTTACCCCCCGTCGTTAAGGATACTTGTGACGACTGAGGACGGGAATACGGATGACGCGCAACGGACAGCGCCTTTTGATGCTGATTGACGACGAACCGGCGCAGCGCCGCCTGGTGGCGGCGATCGCGGCGCGGCGCGGCTGGCGCGCGGTGTTCGCCAATGACGGCGAGATGGCGATCGCCATGCTCGGCACGCAGGACGGCATGCAACTCGACGCGATCCTGCTCGACCATTGGGCGCCCGAGGCCGACGCCGCCGCGCTCATCTCCGAAATCCGCGTGCGCCGCCCGGCGCTGCCGCTGCTGATGCTCACCGCCAATGGTTCGGTCGCGCAGGCGGTGGCGGCAATGCGCTCCGGCGCGACCGATTTCCTGGTCAAGCCGCTGGCCCCGGAACGCCTGCTCGCCGCGCTAGACGCTGCCGTCGCCGGCATGGCGGCCGGCGAGTTGCGGCCCTTGACCGAGAAAATCCCGGCGATGCTGGCGTTCGACGAGATCGTCGGCTCGTCGCCCGATTTCCGTTCCGCGCTGGCCATCGCCGCCAAGGCGGCGCGGGCGCGCGTCGCCGTGCTGCTCGAGGGCGAGAGTGGCGTGGGCAAGGAAGTCGTCGCCGAAGCGATCCATGCCGCCTCGCCGCGCTCGAAGCGGCCGATGGTCACGGTCAATTGCGGCGCGATTCCGGCCAATCTGGTCGAATCCGAGCTGTTCGGGCATGAAAAGGGCGCCTTTACCGGCGCGTTCGAGCGGAAGATCGGGCGCTTTCAGGAGGCCGATGGCAGTACCTTGCTGCTCGACGAGGTCGGCGAGATGCCGCTCGAAGCGCAGGTCAAACTCCTCCGCGTGCTGCAATCGGGCGAGATCCACTCGATCGGTGCGCGCCATCCGCGCGACGTCGACGTGCGCGTCATCGCCGCCACCAACAAACGGCTGATCGAGGAGGTCGAAGCGGGCCGCTTCCGCGAGGATCTGTATTACCGCCTCAACGTCGTGCAGGTCACCATCCCGCCGCTGCGCGAACGCACAGCGGATATTCCCGCGCTTACCCGGCATCTGCTCGCCCGCGTGGCGCAGCAGCCGGGCCTGCGCCCGCTCGGCATTACCGACGACGCCCTGGCGCTGCTCGGCGGCTATGACTGGCCCGGCAATGTCCGCCAGTTGCAGAACGCCTTGTTCCGCGCCGCCGTATTGTGCGACGGCGATGCGCTGACCCGCGCCGATTTTCCGCAGATCGCTGCCTTGAGTATGCAGCGCCACACCGCCCCCGGCCCGGTGCCGATGGCCACCAGCGGCGGCGTCACCCTGTTTCATGCCGACGGCAATTTGCGCGCGCTGGAGGAAATCGAGGCCGATGTCATCCGCCTCGCGATCGGCCATTATCGCGGCCGCATGACCGAAGTCGCGCGTCGGCTGGGGATCGGTCGCTCGACGCTGTACCGCAAGCTGGGCGAGCTCGGGATCGATAACGCGGCGGCCTGAGCGCTCACCACAACACGCCCTTGACCGGCACGACCGGCTCCGGCGCGGGATCGCCCAGCGCCTGGAGCAGATCGATCTCGATCGTACGGGTCATCGCGGTGAGCGGCACGTCGTGGACGCTGTCGGCAAACGGATCGACCAGATCGTCGCCGATCTGCAGCACGGCAAGAAACATCAGCCCCGCCACGGTCGAGCCGATCGGCGTGGCATAACCCAAGGTCTCGACCAAACCGATCGGCAGCAACACGCAGAACAAGCGCGTGAAAAAGGTCGGGAAGAAGCGATATTGGTTGGGTAGCGGCGTGTTCTTCAGCCGCTCCATCCCGCCCTGCGCAGTGGTGATGTCGACCAAGGTGTTTTCGATCGACGCCTGCTGGATCGAATCGATCCAGCCATTGGCGCGCGCCTGATCGACTCGCCTGCCGGTGCCATCGAGAATGCCGTTGGCCATGTTGGTGCGGGCCAGCGACGGCGCGGCTTCGTCCGGCGACAGGAAGCGGAACAGCTCGGGCTTGGCATCCTGTCGCCTGAGCTGACAGCGCAGCACCTGCACATACGTGATCTGGCGCAGGATGATCGCGCGTTGCAGATCGCGGCCGTCATCGTCCGGCAGGTAGCTGCGCGCCGCCCGCGCCAGGCTGCGCGATGAATTGATCATCGCGCCCCACAACACCCGGCCCTCCCACCAGCGCTGATAGGCCGAGGTACCGCGAAAGCCGAGGAACAGCGCCAGCGCCGAACCGAACAAGGTCAGCGGCAGCGACGGCGCCTTGAACGGCATGACATAATAGGTGATCGTGACCGCCACGTCCCACACGAACAGGCCGATCAGCGGCCGCCACACTTCCGCGATGATGTGCCGCACGCGCGGCACCGAATCGATGATCATATAAGCCTCCACCGGGCCGCCCCGAACGCGCCACGCCGAGCCTCGGGTGCATCAGCGCCCGATCAGCGCCTGGTCCTTGCAGCCACGCCACACTTTCAACGCTTGTACCGTCTCTGCAACGTCGTGGACGCGGAGCAGTTGCACGCCGGCCTCGGCGCCTTTGAGCGCCAGGGTGATCGACCCGCCCAGCCGTTCGCCCGCCGGCGCCTCGTTGGACAGCGCGCCGATCAGCCGCTTGCGGCTCGCGCCGAGCATGATCGGGCACCCCAAACCGTGGAACAGCGCCAATCCGTTGAGCAGGGCCAGATTCTCCTGCAACGTCTTGCCGAAACCGATGCCGGGATCGACGATGATCTTGGCCCGGTCCACCCCGCCGGCGACGACGGCGGCAATGCGCGCCTCGAGCCAATCGTAGACCTCGATAAGCACGTTGCCGTAACCGCTGCCGCCATGCGGGCCCTTGGCCGGATCGGGCGAATGCATCAGGATCACCGGGCAGCCCGCCTTGGCCACCACGTCCAGCGCACGATCGTCCCACGACAGCGCCGCGACGTCGTTGACGATGTGCGCCCCGGCGGCGAGCGCCGCCTCCATCACCGCGGCCTTGCGCGTGTCGATCGAGATCAGCGCGCCACCCTTGGCGAGCCGCTCGATCACGGGGACGACGCGCTTGATCTCGTCGCCTTCCCACACGGTGGGCGCGCCGGGGCGGGTCGATTCGCCGCCGATATCGATCAGCGTCGCACCCTTGACGGTCATGTCGAAGCCAGCGCCGGCGGCGGCCGCGGCATCGCCCAGATGCGCGCCGCCGTCGGAGAAGCTGTCCGGGGTGACATTGAGGATCGCGGCGACGCTTGGCTGGTCGAAGCGCAGGATGCGGTCGCCGAGCGTGAGTGCCGCGCGGGGGGCGGTGATCGCGGCGTGGAGTTTGGCGGCGCGCGCGTCGGTGGCGAGCAGGCGGTCGAGATCGACGATGGGGACGGTGCGCCGTGTGTCGCCCTCGATCACGTCATAGGCGGCGAACCATTGCAGCCCGCCGGCGAGCCGCGCGACGTCGCCGTCTCGGCCGATGGGGGAGTCGACGAACTGGGTGGGGCGGAGGTGGAACGCGTTCATTAACTGTACCTTCCCCGGCGGACGCCGGGGCCCAGTCGTGGAACGCGGCAGTATCTAGCGTTGCGCACCGTAACCTCCACCTTCGCGACTGGCCCCCGGCGTTCGCCGGTGAAGGACGTAGGGGAACTTACGGCTGCGTCGCCAGCAGATATTCCTGGCGCAGCGCATCGATCGGCTTGAGTCCCTGGGGCGTTTCATAATGCCAGAAGGTCCAGCCGTTGCACGCCGGCGCGCCCTGCAGCACCGAACCCAATTTGTGGATCGAGCCCGTAATGTCTCCCGACAGCACCGAGCCGTCGGCCCGCACCGTTACGCTGTAGCGCCGTTTGGCATCGACCAACACTGCGCCCGCCAGCAGCATGCCATTCTCGACGATCGTGCCGAACGCCACGCGCGGCGCGGCCTTGGGGCTCTGCATCGTCTTCAGCGCGGATTCGTCCAGCGGCAAGGCCGCTTCGATCCGCTCGATCGCCGCGGCGCAATAGTCCGCCTCGCGCTCGATGCCGATCCAGCGCCGGCCCAAACGCTTGGCCACCGCGCCGGTCGTGCCGGTGCCGAAGAACGGATCGAGCACCACATCGCCGGGCTTGGTGCAGGCCAGCAGGATGCGATAGATCAACGCCTCGGGCTTCTGCGTCGGATGGACCTTGACCCCGTCCTTCTTGAGCCGCTCCTGCCCGCCGCAGGTGGGGAATTCCCAATCGCTGCGCATCTGCAGTTCGTCGTTCAGCGTCTTCATGCTGCGATAGTTGAACGTGTAGCGCGCCTTCTCGCCCATCGACGCCCAGATCAACGTCTCATGCGCGTTGGTGAAGCGCGTGCCCTTGAAATTGGGCATCGGATTGGTCTTGCGCCAGACGATATCGTTGAGGATCCAATAGCCCAGATCCTGGATCGCCGCGCCGACCTTGTAGATATTGTGATAGCTGCCGATCACCCAGATCGCGCCATTATCCTTCAGGATGCGCTTGGCCTCGGCCAGCCATTCGCGCGTGAACTTGTCATACGCGCTGAGCGAATCGAACTTGTCCCATTCGTCGGTCACGGCATCGACATGGCTGCCATCGGGGCGCGACAGATCGCCGCCCAATTGCAGATTGTACGGCGGATCGGCGAAGATCAGGTCGACCGACTTGGCCGGCAGCGCGCGCATCGTGGCGATGCATTCGCCCATCAGGATCTGGTCGAGCGGCAGGTCCGCGGCCGACGCCCGGACCAGCTCGGCCGGCGTCCGCTCCCGTGCCCGCACCTTATCGATAACGCCCATTAACCTAGCCCCCGTGTCTTGCCCGGCCATCCCTGCGGATGTGCGGACTCCGGTCAAGCGAACATTGGTTAACGAAAATCCCTGCCAAATCGTTAACCCGGGAGAACATTACGGGAGCGTATCCAGATGTTGAGCCTGGACTTATCCACAGGGCACCAGCGATGGGGTGTGGCGCGAAAGACTCAGCCGTTCAAAGACCGTCGGGAAAATCGAAAAAAGTCTGCGCGACGGGACCGAAGCTTCGGCGATGCAGCGGCGACGGCCCGTGTTCGCGCAACGCGGCGAGGTGCACGCGGCAGCCATAACCCTTGTTCGAGTGCCAATTATACTGCGGATATGATTCGGCGTGCGCGATCATGATCGCATCGCGGGTATGCTTGGCGACGATCGAGGCGGCGGCGATCGACAGGCTGATGGCGTCGCCGCTGACGATCGGCGTCGCGTCATAGCCCCAGCGCGGCAGGCGGTTGCCATCGACCAGCACATGGCCCGGCGCACAGCCGCCCGCTTCCGCCACTGCGTCGACCGCCAGCGTCATCGCCTTCATCGTCGCCCAATAGATGTTGAGGCTGTCGATCTCGTCCGCCTCGACGATGCCGACGCCAACGATCGCGCAACCGCGCAGTCGATCGTGCAGGCGCAGGCGCTGGGCCGGGGAGAGCTTCTTGGAATCGTTGATGCCGCGCGGAATGCCCTTGGCGGGCAGGATCACCGCTGCGGCGACCACCGGCCCGGCGAGCGGGCCGCGGCCGGCTTCATCGACCCCGACGACGGGGGCGAGGCAGAGCTTTTCGTGTTTGAGGCTAGGCATTGGTCAGCCGGTCATAAGGGGCGAGACCGAGCGCATGGCCCATCGGGCCGTGCCCCTGCCCCAGGCCGGGCGCATGGGTCAGCGCCGCACGGACATAGGCGATGGCGCGGTCGATCGCGTCGGTGAGCGGCAGGCCGGCGCCGAGGCCCGTGGCAATGGCACTGGCCAAGGTGCAACCGGTGCCGTGGCTGTGCCGAGTGGTGATGCGCGGGTTGGTCCAGCGGGCGATTTCTTCGCCGTTGCGGAGCAGGCCGTCGATGACGTCTGGACCTTCGGCGTGGCCACCTTTGACGAGGAGATAGCCCGTCGAATCTCCCTCTCCCTCTGGGAGAGGGAAGGGGCCCGCGGCGAAGCCGTGGGAAGGGTGAGGGTGATTGGTGCGCGGCTCCCCCGCTTCGCCCTCACCCTTCCGCCGCTCCGCGGCTCCCTCCCTCTCCCAAAGGGAGAGGGAATTTGCTTCCAGCACCTCCAGCTCCGGCAAATTGGGCGTCGTCACCGTCGCGATCGCCATCAGCCGCTCGAACGCGGCGATCGTCGCCGCGTCCGCCAGCACCGAGCCGCTGGTCGCGACCATCACCGGATCGAACACGATCGGCACGTCCAGCCGCTCGAGCCGATCGGCCACGGCATGCGCCGTCTCGGCCGAACCGATCATGCCGATCTTCACAGCGTCGACGCCGATATCCGAGATGCACGATTCGATCTGCGCCAGCACCATCTCGGTCGGCACCGGCATCACGGCCTGCACCCCCAAGGTGTTTTGGGCGGTGATGGCCGTCACGGCCGTCATGGCATGGCCGCCGAGCATGGTGACCGTCTTGATGTCGGCCTGGATGCCCGCGCCGCCGCCCGAATCCGAGCCGGCGATGATCAGGATGCGCGGCGTTTTTGAAGGCGTCACGACTGGAAGCGGCGCGCGGTCGCCGCAGGATTGTTGACCAAAGCCTTGCCGCTGCGGGTCGGGCGATCGAGCAATTCGCCGCCGCAATTGGGGCAACGTTCGTCGAGCGCATCGGCGCATTCGGCGCAGAAGGTGCATTCGAACGAACAGATGAACGCGCCGGGCGCCTGCGCCGGCAGGTCAGCGCCGCAGCGTTCGCAATCGGGGCGCATGTCGAGCATTACTCCCCTCCCGCTTGCGGGAGGGGTTGGGGGAGGGCCTGTAGCGACATGCGGCCTACATGCCCTCCCCTAGCCCCTCCCGCAAGCGGGAGGGGAATTAGGCCGCCGCTACCCTTACCGCATCGCAGATCCGGTCGACCACGCGCGTCACCTGCGCCGCGTCATCCCCCTCGGCCATCACGCGGATCACCGGTTCGGTGCCGGAGGGGCGGATCACCAGCCGGCCGGTGCCGGCCAGTTCCGCCTCGGCCTCGGCGATCACCGCTTTCACCGCTTCCGCTTCCAGCGGCTTGCCGCCCTTGAAACGGACGTTCTTGAGCAATTGCGGCAGCGGCTCGAAGCGGTGCAGCAACTGGCTGGCCGGCGCCCCCGCCCAGACCAATTCCGCCAGAATCTGCAGGCCGGCGACCAGCCCGTCGCCGGTGGTGGCATAGTCCGACAGGATGATATGCCCGCTCTGCTCGCCGCCGACATTGTAGCCCTGGGCGCGCATCGCCTCCAGCACATGGCGGTCGCCGACCGACGTGCGCACCAGCCCGATGCCCTGCGCGGCAAGATGCCGCTCGAGCCCGAGATTGGACATCACCGTGGCGACCAGACCGCCATTCTTGAGCCGCCCGGCGCGCGCATAGCCGCTGGCGATCGTCGCCATCAATTGGTCGCCATCGACGACATGGCCGAGTTCGTCGACCACGATCAGCCGATCGGCATCGCCGTCTAGCGCGATGCCGAGCTGGGCGCCGCTCGCCACCACCGTCTCGCACAGCAGGTCCGGCGCGGTCGAACCGACACCGTCATTGATATTCTTGCCATTGGGGCTGACGCCGAGCGTGATCACTTCCGCGCCCAATTCCCACAAGGCGGACGGCGCGACCTGATAGCCCGCGCCATTGGCGCAATCGACGACGATCTTCATCCCGTCGAGCGTCAGATCCTCGGGGAAGGTCGATTTGGCGAAGTGGATATAGCGTCCGCGGGCATCTTCGACGCGGCGCGCGCGGCCGATTTCGGCCGGCGCGGCGAGCAAGGCATCGCCCCCGTCGATCAGCGCCTCGATCGCCGCCTCGTCCTCATCCGACAATTTGTAGCCGTCCGGCCCGAACAACTTGATGCCGTTGTCGCCATACGGGTTGTGGCTGGCGGAGATCATCACGCCCATATCGGCGCGCATCGATTGCGTCAGCATGGCCACGGCCGGGGTCGGCAGCGGCCCGAGCAAGACGACATCCATCCCCACCGAGGTGAAGCCCGCGACCATCGCGTTTTCGAGCATATAGCCCGACAGCCGCGTGTCCTTGCCGATCACCACGCGGTGGCGGTGATCGCCGCGACGGAAATGCGCGCCCGCCGCCATGCCCACTTTCATCGCCATCGCCGCGGTCATGTTGGCACCGTTCGTGACCCCACGAATACCATCCGTGCCGAAATATTTCCTTGCCATACCAAGCGTTCCTGTCCGCTATGCGTTCGACGGTCTAGTGCCGCACTCGTTACCATATGCCATATCGAAGGTTCATGATGTCGCAAGCCACCCGTATCCTACTGGCGCTGGTCGTCGGGCTCGGCGGGGGCATCGCGCTTGCCGCGACCGCGCCGAGCGCGGTGGAGGGGACGATCGCCGTCGCGCAGCCGATCGGCACCGCCTGGCTGCACGCGCTGCAGATGACGATCGTGCCGCTGGTCGTGTCGCTGCTGATCACCGGGGTGGCAGCGACGGCGGAGGCGGCACAGGCCGGGCGGCTCGCCGGACGCGCGATCGCGCTGTATATCGCGCTGCTGTTCCTCTCGGCGCTGGCGGCGGCGATCCTGACCCCGTTATTCCTCGAAATCGTGCCGTTGCCGCGCGAATCCGCCGCCGCCTTGCGGGCGGCGATGATCGGCGCGGAAACAATTCCGGCGGTACCGCCGCTCGGCCAGTTCTTCGCCGATGTGATTCCGGGTAACGTCGTCAAAGCGGCAGTGGACAATAGTTTCCTGTCGCTGATCATCTTCGCCTTGATCTTCGCCTTTGCCATGACGCGCACCGCCGCCGAGTTGCGCGTACTGCTGACGCAATTCTTCACCGCGATCCGGGATACGATGCTGGTGGTGATCGAATGGGTGCTGTGGATCGGGCCAGTCGGCGTGTTCGCGCTGGCGCTGGTGGTGGGCGCCAAAGCCGGGACCGGGGCGTTCGGCGCGCTGATCCACTATCTCGGGACGGTCGTCGCGGTCGGCTTGGTGGTGTCGCTTGCCGCCTATCCGATCGCGGTATTTGGCGGACGCACGCGGCTCGGCGCCTATGCCCGCGCGGTGCTGCCGAGCCAGGCGGTGGCGGTGAGCACGCAAAGCTCGCTCGCCTCGCTGCCGGCGATGGTCGAGGGGGCGAGTTCGCTTGGCGTGCCGGTGGCCACCTCCGGCGTCACGCTACCGCTGGCGGTGGCGATCTTTCGGGCGACCGGACCGGCGATGAATTTTGCCGTCGCCATCTATATCGCCGTGTGGTTCGAGGTACCGCTGACCCCGGCGACGCTGGCGGTCGGCACGATCGTCGCAACGCTCACCTCGCTGGGCTCGGTCAGCCTGCCTGGCACGGTTAGCTATGTCAGCGCGATCGCCCCGGTGGCGGCGACGATCGGCGCGCCGGTGGCGCCGCTCGGGCTGCTCGTCGCGGTCGAGACGATTCCCGATATCGTCCGCACGCTGGGCAATGTGATGATGGACCTGGCCACCACGCTGACCTTATCACGCCGCAATCGGGACACGCCGATAGCGCCCGACCAGGCTGGATCGGGCGCTCCGGACCCGTTCCGAAACCCGACACTTCAATAATTATGCTGCAGTGCAGCAACAACTGCGATAGTCTGAGCGTTCTTTAAGCGGTCGATCCTTCGGCCGAAGGAATGACGCAATGCCCCGTATTTCCGAAACCCTGGCGGCGCTCGCGGCGGCACGGATCCCGCCGGCACCGCGCGGCCCGGCGCGCTTGCAGCCGGTGGCGCCGAGCGACAGCAACCCCGGCGCGCTGGCGGCGTGGAGTTATGTGCCGGCCGATCTGCCGCCCGGCGCGCCGCTGGTCGTCGTGCTGCACGGCTGCACCCAGAACGCCGCCGGCTACGATGCTGGCACTGGCTGGTCGCGCCTGGCCGAGCAAGCGGGCTTCGCGCTATTGTTTCCCGAGCAGCGCCGCGGCAACAACATGAACCTGTGCTTCAACTGGTTCCAGTCCGAAGACATCGTGCGCCGCGGCGGCGAGGCGGAATCGATCGCGCAACTGACCGAGCAGATGATCGTGGCGCATGGCCTGGACCGCGATCGCGTGTTCGTCACCGGCCTCTCGGCCGGCGGCGCGATGACGGCGGTAATGCTGGCCACCTATCCCGATCTCTTCGCTGGTGGCGCGATCATCGGCGGGCTGCCTTATGGCAGCGCCGGCGGCGTCTCGCAGGCGATGGAGCGGATGGCCGGGCGCCAAGCCAGCGACGGCGATGTTGCGATCGTCGCGCGCGCCTCGGAACATCATGCCGGGCGCCAGCCGAGCGTGGCGATCTGGCATGGCACGGCCGACTCAACGGTGACGGTGGGTAATCTCGATCAGCTCGAGGCGCAGTGGCGCGGCGTGCACGGCGTCGGGGCGGCGGCCGCCAAGACGGTAACGGCGCCGGGGTGGAAGCATGAGAGCTGGTCGGCCGACGGGCGGGTCGTGGTCGAGACCTGGCGCATCGCCGGCATGGGCCATGGCGTGCCGATCGATCCGAGCGGACCCGAGCGGCTGGGGGCGATTGGCCCCTATATGCTGGCGGCCGGGATCGACAGCACCGCTGCCATCGCCCGGTCGTGGGGCTTGATCCCGGCTACGGTGCCCGTCGTCGCGCGGCCGGCACCGAAGCCGGCAATGACCAGTGCGCCGCGGCCGGCGCGAAAGCCCATCCCGATCGCGCGGGCCAAGCCGGCGAGCGGAATCCAGGGCGTGATCGAAGATGCGCTCCGCGCCGCCGGCTTGCTGAAATAAGCGAGCGGCGCTGCGTTCAGGCGTCCGGCGCGCGCGGCGGCGGCAGGCGTTCGGCAAGCGTGGCAATGCCTTCGCCGAAAAACGACGCCTGCGCGACGCCGTCGATCTGCACTGGTCGTTCCGGCGTCAGCGTGGCCGCGACGCGGTGCTGCGGGTCGAGCCCAAGCCAGGCGCGCACTGCGCCTTCCAGGCTGGTCACTTCGGCGATATCGCCGCCCCCGCGCGGCACATCCTCGAGCGCAGCGCTCATCCGCCAATCGATTTCGGGCGTCTTGGCGGCGCTGCCCCAGGTTGCTTCGGTCATGTGCCTCTTTCATCATGGCCAGGATCGGCCTTGCTAAAGATAAGCCCCGACCCGGTCAGCATGTTCCGCAGCGCGGCCCTTCGCCGCACGGCCGTTATCCGCCGGTGGCCAGGAAGCGCACATCGCTCCCCTCGATTACTGCCGCGGTCAGGATACCGGTGCGATAAGCGCCGGTATCGATGCCGATCCGGTTGGTGCGACGATCGACGCCGTCGCTGATCGTATGGCCATGCACCACCATACAGCCGTGATCATGCCCGTCGGACAGGAACGGTTGCCGGATCCAGCGCAGATCCTGTGGCTGCTGCTGCTCGATCGGAACGCCGGGGCGCATGCCGGCATGGACCAGTAGATAGCCGCCAAAGCGGAAAGTATCGCCAAAGCCTTCGAGAAAAGCGATGTGGCGCTGCGGGATGGCCGCGCGCAATTGCTCGGCAATACGCTGTTCGCTCATCGCCTGCAGCGCCGCCGCGGGCACGCCATAGCTTTCCGCGCACGTATCGCCGCCATAGCCCAGCCAATCATAGGCCAGGCCTGGTTCGGCGTTCAGCACCCGGAGCAACACTTCCTCGTGATTGCCCATCAGGAACAAGGCCTTGGCCGGGAAATGGCGCAACGTGCAGAGCCGTTCGACCACCCCAGCCGAATCGGGGCCGCGATCGATCAGGTCGCCCAGGAAGACGATGCCGATGGTCGGCACGGGACGGGCGAGAATATCATCCTCGATCTGCGCCAAGAGATCGTCGAGCAGATCGAGCTGACCGTGAATATCGCCCACGGCATAGACACGCTGCCCCTCCGGACCGGCATATTCCTGCTCGGCCGAGATGCTGGCGGACATGCGACGAAAAAACTTCAGAACCAAAATTGACCTCAGACCGAACGAGCGGGGCTTTAAACCCTGGTGCAATACTATGTAGGGGCGATCGCACCGGCAACCATGGCCTGAACGTGCATCGCGCCCAATTCGATGCATGTAGCGCTGAAATCAGCGCCGACCGGCCCGACGGGGCCTGTGGGCCACCGGCCCAACGGCGGCTAAAGATTGAGATGCTTGGCGGATGATGGCTTATCGCGCTGGCGAACATGCGGCCTGGCGCCGGCGATCAGCGCGATGCAGGCGGCGAAGACGGCCGAGAGCGCCGCGGTGCGCAGCGGATAATCGACCAGGCTGTGCAGCAATATCGCGGTCGCCGCGATCACCGCGGCTTGCGCAAACTGGTCACGATCTTCGGCCCGCCAGATCGTGCGCGCGCGTCGTGCGCCCCAGAACAACACCAAAGCGGCCAGCGCGATGCCCGGCACGCCGGTCTCGAGCAGCAACTCGAGCCAGTCGTTATGGGCGTGGTTCATATAGGTGGAGGTAACCGAAGCGAGCGGTTCCTGCGTATGATAGACCGGCTGGAAGCTGCCAAGACCGGAGCCGATCGGCAGATAGTCCCGCGCCGCGCGGAAGGTCAGCGCAAACGAGGTCTGGCGCGAAATCTCCACATGATCGGTTTGCTCACCGAACAGGTTGTTACCGAATGGACCGATCACGACCAGCAGGATCACAGCCGCGGTCGCTGCCACCGTGAAGATGGCAAGCGCGCGGCGCAGCGCCCGCCGCGGCCGGCCGAAGGTCAGCCACGTCCCCAACGCAACCGGCAGCAGAAGGCCAAGGCCGGCTTGCGACCCGTTCATCAACAGCCCGACCACGATCACCGCATAGATCGCGCCGACCAACAACCGTACCGCCGAAGCGGTGCGCGGCGAGCCACGGCGGCGCAGCACGGCCGACTGCAGCGCGGCCAGAAACGGAATGCACACCAGCAGCAAGGTGGCGCTATGGTTGCTGTTGGCGAAGAAGCCGACGGCGCTGCCATAATTCGTGATCTCGTAGAAATAGGCGCTGTCCGCCCCGCCGATCACTTGGATCGTGCCGATCAACACCGAAATGAGCGTGACCGCGACGATGACGCCCGCAATGCTGCGCGGGCGGAACGCGCCGAGCGCGACAATGCCGAGAAATGTCGCAATGGCCGGCAACAGCCATAACAGGCTGGCGAGCGTCGCCTCCGGCGCAAGAGTCAATGGCAGCCACGGCAACGGCGTGCCAAGCAAGCGATAGCCCTCGATCACCGGCGTTCGGCCAGGCAGGTGCGTCCAAATTGCCGGCGGCAGCGGCACCAGCTGCAGCAGCGCAATCGCCACGAGCAAGGCCAGCAAGATGAGCGCGCTGCGCACCTGAGGGGCAAAGCCCGTATTGATCAGCTGCCATAACGACCAGGCGATCAACGGCAATGCGGCTAGCTGCAGCGAGAGATTGGCAATGAAGCCCGCCGCGCTGGCGCCGCCGAGCAGCAGACACGCCAGCAGATATACGGGGACGATCGCGTGGCGGAGCGCGGTGCGCGTCATCGCACCGCCCCCGCTGCCGGCCGCACATCGAGATCGCGGAAGACGAGATTGATTGGTGCCGCAAACTCCCCGGCAGTGCCCGTCAGCGTCAGTTGCTGCGCCGGGCAGTCAGACGGCACGGTGAAGGCCGCGACGATCCGATGCCCCTCGCCCGATTCGGTGCCGGTCGCGGGCAGCGTCATCAGGTCGCTCTTGGCGCCGGCGCAACGCAGCGACCAGGCCAATGACGGCCCCACACTGGCCTTCGCGCCTTCCACGGTAACCGCAAAGCGATAGGCGCCAGGCGCAAGCATCAACGTCTGGCGCGCCAATTCACCCGTATCCCGCCCATAATAGGTCACCGCCAGCGTCTGATCGCGAATGTCTGCCGCACCTAGGCTGGCCGAGGTCAACGTCCAATTGAACGGTGGCGATCCCGTCAGCCGGCGGAAGCCCCCGTCGAACACCAGCGGCGCGACCTGGGCGGCGGAGAGACGATAGACGTTGCGCCACACCGATCGTGCCTCGGCGTAGCGCTCCTCGTTCACCAAACGGTTGATCAATACCGGTCCCCAACCGCCATTGACGCCCGCATCGCGCCGGGCCGCAGCGCTGGCCAGCGCAAAGATGGCGGCGGGCGGGCTGTCGGACTGGGCGAGCGTGATCAGGACCGCTTGCTCGAGCGCCGGGTCTGCCTGCAAGGCCCGGCGAGCCGCTGGATACATTGCCGGCATCTTGATCATGGCCGCCAATGCTGCAGCAATCGGCGCCCGGGCCTGACCGACAAGTCGCGTGGCGACGGCAAATTGCGCAGCAACGTCATCATAACGTCCGGCCTTCAAATAACTGTCGAGCAGCAGCAGATGGACCAGTCGGTCACGGGGATCGAGCCGCTGCGCAGCCTCAAGCGTGGCAATGCCGGCGGACAATTGGCCATCGTGCAATTGTTGATGACCAGTTACCAGGTAAGGCCGCGCGTCGAGTGGCGCGGCCTGCGCAGCGCGCCGCACCGCAGCCAACGTCGCCGTTGGCACAACGCCGCCGCGTGTGGTGATCAATGCCTGCGTAGCATCCTCGAGCACGGTATCGGCATTATTCGGAGCAATCTGCGCGCGCACCGCCGACGAGGTCGGCAACGCGCGCACCGTAGCGGACCGGACGCAGAGCCAAGCGAGCACCACAGCACCGATCGTCAACAGGATCCCGGACAGCAAGCGGCGCGGGGCAGGCGAGCCCTTAGGCGTCATTCTTGGTCGTCAGCATGATCCGACGCTTCTTGTCCTTGCCATCAGCGACATACTTATACTGGTCTTCCTTCGGCTTATAGCCATAGCCATAGCCGTATCCGTAGCCATAGCTGAAGGCGCCTTGCGGCTGATACCGCGTCAAGATTGCGCCAATCAGGTGGGATCCTGCGGTTCTCAAGCGGTTCTGCGCCTCGATCACCGCGCGTGTGCGCGTGCGCCCGGCTTCGACCACCATCAACGTCGCCTGCACCTTGGTCGATAGCAGCGGCGAATCGGCCAGGCCCAGGATCGGCGGGCCATCGATCACGACGTGATCGTACGACGCGGCCGCTTCGGCCAGCAGCGAAGTGAAGCGAGCCGAGGCGATCAGTTCCGGCGGGCTCGGCGGCAGCGTGCCCGCCGGCATGATCCACAGACCCTCCACTTCGGTGCGCAGCACATGATCAGCCAGCGCGGTGTTGTTGGTCAAAACATGCGACAGGCCGATATCGTCGCGACCAGTGACGAATACCGGGCGGCGCATGTCGGCATCGATCAGCAGCACCTTCTTGCCCAGTCGCGTAAAGCTTTGCGCCAGCGCCCAGGCCGATGTCGACTTGCCTTCGGCCGGACGCGTGCTCGTCATCAGCAACGTCTTGGGCGCGCCGCCTTCGCCAACGAACTGCAACGCGGTGGCGGTCGACAGATAGGCCTCGGTGACAGACGATAGCGTATCCTGCAGCTCGTCGATCGGCTTGCCCGACTTGGCATAGGGAATACCGCCCAGGAACGGCAACTTCAGCTTGTCGCGCACATCATCCGGCGTCTTGATCGTGTCGTTGACGAATTCGAGCGCGATCGCCGCTAGCATGCCCAGCGCAAAGCCCAGTGCGGCGCCGATCATGATGTTCAGTGCCAGATTGGGCGAGAACGCACCACTGGGCACCTGGCCGCGATCGACGACCGAGGCGACGGCAGTACCGATGCCGCTGGAGACACCGATCTCCTTATAACGCTGCAACAACCCGTCATACAGCGTACGGTTGGTATCTACGTCGCGCTGCAAAATGGTATAGCGAATGCGCCGGCCACGCTGGTCGAGTACCGACGAGCTGAGCCCCGCGACCTGCGCGCGCAACCGGTTTTCTTCGCCCTGTGCGGCACGGAATTCCTCTCGCAAGGTGCCCAAACGGTCCGATTTCGCGCTGCGCGTTTCGCTGACCACAGACGCGCGCAGAGCGTCGATGCGCGCCTTCAGCGCCACCATATCGGGATAATCAGGACGGAATTCCTGCAGCTTTTGCTGATATTCGGAATTCAGCCCGGCAATCTGCGCGCGCAATCCCGCCGCATTGGCGCTTCCTTCGGTGGTGGCGCCACCGGCTGCGGCTTCGCGATAGCGCTGCTCGGCGGCGATCCGCCGGGCTTGGGTCGTCGCGAGCGCAGCGTTGAGCGACACCAGCGTACTACCGGTCAGCGAATTGGTATCGCCCGATGCCTCACCGCTGCCGGTCGAAATCAGCCCCTGTTGCTGGGCATAGGCCGTCAGCTGCCGTTCGGAGTTTTCAAGGTCACGCCGCGTATTGGCGATCTGGCGTTGCAGAAACTCACGCGCATACGACGATGATTGATACCGCCGTTCAAGATTGCTTGCGACATAAGCATCAGTGATGCCGTTGACTATCCGCGCCGCCAACTGCGGGTCCCGGCCGACAAAGGAGATTTTGACCAACTGGCTCTGCGGCTGCAGCTGCACCGTAGTGCCGGAGCGCACGACTCCAGTCGCTATAGCCATATTGCTCGCACGATTCGTGCCCGTCCCGACGATCGCCGGGTTGCTGGCAAGATTGAGATCCTGCGCCACGCGCTCAGCCAGCGCTCGGCTGGTCAACAGACCAAGCTGAGTGCCGACGAAATTCGCGCCACTGCTTGATGCGGTCTGACGACCGCTCTTTTCAGCTTCCCCCGCCATCACTTCAACCTCGGGCGGCATCAATTCGATCGTCGCCACTGACTGGTATTTCAACGGGGTCAGCAGCGTAATCAGTACGGCCGCGGCAATGCCGACGCCGGTCGCCGCCAGGATGAGCCAGCGCCATTCGAACAACACGCGCCACAGCAGGCCGAGCGACAATTCGCGTCCACCCTGCCCCGTGCCGTCACTTCCGGCGCCGACGCCCGCCGTCTGCGCCACGAGATCGCGCGACGGTTCGCGGTTCACGGGCAAATTTGTAGGGCCACTGGGCGCGCTGCTCGACATCGGGGAATCCTACAGTGAATATCGGGGGGTTGAGGGTGGATCGAGGGAAAAGCCGTCGTCAGATTGGCCCGCCCCAACCTGCCGGCTAATCAGCCTGCCGAGCTCGCTGCCCCTACAGCGCGCGCGCATGCTGAATGTTCCTGACTAATCGGGCTATGGCTTAGCTGCCCCAACCATTGCGAATTTGGCGACCAATCCGAATGCCATTCGGTCCATGGAGCAACTCGAAGCCATACATTTTCCCTGCAACACTTCCGATCCGACCCGTGCGAGGCGGCAGGCCTACAGTCATCCCGGCAAGCCCGCAACCCGTCGCCCCCGGCCATCGACCGTTACATCCCGCGCGGCACGCCGCCCCTAGGCGGCTCGTTGCCCGCCGAGATAGTGCTGGACGACGGCCGTCGCGGAACTTTGCCACGGCGGCGGGGCATGGCCAAAGATTCTGGCGAACAGCGTGCAGTCCAGGCGGCTGTCTGCCGGACGTGCCGCCGGCGTGGGATAAGCGGCTGTGTCGATCGCGCGAATCGTGGCATCGGGGCCGCCGGCGGCCGCGCTGGACGCCATGATGTGGCGCGCAAAATCGCACCAAGTGGTGCTGCCGGTGCCGGCGAAATGCGCCAGCGAGACGGGGAAGCGGCCGGAATCGAGGCGCACGGCCAGCGCCGCGAACACGCCGTCCGCGAGGTCCAGCGCCGAGGTCGGGTTGCCGACCTGATCAGCGACGACGTCGATCGCATCGCGCGTTTCGGCCAGACGCAGCATCGTCAGCAGGAAATTCTTGCCAAATGGGCTGTACACCCAGGCAGTGCGCAGGATCAGGTGATCGTCCCCGGCCGCCTGCACGGCCTGTTCGCCGGCCAGTTTCGACGCGCCATAGACGTTGGGCGGCGCGGTCGGCGAGTCTTCGCGGTACGGCGCGCCGGTCTGCCCGTTGAACACGTAATCGGTCGAGATATGCACCAGCGGCAGGCTGCGCACCGCGGCGATTTGGGCGATCACGCCCGGCGCGGTGGCGTTGACGGCAAAGGCATCGGCGACTGCCTGCTCGGCCGCATCGACCGCGGTATACGCGGCAGCGTTGACCAAGGCATCCGGCGCGATGCGATCGATCATGGCGGCCAGCGTTTCCGGTTGCGCCATGTCGAAATCGGGCCGCATCGCGCGGTGGATCTTGATACCGTCGCCAGCGCGCGCGATCAGGCTCTGGACCAATTGGCCACTACCGCCGGTGACCAGCAGCTTCATTTCGCCGCCTGTCCCAGTCGTTCGCCGGCATAACGCTCGGCGCGTAGCGGCTGCCACCACCAGTCATTGGCAAGATACCAATCGACCGTCTTGGCCAAGCCGGTATCAAAGCTTTCTTGCGCCTGCCAGCCGAGCTCGCGCTCGATTTTGCTCGGATCGATCGCATAGCGCCGATCATGGCCAGGCCGATCGGACACGAACACGATTTGCGCGCGGTACGATGTGCCATCGGCGCGCGGCCGCGCACGATCGAGCGTATCGCAAATCGCCTCGACCACCTGCAGATTGGTGCGCTCGGCGCGGCCTCCGATATTGTAGCTTTCGCCGATCGCGCCCTTGGTCGCGACCAATTCGAGCGCACGGGCGTGATCGTCGACGAACAGCCAATCGCGCACGTTGTTGCCCGCGCCGTAGATCGGCAGCGACTGCCCATCGAGCGCGTTGAGGATGACCAACGGAATGAGCTTTTCCGGGAAGTGGAACGGCCCGTAATTGTTCGAGCAGTTCGACAGCACGACCGGCAGGCCATACGTTTCATGCCACGCACGGACCAGATGGTCCGATGCCGCCTTGGATGCCGAATAAGGCGAAGACGGCGCATAAGGCGTGGTTTCGGTGAACACGCCGCTGTCGAACGGCAGATCGCCGAATACTTCGTCGGTGGAGATATGGTGGAAGCGGAAGCCGGCGCGCTTTTCGCCCACGAGCGTGCGGAAATAATCGAGTGCTGCCGACAGCAAGCGGAACGTGCCGACGACATTGGTCTCGATGAACGCGCCCGGGCCGTCGATCGAGCGATCGACATGGCTTTCCGCCGCCAGATGCATGACGATATCGATATCGTGCGCCCGGAGCACGGCGCCCACCGCCTCGGCATCGAGGATGTCGACGTGCGCGAAAAAATAGTGTTCATCATGCTCGACGGCGCGCAACGACGCGAGGTTGCCGGCATAGGTCAGGCTATCGAGATTGACCACGCGCGCGCGCTTGTTAGCGACGAGATGGCGGCATACGGCCGAGCCGATAAAGCCCGCGCCGCCGGTGACCAGGATGTTGGGCATGCGAGTCATTGCGGCGTCTCCCCGATATCGGCATCGGCGAGCAATGGCGCCGCGCGATCCTTGTCGGCGAGCATGACCTCGCCGACCGCCGGCCAGTCGATCCCGATCGCCGGGTCGTTCCAAGCAATGGCGCGCTCGTGCGCCGGCGAATAGCGGCCGTCGACCTTATAAACGACCTCGGTATCGGGTTCGAGCGTCATATAGCCATGGGCAAAGCCGCGGGGCACGAGGATCTGGTTGCCCTGCTCCGCCGTGAGCGTCAGGCCGACCCACTTGCCGAAATCTGGCGAGCCAGCGCGAATATCGACCGCGACATCGAACACCGAACCCCGCACCACCCGCACCATTTTCGCCTGCGCGAACGGATGTTGCTGGAAATGCAGCCCGCGGACCACGCCGGCCTGGGCGGAATAGGCATGATTGTCCTGGATCCAGACGTGATCCAGCCCAGCCTCGGCAAACGCCGCCACATTCCATGTCTCGGTGAACCAGCCCCGCGGATCGCCAAAGCGACGTGCGGTAAGCTCGGCAACACCCTCGAGCCCAAGCGGGCGAACCTCAACCATCGACGATCTCCGAGACCCGCCGGCGTAAATAGGTGGCATACGGAGTCTTGCCCAGACGGTCGGCGCAGGCGATCGCCGCCGCGGCATCGATGAAGCCCCGTTCGAGCGCGATCTCCTCGAGGCACATGATCTTGTACCCCTGGCGATGTTCTATCGTGCGCACGAACGACGATGCATCATGCAAACTGTCGTGCGTGCCGGTGTCGAGCCAGGCATAGCCGCGACCGAGCCGCTCGACATGCAGATCGCCGCGTTCGAGATAGGCATTGTTGATGTCGGTGATTTCCAGCTCGCCGCGCGGCGATGGCTGCACTTTGGCGGCGATATCCAACACGTCGTTGTCGTAGAAATACAGCCCGGTAACCGCCCAGTTCGATTTGGGCCGGGTGGGCTTTTCCTCGATCGAGGTCGCGCGGCCGTCGCGGTTGAACGCGACCACGCCGTAACGCTCGGGATCCTCGACCGAATAGGCGAACACGGTGGCGCCGGAAGGCCGTTCCGCCGCGCGCTGGAACTTTTCGGGCAAGGCGGCGCCGTGAAAGATATTATCACCGAGCACCAAGGCCACGCTGTCGGTGCCGACGAACTCGCGTCCGATCAGGAACGCCTCGGCCAGCCCGCGAGGCTCATCCTGCACGGCATAGCTCAGCTTGAGCCCTAGCGTGCTGCCATCGCCAAGCAGGGCTTCGAACGAGGGCAGATCGCGCGGAGTGGAGATGATGAGGATCTCGCGAATATCCGACAACATCAGCACGCCGAGCGGATAGTAGATCATCGGTTTGTCGTAGATCGGCAACAATTGCTTCGAAATCGCCAGGGTGGCGGGATACAGACGCGTACCCGAGCCGCCCGCCAGAATGATACCTTTCACACTTCCTCCACCGTACAAACTGCCGAGACTGGCAAACGCCCGACGCTAAATTCCCGCCATGGCGGCATCCGCACCGGCATGTGCGCCAGCCCTATAGCCCAGCAACTACCCGCTGCATTGTGAAAATCGCCGTGCCGTCGCCAAAGCGATATTCCTCCAACGCCGGATAGAATTCTTCCCGCGCCTAGCGCGAAGTCGGGGCGTTGGGCAATGACTTCGCGGAGGGACTTGGCGGCAAGCGACCCGCCGTCCACGCCGCGGGCCAGCCGTTCGCTTCGCCCGTATCGACAGATGGCGCCCATGCCTCGCATTCGCCTGTCTCGGAACTTTCGCCGTAAGCAAGTTGCCGACTAACAAATCGCCTGCGCTAGCAACTCCATTACCCAAGCGGCACAGTATCAAATGGCTAAGGTCCGGCAGCGATCGACATGTATCGTTCAACTTGTCCGACACGTCCCAGCGGAATTTTAATAGAAGCTATTCTCTGCAAGAATTGCTTTCTATCAACTTATTCAAGGCCCTGATCAGCACCCCTTATTAATAAGTGGCACCGTGCGCCCGCTAACCTTTTTTTAGCGCGCGCAGTGCACATTGGCGGTCATGCGTTATCCCCTTATCGTCCCCAACCCGCCGCGCCTCAGCGAGCATGCCGATGCGCTGCGGCGGATCGAGGCGTCCGGGGTGTTCAGCAATAACGGCGCCGAGATTCAGGCGTTCGAGCGCGACGTGACGGACGCCCTATTCGGCGGGCATGGCGCGAGCTTGGCGGTGGCCAATGCGACGCTCGGGCTGATGGTGGCGATCCGGCACGCCGCGCGCACCGTGTCGCGCCCGGCTGGGCTGGCGCTGATGCCGGCGCTGACATTTGCCGCAACGGGTCAGGCGGCATTGTGGGCCGGCCTGACGCCGCTGATCTGCGATATCGATCCGGGCGATTGGGGCGCCTGCGCGCGCGCCGAGGAACGGCTGTTGCACCAACATGGCGCGCAAATCGCCTGTCTGGTGCCCTATGCAACGTTCGGCAATGCGATCGATCTCGACCGCTATGCCTGGTTGCAGCGCCGTCACGATATCGGCGTGGTGATCGACGCCGCTTCCTCGCTCGGCACGATCGACGGCGCCGGGCTTGGCTTTGGCCAGCAGGCGCCGTTCGCGGTGGTCTATTCGATGCACGCGACCAAGACCTTCGCAGTGGCCGAGGGTGGGCTGGTGCATAGCGGCGACACCGGCATGATCGCGACGCTGCGCGCGATGATCAATTTCGGCTTCGACGGCAGCCGCAGCGCGACCCTGCCCGGGCTCAACGCCAAGCTGCCCGAGATCACCGCGGTGCTGGCGCAAGCCAAGCTGGCCGAGATCGAGACGATCTGCGATGCGCGGTCGGCCATAGAAGCAGCCTATCGCGCCGGCCTGCGCGCCGACGCATGCCAGGCCGTGCAGGGCCGCCGCCGTGCGATGCAGTTCATGCCGGTGCTGCTCCCGCCGACGCTGGCGGCACGGCGGGAGGCGATCGCCGCGCGGCTCGCCGCACAGGGCGTCGGCACCGGCCGCTATTTCAGCCCGCATCTGGGCGAACAGCCCTTGTTCCAGGCCGAGGCGATGATCGAGCCCACCCCGGTTGCCGACGACGTCGCCGCGCGCCTGATGTCCTTGCCGATCACCGATGCGATGAGTCCGGCCGACGCCAGCACGATCGCCAGCCTGTTCACCGCGGCTTGCACCGCCGAAACGGCGCGCGCGCCCGCCACGGCCCGCGCCCGCCCGATCGCCGAGACGCTGATCGTCGGCGGCGGCCCGGCCGGCACGGCCTTGCTCACCGCGGCAAGTAAGCGAGGACAGTTGGCCGATTTTGCCCGCGGCCTGGTGATGGTCGAGCGGGACGACGGCATCGGCGGCGGCCGGCTTGGCGGCTATGCCATCACTTCCGATAGCACGGCGATCACCTTCCTGAGCGCGGTGAAGGACAATCCCTATGCCGAGTTGGCGCAAGTCGCCGATCATCCCGCCGGCCGCGCTGTGGCGCGCTATACCGATGCGCTGGGCGTTCCCTTAGTCGAGGCCGGCCCACTGCTG
The DNA here is from genome assembly GCF_036663635.1 of Parasphingomonas puruogangriensis. Taxonomy (NCBI): domain Bacteria; kingdom Pseudomonadati; phylum Pseudomonadota; class Alphaproteobacteria; order Sphingomonadales; family Sphingomonadaceae; genus Parasphingomonas; species Parasphingomonas puruogangriensis. The sequence continues at coordinate 20,810 of NZ_JAXOJI010000011.1, read as the reverse complement.
CGCGCCACCGGCGACCGGCTGGGCGATCTCGTCCGCGCCAATGGCGGCACGATCCTGACCGGGCATGAGGCGCTCGGCACCCGCCGTACGCCGGCCGGCCTGTGGTCGACGCGGCTGCGGCGATGCCGCGACGGCGCGGAAGTCGAGCAACTCTCGCATGACGTGGTGATCGCCACCGGCGGGCATCAGCCACTCGACCGGCTCAGCACGCAGCTTGTCGCGGGCGAATCATTGCTTGCCCAGGCCGGCGGTAAATTGCTCCAGTCGGACGACGTGCTCGCGCTCGGCGGCTATGCCAAGCTCGCCGACCTGCTGGCGGGGAAGCGCAATCCCAAGATCGTGGTGATCGGCGGCTCGACCAGCGCGCTGACCACGATCGCATTGATCCTCAAACAGACCCCTGCCCTGCCATTCGGCGCCGGCGGCATCACGCTGCTCCATCGCCGTCCCTTGCGCCCCTTCTACCCCTCGGTCGAAGCGGCTGCGGCCGAAGGGTTCAGCGATTTCGATGCGCAGGACATCTGCCCGGTCAGCGGCTTCGTCTACCGCCTGGCCGGTTTCCGGCTCGAGGCGCGCGATCTCGTGCTGCGAATGCTTGGCGTGGATGGCCGCGTGCCCGACCCGCGGCTGCACACGCACCATATCGCGGGCCCCGACGATGCCGCGGCCCGCGCCTATCTGGCCGATGCCGATATGGTCATCGCGGCGCTCGGCTATCGCCCGCACGCACTGCCGGTGCGGGGCATCCGCGGCAAGCCGATCACGCTCGCCGCGGCGAAGGGCCGGCCGATGGTCGACCAGCACTGTCGCGTGGTCGATGCGCAGGATGCGCCGATCTCGGGGCTGTACGGCATCGGGCTGGCCGCCGGCTTCGTGCCATGGGGTGCGCTGGGCGGCGAGGCGAGCTTTTCCGGCCAGGCCAACGGGCTGTGGCTGTGGCAGAATGCGGTCGGCCAAATGATCGTCGATCAGATTCTCGACCGGCAAAACGCCGATAGCGCCGCGCCACGGCGCCAGGCTGCGGGATGACCACGCCCGTCGTCAGCGTGATCATGGCGGCGTATAACGGCGCCGCCTTCCTGCCCGAGACGATCGCCAGCCTGCAAGCGCAGACCTTCGCCGACTTCGAAGTCCTGATCGTCGATGATTGCTCGACCGACGACACGCGCAACGTGCTCCGCGCGATCCAGGATCCGCGCTTCCGCATCATCGAAAGTCCGGTCAACCAGGGCCCGGTGCGCACGCGCAACTGCGCGGTGACGCACGCGCGCGGCCGCTATCTTGCCGGGCTCGACCAGGACGATCTGTGCCTGCCCGAACGATTCGCCGCCCAGGTCGCCTATCTCGAGGCGCATCCCGATACCGTCGTGCTCGGTACCGCGGCGGCCTATCTCGACGATGGCGTGGTCAGCCCGCCTACGCGCACCGGCCATACCACGCCGGCGCTGATCGAATGGCTGATGCTGATCGAAAATCCCCTGGTCTGGTCGTCGGTAATGGTGCGCGCCGCGGCGGCGAGCGACCCGTTCACGGATCCCCAGCGGCTCTATGCCGAGGATTTCGATCTCTATCACCGCATGGCGCGCCAGGGCCGGGTGGCGCGGCTCGATACGCCGCTGGTCGTCTATCGCCGGCACGCGGGCGGCGCCTCGCAACGTTATGCCGACACGATGTGCGCCAGTGCCGCCATCGTGCTGGCGGACGCCTATCGCGCGCCGTTCGGCGATGAGGCGCAAGAGATGGCGGATCTGATCGTCCGCCACATGATGCATGACGTGCCGGTTCCAGACGGCGCGACTTTGCTGCGGCTGGGCCAGGCACTGGCGCGGCTGCAGGCGCACTTTTTCGAGACGCACGACGTGGATATCGAAAGCCGGCGGCTGATCCGCTGGGAAACCGCGCGTCGCTGGGGGCTGGCCAGCCGCTATGCGCTGCGCCGTGGCACGATCGGGCTGCAGGATGCGGTCGCGGCGCGGCCCGACCATCTCGGGCTCGGCCATAATGGGTTCGACGATCTCGTCATGTCGCGCCTGCTCGGCCGCGCGCGCGTCGCCCGGCGGCGCTATCGGCGCTGATCTTGACGCCCCCCGGCCGGTGGCGGAAAACGCAGCCATGGCACAGCATGACTATACCAGCCGGATCGAATGGACCGGCAATCGCGGCGATGGCACGCGCAGCTATCGCAGCTATGACCGCAGCTGGACCGTCGCCACGCCGGGCAAGCCGCCGATCGCCTGCTCGAACGATCCGCTGCTGGGTGGCGATCCGACGCTGCACAATCCCGAGGATCTGCTGCTGGCCAGCCTCGCGGCCTGCCACATGCTGTGGTATCTTCATTATGCCAGCGTCGCCGGTATCGTCGTCATGGCGTATCGCGACGTTCCGATCGGCATCGGCGAGAGCATGGCGGATGGCGCCGGCCGGTTTCTTGGCGCCACGCTCAGGCCGCATATCGTGCTGGCCGCCGGCACCGATCAGGCTGGGGCGGACGCGTTGCATGACGATATCCACCGCGTTTGCTTCATCGCTCGCTCCGTCAGCTTTCCGGTGAGCTATGCCGCAAGCTATGCGCATCAATGAGGCCGGCCGGCGCCACGAACCGATTGCGGGCTGACGCGTTCAGCCGGCACAATTGCTAGGAACGAGCATGTCCATCGACGAGCAGATGATCGATACGCCCGACGGCCCGATGACCTGGGCCGAATGGAAGAAGAAGCATCCGGTGCAGGTGCCGTCGCGCCGCACCAAGGGCAAGGACCTACCGGTCAAGGTGAAGATGTTCACCGAGGACCCAAAGCCGACTAAGCCTAAGAAGGCCTGAGCCTCCCCTTCCCATTTTACGTTCCCAGCCTCGCTCCCCGGCGAAGGCCGGGGCCCAGTCGCGCCACGTTGGTATTCGAGCGCTGCGCAACGTACCCTGTACCATCGCGCCTGGGCCCTGCCCTTCGCCGGAGAACGCCTGAGGACAAGGGATTGGCTACGCCGGCGTCGCGATCCGCTTCAGCGACGCCACGAAATCGGCCGCCCTCTTGCCAACCTCGTCGGCCGACATGCCGGCGGCATACAGCGCGCCGCCGAGCCCAAACCCGGCCGCGCCGGCGGCCAGCCACGGCGCCATCGTCTGCGGCGCGATCCCGCCGACCGGCAACATCCGCACCGTCTTGGGCAGCACCGCGCGCATCGCCTTCAACACGCCCGGGCTGGCGGCCTCGGCCGGGAACAGTTTCAGCGCGGCAGCGCCCGCCTCGAGCGCGGCGAATGCCTCGGTCGGCGTGGCGATGCCCGGCAGCGACACCAGCCCGCGCCCCGCCGCCTCGGCGATCACCGCGGTGTTGGCGTTGGGCGAGATGATCAGCGTGCCCCCCGCCGCCTCGACGCGGGCGACGTCCTCGACCTGCAAGACCGTCCCCGCGCCCACCACCGCGCGACCCGCGACCGCCTTGGCCAGCCGCGCAATGCCCTCGAACGGCTCGGGCGAATTGAGCGGCACTTCGATGATCGTGAAACCGGCACCGACCAGCGCCTCGCCGACGCCCACAACCTCATCCGGGCGCACGCCGCGCAGGATGGCGATCAGCGGCAGTTGCGCAAAGGCGGCGTCGAAGGCGGCGAGATGGGTCATGCGGAAAGCTCCCGAAGGCGTGTGATGCCGGCGACGAAGGCGCCGTGACTGTCGATGATCGTGGCAGTGCCGCCGAGCGCGGTTACGGCGGCGGCGTAGAGCGCGCCGAGCCCGGGATCGGCGAGGATATGGACGGCCTGCCCGGTATGCTCGGCCAGCCGCGCCGCGACATCGCTGCCGATCAGCACGCCGCTGGCGTAGGACGCCGCATCGGCGTCGTCCCGCAGGCCGAGCACGCCGCTGGCGCGGATACCGAACAGGCTGGCGGCGAGATCGCGCTTCGCGCCTTCCGTCACGCCATCCTGGAACGCAGCACCGTCGGTCACTGCGCCGCCGAGCTGCCGGGCAAGCAGCCCGCCACCGCGCAACAAGGCGAACAATTCGCCGGTCATCGCGGTCACGAAACTGGTGATCCGCGTGTCTTCGAGCAACGCCCATTTGCAATGCGTGCCCGGCTGGCACAGCAAGGCGGTGTCCGGCGTCATTCCCGCTGCGGCGGCGCCGAGCAACTGTACTTCCTCGCCGCGCATTACATCGGCGCGCGCGCCAGCGCGGTAGACCAGCCCCGGCACGATCGCCGTGCGATCGTCGATCCATGCCAGTGCCCCGGCCAGCGCATCAAGCCCGGCGGGTGCTGCGACATATGGCACGTCGCGCCAGCCGATCGTCGATCCGACCATCCCGGCCAGCAGCATCGGCAGATCGCCGAGCCGGGCCCGGATGCCGGCGACCTCTGCGGGATATTCGGCTTGGGCCACCGCTGCGGCGCCACGCGTATCGCGTTCGGTCTGCATGACGACGCCATTATCGATCACGAAGGCGCGGCGATTGGTGGTGCCCCAGTCGACCGCGATGAAAGGGCTGCTTGCCGGCACGTGCGCACTCCATTCAGGGCGTCGCCGGCCCGGGCCTAGACGACCCTGATCACAGCGATGCCGCGCTGTTTATACCACCCGCCCCGGCTGTCCAGCACGCAGCGATGGCGCATTTCAACGTTTCGTTCATCGCAGCGACAGAAACAGTTGCTGCATTGCAACACAAATTAATTAGCCCGGCCGAGGGAACCAAAAAGGGCAACTAAGTCGAGCGGCAGCTGTTCTACGGGCCTCGGTCGCTCGACCCCATAGCGGGGACGACCGTCTGATTACCAAGGAATGAGGTTTATTATGCGTATGTTTTCCCTCGCGGCTGCCGTTGCAGCCGTGACCCTGGCCGTTCCCGCGTTCGCGCAGGATGCCTCGATCGACACGACCGAAGCAACCGCGCCCGACGGCACCAAGGCGTTCGGCATCGAACCCTATGTCGGCGTGATGGGCACGTGGCAGTCGTTCGACAGCGAGCAGAACAAGGCTGGCATCCCGCAGCTCGCCAACGGCAAGCGTCTCGACGGCTGGGAAGTGACCGGCGTGGCCGGCGTCAACGTGCCGCTCGGCCCAGTGTTCGTCGGCGCCGAAGGTAACGTCGCCAAGGGCGTTTCGGGCGATATCGATTGGGAATATGGCGCAGCAGGCCGGTTCGGTTTCCGCGCTGGCGATAGCGGCATGATCTACGGCAAGGTCGGCTATCAGTGGGTCAATTTCGACCGCTTTGGCAAGAACAGCCCGGATTACGACGCCATGACCTACGGCATCGGCTTCGAAGTCGGCCCGAAGGATATCGGCCTCGGCGGCGTCACCGGCAATGCCGGCGTGCGTCTGCGCGGCGAAATGAGCACCTTCGGCAGCGCGCACTCGCTGCGTCCGTCGCTCGGCATCGTCACGCACTTCTAATCTAACGAGAAAGGGGCAGGCCGGGTTCTCCCGGCCTGCCCCTTTTTTGGCTGCGGCAGACGAACCGATCTATGTCGCAGGTGGCGTCTTCGCCCTACGATCCGTACCGGCAGCTATTAGGCCCAGCGGCCTTTCGACCCGATGCGCTGCCCGGTAATGCTGGTGACCAGCGTCTCGATCTGCGCCTCGGCAAAACCGGCGGCGATGAAGCGGTTGATCTCCGTCATCGGCAGCGCAAAGCCGCGGCGCCAGGCATGGACCGACAACCGCCGCAATGCTTCCAGCTTGGGATCGGCCAGGCGCGATGCCGTGCTGAGCCCGAACACGCCACCCAGCGCGCGCGATAGCCGGCCGGGCGTGGCCAGGCTGGCCAACGTATCGTTCTTGGCCAGCGCGATCACGCTCCATTCCAGCGCGGTGAAGCCGGGCAGCGGCGTGGCCGCCGTGGCGCGTTCGGTGCGGCTGCGGGCCGGCGCCGGAAACATATTGTCGAGATCCAGATAAGCCATCGGACGTTCCCTTCGTAGAACGGCAGGCGATCGATCGGACGCCCGCACGCGCGAGCCCCCTCCCAACCGGGAAGCGTAGTCGGCCACGATCGGCGGGTGCGCCGCACCTGCCGTCGATACCGGATAAATATGTGGGGAGACGGGCTGGCCCGGCTTCCATACCAGGCGGTATATTAAGCGCCGGGCGGGCCGTCAACAGCTTTCTATAACGCTCGGTATTTTAGTCGGCGACAAATGCACGCCAGCCTATTTGGTCGGCCATACCGCCATGGTAGTGGCGACCAATTGCTGCAGTTCCTCGCATGTCGCGCCGGAGCCGCCCTGCAGCGCCAGCCCCTGCATCAGTGTGATGAGATATTTGACCAACGCCGCGGCCTCCATACCCTCGGGCAATTCGCCGGCCGCCTTGGCCTGTTCGAAGCGCGCCACCAGGGCCGCTTCCGAGGAGGCGCGGCGTTTGACCACTTCGGCCTTGATCGGCTCGGCTTCGGCACCGCAGGCGACGCTGCTGATCACGCCGAGACAGCCCTTGGGATCGCAAGTGCTCATCTGCATCTGCAGCGCGCCCTCGAACAGCCGCTCGGCCACGCCGCGGGCGGTCGGCGCTTCCAACGCCGCGCCCATATAGGCCAGCTTCTCGCGCTCGTAGAGATCGAGCGCCTTGTGGAACAAGGCTTCCTTATTGCCGAAGGCGGCGTACAGGCTGGGCTTGGTGATGCCCATCGCCGCGGTCAGGTCGCTCATCGACGCGGCTTCATAGCCATGTTGCCAGAAGACGCGCAACGCCGCCGCCAGCGCATCGTCGAGATCGAATTCGCGCGGCCGACCTTTGGTGGCAATGGGTGAGCAAACCGTATTCATACCAAGCGGTATATAGGAAGAAAACCCGCGCGGTCCAATGGGTAAGCCGGCAGTGGACGCGAGCGGCGCGGCGCGCGCGACGTCACGGTCGAATGGCCGCGCCGTTTGGCGTCAGGGGCGCAGGACGATCCGGCCATCGACCTTGCCCTGCCGCAGTCGATCGAGCACGGCGTTGACCTGATCGAGCGGCTCGACCGTCACGGTCGCGCGCACCTTGCCCTCGGCGGCGAAGGCCAATGCCTCGGCCAGGTCGCGGCGCGTGCCGACGATCGACCCGCGCACGGTGATGCGCTTGAGCACGACGTCGAAGATCGGCGTCGGAAACGCGCCCGCCGGCAGCCCGACCAGCGCCACTGTGCCACGCCGGCGGGCGCAGGCAATCGCCTGGCCGAACGCGGCCGGGGACACCGCCGTGACCAGTACGCCATGCGCGCCGCCCCCGGTCGCCGCGATCACCTTGGCCGCGGCGTCCTCGGTAGCGCAATTCGCCGTGACGTCGGCCCCCAGGCTGCGCGCGAGCGCCAACTTGTTTTCCGCGACATCCAGCGCGGCGACATGCAGGCCCATCGCCTTGGCATATTGGATGGCGACATGGCCCAGGCCACCAATGCCGGAGATCACCACCCATTCGCCAGCGCGGGCCTCGGTTTCCTTCAACCCCTTATAGGTGGTGACGCCCGCGCACAGGATCGGCGCCAGCGCGACGAAGTCGGGATTGGCGGGCAGATGGCCGACATAGGCGGCGTTGGCGATGGCATATTCGGCATAGGTGCCGTTGACGCTGTAGCCGCTATTGTTCTGGCGTTCGCACAACGTTTCCCAGCCGCTCCGGCAATATTCGCACTGGCCGCAGGCGTCGTGCAACCAGGGGATCCCGACAGCGTCGCCTTCTTTCAGATCGGTCACGCCGCTGCCGACCGCCGCGACATAGCCGACGCCCTCATGGCCGGGGATGAGCGGCATGATCGGAGCAACCGGCCAATCCCCGTCGATCGCGTGGATATCGGTATGGCACACGCCGGTCGCCTCGATCTTGACCAGCACCTCGCCCGGGCCGGGCGCGGGGATGGGCACGTCCTCGATCGACAGAGGCTGACGGAATTCCCGCGCCACGGCGGCTTTCATCATGGACATTGGCCGGATTTCTATGGTGCATCGGTAGCAATGGCGCCCCGCGCGAGGGGCGCCGGCCGCTACATCGAGCCGGTCATGTTGCCGGGCATCGGCATCATGTTGGTGTTGAGGTGGTACATCACCCAGATCGACCCGGCGATCGTCAGCACCACGATCACCGTGGTGAACAGGAAGGCGAGCAGCGTCCAGCCGCCTTCGGAGCGGGTGTCGAGGTGCAGGAAGCACAAGACGTGGACGATGATCTGGACGAAGCCCATGGCGAAGATCAGCAAGGCCGTCGTCTGCCCGTCTTGCACTGCGCCGGACATGACCAGCCAGAACGGCACGATCGTCAGGATGATCGAAAGGATCGTCCCCACGCGATACCCGCGCCGGCTATGCGCCGGCGTCTCCTGGTTGTGGGCGGCGTCTTGCGCGATCGAGGGCTGGCTCACCGGATGGCTCCAAACAGATAGACGAAGGTGAAGACACCGATCCAGATGATGTCGAGGAAATGCCAGAACATCGACAGGCAGATCAGCCGGCGCTTCATCGGTTGGCTGAGCCCGTGTTGCCCGAGCTGCACGAGCAGCACCCCGATCCACAGCAGCCCGACCGTGACGTGCGCGCCGTGGGTGCCGACCAACGTGAAGAAGGCCGAGAGGAAGGCGCTGCGCTGCGCGGTGGCGCCTTCGGCGATCAAGTGCGAGAATTCGTACAGTTCGACGCCGACGAACGCCGCGCCAAGCAGGCCGGTGACGGCGAGCCAGAAGCGGGTCGGGCCGACCCGCCCGGCCTCCATGTGCGGCATGGCCTCGCCAAAGGTGATCGACGAGGCCAGCAGCAGCGCGGTGTTGAGCGCGACGAGCGGCAGATCGAAGATCTCGTGCGGCATGGGCCCGCCGGCGTAACTGGTCCTGACCACGCCGAACATCGCAAACAAGGACGCGAAGATCAGCGCGTCGCTCATCAGATAGATCCAGAAGCCGAGCACGGTGGCGCCGTTGCCGCCATGATCGTGCTCGTCTTCGGGCGAGTGCCAGGTCGGCGCGGCGTCGCCTTGGTGGAGCGTGTGGTCGGTCATGTCAGGCTCCCACGGCCGGCTGGTGGCGCGTGCTCTCGGTCAGCGCGACCTCCTCGGCCGGAATGAAATAATCGCGCGCGAAGTTGAACGTATGGCCCACCGCGACGACCAGCAGGCCGGCGAAGCTCAGTGCGGCGAGCCACCACATGTACCACACCATGGCAAAGCCCAGGCTGAGCGCGAGCCCGGCGAGAATGACGCCGGCGCCGGTGTTGCGCGGCATATGGATCGGGCGATAGCCCCCCGCCGGCCGCTCATAGCCGCGGTTCTTCATGTCGTACCACGCGTCGAGATCGTGGATCACCGGCGTGAAGGCGAAGTTATAGGCCGGAGGCGGCGAGCTGGTCGACCATTCGAGCGTGCGGCCATCCCAGGGATCGCCAGTCAGATCGCGTAGCTGGTCGCGCTTCACGAAGCCCATGACGATGCTCATCACGAAGCCGAGAATGCCGATCAGGATGATCACCGCGCCGATCGCGGCGATGACGAAATACGGCTGCAGACTGGGATCGTCGAAATGACTGACGCGGCGCGTAGTGCCCAACAGCCCGACAACGTAGATCGGCGTCCAGGCGATCCAGTAGCCGATCACCCAGCCCCAGAAGGCGACCTTGCCCCAGAAGTCGTCGAGCTTGAAGCCGAACGCCTTGGGGAACCAATAGACCATCCCGGCGAACAGGCCGAACACCACCCCGCCGATGATCACATTGTGGAAATGGGCCACCAGGAACAGCGAATTGTGCAGCACGAAATCGGCCGGTGGAATCGCCAGCAGCACGCCGGTCATGCCGCCGACCACGAAGGTCAGCATGAACGCCAAGACCCACATCATCGGCAGTTCGAAGCGGATGTCGCCGCGGTACATGGTGAACAGCCAGTTGAAGATCTTGGCCCCGGTAGGGATGGCGATAACCATCGTGGCGATGCCGAAGAAGCTGTTGACGCTCGGCCCCGCGCCCATGGTGAAGAAATGGTGCAGCCAGACGAGATACGACAGGATGGTGATTACCACCGTGGCATAGACCATCGACGAATAGCCGAAGAGCCGCTTGCCGGTGAAGGTCGAGGTGATTTCGGAATAGATGCCGAACGCCGGGAGGACGAGGACATAGACCTCGGGATGGCCCCAGATCCACACCATGTTCCAATACATCATCGGCGCACCGCCGAGTTCGTTGGTAAAGAAGTGCGTGCCGAGATAGCGATCGAGCATGAGCAGGAAGAAAGCGGCGGTGAGCGCCGGGAAAATGGCGATGGCGAGGATGTTCGAGCAGAATGCCGTCCAGCAGAATACCGGCATCTTCATCATCGTCATGCCGGGCGCGCGCATCTTGATCACGGTGGCGACCATGTTGATCGCCGATAGCGTCGTGCCGACACCGGCAATCTGCAGCGCCCACAGATAGTAATCGACCCCGGTTTCCGGGCTGTAGGCAAGGCCGGCAAGCGGTGCATAAGAGAGCCAGCCGGTGCTGGCGAATTCGCCGACGAACAGCGAGATCATGACCAATATGGCGCCCGCCGCGGTCAGCCAGAAGCTGAAATTATTGAGGAACGGGAAGGCCACGTCGCGCGCGCCGATCTGTAGCGGCATGACGAAGTTGACCAGCCCGACGACCAGCGGGATGGCCACGAAGAAGATCATGATCGTGCCGTGCGCGGTGAATATCTGGTCGTAATGGTGCGGCTCCAGATAGCCCTGGTTGGCACCAAAGGCGACCGCCTGCTGCGCCCGCATCATCAGCGCATCGGAGAAGCCGCGCAGCAGCATGATGATGCCGAGGATGATGTACATGATGCCGATGCGCTTGTGATCGACGCTGGTGAACCACTCGTTCCACAGATAACCCCACAGCCGGAAATACGTCGCCGCGCCGACCAAAGCGGCCCCCAGCAGCACGACGACGATGAACGTCGTCAGCAGGATCGGCTCGTGCAGGGGAAAGGATTCCCAGGTGAGCCGTCCGAAGATCGATTTGAGAAGGTGATCGCTCATGATTGTCCCGATGGTTGGGGATCAGACCCGCACGGCGCGACGCGCACCGGGGGCGAGGAAAGGCTGCGTAGCGGACATGTCGCGATTGCGCGGATCGCCTGGCTTGAGCGCGCCGGGGGCGCCGGGCTTGAGCGCGCCAGGCGCGCCGGGCTTGGCCGGTTTGGTGACGTTCGGCCCCGTGCCCTTGTCCTCCGGCGCCTTGAACAGCGCCGGCGTCGGCGTGGTGCCTTGCAGCGGCGCGGCGCTGCGGCCCGGCATGCCACCGCCGCTGCGCGCCATATCGCGGCGCATCACATCGACCATGCACGGCGTGCCCGGCGCGACGCAGCGGTTGAGCACGCGATCGAACAGGCCCGGCATGACCGACCCGAAATACAGCACCGGCACCTTCACGCTGGGCTTTTCCAGCACCACGTAATTGGCCGGCGCGAGCGCCCCGCGCTTGCTGGCTTTCACCCCGGCGACCCAGCGATCGAAATCGGCCGGCGCCATGCCGCGCAGCTTGAAGCGCATGTCGCTATGGCCGCGACCGGTATAATTGCCCGAATAGCCCCAGCTCTCGCCGGGCTTGTTGAGCACCGCATTGAGCACTGATTGCATGCCGGGCATGGCGTAGATCATGCCGGCCATGGTCGGCGCGTAAAAGGTGCTGAACTGGCTCGTCGAGGTGATCGAGAAATGCACCGGTACATCGACCGGAAGCGCCAGTTCGTTGACCGTGGCGATGCCCTGGTCGGGATAGATGAACAGCCATTTCCAGTCGAGGGCGACGACCTGCACCTCCAGCGGCTTGGTGTTCGCGGCAACCGGCCGGCCCGGCGCCAGGCGATCGAGCGGCCGGAACGGATCGAGCAGGTGCGTGCTGGTCCAGGTTACGACGCTGAGCGCGATGATGATCAGCAGCGGGCAGGCCCAGATCACCAGCTCCAGCGAGGTCGAATGATCGAAATTGGGATCATAGACCTTGTTGGGGTTGCCGCGCCGATAGCGCCACGCGAACAGCACGGTGAGCACCATCACCGGCACGATAATCAGCAGCATGATGCCGGTGGCGAACAGGATCAGATTGCGCTGTTGAACGGCAATATCGCCGGTCGGGTTCATCACCACCATGTTGCAGCCGCCCAGCAATGCCGGGATCGCCACGAGTGAAAGGCGCGCGGCCCTGCGGATAAGATCGGATGTTGCTCTGCCCATGGCCGGCGCTTAGCCTCCGATTCACTGCGGCACTTTGTCCGCGATCAAAGTTTTGTCGTTTGTTTATCACTATAGCGCGGCCGTCGGCATCCCTGATTAATCACGGCGGGCCGCCGCAATCGTCGCCACGAACGGCTGAGCAGATAGGACGCAACGCGATGGTAGCCACGACATTGGGCACGACACCGGGCCCGGGGAACTCCACCCCCCTGGAGCGCGATGCGCAGTTGATCAACGCCCGCGAGCATCAGGTCCGCCCAGGCGATATTGCCGTCGGCGTGATCATCGGACGATCGTCGGAATTCTTCGACTTCTTCGTCTATGCGCTCGCCTCGGTCCTTGTGTTCCCCGCGGTCATCTTCCCCTATGTCGACGCGCTGACCGGCACGTTGTATTCGTTCGCCATCTTCGCACTCGCCTTCGTGGCGCGGCCGTTCGGCGCGCTTGCCTTCATGTGGATCGACCGCAAGCACGGCCGCGGCGTCAAGCTGACCGCGGCGTTGTTCCTGCTCGGCGGATCGACGGCGGCGATCGCCTTCGTCCCCAGCCACGCGCAGGCCGGTGGCCTGGCCGTGATCCTGCTGGCGCTGTTCCGTATTGGCCAGGGCTTCGCGCTCGGCGGCACGTGGGACGGCCTGCCGGCGTTGCTGTCGCTCAACGCGCCGCCCGAGCGCCGCGGCTGGTTCGCCATGATCCCGCAGCTCGGCGCTCCCGTGGGCCTGTTCGTTGCCGCCGCCGTGTTCGCCTATCTGCTGACCGCGCTCAGCACGCCCGACTTCCTCGATTGGGGCTGGCGCTTCCCCTTCTTCGTCGCGTTCGTGATCAACGTGGTGGCGCTGTTCGCACGCCTGCGACTGATCTCCACACCGGAGTTTCAGCACTTGTTCGAAAGCCGCGAGTTGCAGCCATCGTCGGTGGTTGCGCTGTTTCGCGAAGAGGGACGGACGGTCGTGCTGGGGGCGTTCGCACCGCTGGCGAGTTTCGCTCTGTTCCACCTCGTCACGGTGTTTCCGCTGTCCTGGTTCGTGCTCACCTCTGGCCAGCCGCCGGTCCGCTTTCTGGTCATCGAACTGGTCGGCGCGATCGTCTGCCTGATCGCCGTGACGATGTCGGGCGTCATTGCGGACCGCGTCGGCCGCCGGACGTTGCTCGGCGTGTCGGCCGCGCTGATTGCCGGCTATAGCGGCTTCGCGCCGCAATTGCTCAGCCAAGGCCAGGCCGGCGAATGGACCTATATGATGCTCGGCTTCATTCTGCTCGGCTTGTCGTTCGGCCAGTCTTCAGGCGTGGTGAATGGCAGCTTCTCGCCCAAGCATCGCTATACCGGCTCCGGCACGACGGCGACCGCATCATGGTTCATCGGCGCCGCGTTCGCACCCTTGGCGGCGCTGCTGCTGGCCAGCATGTTCGGGCTGATCTCGGTCGGCGCCTATCTGTTGTCGGGCGCGGTGTGCACGCTCGCCGTGCTGGCACTGGACCGCAATGCGGCAAGCAAGAAACCCGCCGACACGGTCTGACAGGCTCTGAATAGCAGCCAATTGGGCCGCGCGGCTGGTGACGAACTCGACGGCGCACTGGCGTGACGACACGGACGGTCTTTTCTGAAAGCTGCGCCGGCGCACTGCGCTAGGCAGCCTGCGCGCGAAGCTCCAGGGCAGTGCGGTCCGAGATGGTTATCGCCCGGCCGCCCGGCAGGCCGATCACCCCGGCCCCCTTGAGCCGCGTCATCTGGCGGCTCACGGTCTCGATCGTTAGCCCCAGGATGGCGCCGATCTGGCCGCGCGTCAGCGGCAGATCGAAGGTCAGCGGCCCGTCCGGGGTGGCCCGGCACCCGCTGCTCGTCGCGTGCAGCGCCATTTCCAGCAGGAAGTCCGCGATCTTTTCTTCGGCCGACTTGCGCGCCAGCGACAGCATGCGGCCACGCGCGGCGCTGAGCGCCGCCAGCGTGCGCTGCAACAGCAGCCGCTCCATACGCCCATGATCCTCAAGCACGCGCTGGAACGCCGCGCGCGAGAAGACGCACAGTTCGGCATCGGTCAACGCGGTGATGGTGAAGTCGGCCAGGCCGGCATAGGCCTGGCCGACAAAATCGGCCGGGTAGAGCAGGCCGACAATCTGTTCTCGACCGTCCGATGTCGACGCGACGATCTTCAGCACGCCGGACCGCAGGTTGGCGCAAATGATGCTTTCGTCGCCCGCCCAGATCACCGTCTCGCCCCGCGCGACCAGCTGGCGCCGACCGATCGTGTTGAGCGCACCCAACTCCTCGTTGTTCAGGCTCCCGCACAGCGCCTCGTCGCGCACGGCACAATCGGTGCAGAGGTCTTTATGGGCCATGAACCACCTTAGACCAGCCACCCCCTCAATCCGACTCTTTTCCGGCTCGACCCTGTCCGGCCGTTCGAGTGCGGCGTTGGCGCCGACCCCCCCGACAAGCGCAAGCGGATTCTCAGTGGTCGACCGATTTCCGCCCCGCGCGGGGAACGGCGATCGCTGTTCGGCGGTTTGAGAGCAACCAAGGGCAATCTCGTCCCCGGGCTCGAAGAAGGATCGTTCCACCATGGCCGCACCGGAAGATCTCAAAGAAATCTACACCGACGAGTTGAAGGATCTTTGGTCTGCCAACGACCAGATGAAAAAGGTGCTGAAGAAGATCACGTCGAAAGCCAGCGACGCCGCGCTGAAAGAGATGCTGACCAAATCCCAGGTGGACATCGAGAAGCACAGCAGTGTGCTGAAGGAACTGATTGCCGCGAATGACGAGAAGGTCTCGAAGGAGCATTGTAAGGGCATGGAGGGCCTGGTGGCCGAGGCGACCAAGCATGTGCTCGAAGAGGGGCCCGAGAAGGGCCCGCTGCTCGACGTCATGATCATCGCGCAATATCAGCGCATGACCCACTATGGCATCGCCGGATTCGGGACCGCTGCCGCCTTTGCTAAAGCGCTGGGGCTGAAGGAAGATACCAAGAAGCTGAAGGATGCCACCAAGGAGATCTATGGTGGCGACGAATATATGACCAAGCTGGCGGAAACGAGCGTCAACCTGCAGGCCGAAGACGTCTAAGATGACGACGCGCCGACATGCGCTCGGCGAGCAGTTGCAAGACCGCGGTACGCGTGAGCGCGTGCCGCGGGAGCTGATACAAGGACATTCCAAGCGATGACTACGTACCCGTTGAGTGAGCCGGCGACCGTTCGCAGAAGTGCCGATGCCGGCACCGCCGTGCGCGAGAGCGACGACATCGTCGCCCGCGGATCGCTGGCCGACTGCGCCGAAACGCTGGAGACGTGGTCCGCCGAAGAGCGTGCCGCTATCCAGATCGACATCGACGATATGGACATAAGATACGGGCCCGAAGAGATCGACACGCTGCTGTCGTTTCTGCGCGATGAAAGCGCAGGTCTATCGAACAACGACATAGCCGCCATTACCGACCCCGATGACTGAAACGGCACGCCCATGAAATTGCCCGGCGGCTCTTGCCTTGGTGACGCTGGCTGGCCACTCTAGCGCTTCATCACTTGGGGGGCGTTTGATGCATAGCTGGATTTTTGGCGCGCTGCTGGCGGCTACCGCCCCGACGGCCATCGCCCCGCCACCGACGCAGACCGCCAAGCCGGCACCCGCGACGAAAGAACAGTTGCTGACCGCGCCCGCCGGCGCGCGGCATTACACGATCAGTTCGATCGCCGGGAAGCATGGCGACATCTGGTCCTGGACGTTGCCCGATGGGCGCATCGCCTATCGCATGTCGATGTCGCTGCGCGGCTGGATCACCGAGACCGACGAGATCATGACGCTCGGGCCGGACCACCGCCCGACCGAAATTGCGATCCGCGGCTATACCGACTCCGGCGACGCCACCGAAACCTTCACCGTGGATCCCGGCGGCGTCGCGCGCTGGCAGACCGCGATCGATTCCGGCACCGCGCCCTTCGCCGGCCGACGCTACAACAGCTATGGCGGCCCGTGGCTCGCCGCCGAGCATGACATTGCCGCGTTGGTCGCGGCGGGCGAGAAGGGCATCGACCTGCTGCCGACGGGCCATGCCACGCTGACGATCGGCGCAACGCACCGGATCGACGGTCCGGCGGGGCCGAAGACAGTCAAGCTCGCCTTGATCCGCGGCTATGGCTTCGCCCCCTCCCCCGTATGGCTCGACGAGCAGAATCGCTATTTTGGCAATGCTGGCGGCATGTCGCTCCTGCCCGAGGGATATGAGAAAGCCGGCCCGATCCTGAAAGATGTGCAGGACAAGGCCACCGCCGCGATGGTGCGCGATATCGCGCACCACTTCCTGACCCCCGCCAACCGCACGCCGACCTTGATCGATCACGTGCTGCTGTTTGATTCGGTCGCCGGCGCCTATCTGCCCGATCGCGCGGTGCTGATCGCCGATGGCAAGGTCGCGGCGGTCGGCGCGGGTGGCTCGATCACGCCGCCGGCAGGCGCGGCGGTGCTCGACGGGCGCGGCAAGACGCTGTCGCCAGGCCTATGGGACGCGCACCAGCATGTCGGCGACGATTGGGCGCTGCTGCAGAACGTCGCCACGGGCATGACCAATTATCGCAGCCCGGGATCGGAAATCGCGGATGCGCTAAGCATCGTCAAACGCCGCGCGGCCGGCGACTTGCTCGCGCCCGATGGCAAGATCTCGGTGATCATCGATCGCAAGGACCCACTCGCCGCGCAGGGCGCGCTGACCGTATCGTCGGAAGCGGAAACGATCGCCGCGGTCGACAAGATCAAGGCCGCGGGCCTGTGGGGCGTGAAATTCTATACCTCAATGACCCCGGCCTGGATCGCGCCCGGCGCCGCCGAAGCGCACAAGCTGGGGCTGCATGTAAATGGCCATGTCCCCGCCGGCATGCGTCCGCTCGACGCGGTGCGCGCCGGCTATGACGAGGTAACACACATCAACTTCATCATGATGCAGGCCATGCCGCAGGCAGTGGTCGACAAGGCCAACACCGCGGCCCGGCTGGAGGGGCCGGCGAAATACGGCAAGGACGTCGATCTCGATTCACCGGCGATGAACGCCTTCTATGCCGAACTCGCCAAACGAAAGACCATCATCGATCCGACGCTGACCGTATGGGAGCCGCTGATGACGTCGGACGGCAGCGCGATCTCGCCGGAATATGCGCCGTTTACCGACGTCGCGCCGCCCGCTGTGGTTCGCGGCTGGAAGATCAGCGGCTATCCCTTGTTCGACGGCCTGACGCGCGACGATTTCCGCAAGAGCTTCGCCAAGATGGTCGGCCTGGTCGGGCGATTGCACAAGGCCGGCGTGCCGATCGTCGCGGGCACCGACGGCTATGGCCTGGAACTGGTGCGTGAAC
This sequence comes from Parasphingomonas puruogangriensis, assembly GCF_036663635.1. Lineage (NCBI taxonomy): Bacteria > Pseudomonadati > Pseudomonadota > Alphaproteobacteria > Sphingomonadales > Sphingomonadaceae > Parasphingomonas > Parasphingomonas puruogangriensis. Next base: position 3,316 of record NZ_JAXOJI010000011.1, on the reverse strand, counting down.
TGGAACTCTACCAGCAGGCCGGGCTGAGCAATGCCGCGGCGCTGCAAACCGCGACAATCGTGCCGGCGCGGATGACCGGCATGGCCGATCGAACCGGATCGATCGCCGTGGGCAAGACGGCAGATATCATCCTCGTGGAGGGCGACGTATCGAAAGACATCACCAACCTGCGCCATGTCGAAACCGTGTTCCTCGACGGATACCGGCTCGATGGCCAGGCCTTGCGGCAGGCAAGCGGCCTTTCAGGCATGCCGAAATGACCTGCTGAGCCGCCATGACGGATCCTGCTGCCGGTATTTCGCGCAGGGTTTGACTACCCCAATATGCCGATCAGGCCCTCGACCGAATAGGGTTTGCGCAGCAGCGGAAAGCCATGGCCGCTCTCCTCGGCAAGGGCGTGGCTATACCCTGTGGTCAGAACGACAGCGAGATCGGGCCAGCGATCACCAATCCGCCGGGCGAGCTCCAGCCCGTTCATGCCCGGCATGATCACATCGGTGAAGACGAGATCGATCTTGTCGCGTGCCACGCCTAGCTGCTCCAGCGCGGCATCGCCGTTTTGCACCCAGGTGACGATCTGGCCGAGTTCCTCGAGCAGCCCGCGGGCAAATTGGCCGACCGCTTCGTTATCCTCGACCAGCAGCACACGCTTGGTGGTGAGCGGATGATCCCGCACCGTGCGCGGCATGACACACTGCTCCCGATGCGCCGCGGCAAAGGGCAGATAGAGGGTGAAGGCGGTGCCCACGCCCACCTCGCTATGCACCTCGATCTCGCCGCCCGACTGTTTGGCAAAGCCATGCACCTGGCTGAGACCCAAACCGGTGCCCTTGTTCAGCCCCTTGGTGGTGAAGAACGGTTCGAAGATCTTGGCCAGCGTTTCCGGTGCGATGCCGTTGCCTTCGTCCGCCACCCGGACGGCAACGAAGCTGCCGCTCGCGGCGCCATGGCCGCGAACGGCGGGCACGCCCTGGACGACCTGCGTCGCGATCGACAGCTTGCCGCCGGCCGGCATGGCATCGCGCGCGTTGATCACGAGGTTGAGCACGGCCGTTTCGAACTGGTTGAGATCGGCATTGACGAAGGCCTCGTCGCCCGTGCCGATGGCCACGACGATGGTCGAGCCGACGCTGGTCTCGATCATGTGCCGCATCTTTTCGACCCGCTCCGCGGCATCGAATATTTCGGGCTTCAACGGCTGGCGTCGGGAGAAAGCGAGCAATTGGGAGGTCAGCGCGGCAGCACGGTCCGCCGTGTCGGAAATCGCCTCGACATAGCGGTCGCGCTTCTCCGGGCTCAGCGACGGCATCTTCAGCAGATCGGCCGATGAGCGGATAATCGTAAGGAGGTTGTTGAAATCGTGCGCAACGCCGCCCGTGAGGCGACCGACCGCCTCCATCTTCTGCGCCTGCGCCATGGTTTCGCGCGCCCGCTCGACCTCTTGGTACGCATGCCAGCGCTCGGTCAGGTCGCGGGTGACCTTGGCGAAGCCGATCAGCGCGCCGGCTTCGTCGTAGATCGGATCGATCAACACCCCGGCGCGGAACCGTGACCCGTCCTTGCGCACGCGCCACGCCTCGACCTCATATTTGCCCGCCTCCAGCGCAACGCGCAGCGCCCGCTCCGGCTCGCCGGCCTGGCGATCCTCTTCCGTATAGAAGGTCGAGAAGTGGCGTCCGACAATCTCGTCGGCGGAATAGCCCTTGATGGCCTGCGCGCCCGGGTTCCAATTGGTCACGTGCCCCGTGGCATCGAGCATGTAAATGGCGTAATCCTTCACGCCCTGCACGAGGAGGCGGAAGCGCTGCTCGCTTTCCAGCAGCGCGCGCTCCGCCGCCCGCTTGTCGGTGACGTCGCGGGTGACTTTGGCGAAGCCGATCAGCGTGCCTGCCGCGTCGAACACCGGATCGATGACCACGCTCGTCCAGAAGTGCGCGCCATCCTTGCGCACGCGCCAGCCTTCGGCCTCGAACGTGCCAAACTCTGCCGCGGTATCCAGCGCGCGCTGCGGCAGGCCGCTCGCCCGATCCTGTTCGGTGTAGAAGAGCGAGAAGTGCTGCCCGATAATCTCGTCGGCCGCATAACCCTTGAAGCGCTGCGCGCCGGCATTCCAGGTGGTAACCCGCCCCTCCCGGTCCAGCAGGTAGATCGCATAATCCTTGATCGCGTTGACCAGGAGCTCGAACCGCCCGTCGCCGCTAATCTCGTTCAAGCTGGTCCGCTCAGTCACACGCTGGTCCGTCATACGTCATTACTGCGCGCGGCAGCTTAGCGGCCTGCCACGTCGGTAAGCTCGATGGCATTAATCGCTATAAGCAGGACCGCAAGCGCGCCGTTAAGTCAACCATGCCGCAGCGAGCGGCGCGCGCGGCGATGGGTCGACGAGGCGAGTGCGGGCCCAGATCACTTGGCTCGATACCGAGCCCGAGACGGCCACAGTGCTGCGGGTGGCGGGCACTGCAAGACGTGCCGGCGATGCGGACGGCGCCGCCGATGCCGTTAACGCCGCAGGGGGAATGTTGCAGAGACCTTGACGCTTTCCCGCCGTTGCGAGTGCCCCACATGGCACCTGCCGGCCAAAGAGCGCGCCAGTCTTCGGCTCCCCTTCATTCCGGCTGAGCGCGACGAAAGTCTTCCTTCCTTGCCGTTGCGCTTTGGGAACCCCGGTTCGACGTGTTGTTGCAGCATTGAGCTGGGCATTTTTCATCGGACTATTTCCGGGGCGGCGAAGACAATGGGCGCACACGCCGTCGTGCAGCTTAATTTGTTGCGCAATACGCCTTCCATTCCCGCTGCCGATATAACTTCATCGCCCCCCGCCGTCGCACTGGCCGAAGGGTGAACATATCGTAACGACGAATTTTTCGTGATCGCCATCGTCGTAGCGATCGCCGCGGCCCATGCCACCCAGCCCAAACCCGTCGTGTTAGGCTAACTGTTAGTTTGAGCCGAAGCCCTAAGTAATGGAATGATTTCGATAGCAATTGGCGGTGCTGTCAGTCTAATGCGAACCGCTCTCCACAAGATGCATATCGGTCTTTGAGCAGGACGGCCTAGCTCGCGACTTGGCCCCACTCAGCCAGCGCGGCTGAGCGACGTTCCTTGTAGGTCTGGCGGTCGATGAGGTGGCGTTCGAGATTGAAGTGGTTGTGAACTTTGGCATGCACGCTGGCGAACTTCTGTAGCGTCTTCATTCGCTTGAACCTGAGCATCGCTCGCTCTCGTCGTCGAAACGATAGGTGGCTGTTCTCCACCCGGTTGTTGGCCCAGCGCCCGACCTCCTGCTTCTCAGCGTTACCGAGCTCATTCATCGCTG
>NZ_JAXOJI010000010.1:0-136804 GCF_036663635.1 Parasphingomonas puruogangriensis | reverse complement strand
CTCGCCAGTCTTACGGAACGTCTCGACTTCGTGCTCGCCTTAAGCATCCCAGCATCGCGACAAGACCCGACCAGCCAAGCCAGAAGAACGCAACGATCACGAAAAATGGAGTCATTAAGTTAAGCTCTATCAGCTGTATGGGCAGCTCAATCTTCGCCGCCTGAAGGCCGCTAGCAAGTAGCCACGGTAGGGCTGCGGTGACGATTAGCGAAAGCCCGATACGAAAGCTCCTTAACCCAAGGATCCCCAGCATAATGGGGACCAGCAGGAAGGCTAGGAGAACCAGTACAGACGTATCACGTCCTTATGTTTGCGGGCCGGCTTAAAACTCATGCGCTCACTGCCGAACGTCCGCAATGGTCGAAAGCAGATGTTCGCCCGAATGTCTGATTTTAGGCGATAGCGGTCATTCCAAGCTTTGGGTCATACACGTATATGGGCCCCTTCAGCGGCGGGGCTTCTGGACTCAGAGCGTGGACGCCGTACCCACCACGAAGCAGGCGGCGAACATCAGCAGGCCGGCGAAGCGGTTGCTGCGAAAGCGGTGCAGCGCGCTGGCGCCGTCGGCCAGATCGAGCGTGGCGACCTGCCACGTCAGGTGGAGCGCCAGCGGCAGCAACGCGACCAGCGCGAGCATGTCCGGGCGCACCAGCCAGAAGGCCGCGGCCCATAGCAGCAACGCAATCCCGTAGAACGCGCCGACCCCGCCTTTCACATGGCTGCCCATGCGCAAGGCCGAGGAGCGCACGCCGATCAGCGCATCATCCTCGCGATCCTGCAGCGCGTAGATCGTGTCATAGCCGATCACCCAGGCGATCGAGCCGGCATAGAGCAGCAGCCCCGGCGCAGTCAGCGCGCCCGCCACCTCGCTCCAGCCGACCAACGCCGCCCAGCTGAACACCAGCCCGAGCCACGCCTGCGGCCACCAAGTGATGCGCTTCATGAACGGATAGGCCGCGACCAGCGCGATGCTGAGCAAGGCCACCACCGCGGCATAGACGCGCAACTGCAGCAGCACGGCAAGCCCGACCAGGCACAAAGCAAGCAGCCACACCCAGGCGGCTTTCAGCGATACCGCGCCGCTCGCCAGCGGGCGGCTGCGCGTGCGGGCAACCTGCGCGTCGAGATCGCGATCGACGATATCGTTATAGACGCAGCCCGCGCCACGCATCGCGATCGCCCCGGCGAGCAGCCACAGCAGCAGATCCCAGCGCTGGAGCGCGCCTCCGCCCAGCGCGACGGCCCAGGCCCCGGGCCAGAACAGCAGCCACCAGCCGATCGGGCGATCGAACCGCGCAAGCAAGGCGAACGGCCGGATACGCGCCGGCAGCACGCCGACGAGCCCGCGATGTTCGGTATCCGGCGTCATTGGTTTGCCATGGAGAGCAGGCCGGCAGGGGCGATGATATGCATGGCGCCTGTCATGGCAGCGCGACGCGCGCTTTGCCAGCCGGGTCGCGGGCGGCTAACGGTGGCCGGGTGACGCGTCCCCTCCCCCCTTCATGGTAAGCCTGTCGGTGGCGGTCGGGCGCTTTTTCGAGGCGTTGTTCTGGGCGATGCTGCACGCCGCTGGGCAGATCGCGCTCGGCGCGGGCGCCGGACTAATCGTGCTGGTCGCGCTCTGGCGGCTGATGCGCGGGCATTGGCCGTGGAGCAAGCGCGGGCGCTAGATTACCGAGTGTGTCGTCGGCGGCATACATTTGCGACAACTGCCCGGTAAAAAACCGCGCCTTAGTCACCGCCGAGGACACGACATGCGCCCCACCTTGCTCGCCACCTTGCTGATTTTCGGGACGAGCGGCGTCGCGGGCGCGCAGACCGCGCCCAACGGCCCGCCGCCGGGACCGGGCGGGCCGGGCGGACGCGTGTTCATCAGCCCGATGGGCGAGCCGTTCCATGGCGCGGACCGCGGCGCACCGCAGGACCAATGGTTCGCCGGGGCCGATGCCGATCATGACGGGGTGCTGACCAGCGACGAGATGACCGCCGACGCCGCACGCTTCTTCGCCATGCTCGACCGCGGGCATGATGGCGAGATCGATCCCGACGATATCGACCATTACGAGACGGTGATCGCGCCGGAAATCCGCGTCCAGGGCATGGGCGGCGGGGGCGGCGGCGAGCGGCGTGGCAGCCGCGGCGGACCGCCCGGCGGCGGCATGGGCGGCGGCGGCGGTCCGGGCGGGGGCATGGGCGGTGGCGGGATGGGCGGCCGTAGAGGCGGCGGTGGCCCGGGCGGCGATCGCGCCGACAGCCAAAGCAGCGGCCCCAAGCGCGACGTGACCGGCAAACAGGGCGCGGCGCGGTTCGGCTATCTCGATTATCCCGAGCCGGTGACCTCGGCCGACCGCAACCTGAATCGCGGCGTGGACGTGAACGAATTCCGCATCGCCGCGGCGGCGCGCTTCGCGCTGCTCGATATCAATCGGGACGGGCGGCTCGAGACGACCGAATTGCCGCGGCTCGAGGGCAAGATGGGCGGCCCCGGCCGGCGTGGCGGCAAGCCGCCCAAGCGGCCGGACGGTGGCGACTGATGGCACGCACATCAGCGACATTGCCTAGAGGGGTGGTCGGTGCGCCGACCAAACATTAGGGTCGCCGCATGATCGCCACCCCCGCCTGGCCGCCGCAATCCACGCCGCGCCTGTTCGTCGACATCCCCATCACCCCCGGATCGCTGCGCATCGATGGGCCGCAGGCGCATTACCTCGTCGCGGTAATGCGGCTCAAGGTCGGCGATCCCGTCAAGCTGTTCGACGACGTGACCGGCGAGTGGCTCGCCGTGGCCAGTGCGGTCGGCAAGCGCGATGCGACGCTCGACGTGACCGAACGGCTGCGCGCGCGCGAGGCCGTGCCCGATCTGTGGCTGTGCGCCGCGCCGCTCAAAAAGGGGCGGATCGACTGGATGGTCGAGAAAGCCTGCGAGCTGGGGGTGGCGCGCGTCGTGCCGGTGGTCACCCGGCGCGCGGTGGTCGACAAGCCCAAGGAGGAACGGCTGCGCGCGCACATGATCGAGGCGGCGGAGCAATGCGGGCGCACGGCGATCCCCGAACTGGCCGAGACAGTCAAGCTGCCGGCCTTGCTGCGCGACTGGCCAACCGGGCGGACCTTGTACTTCGCCGACGAGGCGGGCGGCGTGCCGGCATTCGAGGCGATGCGCGAGGGTGGCGCGTCGGCGGCGATATTGATCGGGCCCGAAGGCGGGTTCGACGATGAGGAGCGCGCCGCGATCCGCGCCGTGCCGGGGGCGGTGGGGGTGAGCCTCGGGCCGCGGATTTTGCGCGCGGATACCGCCGCGGCGGCGGCGGTGGCGGTGTGGATGGCGGCGCGGGGGGATTGGTGAAGCCGTGCGACCAAACGGCACCACCCCGGCGAACGCCGCGGCCTAGGAGCAGAGCAGAAGGTAACCGCCGTTATGCCCAGTTACAGCGACCATCGCGACTGGACCCCGGCGTTCGCCGGGGTAGTGCAATTGCAGGTGGTTAGGTGAAGCCACCCGCGCCACTAGCGCCATTCCGTACCGCTCGTTAAAGCGCGGCTATGACGAGCCCGACGCCCCCCAAGATTTCGCCGCCGATCGAATCGCGCGACCAACTGATCGCGAGCTTCGCGCGTGGCGAGAAGCCGATCGAGGATTGGCGCATCGGCACCGAGCACGAAAAGTTCGTTTATGCGCTGAGCGACCATCACGCGCCGAGCTATGAAGAACCGGGTGGCATCCGCGACCTGTTGAAGGCGCTGGAAGGCTATGGCTGGAAGCCGGTGATCGAAGGCGGCAATGTCATCGCGCTGAACGGCGCGGACGGCAGCGTGTCGCTCGAACCGGCGGGACAATTTGAACTGTCCGGCGCGCCGCTCGACAATCTGCACGAGACGTGTGCCGAAACCGGCCGCCACCTGGAGCAGGTCAAGGCGATCGGCGACAAGTTCGGCATCGGTTTCCTGGGGCTCGGCATGTGGCCGGACAAGACGCGGGACGAGCTGCCGCGCATGCCCAAGGGCCGATACGGCATCATGCTGCGCCATATGCCGCGGGTCGGCACCATGGGCCTCGACATGATGCTGCGCACCTGCACGATCCAGGTGAACCTCGATTACGAGACCGAGGCCGACATGGCCAAGAAGTTCCGCGTTGGCCTCGCGCTGCAGCCGCTGGCCACGGCGTTGTTCGCCAATTCGCCGTTCACCGAGGGCAAGCCCAACGGCATGCTGTCCTACCGCAGCCATATCTGGTCGGACACCGATCCGGCGCGCACCGGCATGCTGCCGTTCGTGTTCGAAGACGGCTTTGGCTATGAGCGTTACGCCGATTACGCGCTCGATGTGCCGATGTACTTCGTCTACCGCGACGGCAAATATATCGACGCCGCCGGCCTGTCGTTCCGCGATTTCCTCGACGGCAAGCTCTCCGTCTTGCCGGGCGAGAAACCGACGCTCGACGACTGGACCGATCATCTGTCCACCGCCTTCCCCGAAGTGCGGTTGAAGACCTTCCTCGAAATGCGTGGCGCCGATGGCGGGCCGTGGAACAGGATCTGTGCGCTGCCCGCCTTCTGGGTCGGATTACTCTATGACGGCGGCGCGCTGGATGCGGCCTGGGACCTGGTCAAGCATTGGACGATCGAGGAGCGCCAGGCCTTGCGCGATGCGGTGCCGAAGTTGGGGCTGGATGCGCCGATCGGCGGCGCGGGCACGCTGCGCGATATTGCCGGGCGGGTGCTGGATATTTCGAGCGCAGGCCTCAGCGCGCGCAACCGGGTGAATTCGAGCGGGAGCAACGAGACCGGGTTCCTCGATCCGCTGCGCGAGGTGGTGCGCAGCGGCAAGGTGCCGGCCGAGGTCTTGCTGGAGAAATATCACGGCGTGTGGGCTGGTGATGTGTCGAAGGTTTACGAGGAATTGCGCTTCTAAAGCCGCATCGTCACCCCGAACTTCTGCCGGGGTCCACCGTCCCGCAGATCTGCGGGCGGTTGATTTGGAGCGCGGTAGCCCCCGGAACAAGTCCGGGGTGACGACTTTAATTTGTCTGCGCTCAGCGCCTCAGCCAGGCGAAAAAGCGCGGCACCGGCGCGTTGCGTTCCATCCACGCGCTATACGCGACATAGGCCGGATCGAGCCCGAGATGCCGTTCCTCGGTCTTGGCGCGCCAGTAATAGACCCCCGCCACCGCCAGCATCAGGATCGTCGCTCGCGCCGCATCCACCAGCGATCCCGTACTGAGGAACGGCAGCACCGCAATCAGCCAGAACAGATTCTTCGACAAATAGGCCGGGTGGCGCGACCAGGCATAGGGCCCGTTGGTCAGGATGCCGCGGTTGGTCAGATTGGAGAAGCGGAAGCCGAACGCCACCGTCGCCCAGGCATAGACCGCCGTCAGCGCGACCAGCGCGATGCCGAACAGGCTCAGAATCACCGGATGGCCGGCGAACCATACCGACCATTGCGACGTGCCGGGATGATAATCGAGCGCCCCGCCCGGCGCCATCAGCACGAACGGCGGATAGCAGATCAACGCTGCGACCCAGCCCGAGGCGAACGGCGAGGCCGAGCGGATATGCGAATCGAGCGGTTTCAGCGCCAGGATATAGCCGATTGTCGCGAAAGTGACGTCGATCACGAACATGAAAGTGATCAGCCAATTGGCCAGCACCACCGGATCGCGCAGCACCTGCCCGATATCGCTGCGGATGAAGTCTCCAAAGCCCTGCGGCACGATCGCCAGCATGAACGGCACGAAGAATGCCTTCACTCCCCAGCTGCGCAGATGCTCGTGGAGCGCCGGCCGGTCTTCCACCCGCCCCAGCCCCATCAGCCATGCGCCGAACGCCCAGCAGCCGTCGCGCGGATCGACCGCATAACGATCGAGCAAGATCATATAAGGGATCGACATCACGAACAGCGCCGGCGCGGCCGTCTGCAGGCACCACATCGCAAAGACGAAATTGCCCTGCCAGTAGAAGCGTAGCGTGGCATAGATCAACGCGATCGCCGCCCAGGTGGCCCAGAGGCCGGCGAGCTTGGTCAGGCTGGTATCGATCGTCTCGCGCCAAGGCTTGGCCGCGCGCCAGTCCATCCCCGTACTGTCGTGGCGGTGCACCTTATCGACCAACACGGCCCACAGCAGCATCGGCACGCCGCAAGCGGCGAGACTGACCAATGCGGCATAGGGCCCGTCCATGCCGACGGCGCGTGCGATGCCGACCCATAGCAACAGTCCGGCCAGCCCGACCATGCCGGTCGCGGTGCTGACGGCAGACGCCGGGCGTGGGTCGGCGGCGCTGGCCGCGCGCTCCAGGGAAGGGTCGTGATACATTCGCCGCACCGTAGCGTGAGATTGGTAAGCAAGCCGTAAACCACGCCGCCCGTCAGTTAAGGCGAATGCCGATCCACAAGGTGCGCGGCGTGCCGAGATCGATCGAGCCCGCCTGATTGCGCGTCACGACGGTGGCATCGAACAGATTCTCCGCACGGCCGACGATCGACACGTGGCGGCTCACCGGCACGCGCGCGACGGCGTCCAGCGTCAGCGCGTCGGGCAGCACATCGGTCTCGAGATCATCCTCGAACTGCTTGCCGACATAGCGCAGCGTGCCGGACAGCGACCAGTTCTCGGCCGGCGCCCAGCCGAGCGTCGCGCTGGCGGTGTGGCGCGGGCTTTGCGACGGCACGAAGCCATCGAGCGCGCCGGCATCATCGACGTGCGAATCGCTGAACGCATAGGAAGCATTGACGAACACCCGGCCGAGTTCGGCCTGCGCGGTCACTTCGATACCTTTGGCGACCACCGCATCGACATTGCGGCGTTCGCGCAAATTGGTGCCGATCGTCACATTGGCGATGGCGTCTTCGAGCCGGTTGTAAAAGGCGGTGATGCCGATGCTCACGCCGGGGACCGGCTTGAGATCGACCCCGGCCTCTACCCCGCGCAGTTTCTCGTTGCCGAGATCGGCATTGGCATTCGTCGTCACGGGAAAGACCACGAACGGGCGATAGAGTTCGTTGAGCGTGGGAAGGCGGAAGCCGGTATAGGCAGCGGCGCGCACCGCGATCGCATCGCTCGCCTGGAACAGCGCGCCGGCGCGTCCGGTCGCCTCGACGCCGTCGCGATCCGCATAGCGCATGCTCTTGGCGGACAGAACGCCGGCGGCATTGCGCTCGGTGAAGAAGCCATCGCTGATCGTCCAACGGTCGGCACGCACCCCGCCGGTCAGCACCAGCGTGCCGATCGTCCAGTCATCCTCGACGAACAGGCCGGTGGTGGTGGTGCGCCCGCCGGCATTGCGCCGCGCCGACACCGCGCCCGCGCTATAGCCATCCTCGAACAATTCCCCCTCGGCAAGGCGCGTATCGACGCCGATGCGCAGCACATGATCGGGCCCGACCGGTGGGCGGATCTCGATCTTGCCGCCGATCCCGGTCGACGGCGTGTTGCGCTGGTCGAGCGTCAACGCAAAGCTGCTCGAGCTGATCACCTTGTTGCTGAAATTGCGCGCCTGGACATAGGCCAAGGCATCGATCTTCCAAGCACCGCGATGCACCAGCCGGATACTGGCATCCTGGCCTTGCGACGAACTGTCGGCACCGCGAAATCGCAACGTACGATGGTCGTCATAGAGCAGCCCGCGAAACTGCAGCTCGGTCTCGGCATCGATCGGCGCGACCGCGCGCAGCCCGGCCGACCAGTCGCGATAGCCGGCGCGGGCGGTGGCGGGCACGCGCTGATCCTCGGGCGTCGTATAGAAGCCATCGCCACGCTCGAACCGGCCCGAGAGCGTGACATAGCCCCCGCCGAGATCGGGCGAGACCGACCCCGCCACGCTCATCGCATCGTTGCTGCCATAGAAGGCGCTGCCCGACACCGTCGGCAGATCGGCGCGTGTGGCGCTGACCAGTTCGACCGTACCGGCCACCGCCCCCGCGCCGAACGCCCCCGCCCCGCCGCCGCGCGTGATGCGCACGCCGGACAGGCGATCGCCCGACAAGGCCGTGAACGGGATATAGCCGAAGAACGGATCGGCCAGCGGCACGCCATCGAGCAGCACCAGCGCGCGACTCGAGGCATTGCCGCCTAGCGCACGCAAGGTGACGCCCTGGGCCGACGGATTGGCCGAGCGGCTGTCCGAGCGGCGGAATTGCTGGAAGCCGGCAACGTCCTTGAGCACGTTCTCGACTCGGTCGGAGGCTTCGTCGGTCAGCCGATCGCGCGCGATGATGGTTGCGCCATAAGCAGGCGTACCCGGGGGCAGTGGCAGTCCGGTACCGAGCACGACGATATCCGGCCCGGTCTCCTGCGCCAGCGCCGGGACGGGGGCGAGCAAAACGAGCGCCGAGGGAAGAAGCAGACGAGACATGCCGGGTGATACTTTCCGAAACGCAGGAACGCCGCCCTTAGCAGCAATACGCCATCGTCCCGCCCGCCAATCGCAGTTGCAATATTTGCAATTGCAATGGCTCTCAACGCACTTGCAGCGAATCGTGCTGCAGTGCACAAAGCAGGTGCCTTTCAGGCATCCTCTCCTAAAACTTATACGGGGTCGGCCTTTTGGGGCCGACCCCTTTTTTTTGGCCCCGGCTTGCGCTACAGCGCCGTTACTGTCGTCACGCCGAACAATAATATAAAAGTTCGAGGAGTGGAGCCAGCCGGTCAGACCGGCAACGGCGCGATGCAGTGTGGGGGATGGAGCGCGGGTTGCGGACCGCCGCTCTCCCCCGCCTTGTTAGTTTGCAGCAATCTAACGTTACGGTCTAACGTTACGGTTGACCCAGAAGCTAGCACCGTGGCAATTGCCACCGCGCATCCATGATGCGGGTATAGCTCAATGGTAGAGCAGCAGCCTTCCAAGCTGAATACGCGGGTTCGATTCCCGCTACCCGCTCCATTCCCCGGATCGCCGCTGCCGATCTCGCGCGACCCGCATTGTCCACCGCGGCCTGGCGCGGCGCGCTTGACCGCCCGATAGAGGCGGTCCGCCATGGACGAGAGGACGCAAAACTCATGACCCCTATCCCGCATGCTTCCCCCGCGCTGGCGGCGGCCGCCCATCGCCCCTGGTATCGCCACCTCTATGCGCAGGTGCTGATCGCGATCGTCGCCGGCGTGCTGCTCGGCCATTTCTATCCGGCGACGGGCGAAGCGATGCAGCCCTTGGCCGATGCCTTTATCAAGCTGGTGAAGATGATCATCACGCCGGTAATCTTCCTGACCATCGTCACCGGCATCGCCGGGATGCGCGATCTGGCCTCGGTCGGCCGCGTCGCCGGCAAGGCGTTCGCCTATTTCTTCTTCTTTTCGACGCTGGCGCTGATCATCGGGCTGATCGTCGCCAATGTCGTCCAGCCCGGCGCCGGGCTCAACATCGATCCGGCGACGCTCGATGCCAGCAAGGTCGCCGAATATGCCCATAAGGCCCATGAAACGACGCTGACCGGGTTCCTCACGGGGATCATCCCCAGCACCTTCCTGTCGGCGCTGACCGAGGGCAATATTCTGCAGACGCTGTTTATCGCGATATTGTTCGGCATCGGCCTGGCCATGATCGGCGATCGCGGCACGCGGCTGCTGCACGCGCTGGAAGACCTGTCGCTCGCCGTGTTCAAAGTCGTGGCGATCGTCATGAAGGTCGCGCCGATCGGCGCGTTCGGGGCGATGGCCTTCACCATCGGCAAATACGGCGTCGGCACGCTGGCCAATCTCGCGATGCTGGTCGGCACCTTCTATTTCACGTCATTGCTGTTCGTGATCGTCGTGCTGGGCCTGGTCGCGCGCTGGGCCGGCTTCTCGATCTTCACGCTGATCGGCTATCTCAAGGCGGAATTGCTGCTGGTGCTGGGCACGTCGAGCTCGGAAAGCGCATTGCCCAGCCTGATCGAGAAAATGGAACGCGCCGGCTGCCCTAAATCGGTCGTCGGCCTGGTCGTGCCGACCGGCTATTCGTTCAATCTCGACGGCACCAACATCTACATGACCTTGGCAGCCTTGTTCATCGCCCAGGCGTGCAATGTCGATCTCACGCTCGGCCAGCAATTGCTGTTGCTGGGCGTGGCCATGCTGTCGTCCAAGGGCGCGGCCGGGGTGACCGGCGCGGGCTTCATCACGCTGGCGGCGACGCTGTCGATCGTCCCCAGCGTGCCAATCGCCGGCATGGCGCTGATCCTCGGCGTCGATCGCTTCATGAGCGAGTGCCGCAGCCTGACCAACTTTATCGGCAATGCGGTGGCCACGGTGGTCGTGTCGCGCTGGGAAGGGCGGCTGGACATCGAACAGTTCCGCCGCGCCATTTCTGGGCAGAGCCTGCCGATCGACGATCTGGCGGCAGACGCCGTCCCAGCCGAATAAGACGGCGACGCTGCCCCCGGGCGGATCAGTCCGGCGCGTCGGCGGCCTTGCCCAACCGGCGCGCCAGCGCGGCGCAGGCGATCAGCTGGATCTGGTGGAACAGCATGAGCGGCAGGATGATCGCGCCGACCTGTGCCGGCGCAAACAGCACCCCGGCCATCGGCACGCCCGAGGCGAGACTCTTCTTCGAGCCGCAGAACAACAGCACCGCCGCATCCGGCCGCGCCAGGCCGAGCACCTTGCCCAGGCCAGCGGTGAACAGCATGACGACCGCCAGCAGCACGCAGCACAGCACCAGCAGCAAGGCGAGCGCGCGCCCATCGCTATGCTGCCACAGCCCCTCGACCACCGCGGCGCTGAACGCGGTATAGACGACCAGCAGGATCGATCCGCGATCGACCAGGGTCAGCAGTTTCTTGCGCCGGCTGACGAACCCACCGATCCACGGCCGCAGCAAATGCCCGGCCAGGAACGGCGCAAGCAATTGCAGCGCGATCATCTCGATCGAATCGATTGAAATGCCGCCAGGGCCGGCCGACCGGGCCATCAGCAACGCGACCAGGGCCGGGGTGACGAAGATGCCGAGCAGGTTGGAAAAGGACGCGCTGCACACCGCGGCGGCGACATTGCCGCGCGCGATCGAGGTGAAGGCGATCGACGATTGCACCGTCGATGGCAGCAGCGTCAGGAACAGCAGCCCGATCGCCATCGGCCCGTGGACGAACGGCAGCGCGGTCAGGCCCAGCCCGAGCAGCGGCAAGACGATGAACGTCGTGGCCAGCACGGCGAGATGCAGCTGCCAGTGCCGCGCGCCATCGTACAGCGCCTCGCGCGACAGCTTCGCGCCGTGGAGGAAGAACAGCAACACGATCCCCGCCGTGGTCAACGCGCCGAACAGCGGCACCAGCGCGCCCCGAACCGGCAGCACGCTGGCCAACAACACCGTGCCGAGCAGCGCCAGCACGAAGGGTTCGAAGAGCGCGATCAGGCGGCCGAACATGCAGGGATCCTTCAATCAAAAGCGGCCGCCCCATACGGGGGACGGCCGCGCCACCTGCCAGTGCCGCGATCGGCATGTCTTGTGCAACCGCGCCGCTGCTTGTCACCGATGCGGCTGGCGAATTGCCGTCCCGTGCGCCATCGCCTAGCGCGGTCGCGATCGCATCACGCCATTGCTTACTGGAGGAAGATGTCCACTCTAGTCCTGATCGATGCCGGCGGCACGATCGCCTCCTTGCCCGACGCGCATGGCGTGCTGGTCGGCCGCACCGATGCGGCTGGCCTGATCGGCGCGCTTGCCCCGGGCTTGCGCGACAATGTCGTCGAGCGGCATGCCTATGCCGGGTTGAGCGAGGACATGGCGTTCGACGATGCCATGCGCATCGTCGATCTGGTCCGCCAGGCCGAGGCCGATGGCGCGGCCGGCGTGGTCGTCGCCCACGGCACCGATACGATGGAGGACGTCGCCTTCCTGGTCGATCTGCTGCACCATGGCGCGATGCCGGCGCTGTTCACCGGCGCGCAGCGCGCTGCGTCGGCACCGGGCAGCGACGGCCCGGCCAATCTCAACGACGCCATCGCCGTGGCGCGCGATCCGCGGGCGCGCGGCATCGGCACCGCGATCGTGTTCGGCGGGCGCATCCTGCCAGCGCGCAGCGCGCGCAAGCTCGACAGCAGCGCGCCCGAGGCGTTCGGCCCGCACGCCGCCGCGATCGGCCGGGTCGACGATCACGGCGTGCGCTTCACCGCCATGCCGCACCGCGCGCCGGCCTTCGCCTATGTCCGGCCTGAACCCGCGGTCGAGATCGTCGCGCTCGGGCTGGGCAGCGGTCCGGCGCTGATCGACGCGTTGATCGATCGCGGCATTCGCGGCCTGGTGATCGAAGGCTTTGGGCGCGGCAACGTGCCCGCCACGATCCTGCCGGCGATCGCCCGCGCCGGCGCCGCCGGTATCCTCGTCGCCATCGCCACCAGCTGTATCGGCGGCGGCACCGCGCCGACCTATCAATCCGGCGCGCACCTCGCCGCGCTCGGCACGATCGGTGCCGAGGATCTCAGCGCGCGCAAACTGCGCCTGCTGCTCGCGGTCGCGCTGGGCGGCGATGTCGCCACGGCGGAGCAGCGCACGCGGGCTTGGTTGGCCGGCTAGCCCCCAATGCCGGGAAAGTGAGCGAGTTACGAAGCGCTATTGACTTCGGGCGATGCGGATCGCGAGCGCTGCACCGCTCCCCTGCAACGTCGCCGCCGCGCCATCGAGCATGATGGCATCGAACGGGTCGAGCGCCACGGAGGCGAAGCTGAGCCCGTCGCCAAGCGCGATGATCATCGTTGCCGCGAGGAATATCTCGCCATCGACGACGATGCGCTCGACGGCATGCACAAAATTCTCACGCCGCGTCATCACGTTGAGCGCCAGCGCCGGCGCCGCGACCCGCGCGGCCACTGCATCCTCGCCGGCGAAGGTCAGCACATCGCCAGCGCACAAGACCACCTCGCGTCCGGTCATCGCTAGCGTCACTGGCCCACCCCGCGCAAGCAGCAGCGTCCGATCGCACCCGTCGAAGCGCGAAAACGCCGCGTCGCGATCGATCGTCGCGACGCTGACCCGCCAGTCGAACCCGACGTCCGCGCCAACGCACAGCACCTCCTGCGTCGACCCCGCGCCGTTGCGCCACGACACGCCCACGCGATCCCGCGCGCGGAGCAGACGCATCCCGTTCAGCCGAGGATGCCGGGCAGGTCGAGCCCATTTTCGCGGGCGCAGTCGAGCGCGTCGTCATAGCCGGCATCGGCATGCCGCATCACGCCGGTGGCGGGATCGTTCCACAGCACGCGCTCGAGCCGGCGCGCGGCGTCCGCAGTGCCGTCGGCGACGATGACCATGCCGGAATGCTGCGAGAAGCCCATGCCGACGCCGCCGCCATGATGCAGCGACACCCAGGTCGCGCCGCTCGCCGTGTTGAGCAGGGCGTTGAGCAAGGGCCAGTCGCTGACCGCGTCGGAGCCGTCGCGCATCGCCTCAGTCTCGCGGTTGGGCGAGGCGACCGAGCCGGAATCGAGATGATCGCGGCCGATCACGATCGGCGCCTTGAGCTCGCCGCTGGCGACCATCTCGTTGAACGCCAGGCCGAGCTTGTGGCGATCGCCCAGCCCCACCCAACAGATCCGCGCCGGCAGGCCCTGGAACTGGATGCGGTCGCGCGCCATGTCGAGCCAGCGATGCAGCGCGTGGTTGTCGGGGAGCAATTCCTTCACCTTGGCGTCGGTCTTGTAGATATCCTCGGGATCGCCCGACAGCGCCACCCAGCGGAACGGCCCGACGCCGCGGCAGAAGAGCGGCCGAATGTAGGCCGGTACGAAGCCGGGGAAATCGAACGCGTCGGCCACGCCCTCTTCCAATGCCATCTGGCGGATGTTGTTGCCGTAATCGACCGTCGGCACGCCGGCGCGCCAGAAATCGAGCATCGCGCGGACCTGCACCGCCATCGATGCCTTGGCCGCCGCCTCGACCGCCTTGGGATCGCTTTCGCGGGTGCGCTGCCACTGGTCGAGCGTCCAGCCCTGCGGGAGATAGCCGTTGATCGGATCGTGCGCCGAGGTCTGGTCGGTCACGGCGTCCGGGCGGATGCCGCGCGCATAGATTTCCGCGAACACATCGGCGGCATTGCCGAGCAGGCCGACCGAGACGGGCGTGCCCGCCGCCTTGGCTTCGTCCAGGATCGCCAGCGCTTCGTCGAGCGTCTCCGCGCTGCGATCGAGATAGCCCGTTTCCAGCCGCATCGCGATGCGGCTCGGCTGGCATTCAACCGCCAGGCACGACGCGCCGGCCATCACCGCCGCCAGCGGCTGCGCGCCGCCCATGCCGCCAAGCCCGCCGGTGAGGATCCAGCGGCCCGACAGATCACCGCCGAAATGCTGGCGGCCCATCTCGACGAACGTCTCGTAGGTGCCCTGCACGATGCCCTGGCTGCCGATATAGATCCAGCTGCCGGCGGTCATCTGGCCGTACATCATCAGCCCGGCGCGATCGAGCTCGTGGAATTTGTCCCAGGTCGCCCAGTGCGGCACGAGATTGGAATTGGCGATCAGCACGCGCGGCGCATCGGCATGCGTGCGGAAGATGCCAACCGGCTTGCCCGACTGGACGAGCAGGGTCTGGTCGGCCTCGAGCCGGGTCAGCGCGGCGACGATCGCGTCATAGGCCGGCCAGTTGCGCGCGGCGCGGCCGATGCCGCCATAGACGACCAGCTCCTGCGGATTCTCCGCCACCGCGGGATCGAGATTGTTCATCAGCATGCGCAGCGGCGCTTCGGTGAGCCAGTTCCTGGCGGTGAGTTCGGTGCCGTGCGCGGCCTGGATGACGCGATTATTGTCGAGGCGGTTGGTCACGCGGGCGTCCTTGCGAAAGTGAGACAGGCTTGGAGGATCTGGCGCAGTACGGCCTGGACCGGGGCGGCGCGCCTGGGGTCGAGCGGGCGCGGCCAGGCGGCGGGGTCGACCATGGCGGGCTCGTCGAGATAGCCGCGCATCGCCAGTTCCATCTGCACGGCGTGCACGCCGGTGTGGGGCTGGCCGTAATGGCGCGTGGTCCAGCCGCCCTTGAAGCGGCCGTCGCGGACATGGCTGTAGCCGCTGCCTGCGCAGAGTTGTTCGATCGTTGCGCCGAGTTCGGGCGCGCAGGTCGCATTGCTGTTGGTGCCGATGTTGAACAAGGGCAGTTCGCCATCGAACAGCCGCGGCACATGGCTGCGGATCGAATGCGCATCGTACACGACGACGCGGTCGTTGCTCTCGCGCAGCCGGGCGATCTCGGCGGCGAGCTGGGCGTGATAGGGATCGAACCAGGTCACGCGCCGCTCGGCGATTTCCGCCGTGCCAGGCTCGGCATCATTCTTGTAGAGCGGATCGCCGTCGAACGTGGTGACCGGGCACAGATCGGTGGTCGCCTGGCCGGGATAGAGCGATGCGCCGGAGGGATCGCGGTTCACGTCGATCACGCTACGCGATATCCCGGTGGCGACGATCGTCGCATCGAGTGCGTCGGCGGCAAAGGCGTAGAGATCGTCGATCCACCAATCGGCATCCTTCCGCGCCAGCCATGGCGACACGAACCGTGTGGCGAGAGCGCCGGGCAGGTCGGTGCCGGCATGCGGCACCGCGATCACCAGCGGCGCCTGGCCGCGGCGGACGGTGAGCCAGTCGGTGCTCATCGCGCGACGCGGGGCAGCGCGATGCCGTGCCCGGCGACCGCATCGGCCAGTGCGCCGGAGCGCACGATCGCGACGGCGGCGGCGATGTCAGGGTGGAAGTAGCGATCGCCGTCGAGCGTCGGCACTTGCGCGCGGAGCGTGGTGCGCACCGTTTCGAGCACGGCGCTGGAGCGCACGCCGGGATGGAAATCGCAGCCCTGCGCGGCGGCGAGCAGCTCGATGCCGACCACGCCTGCCGTATTCTTCGCCATCGGCGTCAGGCGGCGCGCGCCGTGGGCCGCCATCGACACGTGATCCTCCTGGTTGGCTGAGGTCGGGATCGAATCCACGCTTGCCGGAAAGGCGCGCTGCTGGTTTTCGGAAACGAGCGCGGCGGCGGTGACCTGCGGGATCATGAAGCCGGAATGCAAGCCGGGCCGCGGGGTGAGGAAAGCCGGCAGGCCGGACAAAGCAGGATCGACCAGCAACGCCGTGCGCCGTTCCGACAGCGAGCCGATCTCGCACAGGGCCATTGCGATCATGTCGGCGGCGAACGCCACCGGCTCGGCGTGGAAATTGCCGCCCGACAGCACCTCATCGTTTTCCGCAAAGACCAAGGGGTTATCCGATACCCCGTTCGCCTCGATCGCCAGCGTGGTCGCCGCCTGGCGCAGCAGATCGAGCACCGCGCCCATCACCTGGGGCTGGCAACGCAGGCAGTAGGGATCCTGCACGCGCGGATCGTCGTCGCGGTGCGAGGCGCGGATTTCCGAGCCTTGCATCAAGGTGGCGAGCGTGGCCGCCACCTCGCTCTGCCCGGCATGGCCGCGCAGGGCATGGATGCGCGGGTCGAACGGCGTGTCGGAACCGCGCGCTGCCTCGGTGGAGAGTGCACCGGTGACCAAAGCCGCGCGGAACACACGCTCGGCCTCGAACAGGCCGGCCAGCGCCTGCGCCGTGGAGAATTGCGTGCCGTTGAGCAACGCCAGCCCTTCCTTGGCGGCGAGCGTAATCGGCGCGAGGCCAGCGCGCGCCAGCATTTCCGCCGCGGGCCGGGCGTGATCGCCGTCGAAGATTTCGCCGATGCCAAGCATCGCCGCGGTCATATGGGCGAGCGGCGCAAGATCGCCCGAGGCGCCGACCGAGCCCTGTTCGGGCACCACCGGGATGACGTCGCGCTCGAGCATGGTCGCCAGCATCGTCAGCGTGCTCTCGCGCACGCCCGACGCGCCGATGCCGAGGCTGGCGATCTTGAGCGCCATCATCAGGCGGGTGACCGGGATCGAGGTCGGATCGCCAAGTCCGGCGGCGTGCGACAGCACGATGTTGCGCTGCAATTGTTCGAGATCGTCCGTTTCGATGCGGATCGAGGCGAGCTTCCCAAAGCCGGTATTGACGCCATAGACCGGTGCGCCGCGCGCGATGATCCGCTCGATTACCTGCGCCGCAGCGCGCACGCCCGGCAGGCACGCCGGGTCGAGCGTCGCGGCCGCACCGTCATAGATGGCGCGCCATTGGTCGAAGCTGACGGCGCCGGGAACGAGTTCAATTGACATGGAGGCCCTTCACGATGCGGGCGTGAAGCGGGCTGCCGCCGATCCGATAGACCAGTTCGGCGGGCCGCTCGACGTCCCAGATTGCCAAATCGCAATATTTACCCGGCTCGAGCGTGCCGATCTCGTCCTGCAGACCGAGCGCACGCGCGCCCTCGCGGGTCAGCCCGGCGAGGCATTCGGGGACGGTGAGGCGGAAGAAGGTCGCCGCCATGTTCATCACCAGCAGCGGCGAGGTGAGCGGCGAGGTGCCGGGATTGCAGTCGGTCGCCAGCGCAATCGGTACGCCGGCGGCGCGCAGCGCGGCGACCGGGGGTTTGCGTTCCTCGCGCGTGAAATAAAAGGCGCCGGGCAACAGCACCGCGACGGTGCCGGCCTTGGCCATCGCCGCGATCGTGGCGTCGTCGGCATATTCCAAATGATCGGCCGACAGCGCGCCATATTCGGCGGCGAGCGCCGCGCCGCGCAAATTGCTGAGCTGTTCGGCGTGTAGCTTGACCGGCAGACGGGCGGACTGCGCAGCGGCGAAGACCCGCGCGATCTGCGCGGGCGAAAAGCCGATTCCCTCGCAGAAGCCATCGACCGCGTCGGCCAGGCCGGCGGCGGCGATCGCCGGGAGCATGACGTGGATGATCTCCGAGACATAGCCGTCGGGATCGTCGCGCCATTCGGGCGGCACGGCATGTGCGCCGAGGAACGTGGTACGGACGCGCACGCGGCGCTCGTCGCCGAGCCGCCGGGCCGCGCGCAGCATCCGCGATTCGTCGATCAGCGTCAGGCCGTAGCCGGACTTGATCTCAACCGTCGTGACGCCCTCGGCGAGTAGTGCGTCGAGCCGCGGCAGCGCGCTAGTGACTAGTTCATCCTCGCTGGCGGCGCGCGTCGCCTCGACCGTGGAGGCGATGCCACCGCCGGCGCGGGCGATTTCCTCATAGCTGGCACCGGCAAGCCGCAGCTCGAATTCGTGCGCGCGGTTGCCGGCATAGACGAGGTGCGTGTGACAATCGACCAACCCGGGCGTGATCCAGCGCCCGCCGCAATCGACCGTCTCCGCCGCATCGAGCGCCGGCGCACCAGCGGCGCTGCCGGCAAACACGATCCGCCCACCGGTTGCCGCGACAATGCCGTCGTTAACGATACCCAGCCCATCGCCGCCGGCCACCATCGTCGCGAGACGGGCGTTTTTCCACAGGCGATCGCATCGGGTCATGGCAAAAGCCTCTTGAAGAACTGCGGCAGATTATGTCTATACATTTTAAAGTGAGCAAGCGGATTCTGCGCGAGCGAGGGGTTGTGCGATGACCAATCTGTTTTTCGATTCTACGCTGACCCCTGCGGGATGGCAGGCTGATGTCCGCGTAGCCATCGACCGGGCCGGGCTGATCACGAGTGTGACGGTGGACGCAGCGCCGGGCGACGAAGACGAGCGCCACGCGCTCGGCCTTCCCGGCCTGCCCAATCTGCACAGCCATGCCTTCCAGCGCGCGATGGCAGGCCTGACCGAGCGCCGCGGCGCGACGCGCGACAGTTTCTGGACCTGGCGCGAGCTGATGTATCGCTTTGCCGCGCGGCTTGACCCCGACCTGCTCGAAGCGATCGCGGCGATGGCGTTTGTCGAAATGCTCGAAAGCGGATCGACCCGCACCGGCGAGTTCCATTACGTGCATCATCAAGCCGACGGCGCGCCCTATGCCGATGTCGCGGCGATGGCCGGGGCCATTGCGCGCGCCGCGGCAGCGACGGGCATCGGGCTGACTTTGCTGCCGGTATTCTACGGCGCATCCGGCTTTGGCGGCCAGCAGCCCAGCGCGCTTCAGCGGCGCTTCGTTACCAATATCGATCAGTTCGAGGCCTTGGTAAGCGCCAGCGAAGTGGCGGTCGCACCGCTGCCCGATGCGATCGTGGGCATCGCGCCGCATAGCCTGCGCGCCGTGCCACCGGATCTGCTGCCCTTATTGGCGACCATGCGACCGGCGGCGCCAATCCATATCCACATCGCCGAGCAAGTCGCCGAGGTCGAGGCCAGTCTCGCCTGGTCCGGACGTCGCCCGGTCGACTGGCTGTACGACACGCAAACGATCGACCAACGCTGGTGCCTGGTGCACGCCACGCACGTCACCGCCGGCGAACTGGATCGCATCGCCGCCAGTGGCGCTGTCGTCGGCTTGTGCCCGATCACCGAAGCTAATCTCGGCGACGGCATCTTCCCCGCCGCCGCCTTTGCCCAACGCGGCGGCCGGTTCGGCGTGGGGTCCGACTCCAATGTCCTGATCGATGCGGCCGAGGAACTGCGCAGCCTGGAATACAGCCAGCGGCTGGCCGAGCGGCAACGCAACGTGCTGGCCGAGGCGGATCGCCACTCGACCGGACGCACTTTGTTCGACACCGCGCTCGCCGGCGGTGCGCAGGCGCTAGGGCAGCGCGTAGGGGGCCTCGTCGCAGGCGCGAGTGCCGACATCGTGACGCTCGATATGCGCCATCCCGCGCTTGCGGGGCGGCACGGCGACGCGCTGCTCGACAGCTGGATCTTTGCCGGTGGTGCGAAGACGATCGACACCGTGTGGCGTCGCGGCGCACGCGTCGTGCAGGCCGGACGGCATGTCGCGCGAGAGCAAGTCATTGACCGCTACCTAAGGTCGGTGAGACTGTTGCTCGATGGCGCTTAAATCGAACTTGATCCCTGCCCGCCCGCTGCACAGCCGCATCCGCGGCGATTTCGAAGAACGCATCATGTCCGGCGTGCTCAAGCCGGGGGATCGGATTCCGTTCGAGCACGAACTGATGGCCGAATATGGCTGTTCGCGGATGACCGTGAACAAGGCGATGTCCTCGCTCGCCGGTGCCGGGCTGATCCACCGGCGGCGCCGCGCGGGCTCGTTCGTCGCGCAGCAGCATATCGATATGGCCGCGCTCGCCATCCCCGACATTCGCAGCGAGATCGAAAGCCGCGGCTCGATCTATGCGATCGAATTGGTGTCGCGGCACGTGCTGCACAAGGACGGGACCGTGGCGGCGGACCTGGCCGTGCCCGACGGGACGATGGTGCTTGGCCTGGTGTGCCGCCATCTCGCTGACACGCGGCCGTTCGCGGTCGAGCACCGGTTGATCAACCTCGACGCGGTGCCCGACGCGCGCCAGGTGGATTTCGGCAGTATCGCCCCGGGCAGCTGGCTGCTCGCCAACGTGCCCTGGACCGAAGCCGAGAACCGCATCTACGCGCGCCTGGCGGACGGCGATGCCACGCTGCTGGCGATCGACGCGCAGGCCGCTTGCCTGGGCCTGGAACGTCGCACCTGGCGCGGGGAGCAACCGATCACCCATGTCCACCAGGTGTTTCCGGCGCAGGGGTTCAGCTTGGTGGCGCGCTTCATGGCCGGTTGATCTCATTCGCCGCGGGGCCGCTGCTGACGAGCAGGCGTTTCTGATCCTCCCCCGCAGGGGAAGATGGCACGCATGCGTGACGAAGGAGGCGGTTAGCGAGCACTTTGTCAGATGGCGCGTCGCTTACCTCACACTCCCCGGCCAGGGAGGATTTGTTTGGTCGAACCGTCCTCGCTAGCCGCGCGACACGCCGGGCCGCGTGGTTTGGCGGGTCCAGGGCTCGATCCCGAGCATCGCCGGGAGCTTGCCGATCACGGCCTCTAGCGCCGTGTTGCGGGCAGAACGGCAGCCTTTGTTATGCTCGAGCGTCGTCACGCTACCATCGGCGGCCGTCCACGAAATCCTGGTCAGCGACTGATCGCTAATCTGTTGCTCGCACACGGTTTGCTGCGTCGTCCCGCGCGCTGGGCGATAGTTGGCAAGCGACGCCGCTACGGCACGATACGCCGCCTGTGACAGCTGGCGCTCCTGGCGGCCAAGTGTCGCCGTGTGCCGCTCGCCATCGAACGTCACCGCACCGCGCGATGAGACTGCGACCGAATAGACCGGACAGAAGCCGAAACAGGGGCCGATCGACCAACTGATCGTTTCGGCGGGCGCCGTCGGCGCAAGCGCGCCCGTCGTGGCGCAGGCACCAAGCGCTAGCGGCGCAATCAGCGGGGCAATCGACCATATCGTCTTGGGCATAATTCTGTTCCGATGAAATGTTGATCGATCATCGGCGTGTTTGGATGAACGGTGCATTGCGGCGGTTACTGAACGGTGCTTCGCCGTTTGTAGATCAGCCGCACGCGGGCGCCGATCAGCAGGGGGTCAACCGGGTGATCGCAGCGCAGCCTAACGCGCAGCAGACGCCATAGCGCGGTGTCGTACCGCGGATCGGGACGATCCGTGGCGATGCGCTTGCGCCGCGATGCGACGGTCGCTGCGGCGCGGGCGTCATGGAAACCGCGTCAGGCCAGCCGGTTCTGCCCCGATCGCTCAGGCGCCGGACGAAATGCCGATCACGGCATCGGCCAACAATCGCGCCACATCATCGTCCGGGATCGGCCGGGCAAAATGATAGCCCTGAATGGCACGACAGCCAAGCTGCATCAGGATTTCGGTCTGCGCCTGCGTCTCGACGCCTTCGGCGACGATGTTGAGATCGAGCGCGGCGCCAAGCTTGATGATCAGTTCGACGATGGCGCGCGTCTGGTGGTTGGTGCCGATGCCGTCGATGAATGTCTTGTCGATCTTGATCGTGTCGATCGGATAGCGGTTGACGTAGCTGAGCGACGAATAGCCGGTGCCGAAATCATCAAGCGCAATGCGCACGCCCATCGCGCGTACCGCAGCGATCGTTTCGGCGATATTCGGAGAGGGATGCAGGAAGATGCCTTCGGTAATTTCCAGTTCCAGCGATTGCGGCGACAAACCGAATTCATCCAGCACGGCAGACAAGGTCGCGAGGAAATCCACGTCGACGAATTCGGCCGCCGACGTATTGATGCTAAGCCGCAGCGCAGGATTGCCGAAGCGCCGCTGCCAGTCACTCAGCTGGGCACAAGCGGTGCGCATGACCCAGCGGTCGATCTGGCGGATCAGCCCGATCTCCTCCGCCACTGGGACGAAATCGGCCGGGCTGACCGGGCCGCGCACTGGGTGATCCCAACGCAACAAGGCTTCCAGGCTGAGGATCGCGCCGGTCGCCGGATCGACGATCGGCTGGTAGGCGAGATGAAATTCGCCGCGTTCGACGGCGCGGCGCAGATCGGTCTGCAACGTCAGGCGTGCCACGGCATTGGCGTGCATCGAGGCATCGAAGATCGCATAGTCGCCAAAGCCGGCCCGTTTGGCTTCGTACATGGCGATATCGGCGTCGCGCATCACGTCGGTCGGCGCGGTGCCCGCCGTGCTGACATGGACGATACCGATGCTGCACGACGGGAACACGCTCTGTCGCCCGAGTTGCGTCGGTACTCGCAATGCCTCGATGATCGCTTCGGCGATCGCTACCGGTGTCGCGAGATCCTCGCAATCCTCGACCAGAATGGCAAACTCGTCGCCGCCGATCCTGGCTAAAGTGTCCTGCGCACGCACGCAGCGTTTGAGGCGCTCCGCTACTTCGCGCAGCAACACGTCGCCCTCGAGGTGACCGAGACTATCATTGACGACCTTGAACCGATCGAGATCGAGAAACAGCACCGCGCAGGCCCCTTTGCCCGCTCGTTCGCGTTCAAGCGCGCTGGTCAACCGCGCCATGAAGAAGGCGCGATTGCGCAGCCGCGTCAGGCTGTCATGGAACGCGGCATAGAGCAGTTCCGCCTCGACCCGCTTGCGTTCGGTAATTTCCGACGCCAGCGCCTGGTTCTCGATCTCCGCCACGCGCACGCGCGCGGTCAGTTCCTGCGCGTCCTTGCGGTCGGTAATGTCGCGCTGCACCGACACCCAATGCGTGTACCAGCCGCGCTCGTTGGCGACCGGCACGATGCTCAGCTCGACCCAGAATTCGCTGCCGTCCTTGCGGTAGTTGATCATCTCGATCTCGATCGGTTCCCACGCGGCCAGCGCGCGGCGCAGCTTTTCGCGCGCCACCGGATCGGTCTTTGGCCCCTGCAGCATGCGCGGCGTCTGGCCCACTGCTTCTTCCGCCGTATAGCCGGTGGCGAGGGTGAAGGCGGCGTTGCAATAGATGATCCGCGGCCCCGGCAGGTCGATCGGCTCCGCCTCGGTGATGACGATCGAATCGCGCGCGTGCACGGCGACCGATTCGAGCAGCCGCAGACGTTCGAGCTTGGCCCGATTCTCGGCGCTTTCGACGAAATCGATGCGGTCGTGCAGCATGGCTATGTCGAACTGGGTGGCAAGATGGGCGGCGTGCGCCCGCAGGACATAGGTCTGGGCGGCGCTCAACCCAGGCCGATCGTGAACGTCGAGGACCATCAGAAAAGCGATGTCGCGGCCCGGGATCGGCACTGCGGCGGTGAACCGCACCTCGTCCGCGCGATCTCCGGCAAGGCCGAACGCCATTGGCAGGCCATCGATCATGACCAGTCGGCGGCTAACCGGCCCGGACGCAACCGCGCCTAACGCGCAAGGCCGCACGCCCTGCAATGGCCCGGTTTCGTTGCTGGCGACGATCGATGGCACCCCATCGACGACGGTGACGATCAGCGCAGCGGCGCAAGCCGTGGCTTGCATCGCCTGGACCACGACCGCGTCGATCGAGGCTTGCAGCGCCCCCTTGAGCTCGGCGATATCGCTGAGATCAGTCGCTTTTCCCGACCAAGGGGCGAGCACGTTTATCGACATTGGGTCTGTTCCAGGGGGTCGAGCAGGGCTCGACGGACAAGATGGGCGTCGCCGGCACCCACCGAAAAACTGATATCGCGTAGGATCGATCCGCTCGCGCCGATGCCCAACGTGCCGCGGTGGTGGGATGTTCCGCGACCGTCCAGCAGCTTAACCGCGGTCGGTTAAGGAACCTGCGCCAAGTAAAACGATTGTGTGTTCAGGATCATGCAACGCCAAAGGGTGCCGACGATGTCAGATCAGGCTGTGCCTTTGAACCGGAAGGCGCGCCGCGCACACGCTGCCAGGCACAAGGTGCCGGCGGCGCGCCAATGCGCCTGTTGCGGCCCCCGCGCGGATCCTACTTGGACGCCGGATCGAGAGACGCATGCGCGCTAAGCTGCGCCCGTAGCGCAGCCCGAGGTTTGCCTAGCAGCGGACGGCATGGCCATTGCGCCCCACGGCTGTCTATTCCGACCAAAACGCATCCTTGCTGATCCATTTTAGCTGGGCTGGAGAAGCCGATCCGTTATAGCGCGCAAAGCCGTTTGGGGACGGCGTTGGGGGCTCTGAAACATGAACGTCTTATTGTGGCCGATGTGCTTGATCGGCCGGCATCGTCGCGACGTATCGGGCGCATATACGACAAGGTCCGGTGGCTATCGATCGGTCTGCGTTGGGTGCAGCCGACCGATGTGGCGCGACTTGAATGGATGGAGTACGAAGGAGCCCAAAGCGGACGACATCTGGCGAAGCTAGATCGGCCCGTTGCGGCCGCTGCGACCTTTGCCTTCCGCTGCCCGTTCACGCGATGCAACAGCGCCCCTCGCAGGGCACGGTGAACGTGGAGCCTCCCTCCGTTGGCTATGCGGCCCGGCAGTTAGCAACGATCACCATTCGATGCCGATCTTGCCGAAATGGCCGCCGCTTGCCTGCAAACGGAAAGCGTCGGCAAGTTGTTCGAGCCGGAAGCGCCGATCGACCATCGGTTTGATACCGTTGGCATTATCTCTGCGCCATGCATCGCTCTTCCGGCTGATTCGTTGACGCCTGCAAGGAGACGATGATCATGACGATGCACCCCGAGACGGAAGAGCCCGGCTTCGAAGCCGATGTAAACGAAGTGCCCGATGCGACGAATGCGGGCCAGGAGGATACGCTGGAAGACGCGCCCAAGGACCAGCAGGGCGACGCGCTGGAGAAAGCACAGGAAGACGCCGCCGAAGAGCGCAAGGAAGGCGGCTATCAGTGACGCGCCGCTGAACGACGTGGCGCAATCACGCGGCCGACGAGCCCGCGTGATTGCGCACCCAGATTTGCTCCGCCAGCAGCGTGGCAAAGCTCAGCCAGGCAACGAATGGCACCCCCGTGACGGCGGCGGTGCGATCGACCTTGGCGGCGGCCGCGACATAGCCGGCGCCGCTGACGATCATCGCGCCCGACATCGCGGCGCTCGGCCCCAATTGCTTGCGCTGGAAGAACATCTCGGTCCAGCCGCCGATCAGGATCATGTTGAGCAGCCATAGATTGACCGCCAGATCGCGCTCGGCGCTAGCAGGATGGCGCAGCAGTCGATAGCCGCCGACCGCCAGCCCGGTCTCCAGCAGCGGCCAAGCCGCGCCGAACAGGGCATCGGGCGGCGTGTAGGCGGGCTTGTCGAGGCGCTTATACCAGCGGCGAATGCGCGGGTGCGTGGGATCAGGCGCATTGCGACGACCCAGGACCGCGGCGACGCCCAGCGCCGCCGCGACGATCGCGACCGCCGCCGGGCGCGATAACCCGCGCTGTTCAGAGCGCCCCGCGCTCATGCCGCGAGATACCGCTCGAGATCGTCGCTGCCGCCGATCCGCTCGCCATCGATAAAGACCTGCGGTGTAGTGGCGACGCCGTGCTCCGCCTTGAACGCATCCACCTCGCCCCGCGACGAAAGAATCTTGTCGTCCACCTGGAAGCCGTGATCTTCGAGCAGCTGCTTGGCGCGCACGCCGAACGGGCAGGTGTGCTCGGGCAGGATCATACGGTACAAGGTGGCGCTGCGCGTGTCGGTCATCTGCTATCCTAGGCCGGCGAAGCGCCGGGGCGCTGCTATAGCGAACCAGCCGTCGCGCCGTTCCGTGAGAATGCTGCCGAACATCCTCGGCCCGGAGGCCTTGGATATTTCAACGCATTGGATCGGAAAGTTGGTGGACAGGGCTGGATTCGAACCAGCGTACGCTTGCACGGGCAGATTTACAGTCTGCCTTAAGCCCGCACAAATCAGCCGTTTCTTGCCGCCGTGTACCGTTTGTGTACCGTCAACCGGGTAGTCAAAGCGCGCATCTTCCTACTCGGTATCGCGAGCCCGCTCTTCTTCTGCGCCTTTTGCCAACATTTCCATCAGCTTAGAAAGGCGTTCCACACTCTCTTCAAAGGACGCAAATGTCAGGTCAGTGTCGCTACCAAGAGTGCCACCGATCCCCCGCCAGAAGGCCGCCGCTTGCCGGCCTACAACGGCGGGATCTTTGCCCTGGTTTAGGGCCTGCGCGAGCTTTTCGGCGACGACTATCATCTCAAGGGCTGCGATGCGGCCCTTCAGCTTTTCTAGTTCAACGTCCATCTACCGTCTCCGTCTTTAGGGTCTTGCCCAAGGCAATGCATCTGCGCCGCATCGACTGCCACGCAGCGACTAGGTTACGAGCGATGCCGGTTCCCGACGCTATGCCAAGAGTGCGGTTTCAGCGCCACCAGCAAGCGCGGCGTCGGCCTGCGCGTCGGTGATCAGGTGACCATATGTATCGATCGTCAGCTGGATGGTCGCGTGTCCGATCCACACTTGCAGTCGTTTCAGATCGATCCCCTGCTTAATCCAGGCCGATGCCGCTGCATGGCGCAAGGTGTGAAGCCCGTAGCGAGGCTTCCAAATCGTCTCACCCTTCGCATCGACCTGTCCGCTATCAAGCGCTAGCCCGGCCGCGACCTGGACCGCCGTGAACAGCGAGGTGATGCTGTGCTGCGACATCGGCTTGCCCCGGCCATTCGGGAATAGCAGCTTGGTGGGCGATGCCGGGCAACGCAGCTTCCACCGCTTGAGTTCGAGCGCGAGCGTCGGGCCGATCGGGATCGTTCGGTGGCCGGCATCCGACTTCGGGGCGCCGATGTCGTTCCAGCGGTCGGCCCGCTGGGTGACCGACAAGTTCGGTGCGCTCAAATCTACATCCGGCCAGATGAAGCCGCGCAGCTCGCTCGATCGTAGGCCGGCAAACATCGCGACGCGCACGATGACACCGGCGCGAGGGTCGACATTGTCCATTGCATCTGCGGCCTCGATCAGCGCGAGGAGATGCGCGCGAGGCGGGATGACGATCCGCTTCTTGTCGCGGCGTGATCGGCTTACCGTCACGCCGCGCGCAACGTTCTGCGATACGAAGCCGCGGCGCTGCGCCTCGCCAAGGATCATTGAGAGGGCTCGCACTGCCTTGCTCGCCATGGCGATCGAGCGCGTCCCGGTCATCGCATCAGCGAATGTCACGACCTTCGGTGCAGTGAGCCGGGAGAGCTTCTCCTTGCCGAGTAATGGCTTGATATGCAGGTCGGCCATCTCACGGTAGGACTTTAGCGTCCCGCGCTCTCGCCCGTTGTTCTCGGCTGCTGCGATCCATGTGTCGCACGCATCCCCAACCGTAACGCTGGCGCGGTCGGCAGTGTGTATTCCGGCGACGACCTCACCTTCCGCCTTCACTCGGAAAGCATCGGCATCGCGCTTCAGGTCAAATTGACGGGTGCGGGTGTCCCCATGCTGGTCGACGTAGCGGACGCGCCATGCCTCGCGGTGTTCGCCAGTTGCCGTTTGCCAGGCACGCTTCTTTACGGTTGCCATCTTTACTGCTCCTTATTCCAGGCCGCTTCCATCATTCGCGTTCGGAGCAAGGCGTGTAGAGCGGCCTGTCCAAAGCGAGTGAACATTACAGACGATTCTCCATCAAGAAACCGATGGCCGACCATCTCAATGTAAGTGTGCAAATATAGCCGTACGCGGCGATTTTCATTTGGCTCTATTACATGCAATAGCAATCCAGATAGATAAGCTTTTGTAAATATCGATAAATCTTGTAATTCGCCTACGACTTCGTCGGATGCCGTCGGCGTCAAACGATCCTTATCCCAAACTCTGAGGATCCACTGCCGCGTAAATTCTACAAGCGCATTATCAATTTGCTTGAGATATGGATCAAAATCCTCTTTTGATTCCCCTTCAACAGGTCCATCGATTAATAAATAACCGCCCTCGATATCCTGTTTTACAGACTCCGCGATATCGGCCTCAAGAGCTTCCACATTCTTTTCGTACTTAAAGTGCACAAGTATAGTCTTTGCTATTTCTCTTGTAACGTGAAGGCTATCAACAACGATCATCCGAGATGTCGGCATCGTGGGAGACGTCGGAGTAAATTCGAATCCTCCTTGAGGGTCAAACAACGATCCTAGTTCAGAACGGTGAGTTAAGTAAATCAGATTGGGCATACCATATTTTTCAGGGACCATAAGGTCGCTTATTGCCGTGGGGTTGATTGCCCAAAAGTCCGCTTGATAGCCATCACTATACCTTTTTGATGAATACGTTTCGGAAGAGCCTGAGCTAGCAGGCCCGTCGTTAAGATACTTTAGATTATTTTGAATACTCGTCCGGAGATTTCCCCAGTTTCCTTTGACAAGTGCTGCCGCGAGTTGAGGCGGAATGCCCGATTGAATAATTTCCATAGCTGCAGCGATCTGCATCACGTGAGCGAACGTGTAGGTTGCAGCCTTACCGCGCCCACCCCGGTCCATGATCGGCACGCCGTTTTTCTGCAGGTGCTTGAGCCGTGAAGCGAACGCGATCCGCTTATCATCGGCAATACGATGAACGGACCCCAGTACCGCTTCGACCTGTCCAAATGTGAACGCCATTCCCTAGCCTTTTCGCCGTTTGCGGATCGTTCCGCTTTTGTGCCTTGCAATCCACCACCCCAATCAGTAGACCAATGTTAGTCACTAGATTCGGTCGCCATCTTTGGTATAGACCGGTATTAGGCGGGAATGGAACGAACATGCAACCCCTTTCGGAAGACCTTCTCGAGGGCGCGGCTGCTGCCGCTGCTCACATCGGACTGAAGCCCAGAGCCGTTTATCGCATGACTGAGGGCGGCCACCTCCCGGTGATCAGGAAGGGCCGAAAGCTCTTTTACCGAAAGAGCGATCTCGAAGCCGCATTCCAGTCAGCAATCTAACCGTGACTGCCGCCCCGCCCTCCCTGGTTGACCTGGTCTCCGGCATGCCGGACATCGTGAAGCTCACGGTCTCCGGCCTGGCTCTCGATCCGCCGACCTTAGACGTCCGCACCGCGTCCCGGACCATGATCGAGATGCTCGATCATCTTGTGCTTCTTGGAATCGCCGTCGTTGTGATCGCGGGGCTGAAGCGGGCCTATCGTCTGACGCTCTTCGGCGTCGAGGTTTACGAGGAAATCCGAAAGCGATCTCCGTCGGACGCCACGATCGCCGCAAACGATCGCGGCTGCGATCCGGACGACGCTGCATGAGCGCCACCGTCGAGATCCAACCCGATGTCGCAGCGCTCGTCGCGCGGTGCCGCGCTAAGTGCCATATCTATACCCCGCGGGAGGTCGAGTTCCTCGGCTCCCTGCGCGAAAAAACGGCTCTGACGAACGCACAACGCGAGTGGGTTGTGGCGTTGGCGGAACGCGAGCCGATCGATTTCGACGGCATCAACAAGGCCGCTCTGGCGGTGCTCGATGCGATATGCCGGCGTTGGCTTTCCGAAGGTGTCTTATACGGCAAAGAATGGGTCGCGCGGAACCCGACACGCGCCGACGGCAAGCCGGGCTCGTTCCGAATCAACGTACAAACCGGCCGCTGGGCCGACTTCGCCGTCCAAGGCGCGAAGGGCGGCGATGTCATCGGCCTCGCCGCTTACCTGTTCCATGGAGGCGATCGTATCGCCGCGGCGATCGACGTGAAACGGATGGTGGGCCTGTGACACTAGCCACCGACACCGACGCGTTCGAACCGATCACAGCAGAGGAGGCTGTCGCGTCCACGGTTCCGCCGAAGAAGGCGGACCGGGTACCAATCGTCCCGGTGCCCGATGACGCGCCGCCGTGCACCTTCAAGATCCCGAACCTGGGCGGTGCGCCGAAGCGAATGTGGGCATACCGCGATGCCGCGGGCCGTTTGCTTGGGTACGACGCGCGCTTCGAACATCTGGTTGACGGCGATATCCAGAAGGACGTTCTGCCGGTGACCTTTTGCCAAGAAGGCGATAAGCAGCACTGGCGATCGAAGGCGCTGCCATCCCCGCGCCCCCTCTACGGACTTGATCGGCTCGCGCAGCGCGCTGACGCGCCGGTTCTAATAGCCGAGGGCGCGAAGAGCGCTGACGCGGCCGGCGAGTTGCTGCCGGCCTATGTCGCAATGTCATGGTCTGGCGGATCGAACGCCATCAGCCATACCTCCTGGCTGTCGCTCAAGGGACGCGACGTGTTGATCTGGCCGGATCGCGATCGACACACGGAACTAAGCGGACCGGAGAAGCCTTACGATGAGCAGCCGGGGACGATCGCTGCCGAGAATATCATCGGGCGCCTTAAGGGCGTCGCGCGCACGATCCGCGTCTTGGACCTGGCGGACTGGGACTGCGCGGACGGTTGGGATGCTGACGACGCGTTAAAAGAAGGCTGGGATGCCGAGCGTGCTTCCGATTTCATTGAGGCGCGCTCGGTCCTGATCGATACCGACGCTCCCGGCACCATCATGCCGTTCAATTTCGAAAACCGCGAAGACGGCTTGTATCACGTCGAGTCCGACACCCGCAGCCAACGCATCTGCGGTCGGCTGAAGGTGCTGGCGAAAACGCGCGATGGCGCTGGCGGATCCTGGGGACTGCTGCTGGAATGGCGCGACGACGACGGCAAGCTGCACCGTTGGGCCATGCCAAAGGCAACGCTCGCCGGCGACGGAAGCATGGTGCGCGAGGAACTGCTGAGCCGGGGCTTGTTCGTGTCGGCAGACTCCAAGGCGAAGGCGCGGCTGCTCGAATTTTTGACGACAGTCGATACTCCTTCCCGCGCCCAGGCAGTGACGAAAGTGGGTTGGGCAGGGTCCGCATTCGCCCTGCCCCACATGACGATCGGCGACACGGCGACTGACCGCGTGATCTTCCAGAACCCCGACGCAGGCCTGCACCAATACGGGCAGCGTGGCACGCTAGAAGAGTGGCAGCAGAACGTTGCAAGGCTCGCCGTCGGGAATAGCCGCTTAGTGTTGATGCTCTCGGCAGCGTTTGTTGGTCCGTGCCTTGCGCCAACAAACGAGGAAGGAGGCGGGATCAACATCGTCGGCCCGTCGAGCTGCGGAAAGACCACCGGCCTGCGCGGCGCGACCAGTGCGTGGGGTCCGCCATCGTTCATGCGGACATGGAGGGCGACCGGCAACGGGCTCGAGGGCGTCGCGGTCCAGCATTCTGAGACGCTGCTCTGTCTGGATGAGCTGGGCCAGCTTGAGCCTAAGGAAGCGGGCGTCGTCGCTTACATGCTTGGCAATGGGCAGGGAAAGACCCGCTCGACCCGGAGCGGCAGCAGCAAGCCGGCGGCTGCATGGAACATCATGTATCTTTCAACCGGTGAGGTCGGCCTGGCCGATCTGGCGCGCGAGGGGAAAACCGCCCGGAACCCGCAAGCAGGACAAGAAGTCCGCATTCTCGATATGCCCGCTGACGCCGGTAAAGGCATGGGCATCTTCGAAAACATCGGGACCGCCCCCAGCGCTGAGAACTTCTCCCGGCAGATCAAAGATGCCGCCGCGACGTATTACGGCACGGCGGCGCCAGCGTTCGTCGAGGAACTGGCTCCGATCCGCGACACCGTTGGCGACATCATTGCGGCGAGCATCTTGCACTTCGTCGACGAGTTCGTCGCGCCTGGATCGGATGGACAAGTAAGGCGTGCCGCGCGTCGCCTTGGCCTCATCGCTGCCGCAGGCGAGCTCGCGACCGCCTTGGGTATTCTGCCATGGCCCAAGGGCGAGGCGTACGGCGCAGCCGGGGTAATGTTTAAGGCTTGGGTCGCCCGCCGCGGGGGTACGGGCGCAGCGGAGGATCGAAACATCCTCGAGCGGCTCAATTCGTTCGTCGAGGTCCACGGCGATGCGCGGTTCTCGCCAATCATGACTGATGACAGCACGCACCACCGGCCTGCCATCAACCGGGCCGGCTTCTACCGCTCGAAGACGGTCGCCGGAGAGACGGTGCGCGAATACCTGATCCTGCCAGAGCCCTTCAAAGAGATCTTTGCGGGGTTCGACATGACGCGTGTGACGACGATCCTGAAGCAACGAGGCTTCCTGGAGCCGGACAGCAAGGGCAAGTCGGCACAATCGGTCACGTTGCCCGAACTGGGCAAGCGGCGCTGCTACGTCGTCACTGCAGCGGGGCTCGGCGATGCAGAGTGATCCTTTCGCGGCGCTCCGGAAACGCGACACTGGCATTTCCCGGTCGTATTTTGATCATATGGAACACCAGGAACACGTGTGTTCCGCCGGCGTGTTCCCTGAAAACCCGCAGAAATCCGCCGTTGCACACCGAGAACACCCGGAACACCTTAAATTGGTAGTGACGGAGGATCAGGCAGCCAGAGCGACGGCGCCCCCGGTAAATTTTTATCGGGTTCCCGAAGCATGGCGGCCGGGACTGCAGCGCTTAAACGTCATGCCGCGGCCGGATTGGGTGGAGGCTGGGCGATGGCGGCAGATCGTCACAGATGCCTTCAATCTCGCCGGCCAATGGTACGACGACGGACCGGCGATCGCGCGTTGGTCGTGCGGCAGCGTGTTTGGCTTCGATCCAGCTCGTCCGACGCTGCACAGCCTTGTGCTGGATATCCGCGGCGGGGCCGTGGTCGACCTATACAATGATGGTTGCGGCCATGAGGTCGCAACGCTCGCACCGTCGCTGGCGAACCGCCGCAGCGGGCTTCGATATCACCACCAGCAGATGCCTGACGATGCCAGCCCGATTTGGCTGCTCGGCCAGGCTGGAGACGACCGATGAGCAATATGTTTTTGGCCGGGCCATTAAAAAGAGGTGTTCCGGGTGTTCCGGGTGTTCTGTGGCGGAAATGCGTGGGTTTTTGGGAACACCTATATAGGTGTGTGGTGTTCTCATGTGTTCCACACATAAAGAGCGCCCCCTTCCCTTCCGCATGCCCGACAGATCGCCGGGCCGCTTGGAGGGCCGCTCGATGAGCGCACGATCCTCGCTTGCGCCCTACGCCGCCTTCGGTCGCGACCCAGACCCGGCTGCCGCCCGCAAAGCGGCTCGGGCCGCGTGGCACGATCACGGCATCGTCCTGATCAATCCGCAGTGGCTGAACGCCTGGGCTGATCGGAAGCAGGCCGAGATCCTTGCCGAAAAGCTGCATGGACGGAGGAAACAACCATGACCGGAGACCCGAGCCGTCGACCATCGAATGACCGCATCGTGCTTCCGGCGGCGGACATCGTCATCTGGATCGAGTGCAGGACCTGCTTCGGCGACGGCTGGAGTTGGCCCTACCGCGGCAGGCAGACCCGCAAGATCACCTGTTTGACCTGCACAGGGCGCGGGAAACTCCAGGTACTCGCGCTCGAGCGGAGTTCAGACGACCGCATCGTCGCGCCCCCGGCCGGATGGACGGCAAAACTAACGAGCGCCGGGCAACATGCAGCAAGCAAGCCATCGGAGCCACCGCGCACGGGCGGGACGGACGGAGCAACGCAGTGAGTGACAATAACGACACCCGCGCGCAGCGTATCGCCCGCGCTCGCCAGGCGCTGGCCGATCGCGCCGCCACTAACCCGGGTGAGGTGGACCGGGTCAACCTTCGCCTGAGCCGCATCGACGCCGCACGCAAGCGCGAGCGCCAGCGTTTCGAGACGCTGGTGCTTGGCCACCTGCCGACCCCGCCGGTGTTCAAGAAGCCGAAGGGCATGAAGGCGAGCGTATGGCGGAAGGAGGAGGCCCGGCTGATCGCCGAAGCGCAGGCGGCGGAATCGATCGCCGCGCGGTGGTCGCACAAGCAGGGCACGCCCGAGACGCTGGAGCACGCCGCCCGGACGCACGAGGGGGCGCTCGCTCAGCTTCACGCTAACGGCACGATCGACGCCGAGCAGCTCGAATGGGCGGCGCAGATCGCGAACGTGCATCGGAGCATCGAGGCGGACGTCGCCGTCAAGGTGGCCAGCTTCGAGGCGCGTGTTGATCAATCGACGCGCGGCGGCGCAGTCGGCGAGCGGATCCACCGCGTCCGCATGCACCACGCTTACGGGATCTGGCGCGAGATGTTGCTGGCACCCAAAGCGCTGGTGCTCGACATGGTCGTTGGGGATGCGATCGGCTACACGGTCGCCGCCGTCCGGCACCGAGTCCATAACCGCAAGGCTAAGCGGTTACTGCTCGAGGCAATCCGTCGCTGGCCGATGTGCGTTGCAGCCGCGTTCTCTGCGATCGACCAGGGTATGGTGGACGCGATGAATGAGGCCGTTGCGCCGGACATAGTGATGCGTCACCCCGCCGACGTTGCACCTCCGCAGACCTACCAGCAGGCGCGCCGGCGAGAGCCTCATGCCGAAGCGACCAACGAGCCCTATCTGCTGCCGGCGATTGACCCCGAGTTTCTCGACGATCGAGGATATCTCCGCCCTTGGGGGGATATCGCGCGGATCGTGCGGGAGAAGGTGGCGGCGGCTGATATGGTCAGCTAGAATATACTCAGCTCATGCTAACTATTGCCCGAGGGTTAAGCATAAGGGCTGGGTCGACCTTCATTGTCTCCACCTCTAATCCCGGCCGGACAAACAGCATCTCGCCGGGAAATCCTATCGCATGTGGGTTTGAGCAACGTTCCTCCTCGATCAATTCTCTTGCCCAATCCCATGCATTTAGCAGTAACCGATCGGACTCTTTCCGGATTAGCGTTTCAGCAAGTTCGTGGGCGCGCGCGCTAGTTGTCTGCCGCATCCCGAAAGCTATAACCTTTCCATGACCTTCGACGTCACATCTTTGTTGATCTGCTAATTGGATGCCGTGTAGCGAAGGTCGGTCATCGGTAAGTCCGCTGACGATGAAGCTCAAACCTGGATCGGGATGTCCTGCCTCCTTGCTCGCGGCAGAGCAAATCGCCAACGTTTTAGCCCCCTCAGATACGACAATATCCGCAACGTCTCCGGCGTCTAAATCCTCTCCATTTATCCGCCTTCGGATGGCATCCCATACAGGGTCTGCGGATGGACCATAGCCAGATTTGGCAACCACCGCCCGCTTTCCAAAAGAGCGCACTTTTGAGGCGCTCCCTACACTCTTATTATTGAGGGCGTTATGGCGAAGCGTATCCGCGCCGACTAGGGCTCCGGTAAGAAAGGTTAGCCCGAAAATTACGGTCATCGTCTCATCTACCTAATTACCAATCGCACAGCCTGTGGGGCTATTGTGCGCTTACGATGCGTTATGCTGGTTATCGCTTCCAAGATATTATCCGACTCGATTTTTTTGCGTCGAGACGCTTCTCTCTTCGTCGTAGCATCTAAGCATATGGGGTTTCTGCTTCTTTATAGGCGCGCCGGCTTAGCTCAAAGCCATCAATTTCCGCCCCCTCTGGTGATTGCACTACCACTTGGCGGAACAAATTTTGCGCTGCGCGATAATGCGTCATCGCCTCAAGAGCCGTGGCCGGCGTCGCTACTATTACGCGCTTCTCGTTACGCTCAATGCCTATGATCTGGTACATGTGCCCTCCGGGTTTTCGCAAACATATAGGACGGCGGCGAATGCCACCAGCCGATCGCCAGATTTTGGCTGAGACACTACCGATGGCGGCTGGCGTAACGGATCGGCTGTGGTCGCTAGAGGACGTGCTGGCACGGATTGACGCGGATGCACCCGCACCTAAGGTTCGCGGACCTTACAAGAAGCGGGCAGTGTGACGTGGGATTCCTATTTGACCTCGTTTATGACTGGATCATCCACGTTGTGCCGAATTGGCTTTGGTGGGTTTTGATGGCCCCGCTGTTTGCGTTCCTCGCCCTTATCGCTTTGGCGTATTTCTCGCCGGGCCTATTTTCAAACTGAGACACTACCATTGGCTTGCAAGTGGCCACGAAAAGTGCCAAGAACGCCTTGGAACAATTGCGTCCAACGCAGATCGAAGCCCGCCCTCACCCGGCGGGCTTTCGCGTTTCTGGGGGTGCGGCGATGCCAGATGCTACAATTGCTGATTGCCTGGACTTGCGCGAGGAACAACCGCTCGGTTCTGGATCGTTACTCGATGCAGGTTGGCCGACCGCGCCAACCTTGTCAGGTGCCGTAACGCGCTAGCAGTCTCGCTCGAGCGGCATGGAGTTGATTGTATGTCGCACTTACCTCAGGGTTAAAATCCCGACTGAACGCAAAACCTGCCGGCGCCCGCCAGCCGGTTTCGGGGGACCAACTTGATCCTGGGAAGCGCTGAATTTCAGCGTCGCTTTCGTTG
Source organism: Parasphingomonas puruogangriensis (assembly GCF_036663635.1). Taxonomy (NCBI): domain Bacteria; kingdom Pseudomonadati; phylum Pseudomonadota; class Alphaproteobacteria; order Sphingomonadales; family Sphingomonadaceae; genus Parasphingomonas; species Parasphingomonas puruogangriensis. Next base: position 100,537 of record NZ_JAXOJI010000010.1, on the reverse strand, counting down.
AGCAATCTATTGTTCGCGCGGTACGCCGCGTGCGCTTCATCCACGTCAGCATCCTCGACCAGAGGAAGGTAAAGGTTCTCTTTTTTCACGGGCCATCTCAGATCAACTGGATACCGGTCGTCAGGAACAAACGTGGTTGACCCACTCGCGGTGCGGCCATTCATCGGGGGGGTTACGTCAACCCGAAAATTGCCGCGTTTGAGAACACCGTGATGTGTCGCCAGAACGTATACGCCCGGATACCACTCGAGCATCCACCCTAGCTCGAGCCGCCCCCCGTTGCGCGCAGCTGACCTTTCGGCATTCCAATAACACATACCCGATCGCCCTTGCGGCATACGCGGGACGCTGAAGACCTTTGTTCTACCAATGACCGCGAGCATCCGGGCCATCGCCGGGTGACCCATAGGAAAATCGACGATTGGCAGCGCTACGGCCTGCATTGATGTCTTCCCCGTCATCAGCCGACAATTGCCGAAAAGCTCTTGAGAGTCGAGAATACGGATGGTCACGGAGCAAGTCCGATGCCGGAGCCCCCGCACATCGCCAAGGCTCGACGCATCGAGCAGCTTGCCATCGCCCTGCATAGGTTGGCCTTCGAAGTTGCCGAGCCATCGCGCCGTATCGCCCGATCTGATCAACTGACCGCCGAGGGCGAGCGAATCGCCACTGCGGTGCATGCCGAGTTCCGTGGCAGCCGTTGAGCGCCTGCGCGGGCGCGCTGGCCAAGCCCAGCGCAAACGGCGCATGGCCCGCACGCATGGCCTGTGTGAACGATGCGCCGGGCTGGGCCGATGGGAAGGCCAAGGATTGGGGCGCTCCACCCTTGCCGACCGAGTGAACCACATCATCCCGCTCGACCACGATGGCAGCGATGAGGACGAGAACACCGAGAACCTATGCCGGCCTTGTGACCTGATCGTCACGGCCGAGCAGTTCAACTTCGCCAAGCCCATCGAGGGCAAGGGCATAGGGCGAGATGGTCGGCCGACTAGCGCGGACCATCCTTGGAATAGGACGAACGCCTGACTCGACTTCGCGAACCTACTGTGATCCTCTCCCGCGGCTAACAGGAGAGCATGCATGGCCGACGATACGAGCAGCCCACCACCACCGCCACCGCCACCGCCACCGCCACCACCGCCGCCGCCGCCACCGCCGCCGCCGCCGCCGCCACCGCCGTCGCGTGACCAAGGCTTCTCGCAATTCGACAATAGAAGTCGTCCAAACACTGTCTCGTTCGACCGGCCTGTTCCGCCGTCCAAACCCAAGGACTGACTCTATGACAACGCGCGCCGACATGCTGTTCATCGCAGAGATGTCGGTGCGCTATCATCGTCGCCGTGCCACCTTCTTAGATCGAACGAGCGCGGGCATGTCGGTTATTATTCTGGCCGGAGGGGCCAGCGCATTCGGTAGCTTGTTTGGAACGTCGACTGTCTTCGCCCAAGTCGTCACGCTTATCCTGGCCGTAGTCGGTTTGATCCAAGTGATATTTCAAGTTGATCGAGCCGCCGCGGATCATCGTCGGTGGCTCAAGGAATGGCTCAGCCTGGTCCAGCAGATTAAGAGCAACGACGATCCAGCAGAGGGACGCATCCGCGAGTGGCAGAAGCGCCAATATGAGATCGAGGCCGAATGTGTCGGCGAACTGCGCGCCCTGCAAGTTGATTGCTTCAATCGCACGGTAGCCGCACTGGACCTTGATGCGGACCAGACGGCAATGAGGTGGTGGCACCGAGCCTTCATTCAGGTGATCTCTTTCGAGAGTTCGTTCGCGAAGGTCTGAGCCCCCCCGCCCCAAAGTCCGAGGGGTCGGCGACCCGGACACCGACCACGCCATGCGTGCGCGCCGAGATCAGTTTTTGAGGGGGGAGGGTTTCGGCCCGGTCGCCCGGGAGGCCCTTCATGGCCGACGTCATTGCAATCGACGGCGGCGACGGCGTCCCGCCTGAGCCGAACTGGCGCACGATCTTCGGTCGCGCCGCCGATCGCACGGCCGCCGCCGAATACTGGCGGGCGACAATCAGCGAGATGCGCGCGGCGGAAAAGCTGGCTGTCGCGAACGCCCATTCGATCAAGCGCCTGGTCGTCGCCTATGTCACCTTCGACATATCGGCGCGCGAGGTTCTGAAGAGCGGCCCGGTCATGCTGGCGAAGCGGACCAAGGTGCCGACCTACAATCCTTGGTGGACCACGATGTCGAACGCGGCATCGCAGGCCGCGGCGCTGGAAAAGGAGCTATGCATCTCGCCGCGCGAACGCGGCGCCGGGGCCAAGGTCCAGAAGAAGCAAGCGCGGGTCACCGGCTCCGCTCGGTACATCAAGCCGCGTGGCTAACCGGTTCCTCGCCGACCTCGATCCGACAACGGCATGGGCCAAGGCGGCCATCGAGGGGAAACTGTTCACCGCCGGCGAGCTGGTGAAGCACGCAGCCGAGCGACATCTGCGCGATATCCGCGACGGCGAAAAGCGCGGGATCTTCTGGCGGCCAGACGCCGCGGCGCACGCGCTCGAGTTCTTGCCGTCCGTTTTTCAGGTGACCGACGGGCCGTCGGCCGGCCAGCCATTCTATCCGCTGGAGTGGCACACCTTCGTCGTAGGATCGCTGTTCGGCTGGCGGACCGACACTGACCGTTGGCGGTTTCGATCTGGCTGGCTGGAAACCGGCAAGGGACAGGCCAAATCGCCGTTGATGGGCGCGATCGGCGTCTACATTATGGGCTGGTGCGATATCCAGCGCGCCCAATGCTACGCGATCGGCGAGGACAAGAAGACCGCGAACGTCCTGTTTCGTGATGCTGCAGCCATGTGCCGCGCCACGATCCCCGGGCACGACGAAGGCGAAAGCCTCGAATCGCTCGAAGAGGTCGTGATCCGCGGCGAGTTGGAGAACGCTTGGAAGATCGAACATCCCGACAGCGGATCGTTCTTCCAGCCGATCGCCAGCGGAGAGAGCCTTTCCGGCCCGCGACCGAACTATGTCGCCGGCGACGAGATCCACGAGCTGACCGACGAGAACGTGCTGCAGACGTGGAAGCGCGGCATCGACAAGGTCGCCGGCAACGCCCTGATGCTGATGGGCACGAACACGCCAGCCACGACGCAACATGTCGGCACCTCCTACTCGGACATGTATCAGCAGATCGCGAAGGGCGAGGCTCGCGACGACACCGCGTTCGCCTTCGTGGCCCGGGTCGACAAGGCGGACCGTGAGACCGTGTTCGAGAACGAGAAATGCTGGCAGAAGTCGCTGCCGGCGCTCGGCGAAACCTTCCCGATCACGAACATTCGGGAGACCGTGGCGTCCGCGCTGCTTCGGCCGTCGACCAAATCGAGCGTTAAGCGTCTGTATTTCGGGATCGACACCGCCTCCGCTGACTTCTGGATCAGCGAAGAGAAGTGGTCGGCAGTCCAAGGCCCGGTCGATTCCCGCCAGATGCGCAAGCGGCGGTGCTGGCTCAGCATGGATCTGTCGAAGAAAAACGATCTGACCGCGGTCAGCGCCGCGTGGGAAGCAACCGAGACAGAACCGCTGGCGGTGAAGTCCTGGTACTGGACGACAAAGGACGGGTTGAAGGATCGTGCCGAGGCCGACCATGCCCCCTATGTCGAGTGGGTGGAGGACGGCTACCTGGTCGCCACGCCCGGCGCGACGATCGATTACACCTTCGTCGCGATGCAGGTGAAGGAGCTCGACGCCGAGCAGATGGTCGAAGAGCTGGTCGTCGACCCGGCGTTCATCTCCGATTTCATCGCAGCATGTGAGCAGGTCGGGCTTCCCGTCTGGCGATATGAGGGGCCGGGCAAGCCGGAAGGCCGCGGGCTCAAGATCGTATCGCACGCCCAGGGCAAGCGCGTCATGTTCGAAGACCGGCAGCTTTGCATGCCACATTCGATCACCCGAACCGAAGACCGTATCCTTGAAGAACGGGTCATCATCGACGCATCACCGGTCACGTACAGCTGCGCCGCCAATGCGGCGATCGACTTCGACGGCCAAGGCAACCGCGCCTTCGACAAGACCCGCTCCCGTGGTCGCATCGACGGCATGGTGACGACTGCGATGGCGATCGGCGCAGCGACCGCGAACGAAAAGCCGAAAAAGAAGTCGGTGTACGAGAGCCGCGGCATTCGCCGCGTCTGATGGAGGGCGATGAATGGTAATGTCGCCCACTGATTACCAGCGCGCGGCCGGCTTCCGCCGGTCATCGGCCTCGGGTCCGGTCGTAGAGCAGCGAAAGGTTTACGCCTACGCCGTGCACGACCTGCAGAATGGCGACGATCCGGTGCTGGGGGCTTTCCTGCGCGGCGGGCGTGAGAATCTGACCGGTGTCGCCGTGAGCGACAAGATGGCGATGCGCAATTCGGTGTTCTACCGCGGCACCTCGCTGATCGCCGGCTCGATCGGCATGCTGCCGCTGTCGCTTATTCGGAGAAAGGCTGACGGCACCACCGAAAAAGCGCTCGATCACCCGCTCTATTCGGTGCTGAAGCTCGATCCGCTCGGCAATGGCGCGATGACCCCGAGCGAGTTCAAGAGCTACATGCAGCTCGCCGCCCTGTTGGACGGCAATGTCTATGCCCGGGTGATCCGCCTCAATGGTGCGATTCAGGCCATCGTCCCTTTCCCCCGCAAGACCGTCACCAAGGAATGGAGCGGCGGCGCCCTTCGCTTCAAGTTTCAGCCGAAAAGCGGCCGGGCGGAGTATTTTACGTCGGCAGACGTCTTCCACTTCCGCGCGCCGGTGTCGCTCGATGGTCTGAATGGTCTGGGTTTGCTCGACGTCGCGGCCGACACGATCGGCCTGGCGCACCTTGCCGAAAAGGCCATGGCCAACCTGCTGACTAAGGGCGTGATGGCCGGCGGCGCGCTGACCGTGAAGGAGACGCTCAGCCAGGAGGCGTACGACCGCCTGAAGCAGAGCCTCCGCGACGATTATGCCGGCGCCGAGGCGACGGGCGAATACATGCTTCTCGAAGAGGGCATGGAGATGAAGCCCTTCTCCGGGTCGGCCAAGGACGAACAGCTCGTCGAGTTGCGCAAGCAGGAAGCGGAACAGGGATCGCGCTTTACCGGCGTGCCGCGCCCGCTGCTGATGTTCGACGAGACAGCCTGGGGCAGCGGCATCGAGCAGCTCGGGCTCTACTTCGTCGTCTATTGCCTGCTGCCGTGGTTCGTCATCTGGGAAGAGGCGATCTGGCGCTTGCTCAGTCGGCAGGAAAAACAGGCCCGTGACGGGACCATCCTTTACGCCAAGTTCAACGAACGCGCTCTCCTGCGCGGCTCCATGAAAGATCAGTCCGAGTTCCTGGCGCGCGCGCTCGGCTCCGGCGGCGGCAAGCCGTTCATGGAACCGAATGAAGCCCGCGAGGCGCTCGACATGAACCCGCATCCCCAAGGCTTCGGCCTTGAACCCCGCGCCGGCACCGGTGCCGCCGCACTCGCCGAGGATCAGCAAGATGCGAAATAGCCTTCGCGCCGTCGCCGCGGCGCAGCGCCCACCTGAAATCACCGGCATCGGTTCCGGCGCGAACTGGAAGTTCGAGACGACGGCGCTTGCCGCCGACTTCCGCCACTTCGAGGTCCGCGCGGCTGCCAATGGCGGCAATCCCACTATCTCGATCTTCGATTACATCGGCGATGATGGAGAGGGCGGCGGCGTCAGCGACAAGCGTATCGCCGGCGCGCTGCGCTCGATCGGCAACCAGGATGTCGACGTCGAGATCAACTCGCCGGGCGGCAACTACTTCATGGGCGTCGCCATCTACAATCTGCTTCGCCGCCACCCCAAGGCGGTCAACGTGCAGATCCTCGGCATCGCGGCATCTGCGGCGTCCGTCATTGCCATGGCCGGCGACACGATCGCGATCGCGCACAATGCCGAGATCATGATCCACGAGGCGTCCGGCGTATTCATCGGCACCAAGTCGGAGATGGCCGAGGCGGTGACCACGCTGCAGCACATCGACGATAGTATGGTGTCGACCTACGCCGCGCGCTCCGGCCGCCCAGCGGAAGAGTTCTCGGCGATGATCGCCGGCAAGGACGTCTATTTCCGCGGCCAGGAGGCGATCGACGCCGGCCTGGCCGACACGCTGATGGAGCGCGACGCCGAGATGCCGGTATACGCCTCCACCGAGTTTCCGAGCGACAAAGCGTCGCTCGATCGCTTTCTCGCGAAACAGAACATGCCGCGCAGCGCGCGCCGTGACCTGTTCCGCGCGATTGGGGACAGCACGCGCACCGCTGCCGATCCCGACCCTGCCACGCTGCGCGCTGGCGATGAACCGGAGGCGGATTTCGCCCGCCTCTTCGAAGCCCTCCGCGTCTGAAAGGACCGACAATGAACATGATGACCACCCTGCGCGGCTCCGCCGCGACGGGCCGGGGCCTCATCGCCGTGCGCGCAGAAGCCCAGCCCAAGAAGCCCGACAGCATCGAAGCGCTCGCTACGCTCTTCGAAGCGTTCAAGAAGACCCACACGGACTCGCTCGACGAGATCAAGGCGGGTAAGACCGACGTCGTGACGGCCGACAAGCTCGGCAAGATCGAGGCCGAACTGGACAAGGTCCAGGCGGCGGTCGAGAGCATCAATCTCGCCGCGGCGCTCGGCGGCGGCCACGACAGCGAGAAGCCGCGCGACCCGGAATACACCAACGAGTTCCAGGCGTATTTCAAGGGCGGCGCACCGACCGCCAAGCTCGAGGAATTGCGCGCCGCGGCGACCAAGACCGACGGTGAAGGCGGCTATCTGGCCCCGATCGAGTGGGATCGTTCGATCAGCAAGCGGCAGAAGGTCATTTCGCCGATGCGCCAGAACAGCTCGGTCATCACGATCAGCGGCGCGGGCTTCAAGAAGGTCTATTCCGACGGCATCGTCGGCAGCGGCTGGGTCGGTGAAACCGCCGCCCGCCCGCAGACCACCACGCCCGGCCTGACCTCGCTTGGCTTCACGATCGGTGAGCTTTATGCGAACCCGGCCGCGTCGCAGGGCCTGCTCGACGATGCCGAGATCGACGTCGAGGCATGGCTCGCCGACGAAGTGTCGCTCGAGTTCGACAAGCAGGAGGGTGTGGCCTTCCTGTCGGGCGACGGTGTCAACAAGCCGGACGGCGTGCTCACCTACGTCACCGGCGGCACGAACGCGGCGAAGCACCCGTACGGCGCCATCATCGCGCTCAACTCGGGCGCCGCGGCCACCGTGACGGGCGATGCGCTGTTCGACCTGCAGGCGGACCTGCCGGCGGAGTTCCTGCCGAACGCCAAGTTCTACATGAACCGGGCATCGCAGGCGTCGTTCCGCAAGCTGAAGTCGGCCGAGGGCGCGTACCTGTGGCAGCCCAGCCTTGCGCTTGGTGTGCCGCCGACGCTGGCCGGCGAGCCGGTCGTTGACATGCCCGGCATGCAGAACGTCGCGGCGGGCAACATCGCGGCGCTCTACGGCGACATGGTGGAAACCTACCAGGTCGTGGATCGCACCGGCGTCCGCGTGCTGCGCGACCCGTACACCGCCAAGCCCTTCGTCCTATTCTACACGACGAAGCGGGTCGGCGGGGGCGTCAAGAACCCGACCGCCATGCGCGCGCTGAAAATCGCGGCGTGATGATCCGCGGGGCTGGCATCTGCCGGCCCCGCATCCCTCCTGTGGAGCAGAGACATGAGCAGCACGAAAAGCACGGTCGACACGACCGATATCAAGCCCTCCGACGTCCTCGGCGTGTCCGACACCGCCGGGATGACCGAGGACACCCTGACCCCAGCGACCGATGTCGCCGCGAGCGGCGCGTTCATCGAGCCTGAGATCGTCGCGCGCATCGACGTCGATCACCCGGCCGTCGACAACAACCCGCGCAAGGGCCAGCCGGCGATCGCTAATCAGATCGACTTCAACGACCCGCATCTCGATACCGAGACGGCCGTCGAACAGAACCTGAAGGATCGGGCGAAAGCCTGAACGCCGTTCGGGGCTGGCGTGCCCCCTTCGCCAGTCCCGACACCCTTCCAGCGAGCGAGGTGACCGATGGCCATTCCCTTCTCGCTGGAAGATGCTCGCCGCCAGATCCATCTGGCCGAGGATGACGAATCCCAAGATAGCGACCTGCGCGACTTCATCGTCGACGCAGCAGCCTGGGTGGAGCGGTATACCGGCCACATCCTGGTCGCGCGCGACGTCACCCAGTCGTTTCGCGGCTTCGGTCCGGTTGAGCTGCGCGCGTGGCCCATCGCGCCCACCGCTGCCGTCGGCGTCGCGTACAATGATGCCGCAGGTCAGCCTATCGCGCTGACCGGCGCCCGCCTCGATGTGAGCAGTCGTCCCGCGCGCGTGCTGCCGGCGGGGTGTTTCTGGCCGTTCCACACGACCGACCAGCTTTTCACCGTCACGATCCGCGCCGGCTACGAGCCGGACGACGTCGTGCCGGGCAATATCCGCCGCGCCATGCTGATCCTGATCAGTGCCTATGATTCCGACCGGGAAGGTGGCGCGATCTTTCAGCAGGCCGAGGTATCGGCGCGCAGCCTGTGCCGCGATTACCGATTGCTCCGCGTGTGACCGTCGGGCGCGGCAAGGCCAGCCGCTACAATCGCATGATCCAGATCGAGCGGCCGACCGCCGACAATAGCCTCGAAGGGGCAGGTTCTGGCTCTTGGCTGCCTGTCGGTAAGCCGATCTGGGCCAGCGTGGTCGACGCATTGCCCAGCCGCGGCGAGCGCCTGGCGGACGGCATCAACGTCGCGACCCGCCCGGCTCGCGTTCGCATGCGGTTCCGGACCGATGTCACGCCCAACATGCGCTTCGTGATGGAAAAGCCGTTCCGGCGCATCATGCAGATCGTCGCCGGCCCCGCGGAGCTAGGTGTCCGCGACGAGCTCGAGTTCATGGTCGAGGATTACAGCTCGGCCGGAAACGCGGCCTGATGCCGACCGTAAAGGGCAAGTCGGACGTCAATCGCTTCATGGCCGGCATCCCCAGCCAGATGAAGAAGGTGCTTCGTGGGGCCGGCCGCGCCGGCGCGAAGGTTGTCGAGGACGAGATGAAGGTCCGATCGATATCGCAGGATGTCGACGAGGCGATCGTCACCAAGACGAAAGGCGATGACACCCGCATTGTGGTGAAGATCACGATCAAGCCCGGTTGGGCGCGATCAGTCGCGACCTGGCTGGAATACGGTACGGACCCGCACTTCATCAGCGTCGATGACAGCCAGCGCGACGGCATGACCGTCAAGCGCGTCAACGAGCAGACCAAGACCGGCTCGCTGGTGATCGGGGGCAAGTTCGTCGGCGCCACGGTCTTCCACCCGGGCGCGCGGGCGCATCCGTTCATGCGCGTCTCGCTGGATGTGAAGGAGGCCGAGGCGGTCGCCGCGGCGCGGAGCTACATCAATGCGCGGGTGACCCGGTCGGGCATCGTCCCGACGGCAGAGCCGGAAGGTGATGAGGCATGAGCGGTGTGACCATCATCGGCGAGCTGCTGCGCGCCAACGCCCCGATCGCTGCATTCTTGGCCGATCGCGATCCGCCAGTGCTGGCGGCGGACCAGATCAAGGCGGGGCGCCTGCCCGATGGCGTGGCGCTGCCGGCGTTTCTCATCCGCACGGTCAGCGTGGTCGAGCGCCAGTTCCTGAAGCGGACCGGGATGGTTCACACGGTCGAGCGCGTGTCCGTCGCCGTGCGAGCCGCCAGCTACCGCGATCAGCGCAAGGCTATCCGGCTCAGCCGCCCGGCGTGCGCAGGCAAGGTCGGCGCGATCGCCGGCTTTACCAACGTCTCGATCCTGACCGCCGGCACCGGCCCCGACGTCACCGGCCCCGGCGACAGTTACGAGCAGACGCAGGATTTTCGCGTGTCGTTCGACGCGCCCGCCTGATTTTTCACGAAGGAGACGACCATGACCGCCAAGAAAGACGACAGCGCCACGGCGCAGACGAACGACGCCGCCACGGCGAACGACACCCCGCAGGTCGAGCCGAGCAAGACCTATTACGCGACCCGCGATTTTGGCGATGCCGGCACCGAACGGCAGTTCACCAAGGGCGAGAAGCTGACCGACGTCGAGCACGGCTCGCTGGTCAATTACGCCGCCGCCGGCCTGGCGTCGACCGAGAAGCCGAAGGCTGCCGAGCAGCCCGCATAACCTTCGTCCGCATCCGCGAGCGATCCCCCCGCCGGCTAGCCCGGCACGCCCACCAGGAGAATGATTATGGGTTCCCAGACTGCGGCGGGCTCGACGCTCGCCATCTCGGCCGCAACGCCGGCCACCCTCGACGCCGCCGGCTATGCCGCCCTTACCTTCACCGATGTCGGCCAGGTCGAAAAGCTTGGTTCGATCGGCGCGAGCTTCGCGAAGGTGGAGTTCCAGCCCCTCAAGGGCGCGAAGCAGAAGTATAAGGGCTCGGCCGATTACGGCGCGCTGCAGCCGTCGATCGCATTCGACGCCGCGGACGCCGGCCAAACCCTGATGCAGACCGCCGCGGACGACGAGAGCCAGAAGCTCTATTCGTTCAAGGTCACCTATCAGGACGGCGCCAAGCGCTATTTCCAGGGCCGCAACTTCGGCGCTCCGGAAACGGCGGATGGTGCCGACAGCATGCTGATGCAGACGCCGACGATCGAGATCTGCACCAAGATCGTGAAGGTCGCAGCGGCCTAACCAACCTCTTCCGGCCCGATCGGGTCGGATCACGCGCATCGCCCGCCCCGCTCTTCGCGGGTGTCTGGGCGGGCGGTGCACCACACCCGCGAAAGGTATTCCCATGAAGATCAAAGCTCTCGCCGTCGCCGCCACGGCATTCCTCCACCTCAAGGGGCCGGACGGCACCTATCTCTACGACGAGGCGACCAAGGAGCCCGTCGGCATCGACCTGTTCGGCCCCGGCTCGCGTGAATCGGGCGAAGTTGAAAGTCGCCAGTCCGCGCGCGCCATCAAGCGCATGCAGGACAACGACAACAAGATCAGCTTCCCGCCGATCGAGCTGCAGCGCAGCGAGGCGGCCGAGGATCTCGCGTCGCTGACCGCCGGCTTCCGCCATATCGAACACGATGGCCCCGACGGGGAACCGCTTTCCGGCCGCGCGTTGTTCCATGGCGTTTATTCCGAGCCCACGCTGGGCTGGATCAAGGCGCAGGTCGTCAAGTTCCAGGCTGACTGGGGAAAGTTCACGCCCGGGTCGAATCCGGGCTGACCATCTATGTGCGGCAAATGGCGTGGCTGAATGCCACGCCGAAGCCGCCGCCGGGGTCGAAGCGCGCCGAGACCGCGGATAAAACGCCCTCGATCAGCCGGATCGATAAAATGAAGCGGGACAAGATCGTTCCGCCGATGCCGCCGAACCCGATGCCGCACATGATCACCCGGCTTGTCGAGATCGGCCTGTCGGAATCGAACGGCATGGGCGCGTCGCCGCTAAGCTGGCGCGAGATCAACGAGTGGCAGCAGGCCGCCGGTGTTGATCTGGCGCCCTGGGAAGCGCGACTGATGCGGACCCTTTCGCTTGCCTATCTAGCCGAAAGCCGGAAAGCCGAAAGCGAGACGTGCCCACCGCCTTGGCATGCGCCAGTTACCCAGCGCGAAATCGAAACGGAGCAGGCTCGGCTTCAGATGGTGCTGGGGTAGAGGTTACGGGGCGTCGCGAGTGGCCGCTTCCAACGCGACGCCCCGCTCGCCCAGCTCTTTCAGGCACAGGGCCGCGTTAGGGCGCACCTCGGCTCGAAACGTCATGCCGTGCCGAAAGCTGTTGCGGCTACCGTCGACCAGGGAGCGCCCAAGCTCTGTCTCCAAAAGCTCGGCCTCGTTAGGAAATGTCCGCATCCGCTCGGCAGCATCTGCCGGGACATACTGCGAGCAATACCCAAGCGAAAACTGTGCCTGCGCCCACTCGTAATACCGCCAGGCGAGTTCCTTCGGAGGCATTGGTTCGGCAGGGCTTTTGATCTGCTCTGACCAAAATTCCTCAAACTCTTTGCGGTCCTGATCGACGACGGTTTGCGAAGCTAGCAGCAGCAGCACGGCGAACATCTTGACCTCCAGAATCGCTGTCTCGCCGCCGTCATAGCACGGCAGCGCCATCCGCCATCGCCGACGTTCGGACAATTGATCAAGGGAGGCTCGCAAATGGACGAAGGCTCCCCAGCACTCGAGGTTGGTTTTGTAATCGACCACGGCGGTTCGTTCGAATCGCTCGTGCAACTCCAGAACATGATGGACACGACCGAGGGCCGGATCGTCGCGGACGCTGCGCGCATCGAGCGCGCGACCGGTGGGATGGTCAAAACCACCGCCGCGATCGCCAGCATTCAGTCCTATGCAAACGCTGCCACCCGCGCCGAGCGGGACGTGCAGCGGGAGAAGGCGACGACCGAGAAGTCGATCGAGGGGCTGATCAGGCAGATTGATCGCGAGACTGCTGCCGTCGGTCGCACTCGCGACGAGCAGCGCGCCGCGCGGATCGAAGAACTAGCCGTTACGGCGGCGCGTCAGGGCAACACCGACGCCGCCGATCGACTCCTGGCAAGCACGCGGCAACTGCGCGCGGCGCAGGAGAGCTTGGCGCAGGACCGGTTCGCCGCCGAGGCGCGAGCCGCGGCTGAAGCCGTGCGTGAACGCGAACGGGCGGAAATTGCGGTGATTGAGCAGATGCGGGAGCGTTCGCGCCTCGAGGAAGCTCTTGCGCGCACCAATGGGACCGACCGGCCCCGCGCGACCAGCGCTGGCGCCACCTATAGCGCACTGGCCGCTCGGGCGGCCGAAGACGAGGCCCGCGCGAATAACGCGGCGGCGGCAAGCGCCGATCGTCTCGCGCGCGAGCATGCCGAACTGGTCGCCATGGTTCGCGGCTCCCAGGCGGCAATGGAAGCTGACGCGGCTGCAGCCGAGCGGCTGCGCATGGCCACCGACCCGCTATATGCCGCGACGAGCCGCCTCAATGCCGAGATCGCCGAGAGTACCCGGCTGTATCTGAATGGCGCGACCGCGCCGGCGGAATATGCTCGCCAGCAGGACGTTCTGACTGGGCGCTTGCGCGCCGTGGTGCAGCAGCAGGATACGGTGAACCGCTCCACCGGTTCACTCGCTCCCCCGGCGCGGCTGGCCGGGCATCACATGCAGAACCTGGCGTTCCAGTTTCAGGATCTTACTGTTCAGATGGTCGCCGCGGCTGGCAGTTCCGCCCCGTTCAAAATGGCGATGATGGCCATGATGCAGCAGGGCATGCAGATCCAGGGCATCATGTCTCAGGCAGGTATCGGTATCCGCGGCGTCGGCGCTGCGTTCGGCACCATGTCCAAGGCGATTTTGCTGGCGACCGTCACCAATCCTATCCTGATGGGCATCGCCGCGGCGATCACCGTCGTCGCAGGCGCGATCAAACTCCTTCAGGTCGCCGCCAACGATGGCGATCCGATGAAGAAGTACGTCGCGTCGCTTGGTCTCACGAAGGCGGAAATCCGCAATCTCGACAATGTCACCGTGACCTATGGCGACACCGCGAAGGCAGTGTTCCAAGTCGCCGGCGCCGCCATCTGGAGCGTGATCGGCAAATCCGTGACCGACGTCTGGAAGGTGATGAAGGACTGGGCTGCGTGGATCGGTAGCGGCGCGAAGGACGCCATCAACCTGCTGATCGCGGCGCACGTCGCGGGATACAACGTGATCCGCCTGTCGTGGGCGCAGTTTCCCGCCATCATGGGTGACGCATTCTATAGCGCGGTGAATGCCAGCATCGGCGCGATCAACGCTCTGGTAAAAAAGTCCGTTGAGGGGCTTAACTACTTTGCCGCGCAGGCGAACAAGATCCTTCCTGCCGGCTTGCAGATCCCGACCCTGAGCGCGCCGCAGATCGCGGCCGTAAACAACAAGTATGCAGGGGAAGCTGCCAAGCTGGGCAAGACGTTCAAAGGGGAGTTCGAGAAAGCCGCCAAGGTCGATTACGTGGCCAAGGGTGGATCGGCGATCGCGGATCAGGCGGAGAAGAATGCCCGCGAGCGGCTGAGGAAGCAGGCCGAGGAAAAGGGCTATCTCGACCCCGAAAAGGCCAAGACGGACAAGCACGCCGAGTCACTGGCGCGCGAGGCGGCGGCGATCGAGGCGCAAATCCGTAACCTCTATGCCCTTGCCGACGCCTATGGTGTGTCCGGCGCTGCCGCACTGATCGCAGAGGCGCGTGTCAAAGCCGAGAGCGCCGCGATCAAAAAGCGCGCCGATATCGAAGAGATGGTCGCGCGTCAGGTGCGCCTGTCGATCGCGGAGCGGGTCAAAGCCGCCGCGCAGGGCTCTGCCGCCATGCGCGACCAGGCGGCTATGCAGGAGCGGGTAAACGCCGAAGTTGCAGCCGGCACCGTGCCGGCCGAGCGCGCGGCCGAGCTTATCCGTGATCGTATGGCCGACCTGCCGCTGCTCGCCGCGATCGAGGCCGCCCGCATCGTCAAGGACGTGAAAGGCGGCGAGGCGGCAGAAGCCGCGCTCGATGGGCAGCGCGCCGCGCGTGACCGGCTAACCGACGCCGAGCGCGCCGGGCAACTGCAAGCGGCCCAGCAGCAGGGCACGAACCGCCTTGCAGAGCTCCAGGAAGAGCTTCGGCTGGTTGGGGCCACCAATGTTGAGCGCGCCCGTGCGCTGGCCATCCTGCAGGCAACGCAGCAAGCGGAAGGCAGCAACTGGTCCGGTCCGGACGCCAGCGCATGGATTGCACAGCAGGGAGAGATCGCAGCGACGGCTGAGATCCTCTCGACCGCTCAGCGCAATTACAATGACGCGCTGAGCTTCACGGCCGACAAGTGGGACCTGATCGCGCGCAACGTACAGAACGCTGCCGGCGGGATGGCAGATGCGTTCGGCGTGACCGGGCGCGCGATCGGCGACATGGCGGCGATCTACGCCAATTATCAGGCCGACCGTGCGAAGCTCGATCTCGAGCATAAGCAGCAGGTCAAGGCGGCCGGCAAAGACCAAGCGGCGATCGATCGCGCCAACGTCAAGTTTGCACTGGCATCCGCAAATTCGCAGGTCGGGGCATTCGGCGACATGGCCAGCGCCGCGAAGGGCTTCTTTAACGAGAAGAGCAAGGGCTACCAGGCGATGCTGGCGGCTGAGCAGGTATTCCGCGCGTTCGAGTTTGCCATGTCCGTCCGCTCGATGGCGCAGGATATCATCGAGACCGTCTCGTCGGTCGCGAACAGCGGCGCGCGTGCGACGGCGGCCGGCGCCGAGGGCGTGGCCACGCAGTCGAAGCTTCCGTTCCCGTACAATATAGCGGCGATGGCGGCGACGGCGGCGGCGCTGATCGCGGCCGGCATCGCCGTGATGGGCGGCGGCGGTGGGGGCAAGAACACCTTGCCGCAGTCCAACCAGGGCACCGGCACGGTGCTGGGCGACAGCTCGGCGAAGAGCGACAGCATCAAGAATGCAATCGACGCGCTGGCGGACGTCGACACGCTGACCAACACCTATGCCCGCAACATGGCGGCATCGCTGCGCTCGATCGACAATCAGATCGGCGGCCTCGCCTCGCTCGTCGTTCGCGCCGGCAACATCAACGCCTCGTCTGGCGTGACCGAGGGGTTCAAGATGAACGGGATCGGGTCCGTGCTCAGCAAGATCCCGCTTATCGGCGGCATCCTCGGCGGTCTTTTCGGTTCCAAAACGACGGTGATCGGCAGCGGGCTCTATGGCGGCCCGCAGAGCGTCGGCAGCATCGTCAACGGGGGCTTCGACGCGTCCTATTACTCGGACATCGAGAAGAAGAAGAAGTTCCTCGGCATCACGACAGGCACGAAATACTCGACGCAATATACCAACGCCGACGCCGGGCTGGAAAACCAGTTCACGCTGATCCTGCGCCAGTTCAACGATGCTATCTTGGCCGCCGCCGGCCCGCTCGGCTTGGCGACCGGCGAGGTGCAGACGCGACTGAACAACTTCATCGTCGATATTGGCAAGATTGATCTGCAGGGCCTGTCGGGCACTGAGATCCAGGAGAAGCTAACGGCGATATTCGGCGCCGCAGCCGACGGCATGGCCAGCGCCGCATTCCCCGGCATTGAGCGCTTCCAGAAGGTCGGCGAGGGGCTATTCGAGACGCTGGTACGCGTCGCTTCCACGGTCGAAGCCGTCGGCGCGTCGCTCGACCTGCTCGGCAACAGCGCGCAGGGCATGAGCATCGACGTGAAGATGGGGCTTGCCGACCAGTTCGACAGCGTCGCCGACCTGACCAGCGCCGCCGAGGCCTATTTCCAGGCCTATTATTCGGCCGGCGAGCAGGCGGCGGCCAAGACTGCCCAGATGGCCAAGGTGTTTGATAGCCTCGGCTTTGCCATGCCGACGACGCTCGAAGCGTTCCGCCATCTGGTCGAAGCGCAGGATCTGACGACCGCGTCCGGCCAGGCAGCCTATGCTACGCTGCTGCAACTCGCCCCGGCCTTCGCCGATCTCACGGAATCGATGCTCGGCGCCAAGAGCGCAGCGGATATTCTCAGCGAGCGCGAGGATTTGAACCGCCAGCTGCTCGAGCTTCAGGGCAACACCGCCGCGATCCGCGCGCTCGACCTCGCCCAGCTAGACGAAAGCAACCGCGCGCTGCAAGAGCAGATCTGGGCATTGCAGGACGCGCAGGCCGCGGCGAATGCGGCGAAGGAACTGGCAGCCGCCTGGGGCTCGGTCGGCGATTCGATCACCGCCGAGATCAATCGCATTCGCGGCTTGAGCGGCACCGACACCGGCGACAATTTCGCGTCGTTGATGGGGCAGTTCAACGCGGCGACTGCGGCGGCGCAGGCGGGCGATATGGATGCGGCTAAGAGCCTGCCCGGCCTGTCGCAGGCATTGCTCGCTGCGGCGGCACTGGCGGCCACCAGCCAGCAGGAACTCGACCGCATCAAGGCGCTGACGCTGGCCAGTTTGGAAGCGACCAACGCGGCTGTCGCCGAACTGGCGGGGGCAGGCGTCGCCAGCACGGCGGCGATGCTTGATGCAGCCGCCGCAGCTTCTGCGGCTGCCAACCCCCCGCCGGCCGCGAACGACGATACCACGGCAAGCGAGCTCAAGACTTTGCGGGAAGAACTCGCGGCGATGCGCGCCGAGAACTATGCCGGCCACGCCGCAACCGCCAGCGCCGCCGGCCGCACGGCACGCGTGCTTGAAGACGTCACCTTCGAGAGCGGTGGGCAGGCAATCACGGTGTCGAGCGCCGCATGAGGGTCGAGACCGACGCCGGCGAAGTGATCGAGCTGGGTGACACCGACGCGTCGCCGACGATCGGGATCATCGACTATAGCCGACGCGTCACCGATGATTTCGGCGTCACGACCGTTGTCGAGCGCGGCTTTGCACGGCGCGTGTCGGTCCGGCTTGGCGTGCCGTTCGACGATGGGGATATCCTCCAGCGCCGCCTGGCAGCCTTGCGCGCAACGCCGGCCTTGTGGGTCGCGGATGATCGATATGCCAGCCTGAAGGTCCGGGGGCTCTACAAGGATTTCACGCTCGATCTGGCGGCGCCGCCGCTCAGCTATTGCACGCTGACCGTGGAGGGGTTCCCCGAAACCGCACCTTTCGTCGATCCCGGTGGCGACCCCGCGCCGGAAGGCCAGATATCGACGCTCCGGCTATTGCAGCCGGTGGCGATCCCGGATGCCGCCCTAGTGTCCACCAACGTCGCAGAGGATGACGCGCCGGAATGGGCGCCGGCGACGAGCTACGCGATCGGCGCGCGGGTCATCCGGTCGCCGACGCATCGGATTTACGAAAGTGTCGTCGCGGACAATGTCGGGACCGACCCGGCGGGCCTCACGAGCAAATGGCTTGATGTCGGCCCGAAGAACCGCTGGGCGATGTTCGACCAAGCGCTTGGCAGCTCGACCAATCACCTGGGGTCGATCACGGTCACGCTGAACCCCGGAGCCGTCAACGCGGTCGCTTTACTCGACGTCGTTGGGACAACGGTACGGGTTCAGGCCGATGGCTACGACTACACAGCGACCGTGAGCGGCGGCGCCGTCACGTTCCTTGATCTGCCAGCTGGGTCGGGACAGATCACGGTGGCCATCGCTGGACCGGGCACGGTGTCTGTCGGCACGATCCTCGTCGGCAACCTGCGCGCTCTGGGGCTGACCGAGGCGGCGCCTACGGCCGGGATCACCGATTATAGCCGCAAGGTGATCGACGATTTTGGACAGGTCACGATCGTGCAGCGCGGCTGGTCGAAACGCATGACCGCCCGGGCGCTGATCCGGACGGATGCTCTCGACACCGTCGTTGGTCGAATCGCTGCGGTGCGGGCGCTGCCTTCGCTATGGATCGGCCAAACCGGCATCGACAGCCTGACAGTCTATGGCTTCTTCAAGGATTTCTCGATCGAGGTCGGCCCGGACGTTAGCAAGCTATCACTGGCGATCGAGGGTTTCAGCGCGGCGGCGAAGGTCCAGCCGCTCCGGGTCGATTGGCCGAACGTCGGCGATCCAGACGGCACGAAGCCGGACGATAATGCTACCAATTCGGGCGATCCGTCTTCCCCGCTCGGCCCGGACGGCACGGTTGGCGGAAATCTAGCCGAGCAGAAGGCCAAGGCGCTCGCTCTGCTGCGCTCGCTGGCGGATCGGGAGATTGCACGGATCCGCGATCGGGCGATGAACTTTCCCGGCGCGGACGGGGCGAGCGTGGCGACGCTGCTGGCGCGCGAGGTGACCGGTCGGATCACGGCCGACAGCGCGTTCGCGGAGATATTCGAGCTGCTCGGCGCGGTGACGCCGGATGGGCAGGCGTTCGTGATCGGCGACAAAGCCGTGTTCGCCACACCGAATGGCGCGGGCGGCACGGACTATGAGGGTGTGGCGGTTGCCTTCGCCGAGCAGCGCGGCTCGATCGAGGAAGTGCGCGAGGTTCTAGCGACCGACGTGGCCACGTTCGCCCGCGCTATCCTGCAGCTCGACGTCAACGGCCGCGTGGTCGGCATGACGACGACGAACACCGGCGATACCAGCTCGATGGTGTTCGTGATCGACCAGTTCACGCTGGAGACGCCGGACGGGGTGAAGCTGCTCTACGCAGATGCGACGGACGGCGGCCGGGTGAAGATGCCTAACGTCGTCGTCGATACGCTCAAGATCGACACGGTGACCGGGCGGGAGATGGCGCAGGGCGCGGTGATGAAGACGGCCTGGGGAAGCCTCTCCACCAACGTCGCTGTTGCGCAGGGCGCTACGGTCGAAGTGTTCCACGCCACGTTCGTCAAGGAAGACAACGATAGCGTCTTAAAGGTGCAGACGTTTCTCAACCTGCAGAGTGGCGACGATTTGCAGTGCGACGTCTCGATCCAGTGCGACGGGATGGTGATGTCTCAAGCGCAGCGGATCAACCTGATCCTCGATAACACCAACTCGCAGGCGCAGGCGCCGCTGACCCCGTTCGTCCACATCAGCGGTATCTTGGCGGGTACGCGGACGATCACGGTCAAGGTCTACAATCGTGAGGTCGACAACATCCCTGTCTCGGTCGTGGCCGGCTCGGCGATCGAGATCACCGAAATGCGCAAGGCCGGGATCGGATCGATCACCGGCAGCGGCGGGCCGTTGCCGCCTCAGGGATCGGGCGGGTCCGGCACGGCCGGCGGCGGCGGGTACAACGGCGCGGCTCACAACTAGGAGCATTTATGACTGAACTCGCCGAAGCGACTGATGCAATCACTGCACTGGTCGCCGCTTATGGGCTAACGCGTGACGAGATCGCTGATCTCCTGGGCGGCACTGTCGATGGCGGTCCTACCGGAAACGGCGACTATCCGATCACGTTGCCAAACGGGGCGGTGATGCTAGCGCCTTGCCCTCGCAAGATTGCGCTGCTGAGCGGTGATGTGACGGAAGCAACGGCCGCCCTTGCCCCGATTGTGGCGGCTGCAGGGGCGGCCCGTGACGCTGCGGCCGGCAGCGCAGCGCTGGCGCAGCTGGAGAAAGCAGCCGCAGAAGCCGCGCGCGACGCGGTCCTGCCGATCATCGACAACCTGGCCGACCCCAATAGCTCGCTGGAGGCAGTTGGCGATAGCCTCGACGAGATCGGGGCGGTTGTGGACGCACTGCCAGCGCTGGCCGCAATTCCGGGGCAGGTTACGGCGGCGCAGACGGCCCAAGTCGGTGCAGAAGCCGCGCGAGACATTGCGGTAGGCGCGACGCAGTACAATTATCGGCCCATTATCGCGACGCCCGGCAGCTACGATGTGGATGCCAATTATTATGTGGGCCAGTATCAGGACTCGGAAGGCCTACACGGCCTGGGGCTGGGCGACTTTAACAGCATTCGGGTTAAAGATTATCCGAAGTCAAACCTCGCCACGCCGCTGATCACGCACTGGCCGTTCGCTATCGTGGACAGCAACTTTAATGCAATTGCTGGCAATCGCGCGGGCACATGGGTCGGCCTCGGATTTGAGGGGTTGGGCGGCGTTCCGATCTCCGGCGGCACAAGCCTGCATGCTATTGCCATCGCCGATTTTAATATGTTCCTTCATCAAAGTCAGTCAAACGGCACCGGACAGCCGGATGTGACTGCGCCCGGCCTGACGACCATCGCGCTCGATTGCCTGTCAGTCAACGACAACACAGGCTACACGGGGAACGCTGATTCGGCGCACCCGGCGCCGACCTCGCTGGTTCCTATGTCATCGAACGAGTTCGGCTACGAATGGCCGGGGCTCATGGCGACCAAGTTCTGCCGTCAGCTGATGCTCGACGAAGCCAACCTGACGGTGGCCCAAGATGCTCATGTGCTGATCGGCACGCGACCAGGCGCGACGGGCATTTCGCTCGAAACGATCATGGCCACTGCAGGCGCGCCGTACATCCGGACGAGGGACGCCATCCGGCTTGGGTATGCCACTGCAACTCTCGCGGGCAAGCGGTTCCAGGTGCCGGGCGTTACGCTCATTCAAGGCGAGAACAACCAGTCGTCGGGCAGCACTTTCGACCAGTATCTGGCGTTGCTGCTGGCCTACTACGACCAAGTCAACGGCCTCGCCAAAACTGACGGCCATCAGACCCGCAACATTAAGTTGTTCACCTGGCAGCTCGACTGGAACGCCACCGGCAAGGGCGTGGGCTATGCGCAAACCTACGCCGCGCATATCCACCCCGATATCGTCTGCGTGATGCCAAAATACGCTGGCGTCTATCAGGGCAACGACTTCAGTCTGCACTGGAACAACGTCGGCGCGGTCTTGGGCGGCGCGTATTTCGGGCGCGCGATGAAGCGGCATTGCTTCGACGGCATCGACTACAAGCCGATGGAGGTGACGGGCTTCGCGCGCGGGGCAGACGGTCAGTCGGCGCGGCTGACCTGCACCCGCTATGCGATCATCGACACGTCTGGTCGGATGGGCACGCAGACGCATTGCGGCTTCTATGCCTCGGACGGCAGCGGGGCGCTGACCGTCATCAGCGTCACGACGACCAACAATGGCCGCATTGTTGTCAACTTCAACCGCGCGATCTCGGGGGCGCTCACGCTCAGCTACGGCGCCGACATGATCGGCCGCGTCGATGGCTATTCGTCAGGCAAGGGCGGCCGCATCCGCGACAACGAGGGGCAGGACATGCGGATCACAATCGCTGGCACCGAATACCGGCTCGATAACTGGTTACTCAATTTCGAGGAGACTTTCTGATGACCGTCCAGCAGGGCAACGTCCGCATCACGCCCGGTGCAAATTACGCACCGTACGGTTACAACGTCGCGTTCTATAAGTACGAGCGCCTGGTTAAGGCGGTACTCGCGCCTGGCACTGATATCCCGGCGCTGAGCATCCCGAAAAAGGCGCGCATGTCCGGCGTAGTTCTTGGCGGAACGCCCGTCGATGGCTCGCTTTCGCGGCGGTATGTCGCCGGCGGCAACTATCAGGCGACTGGCCTCATCCCGCAGGCAGGCGCCGGCACGATCATGGCGATCATGGCGACGACTGCTGCAAACACCGCAGCGACCACTGCCACGTGGCTCGGTAATTCATCGGGCGCCACGCCGATGGCGGGGCTCAACGCTGCCGGCGAAATCCAACTCACGATGTCGCGCGCCGTCTCGCCAGGCCTCACCACCTCGATCAGCGCCAGCATGCTTGTCGGCGGCTCTGTGCGCACGATCGCCGCAACGCTGACGGGCAATCAGGATCTGCCTATCGCGGTGGCGGTGGCGACGGATACCAGCGTCTCCGTATTTACCGGCACGCTCGCGACCGATGGCACGCTGAACGTCACCACGGCACCCGTGACGGTGACTGGTGCAGCCTCGGCGATCGTTGCTGGGCAGCAGGTCAGCGGATCGCTCAGCACCGCATACGTTCCCGACAATCGTACGATCATGCCCTTCAACACTAACGGCACGACGGGCACCGGCGGCACCGGCACATACATGCTGAGCGGGACCGCCCCGTTGGCGATTGGTTCGACGACCTTCAACGCTGGCGCTGGTCCGGGGCGGCGTCTGACGCTCTTCGGTGCTGGCGGCAAAACCGCGACCCAGATCGGCGCGATCAGCACCGCGCCCACGGCTCGTGAGCTTTATGTCGGGGTGCAGCCGGGCGTCACCGGGATCAACGAAGTCGTCACCTACAGCACCGCGGCTTGGGACTACGCCATGACGGCGGCGGAAGTGCAGGCCGCTTACCAGTGGCAGCAGCAGTTCTATGCTGCTGACGGCCTGACGATCTGATGGGTTACGCAGTCATTTAGTCGCCCACCAAGAGGCGCAATTGTCGCACATATGCTCGTGCGTGCAACCTGGGCCGCCGCACGTCTGAAAGCCTCGTGCTGGGTCGAAAAGCCACCCGATCAGCGATCGTAATTTCTGAGGCATCATGCCGGTCCCAACTGTTACTTGGCCACCGGCTATCGCACGTCATTGAATTGGCTTATTAATCTACATTAATTTCGCTCAATCTCTGACACTATGGAGGGGAGGCTGATGGGCCTAGCCGCAGCAGCGGCAAACGTGGCGGTCAAGACTGCCTCGGGCGGATCGGTCAACGCGGGGAAAGTTCGAACAGCCGCGAAGCTGGAACAGCGTTAGCTTTGGCAGCACGCCGCTTCTTCAAATGATCTTGGAGCTTGTCGTCGAACGTTCCTAGTATCCACGAGCCGAGCAGGAAGGCCGCGCCGAGTACGAGGCCGCTCCACACTGCGTACTCGCTAAGGTTGATGCCGACATGTTCCGCAGCGTTATCGATCAACGAAGTCAGCGGCTTGTGCACCGCGTACAGGGCGTAGGATGCAAGCCCAAGCCCGCTGGCGAGCCAAACGCCAGACCGGATCTGGTTCTTTGCCGCCAGCAAAAGAAGGATCGGAAAGGCGATCATCACGAGCGCCAAGTCGTACAACGGTCCAAAGCTGCGGAGCATTAACGGATACGGAAGCAGGACGAGTATCCAGGCGGGGAACGGTATGTGGCGCAGCCGCGGGAGAAGTCGGTACAGCAGCACCCCCAGCGAGAAGGAGAAGGTGACCCGCGCCAACCCGGTGTCGAGCGTGGCAAGGGCGAAGCCGCCTTCGAGATTACCGTCCCTCAATGCCACGAGGACCAGGACCACCGCAGAGAGGCCGATCACGATCAATAGATTGCGGACCGTCGCCGAGCGCCACACCAGCACGAACACCAGATTAGCCAGCAATTCGAGCCCGAGTGACCAGGCAACTTTGTTCAGCGGGTAGAGATGCGTGGCGCCGGATGGCAAGAACAGCGTGGCGCCGGCCGCTTGGGGTGCAAGCCACCAGGAAGGGGTCGCGATTACTGCGACGAACAAGCCGATCAGCGTACCCAACATGTAGAGCGGCCAAAACCGCACGGCGCGCTGCCAGATGAAGGCGCGGGCAGTGAGCCCGGCGGCGAAACGCGGCTCGTAGACGTCAGCGATGATGAAGCCGGAAAGCGCGAAAAACAGGTCGACGGCCAGATAACCGCCGCTCGCCTTGAGCGGCCCGAACCAACCAGACCCGTGGAGCATGACGACACAGAACGCCGCGACGCCGCGAATTGCGTCGAGCGTGTGGTATCTCTGTTTCAATTCTAAGCCCCCCCGGGTTTTTCGAGCACGCGCCGTCGCTTGATAGAGCAAGATTTTAATCAGGCAACTGGCTGCTTCTCCTCTCGATATGCGACCAGGAAGGATCAGCCCATGACAGTGCCAGCGGCGCCGCGGGCCAGATGGCTCGATTTCATTCCCGCGATCTCACTCGCCGTGGTGCTGGCTGGAATCGTCTGGGCAGGCGGCGGCTACATCGGCCAGCTCAAAGAGAACCTGTGCTGTATCGACCATCTGGGGGTGGTCGTGCTGGCACCGCCAGCCAAGAACTGCAGTTAGGATTACATCACATGGGTGACGCGCTCCTCTACCTCTTCGGCGCGGCCGGTGCGCTGATCTACGGATTTCCGGTGTACCTCGCCGCAATCCAGACCGATCCGCCTACGCGTTTCGCGTCAGCCGTGCTGACCTTCTCGGTGTTCACCGGCGCCATCATCGCGCCGATGATCGTGCCGATGCTCGGCCATCGTTGGCCCTTCCTGGTCAACCCGGAACCCTACCCGTTGGCCGTCGCCATGGGGCTGGCGGCGAACCCGCTGGTCCCGATCTTTGTCCGCAAGATGACCGGGTGGGCGGACGCCTTTCAACTCGGAGGCAAAAAGCCATGAATCCGCTGACCAACTCGTTCTGGGCAGGAAGCCTTTACCTGCTCGCCGGCCTTTGCGGGCTGGTGAGGCACTTCCTACTCGAGCCGAATGTGCCGAACTATCCGCAGGCGCCGCGCTGGCTGCTGAACGTGTATTTCATGTTCGCCGCGGTGCTAATCTTCGCTGGCCTGCGCTTTCTGACGGTATGGCTGAGCGGCGAGGCTGCGACGATCCCGCCCGGCGCGACCGGGATGGGCGTGCTGCTGGCGCTGGCGACGTTCACGTACAAGGGTTCGATGCTCTTCAACGTCGCGCGTCAGCGATACCCGGTCGAGACATGGGCGCGGCTCAATCGGATCTCGGAACTGGCACGCTGCTCGCGGCGAAAATAGTTCGAAAGCGGCCCGCCTGACGGGGGGAGTGTCAGGCGGGCCGTGGCACGCGGCAAACGCTAGGGTCGGGAAAGCGTCTGCCAGTGCTCGTACGCACGGGCTCTTCCCTTTGTTCACACGGAGAAATAATATGACGGCGTCACCAGAGCCGGCGTGGCTTCGACATGCCCGGACGCTTCTCGGCACCCGCGAGGCGGCGGGGGCGGCGAGCAATGTGACGATCCTTGGTTGGGCGAAGCTGCTCGGCATCAAGGTGCTGGGCATCGCCTACAATGCCGACAGCGTACCGTGGTGTGGCCTGTTCGTTGCCAACTCCCTGCGCGCGGCTGGGATCAACCTCGGCGCGATGAAGGTGGGCGTCCGCGCCAAGGCGTGGGCCGACTGGGGCAGTAAACTGCGGGCATCGACACTGGCACCCGGCGCCATCATGGTTTTCGATCGCGAGGGCGGCGGGCACGTTGCCTTCTATGTCGGCGAGGACCGCACGCACTATCATGTGCTGGGCGGCAACCAGGGCGATCGCGTCAGCATCATGCGGCTGGAAAAATCGCGGTGCATCGCCCGGCGCTGGCCTAAGGGCGTGCCGGTGATTGGCAAGCCGGTGCAACTCAACGCCGCTGGCGCCCCGGTGTCGAAGAACGAAGCGTGACTTGGGCGGCAGGCCTGGCGCTACTGAAGCGCTACTGGTGGGTCGGGCTAGTCGTGGTGTTGCTGTTCATGCGGGAACAGTTGGCGGACGCCCGGGCTGATCTGCGCATCGAGCGCGCCGCGCGCGCGACC
Organism: Parasphingomonas puruogangriensis; assembly: GCF_036663635.1. Taxonomy (NCBI): domain Bacteria; kingdom Pseudomonadati; phylum Pseudomonadota; class Alphaproteobacteria; order Sphingomonadales; family Sphingomonadaceae; genus Parasphingomonas; species Parasphingomonas puruogangriensis. The sequence goes on along the minus strand of NZ_JAXOJI010000010.1, from coordinate 74,730 downwards.
GACAAAGCAATCGGCGAGCGAGACGTTGCCAAAGCCGAGGCCGGGTTCAAGGGCCAGCTGGCGATAGCGGCCGATAACTATGCAGGCCGGCTTGCCGATCGCGAGCCGATCATCCTTCGCTCAACCGATACCGTGAGGACCTATGCTGAAACACCTGCTGGCCGCGTGCTGTGCCTTGCTCCTGACCGCGTGTCTGGGATCGACGCCTTCGATCGTGAGCTCTTTGCCGCAAATCCCGCCCCCGCCGGCGGCAGCGCTGGAACCGTGCCTGCCGACGCCGGCGCGCCGCCAGGCTGACGGATCGGCCAACAGCGCCGATAGCGAGGGCACGATCCGCGATGGGCGGGCGGATCTGAAAGCCTGTGACGATAAGCGTCAGCTGGCGATCGAGGCATGGCCGATCGCATAGCTTCATGCGGCTTGGGCGTGTTTTGAGCCACTTGCCATACCCTAAGAATTCTGTACTCTTCCCATGTTGAGTTCGGGACCGCACCCTGGGGCAGCATTGCTGTCGGGGGGTGTATTAATCATCACTGCTGATCTTCGCCCCACAGGGCGGCTCCGCCATCGAGCGTTGGGCCGTGATCATGATCGATTCCGCAGCATCAACAAATCCCAAATTGCTGGCACGCCATTTGACGGCGGTAACCGGCTCATTCGGACATGTTGTACTCGGTTCACCGCAAGCGGATGTAGTGCGACTCAACTCGGCACTATACCCTTGCAGGAGCGACTTATTGTACCCGGTTCGCGCGGCTTGACAGCTGAGGTGCCGGCGGCATGAGTCGATCAGCTTTCCGCCGCGCTCACTGGGCGATGGTAATCGGTGCGGGGATCTCCAGCGCCGTGGACGGCCGGAAGGGAATAGCTTGTCTAGGGCACCCTTCCGGCCGCTCGTCCCCAGCGTAGGGCGGCGGCTGGTTCGAACTGCCGCCCACAATACCGTGGAAAGGCATCTTACTCATGCCCGAGCTATCCCATACCCCCAACAGCGGGGCACTTCAAATACAGATGGTGACCGATCTCGTGCTGGAGAAGCGCAAGATCGGCGCAACGCCGGTTGAGACGATAGACGCGCGTCGGCTCCACACCTTCCTTGGTGTCGGAACGGATTTCAAAGATTGGATCGCTCGGCGCATCGCCGATTATGCGTTTCAGGACGGCGCGGACTTTTGCTCATATTTGAGCGAAAGCACAGGAGGCCGCCGCGCGAAGGAATACGCACTCACCCTGGACATGGCCAAAGAACTGTCGATGGTTGAGCGCAACGCGAAGGGGAAGGAAGCGCGCCGCTATTTCATCGAGTGCGAGCGGCGCGCTAAGATGCCGGGCATTTCAACCGGACCGAGGATCGACGTTGCGCGCGAGAGCAGATTGCAGATGGCGCATTATCTCCGGCTTGCTCGGCTGATGGGCCTGAACGGCAACCAGGCAACACTGTCGGCGAACCGGGCGACAGCGATGCTTACAGGCGTCGACATGCTTGGCCTTATGGGGCAGACGCACCTCACCGCGCCCCAGAACGAGGCGCTGCTATCGCCAACTGACATCGCGCGGCGATTTGGCTTGGGCACGCCGCAGGCTGTTAACCTCAAGCTCTGCCTACTTGGGCTTCAGGCGTCGTTCCGAGATGGCAAGGGCCACGTCTATTACGAGCCTACCGAGGCCGGCAAAGCTGCCGGCGGCGTCATGCAGGATACGGGAAAGAAGCACGGTAGCGGGACGCCTGTGCGTCAATTGCGTTGGGCGAGTTCGGTGATCAGTCATCTCGAAGAAGCCGACGGATAACTCGAAGGGCGGCCTTCGGGCCGCCCGTACGATCTCCACTGCCTTCGCGATCGTCGCCAGTTCGGACACGGCGCCATTCACCCTGCAAGCCTGACTGATCGAAATCTAGTACGACCTCGCGGATGAAGGCTAAGCAGCTCCATCGTTACCATCGTGTTGGGCTTTGACGACTGAGAGTGTGCTTGCTCCCGCCCGCCGACGGAAGTCTCTCTATGCCCCGCTATTTTTTCCACGTTCAAACTGACTCGCGCGACACAGACGACATCGGTGTTGAGCTAGACGGTCCGCAAGAAGCGCGTGCGCAGGCGATCAAAACCTGCGGTCAATTGCTGAATGACGACCCGAAGAACTTTTGGGGTAGCAAGCCCTGGAGCGTGGTCGTCACAGATGCCGCCGGGCTTATCCTCTGGGATCTGTCGACGCACGGCTTTGCATCCCCCGCAGGGGACGCCCTGGACCGAAAGGGTTAGCGCGGACTATCCTGATACATAGGGGTGGGCCGTCCGGACTACCTCGGCCGCCTTGGCGATCGTCGCCATCTCGCTTGGAGTGCCGGCGGGATGGATCGCCCAGTTCGACTTGATGTTGAACGCGAACGATAGCTTCTCCACCTCGCCAACGGCCTCGCGCCACCGATCGTCGTCGCCACCTGCGGCGCCGACAAGGAACTGTACCAGCGTGTCGCGCAGATCAGCAAACGTGGGCACGCTCAACGCGGAGCGACCTTGATCTGCCTGGCAAGCGCGCGAGAGCGGATAGCGGCTTGAGAGCGCTCCAGCGTTCGTGCGATCTTGGGCACGCCCACGCCGTCTTGCGCCATGCTAAGCAGCAGGGCGTTGTCTTCGTCGTTCCAGGCCTCGCCACGCCGTGCTGCCATCAGATCAGTTTCGGCTGCCGCGTCGGGAACACTGGCCCCCGCACTGTCATCTGGGCGGCCGGGTAGGGACGCTGTAGCGCGACCACGTCATCATAACTGCCGGTCAACCAGCGTTCGTGATCGTCGGGATGCAGGACGGTGATCATCGCCTTGGGATGGATCGGGGCGACAAGTTCGTTCGGATCGCACGTCACCATCGTAAAGCCGCTGCCGTCCTTGGTGTGCTGCCAGAAACCGGCAACGGCGAAGATTGGCTGGTCGGTAACCTGAAACCACATCTCACCCCTGAGCGGCTTCTTACCATCGCCAAGATCGTGCACGTCCGGCGTCCATTCGCAGAACTCAGTCAGCGGCACGAGGCATCGCTGCTCTGGCTTCGATGCCAGCGCCTTCCATTGCGACAGCGCCAGATTACGCACGTTCGTCATGGGCCATGGCGCAGCGCCGCCAAGCACGTCCCAGGCCATGGCATCAAGCCCCCGCCTGCCTTCGTGCTGGCGAATGACATAGGCCCGCGCCTTAGGTCGCAGCTCTACGGGGTTGAACCGGTTGTCCATCGGCTTACCGGTAATCCAGCCGGCCTTGAAATGCTCGATGATCGTTTCGGGCTCACCGAGCATCCGCGCCCGGTTACACATCGAGCCCGCGCCGATGGATTTCGGTGCTAAGTGCATCTGCGACCGGCTCGCCTGGCTTGCCCTCAGTTGCAGCATAATGCGCTAGCAGCTCTCGATCGGGCAGCAGGATCGCGCGCATGCGATCGCACTGTTTCATTGCGTCGTCAGCGTCCGCGTCGCGGCCCTCCGCACGCATTCCCGCCGCAAAGCTGCAAATCGTCTCGATGTAGGAGGGGCCGTGCTCGTCGAGCAGCGCGCGATCGAGCTCGTATAGCTGATCTTCTGTAGGTCGGTCGGTCATGCGCGCATCGTGCGCGCGGTCGGGGCGATTCGCAACGTCGCCGCCGACTTCGTCCTAACACGTAGGGCGGTCAGGGCTTTATTCTTCGCCATCGTCAGAAAACAGCTCGGATATCTCGCGGCGGATCGCCTCAGCAGCGAAAGCAGCCCGCGCTATCGCTAGATGGGCGGTTGTCCATTCCACGAACCGGGCGACGGTCACGTCCGACGCGCCGCCAAGCCCCGCGATAGTTGCTAGCATCCGTTCGATCCGAACGCTTTCGTCGTGCTGTAGGAGCTTCTGATCGAGATATGCCTTACGCTTCATTTCAAGCTTGGCTCGCTCGGCCGCGGCAACGCGGTCGATCGCCGCCAAGCGCGCGTCCTCGGAAGCGACCTTCTGTTGCTCTCGACGAGTTTTAAGCGAGCCGGCGTGAGCCTCAAACACGTTCGCGATATCGTCGATCCGTTCCTCCAGTCGTCGCTGTCGGGTATCTCGAATCCGATGTGCCGGACCCAATCGGCGGTCACCCCCGATTTCGACAACCATCTCGGGGCCAGGCTCGTAATCCCATTGCGGAATCCCTGACCCGCCTAGCAACATTACCACCCGCCAACCGAGTTCGGCCTGTCGCTTTTGCTCATTAGCCCGTTCTTCCGGTGTCGAGACATGCGGCCGTCGTCGCATTGGGTGGACGATGCAGAATGCGATCGCTTCGCTATCGACAATGAACACCAAGCCCTGTTCGCCAGAGCGAGCCTCGTGGCCTCTCTTGATCATCGCCTCGGCGATGAAATTGAGCAGCTGTTCTACTCTGTCAAAGCTGGCTGGCGGCGTCCGCAGTGCAAACGCGTTGGGGTCCTCGATCCGAACGCAGCCCCACTCGTTCACGGCTGAAAAGGACCGTGCGATGGCCATCGTTCGTCCCACGGCGCGGCGCATTTTCTCCAGCACTGCTGATGAAACTGGCTGCCGTGGCCCGGGCGCACGTAGCACCCCGGGCTTCCCGACGATCACATCCCCGCCCCTATCGGCGGACGGCTCGCCGAGAGGGGGCCTATCTGGATGTTGACCGTGTCGCCGCCGGCCCCAATAGGAGAGGCCCGGCAACGGTATCTCGGCGGTGGCGCACGCTTTTCGCAACCAATAGTCGGATACCCCTAGATCCAGCGCCAGCTTCGAAATCGGGACATCCCAAACCATTTCGTACAGACGCTCACGGGAGAGAGTTCGCATTGGTTGGGCTCGCGGCTGGCCAAGTTATTCGGGGTCGGAGGAGTCGGAGGTCTTTCGCCGCGAAGGGTAATCGTGAAGCTCGGCCAAAAACCCGATGTCCCCGCCCCGCTCCTCAATACGCTTTTTGGATTCCTCAAAGGCCTGTTTCGCGACAGCCTCCAGCAGGCGAGCGTAGGCGCCTGAGACGATTAGCCAATCGAGTTCATCGCGGGTCATCTGGATCGAACGCTGTTTTTCGATCGCGCGGGTCACGCGGTCGTAAAGTGACACGAGCGGCGAGCTGCCGAGTTTAATCATCAGGTATTACAGTGCAGAAGATCGCTACACCCTTAACGAGGCCTTCAACGGTTTCGCCGGTTTCGATCATTCGGTCGCTCACTGCTCGAATTCCGCAAACTCGTCTTGCCACTCTTCCACCCAGCGCGACATAGATCGCCGGTATTCTGGAATAACTGCTAACCCCTCGTGCACGGCCCGGGGCGACAAACCGTCTCTCACGGTCATCATCTGGACGTATCGCATCAGCTCAAGCATCCGCTCGTCTGCGGTAAATCTTTTCCACATCAAGCAGGCACCCACCTTGACCCGATGCTTGCTGTATAACGTCGTCTCGGCGGACTCGCTGCGATGTTCAACAGCGAGGGTACCGCGCAAGGCGGGGAATCGCCCTGTCGCATTGGCCGGCGTCCAAAGAATATTGGCGTCGATAAGCGGAATATCAGTCACGATCTTCTCCCTGCCGCTTCGCCGTGCGGCGAGCATATTCCTGCTTCATAAACTCGAGCGCATCAAAGCACCCGGTCTTGGCCGCCTCGATGGTGTCGAATCGACGTTGACCCCACAAATGTCTTTGGTCGATTGGCGACTTAGCCCCGACCTGATATCTACCGTCTGCCTTTTTTGCGATGATGAGGTGGTAGCCCTCAGTGTTTAAATAGGGGGTTCCGAGCGCTTGGCTGACGCGCCATCCTTTCCGGGTCGCGAATTTCGCCCTCCTCTGCGCGCGCGAACGCATCCGCTTATCGCGAGTATCGGCCGCAACGCGATCGTTGGCCATGTGCGCTGAGCACACGCAGCCGCAGTGCAGCCGATCTGGCCAGCTCTCGTGCTCCATGACGTGCACGAATCGGCATTCTGTAGTCTCGCACATTTGGCAGGTGATCATGTCGTCACCGCTATCCTCGCACGCGTCGTACTCTTCTACGCAAACCCAGCCTGAATGTGGAACGCCAGGCTGCGACCATTTGCCCCACCGTCGAGTAACTGCCGTCCTCTCGTCATCCATCGCGCTGTTGCCTAGACTGGTTGATCCCGGGGTCAGTTCAACGGCTCGCTTGCTGAACGCGTCTCCACGCCCATGCGCTTCGCCAATGCAGCAGCCTGTGCCGGCGTCAGCCAACTAGGTGGGATGAACACTCCCGGCGTGTCCCGACATGCGCGCACCATGCGTTTGAGGTCAGGAAGGTAGTCTGGCTGGCGGACCATCTTGGGGTTCATGATTGAGCGCGCTGCCCAAAATTCGGAAGCCGCTAGCAAATCGACAGGCACATCGGAGACATACCAATCATCGGGGCTGTCACCCGCGTCCCGCGCGCTCTCGTTCAGATCAACGCCTTCAGTCGTCGCGTAGCCCGGATGATCCTTCCAAGGCAGAACAGGGATATCGGCGATCGGAAAGCCGATAGCCACGCGCTGGAGCGCGACAGCATTAGGCAGTCTGGGATCGACGGGTAGATCGCGCGGCTCGCCGGTAGTCTTGTCGTAAAACTGGATCCCCGCCTTCAAGATGCAGTTCGGTACGCTAACTTGAGTCGTGAACCACGCCAGCGGAGGGAAATCGTTCATCCTTCGGCGCAGGTTGGCGTTGAGCTCAATCTTGCCGAAATTTGGGTGTAGCGCGGCGCCGCCTTTGCCCTCCACCTCGATAACACCAGACATCCACAGCAGGTTAGTGCGCAAAGTGCTGGTGTGGTGGTAGACCGTCGGCACCGCATCGAGCCTACGCTGCTTTGCTTCCCCCATCGGTGTCCTCCTTGAGATTCTGGCACCGCACCGGGACCGCAAATTGCTGCATGTTCGGACGAAAATAGCCGGCGGGGCTGCGGGGGACGCTGATCGACGCAGGGATCACTTAGCGACCTTGCGCGCCGCCGCGGGGCTAATTCGGCCGGCTGCGACCAGCTCAGCATAAGACGGCTCGCGATAAACGCTGCCCTCTCCTTGAGGGCGGCAGCCAAGCGCTTGGAACAGGTCAGGCCCGTCGTCCCGCAACGGTTTCGCGGAGAGCATGTCGCGTTGAATTGCTATGCAGCGCCGGTCATTCGCGCCGGACGACGCCGTCCAGTCACTCGCCCACCAAACGGCAATGCCAACAGCCGCGTACCCAACGATTTGGATCGACAGCACCAAGCCCAATTGGCCGCGTGCCTTTTCCTGCGCCAGATTCATCGTCAATACGATGGCGATCACGATGGCCGCGATCCAGATCTGTACCGGGTCGGCGAAACGGAGAAGAGGTGACAGGCCGAAGACAAGAACAGACCCACCTACCGCCAAAATTGGGACTGCAGTTCGAAATGGCAAAGTTTTTTCGGGGCCCATTTGCACACCGTACACGCCACACGCGCGAAAGCGATCCCCTTGGCGGAGGATGGCTTGCGCTTGATTCTGGATGAGGGCATGTTGCCCGTTGGGTGTCAGAGCCCGGATCAGTGATAGGTGGTGAGGCCCTTTGGCGAGGGTCCAACCGCCGAACCGGATAGCCTTGGCGGGCAATCCGATCGAGCGTGGATTGGCGTCCACAGCTCACCGACCTTCTATGTCGGGAGCGGGGCGCCATGCAAGAGCCTTCGGGTAAAATCGCTCCACCTGTCTCACTGGCAGGCTCTGACTCTCCCGGCTCCAGGTCCGTCACCTGAAATTAGGCTGTCAGAGGCCGAAACCAGTGAGTACGAAACATGCAAACATACAGGAGCAATCCGCCCTCCAGGCAGATTTCGCCACGCGCCATCATGCTGCCATCGGGCGGCACGCGGCTTGATCGGATCGAGCGGTTAATTCGCGCGTCCGGCGTTTCACCAAGCGCGATAGGCCGTCTGATCGCCAACGATTCCCGCCTGATATTCGACCTGCGCAACGGGCGGCAACCGCAACCCAAGACGGTGCGCAAGATTGATCTGTGGATCGTGCGGCGGGAGGCAGGCAATGCTTGAACTTCGCATAATCACAGCGGGCACGCAGATGCCCATATTCGATCTGCCGGCGGCGCTGGGCCACCGCAGCGCTTATCGTGAGATCGGTGACACGATCGAGGGCCTGATCGCTTTCATGGACGCTCTGCAGGGCGATATCGACCTTGAGGACGGCGGCGATGACGAGCCCGACGCCGACGCTATGGGTGACGTGTCCTATACGGAGTGGCACACCCGGGGGCGTCACAAGACCACGCGCGGCGCCGAGCAGTCGCTGATGCGTCCTGACGGCCTACAGGCGCTGGAGGATGATGAGGACGACGACCCCGACACCAGCGTGGAGGACAACCCCGCCGGCTTCGATCCCGAGGAAGACTTCGGGGCTGAAGAACGGGGCGAAGCTGAGGAGGGCCATGAAGACGATGTGCCGGAAGCTCGCCTCCCGCACCGTGATCGCATCCGGCGCACGCGCTGCGTTCATCGGCGCGTCGGCATCCTCCCTAACGGCTGGTACGAGTATACGCTGCGCGAAGGCTCCCGCCTTGGCGGCGTAGTGATCGGCTAACGCTGCACCCGGCTCGTCGAAAGGCGGGCCGGTTTCAGGCATGGAAGGGCAAAAAGAATTATGATCGGAGAGCGGGCAATGAAAGACCGGCGGACGGACACCCTGTTGCGCATTGCCGACGTGCGCCAGCGTACCGGCATGTCAACGGCAACGGTCTATCGTCGCGAAGCAGCGGGCACGTTTCCGCCGCGCCGACAGATCGGTCCCAAGATGGTCGCTTGGTATGAAAGCGATATCGGCGATTTCGTCGCTGACCCGATGGGCTACCGCGCTTGAGAGTACGGCTCCCTACCCTTGGGGCTTAATAGCTTGCGATCGCTTCGAGCATGTACCGGCGTGTACGCGGCATGTACCGCGGACGTGCCGGTACTAGCCGGTAAAGCCCAGAAAACCGTGCGATTCGTGAGTAGGGAACCGAATTTGCGCCAACGGCGGTTCCGAGAACCGAGGGTAACAAAAAACGGCGGAAAACCGCCGTTTAGAGTTGGTGGACAGGGCTGGATTCGAACCAGCGTACGCTTGCACGGGCAGATTTACAGTCTGCTGCCTTTAACCACTCGGCCACCTGTCCAGATGGGCGCTGAAAAGCGAGGCGGTCCCCTGCCAAGCGCAGCCCCCCCTGTCAACGCTTGCGCGCCCCTTGGGTGACGAATAGCGTGGGTAATATTGTTGCAGACGAAAAATAAGGGGTCTCATGCGCTTATCCTTGCTCGCCGCCAGTGTCGCCGTTTCAATGATCATGCCGGCCGCGGCGCAGACGGTGGATCGCAATCAAGTGTCGCGGATCATCGACGAGGGCACGACGCGCAGCGAGGTGATGCTGACTGCCGAACATCTCGCTGACGTGATCGGCCCGCGACTGACCAATTCGCCGTCGATGCGCGTGGCAGAGGAGTGGACGCAGCGTAAATTCGGCGAATGGGGACTGAAGAACGTCCACAAGGAAGGGTTCGAGTTCGGCCGCGGCTGGTCGATCGTGTCGTCGCGCGTGCGCATGGTGACGCCGCGTGCGATCGAGCTGACCGCAATCCCGATCGCCTGGACGCCCTCGACGATGAACGGGGGCACCGAGGGCACGATCAGCGCCCCCGTGGTCGTCGCGCCGATGAAGCGCGAGCGCGATTTCGACAAATATCGTGGGCAGTTGAAGGGCAAGATCGTGCTGATCACTTTGCCCGGCACCGGCAGTGAGCCGAAGGAAGTGCCATTCCAACGCTATTCCGCCGAGGACCTGGCCAAGCTCGATCGCTACGAGCAGCCCAGCTATGACCCGGTGGCGATCGAGCGGCAGCTCAAGCGCGTCGATTATACCAAGAAGCTCGGCGCGTTTCTCAAGAGCGAAGGCGCGTTGGCCTATGCCACGATGTCGTATCGCGACGGCAAGCTGGTGCACGGCGAGGGCTATCTGTTCGGCGTGGGCGAGACGATGCCGCTGCCTGGCGTACAGATCGCCGCGGAGGATTATCGCCGGCTCACCCGGCTGGCCAAGATCGGCCCCGCGCCGGTGCTGGAGATCGACAGCCAGGTCGCCTTCGACGACCGCGACACCAAGGCCTACAACATCATCGCCGACATTCCCGGCAGCGATCCCAAGGCAGGCTATGTCATGGCTGGCGCGCACCTCGATTCCTGGGTCGCGGGCGACGGCGCGGCCGACAATGGCGCCGGCACCGCGATGATCATGGAAGCGGCGCGCATCCTGAAAGCGAGCGGCATCCGCCCGAAGCGCACGATCCGCTTCGCTTTATGGGCCGGCGAGGAGCAGGGCATCCTCGGCAGCCTCGCCTATATCGAGCAGCATCTCGTCTCGCGCGGCTCCCCCGGCGATCCGGTGCAGACCGGCATGGCGCGCTATTATGGCTGGGGTAATCGCTGGCCGATTACGCCCAAGCCCGGTTACGGCGATCTCGCGGCCTATTTCAATCTCGACAATGGCTCAGGCAAGGTGCGCGGCATCTATGTCGAGAACAACCAGGCGCTCATCCCGACCTTCCGCGAGTGGCTCGCGCCGTTCGCGTCGATGGGCGCCACCGACGTGGTGGTGCAGAAGACCGACGGCACCGACCATGTGTTCATGCAGGCGGTCGGCGTACAGGGGTTCCAGTTCATCCAGGATCCGCTCGATTACGACAGCCGCGTGCATCATTCGAATGTCGACACGTTCGATCATTTGAAGGGCGACGATATGCGCCAGGGATCGATCATCCTCGCCTCGTTCCTGGCCAATGCCGCCAATATGGACAAGCCGCTCGCGCGGCCCCCGCTGCCGACCAAGCCGGTAGTGACCGACCCGTTCGCCTATAGCGTCGACGACGATTGAGCCTGTGACCGTCATGCCAGCGAAAGCTGGCATCTCGGCGAGGCGCGCGCTAGGCCCGCGGCACAGAGACCCCAGCCTGCGCTGGGGTGACGAGAATGAGAACACCCATGGCCCGTCGCGGACAACGCCCCTCCCAGGCCCCTGCCGGCCGCCCACGCTTCTGGGGCCGCCATGCGGTCAGCGCCGCGCTGGAGAATCCCGAGCGTGTCGTGCGCAAAGTGTGGGCGACGCGCGAGGCGCTGGCCGGGTTCGTCATCCCCTCGACCATCCCGGTCGTGTTTGCCGAGGTTACCGATCTGGCGCGACTGGTGCCGGGCGATGCGCCGCACCAGGGGCTGGTGATCGAAGTCGATCCGCTCGAGGATATCTGGCTCGGCGATCTGCTGCAGCAGGGCGAGGGCGACCAGCGCCCGTTGGTGATCCTCGACCAGGTCACCGATCCGCATAATGTCGGCGCGATCCTGCGCTCCGCAGCAGCATTCAACGCGCTCGGCATCATCACGCCGGATCGCCATGCACCGCCCGAATCGGGCACGATCGCACGCGCCGCCTCGGGCGCGCTGGAAGTCGTGCCATGGGTCCGCGTGGTCAATCTCGCCCGCGCGCTGGAGGAGATCGCCGAGGCGGGGTTTTGGCGCGTGGGCATGACCGGCGAGGCGACGCAGACGCTGAGCGAAGCGATGGGGCAGCAGCGTGTCGCGCTGGTGCTGGGCGCAGAGGGCGAAGGCATGCGGCAGAATACGGCGGCGCATTGCGACGAACTGGCCAAGCTGCCGATCTCGGAGAAGGTCGAGAGTTTGAACGTATCGAACGCGGCGGCGATCGCGCTGTATGCGATTGCCACCCGGACCGGCTGAACGGCTTTCACGCTTCTTCTAAGCCCTCTCCCGCTTGCGGGAGAGGGTGGGGGAGGGTCTTCTTCTACTTATCCTTAGCCAAGCGCCGTAATAGCGCTGCGTGTACGACCTGAGCCACCCCTTCCAAATTCTCGATCACGTCGCTGTTCCAGAAGCGCAGCACCTCGAATCCGGCGCGTTCGAGATAGGCCGTTCGTCTTGCATCCGCCTCTGCGGAATGCTGACCACCGTCCAATTCGACGATCAGCATCGCCTCCAGGCACGCAAAGTCGGCCACGAACGGACCGATCGAATGCTGGAACCTGAACTTGAACCCATCGAGCTGTCGGTTCCGCACCGCTTGCCAGAAGCGATCCTCCACCTCGGTCCGCTCGCGGCGAAGCCGGGCAGCGTGGCGGCTGATCTGGCGGCGCACTGGCGGCATGGCGCGCGCAAGATAGAAGAAAGAAGACCCTCACCCAACCCTCTCCCGCGAAGAGCGGGAGAGGGCTTAGAAGAAGCAGGTGCGAGCGAAGCTCAATCCTCTGCGGCGATCGTGACGCGCAGGCCGTCGAGCGCGTCGGTCATGTCGATCTGGCACGACAGACGGGAATTTTCGTCGCGCTCGCTCGACGATTCGAGCAGATCATTCTCGTCCTCGCTCATTGCCGGCAGTTTGGCGGCAAATTCCGGGTCGACATGGATGTGGCAGGTGGCGCAACTGCAGCAACCGCCGCACAGCGCCAGGATCTCGTCGATCCCGGCATCCCGAATCACTTCCATCACCGACAGGCCCGCCTCGCCAGCGATCTCGCGTTCTTCCCCTGCGCGCGTCACGACGATAAGCTTGGGCATCATATTCTCCTTCGGTGCTCGCGCCGCCATGCCGCGCCGCGCCGCCCGTATCAAGAGTAACCCGCATGGGCCTGAGCGCCGACCAACTTCGCACATCGATCGAAGCGCTGAGCGCGATCGAACCCGCCTTCGCCGCGGCGGTCACGCGCGTCGGCTATCCCGCGCCGCGGATCAATCCACGCGGCCATGCCACCTTGCTGCGCACGATCATCGGCCAGCAGGTCAGCACGCAGAGCGCGCAGGCGGTGTGGCTCAAGCTGGAAGCCATGGTCGGCGATCTCGGCGATCCCGGCACCATCGCCCGCGCCAGCGACGCGCAATTGCGCGCCGCGGGCCTGTCGCGGCAGAAATCGAGCTATGCGCGCAGCCTGGCCGAGCAGGTCACGAGCGGGCAGTTGGATCTCGCCAACCTGCCGGACGACGACGAAGCGGCGATCGCCGCCCTGGTCGCGGTCAAAGGCATCGGGCGCTGGTCGGCGGAAGTCTATCTGCTGTTTGCGGAAGGACGCGGCGATATCTGGCCGGCCGGCGACCTGGCGGTGCAGATCGAGATCGGCCGCATCCTTGGCCATGAGACGCGCCCGTCGGAGAAACTGACGCGTGAACTGGCCGAGGCGTGGCGCCCGCATCGCGGCGCCGCGGCGATCTTCACCTGGCACCATTATGGCAGCGACATGAAAGTGATATGATCCGCCGCTAGGCCGGAACACCTCGTACAAGCACTAGTTTGGTTGACCTCACCGTGATCCTGCGGAAAGGACGATGCATGCCGCCGCCGCCCTCCTCCGCCGTCACCGGTGCGATGCCAGAAGAGCGCCGCCCCTCGCTGGTGGAAAGCTACCGCACGGTGAAGGTGCCGATCGGCAAGGGGCGATTCTGGGGCAAGATCGGCGCGTTTGCCGGCCCCGGCTACATGGTCGCGGTCGGCTATATGGATCCGGGCAATTGGGCGACCGACCTCGCCGGCGGATCGGCCTTCGGTTACACCCTGCTATCGGTCATCCTGATTTCGAACATCATGGCGATGGTGCTGCAATCCTTGTCGGCCAAGCTTGGCATCGTCACCGGGCTCGATCTCGCCCAGGCATGCCGCGCCAATTACGGGCGCCGGGTGAACTTCGCGCTGTGGGTATTGTGCGAACTGGCGATCATCGCCTGCGACTTGGCCGAAGTGCTGGGCACGGCGATCGCGCTGCAATTGCTCTTCGGCATGCCGCTGGTGGCCGGCGTGTGCCTCACCGCGTTCGACGTGATGCTGATTCTCGCGCTGCAACGTTTCGGCTTCCGTAAGCTGGAGGCATTCATCGTCGCGCTGCTGGTGGTGATCGCCGGCTGTTTCGCGTTCGAGCTCGCGATCGCGCAGCCGAGCATCGCGGCGATCGCCGGGGGCCTCATCCCCCGCGCGGAAGTGATCACCAATCCGGCGATGCTGTATATCGCGATCGGCATCCTCGGCGCGACGGTGATGCCGCATAACCTGTATCTGCACAGCTCGATCGTGCAGACCCGCGCGTTCGACCAGGACGAGGCGGGCAAGCGCGACGCGGTGCGCCATGCGACGATCGACAGCACCATCGCCTTGTTCCTCGCGTTGTTCATCAACGCCTCGATCCTGATCCTCGCCGCTGCCGCCTTCCATGTGAACGGGCGCACCGATGTGGCGGATATCGACCAAGCCTATCAGCTGTTGACGCCGACCCTGGGGGCAGGCGCGGCGAGCGTGGTGTTTGCCGTGGCGCTGCTGGCCTCAGGGCAGAATTCCACCATTACGGGGACGCTGGCAGGGCAGATCGTGGCCGAGGGCTTTCTCAACCTGCGCCTGCCCTTGTGGTTGCGACGCATGGTGACCCGGCTGCTGGCGATCATCCCGGCGGTGATCGTGGTGGGCATCAACGGCGGCGAAGGCGCAACGCAATTGCTCGTGCTGAGCCAGGTCGTGCTGAGCCTGCAATTGCCGTTCGCCATCGTGCCGCTGGTACGCTTCACCGGCGATACCGCACAGATGGGCGTGTTCGCCAATCCGTTATGGCTGAAGCTTGCGGCGTGGGGCATCGCGGCGGTGGTGATCGTGCTCAACGTGAAATTGCTGGTGGGCTTCTTTTTCGGCTGAGTGGTTTGGCGCTCGAACGCGCCAAGCTTTGTCCCGTCACCGCTGCGTAAGCGGGACCTTAAGATAACCATTCGTCACCCCGGACTCGTTCCGGGGTCCACCGTGCAGCATCCTCATAAGCCGTTGATTTCACGGCGCCGTGGACCCCGGAACAAGTCCGGGGTGATGGGTCAGGGGAATCTCATCATGCTCTAGCCGAGCAATCGCTCGGCCTCGGCAAGGTGCAGCCGCTCGATCATCTCGCCATCGACCCGGATTGCGCCCTTGTCGGCATTTTCCGGCAGCGCGAAAGCGGCAACGACCGCACGGGCCCAGTCGCGCTGCTGCTCGCTTGCGCCGAACGCGCGGTTGGCCGCGGCGATCTGGGCGGGGTGGATCAAGCTCTTGCCATCGAAGCCGAACATCGCGCCCTGCGCGCACTCGGCGGCGAGCAGCGGGCCATCCTCTAGCACGTTGCACACGGCATCGAGCGCGGTGATGCCGGCGGCGCGGGCGGCGGTGACGATCAGCGCCAGCGCCGGGAGCAGCGGCGTGCGCGCGGCGTCGGGGCGGCAGCGCATTTCCTTGGCGAGATCGTTGGTGCCGGCGATCAGGCAAGTCAGGCCGTGCGCGCCCGCAGCGGCGGACAGCGCGCCGAGGTTGAGGATTGCAGCGCAAGTTTCGATCATCGCCCACAGCGGCACATCGCTGCCGACCGCAGCGCGAGCGGCGGCGAGATCGGCGGGGGTGGAAATTTTGGGCAGCAGGATGGCGTCGGGGCGGGCCGTAGCGAGCGCGGCGCGGTCCGCCGCGCCCCAGGGGGTGTCGAGGCCGTTGACGCGGACGACCAGTTCGCGGGCGCCGAAGCCGCCCTGTCCTATTGCCGCTACGGCAGCATCGCGGGCGGCCGATTTGAGGTCCGGCGCGACGGCGTCTTCGAGATCGAGGATGACGACGTCGCAGTCGAGCGACCGCGCTTTTTCAATCGCGCGGGCGTTGGAGGCGGGCATGTAGAGCGCGCTGCGGCGGGGTCTGGTCATCGTCGGCTCCTGCGGCCGTCGCCCATCCCTGCCTGTTACCGGGCTTGGTTCGGCAGCCGTCTCAGTCGCCCTGTAGCCGCTCGTGTTCCCCTGCGAAAGCAGGGGCCCAGGATCACGAGCGCCGCGTTCGGAACCCTGGGATCCTGCTTTCGCAGGAGTACGGTGACGGCAGCGCGGCCCTCAGAGCGCCGTCGCCACCCCGGCCGGGTCGCGCCGCGTCGGCACAGGCGCGTCTTCCCAGCCGCCGCCCAATGCCTTGAACAGGCTGATTTGCGCATCCGCCACCGCCGCATCCGATTGCGCCAGCGCGGCGCGCGCACTGGCGCGGTCGCGTTCGGCGTCGATCAGCAGCAGGAAACTGTCCGCGCCGTAATCGAAGCGCAGCTTAGACAATTTCGCCGCCGAGCTGCTCGATCGTTCGGCGCGCACCAGCGCTGCGTTACGATCCAGCGCACCGGCATAGCGCGCCAGCGCCTGCTCCACTTCGCGCAGCGCGGTCAGCACGACGCCATCGAACCGCGCCAAGCTTGCGTCCGACCCCGCCTCGGCCTGGCGCACACGGGCGCGCGCGGCGGTCATGTTGGGGAAGTTCCACGAGATCAGCGGGCCGAGCGAATAGGAGAAGCCCTTCGACGACAGCGCGTCGCCCGGCGAGGTGCCCCCGAAGCTGACGCCGCCGAGCAAGCGGATCGAGGGATACAGATCGGCCGTGGCCACGCCGACGCGCGCCGTATCCGCCGCCAACGTGCGCTCCGCCGCGCGCACGTCCGGGCGACGGGCGAGCAAGGCCGCGCCATCGCCGGTCGGGATGATCGTGCGGACGCGCGGCGGCGCCTTGCACAGATCGGCCTGGGCATCGATCTCCGCCGGCGCACGGCCGGTCATCGTCGCCAGCGCATAGAGCGAGGCGCGGCGTTCGGCTTCGAAGCCGGGGATCGTCGCCTGGGTCTGCGCGAGCAGCACGTCCGCCCGCTCGACATCGCGACGCGTGCCGCGGCCGGCGTCAAACAGGGTGGTGGTCAGTTGCAGCGTGCGCTGCTGCAGGCCGACCGTCTCGATCGCCACCGCGCGTTGCGCGGCATTGCTGCACGCAGTCGCATAGGCCCGCGCGGTTTCCGCGGCGACCGAGACGCGCGCGGCATCGAGCTGCGCAGCAGCGGCGGCGGTATCGCCGCGCGCGGCCTGGATCGCGCGGGTGATACCACCGAACAAATCGACCTCGTACCCGGCGTCGAAACCGAGCGAATAGAAGTCACTGGTCACTGCATCCACGCCCGACGCCCCAGCCGCGCCCGAATTCGCCGCGCCAAGCGAGCCCAAGCCGGTACGGCCATAGGTGCCCTGCGCGCTGAGATCCGTGGTCGGCAGCCGCGCGCTGCGCTGTTCGGACAACACAGCCCGCGCCCGGGCGAGATTGGCGGCAGCGACACGAATGTCCGTATTATGGGCCAGCGCCTCAGTCACCAGCCGGTCGAGCACCGGATCCTGGTACAGCCGCCACCAATTGGCCGGCAGCGCCGAGGCGCTGACCGCATTGGTCCTGGCCGCCTCGGCGAACGCCGCCGTGTCCGGCGTGCTCGCCGGGGTGGACGGCTTCACATAATTCGGCCCGACGACGCAGGCCGACAGCGCGAGCGCCGAGGCGAGGGTCGGGATCAGGGAGGGGAGCTTGTTCATACCGGTACTACCTGATGATCGGACGCGATCGGGGGCGGCGCATTGGGATCGACGGGGGCATCATTAGACCTCTTCCGGCGCAGCTTGCTGGCCGTCCAGTCGCCGAAGCGGCGGCTGATGATGTAGAAGCTCGGCGTGAACAGCAGGCCGAAGGTGGTGACGCCGATCATGCCGAAGAACACGGCGACGCCAAGCGCCTTGCGCATTTCCGAGCCCGGCCCGGCGCCGATCACCAGCGGCAACACGCCGAGGATGAAGGCGATCGAGGTCATCACGATCGGGCGCAGGCGCTGTTCGGCGGCATGTTCCGCCGCCTTGTACATGTCCATGCCGTTGAGTTCGTTCTGGCGGGCGAACTCGACGATCAGGATCGCGTTCTTGGCCGCCAAGGCGATCAGCACGATCAACCCGATCTGCGTCAGGATGTTGTTGTCCATGCCCATCAGGTTCACGCCAAGGATGGCCGCGAGCAGACACATCGGCACGATCAGGATCACCGCCAGCGGCAGCACCAGGCTTTCATAGTTGGCCGCCAGCAGCAGGAAGACGAACAGCACCGCCAGCGCAAAGGCCACTGCCGCGGTATTGCCCGCCTGCTCCTGCTGGAACGCCAGCTCGGTCCATTCGAAACTCATGCCCTTGGGCAACACCTTGGTGGCCAAAGCCGCCATGGTCTGCAGGCTCTGCCCGGTCGAGAAGCCGGGCAGCGTATCGCCCTGCAATTCGGCCGAGGGATAGAGGTTGTAGCGCACCACGCGGTACGGCCCGCTATCGTCCTTCAAGGTCATCACGGCATCGAGCGGCACCATCGCGCCCGAGGCCGAGCGCGTGCGCAGATGGCCGATATCGCTTGGCTGATCGCGATACGGCGCATCGGCCTGCGCCGTCACGCGGTAGGTCCGTCCGAGGAAGTTGAAGTCGTTGATATAGGACGAGCCGAGATAGGTGCCGAGCGTGGCGAACACATTCGAGACGGGCACGCCGAGCTGTTCGGCGCGTTCGCGATCGATATCGGCATAGAGCCGCGGCGTGCGCGTGTTGAAGGTGGTGAACACGCTGGTCAGGCCCGGCGCTTGATTGGCCTGCATCATCATGGCGAACGCCGCGCCTTCGAGCGCCTTGTAGCCGAGATTCTGCCGATCCTCGATCATCATCTTGAACCCGCCGCCGGTGCCGATGCCGGCCACCGGGGGTGGCGGGATGACGAGCAGGTTACCGCCCGGCAGCGAAGCGAACTTCTCGCGCAATTGCTGGGCGATTTCGACGTCGGTGCCACGCGTGCCATGCGGTTTCAGCGTCACGAACATCGCCGCGGCGTTGGGCGCGGTGGAGAAGGTCGCGCCGTCGAGCCCGGCGAAGGCAACCGTATTGAGCACGCCGTCCATCGGCAGCACCTTCTTGGTCGCTTCCTGCATCAACTCGGTCGTGCGCTGCAGCGACGAGCCGGGCGGCAATTGCGCGACGACGATCAGATAGCCCTGATCCTGCGCCGGGATGAAGCCTCTGGGGGTCTCGTTGAAGCGCCAGCCGGCCAGCGCGATCAAGGCGACATAAGCGATGCCGACGATCGCCAGCATGCGCATCGCCCGGGCGGTGAACTTGCCGTAGCGATTGCCAACCCGTTCGAACCCGCGGTTGAAGCCACGTGCGAAGCGCGTCGGCCAGCCGCGCACGCCGCGCCGTGGTTCGACATCGCCATGCTTGGGCTTGAGGATCATCGCCGACAGCGCCGGCGACAGGGTGAGCGACACGAAGGCCGAGATCGCCGAGGCGGCGACGATGGTCAGCGCGAACTGCTTGTAGAACTGGCCGGAAATGCCCGGGATGAACGCGGTCGGGATGAACACGCCGCACAGCACCAGGGCGATCGCGATCAGCGCGCCGGACACTTCGTCCATCGTCTCATGCGCCGCATCGCGGGGACTGAGGCCCTTTTCCTCCATCAAGCGCTCGATATTCTCGACCACGACGATCGCGTCATCAACGACGATACCCACCGCCAGCACTAGGCCAAACAACGACAAATTGTTGAGCGAGAAGCCGAACGCGGCGAGGAACGCCATGCTGCCGATCAGCGCCACCGGGATGGCGACGATCGGGATCAACGCCGCACGCCAGCTCTGGATGAACAGCAGCACGACGAGCGCGACGAGGATGATCGCCTCAACCAAGGTATGCTCGACCGCCGAGATCGAGGCATCGATATATTCCGTTGGGTTGTACGGAATCTCGTACTTCATGCCCGCGGGGAAGCTCTTCGAGGCCTGGGCGATTTCCTTGCTGATCGCTTCCGCCGTGCTGAGCGCGTTGGAGCCGGGCAACTGGGTGATGCCGAGCATGGTCGCCGGCCTGCCGTGCAGCCGCGCATTGATGCTGTAATCCTGCGCGCCAAGCTCGATCCGCGCGACATCGCGCAGGCGCGTGAGGCGCCCTTGATCGTCCCGCTTGATGATGATCTCACCAAACTCGTCGGGATTGGTCAGGCGGCCCTGCGTCTGCACGCCAAGCTGGAACGCACTGCCGCCGGTGTTGAACGGCGGTTGCCCGACCGAACCGGCAGCGACCTGCGCGTTTTGCGCACGGATCGCGGCGGTGATCTCGTCGACCGTCAGGTTGCGCGACGCGGCGAGATCGGGATCGATCCACACGCGCATATTATAGTCACGCCCGCCAAACGAGCGCACGCCACCGACGCCGGGGATACGCGCGAGCCGATCGATGACCTGCGTCGTCGCATAGTTGGAGACATATTGCTCGCTGAGCGAGCCATCCGGCGAGGTCAAGGCGATGACCAGCAGGATGTCGGGCGAGTTCTTGAGCACGGTGACGCCGATCTGGCGCGTCTGATCGGGCAGGCGCGGCTCGGCCTGGGCGACACGGTTTTGCACCAGCACCTGCGCTTGATCGACATCGACGCCCTGGCGGAACGTGACGGTGATCGACAGCGAACCGTCACCGGTGGCCGAGGAGGACATGTAGATCATGTCCTCGACGCCGTTGATGGCGGATTCGAGCGGCGCAGCGACAGTTTCCGACAGCGTCTCGGCGGTCGCGCCGGGATAGCTGGCGGTAACCACCACGGTGGGCGGCGCGATCTCGGGATATTGCGCCACCGGCAGGGTTGGATAGGCGACGATCCCGAACACCACGATCAGGATCGACAGGACCGCCGCGAATATCGGGCGCTCGATGAAGAAATGGGGGAATTTCATCGCTGTTAACGCACCGTTGCTTCGGAGGAGGGCGGCGCACTATCCGGCTGCGCGCTGGGCGCGACGGCATCGGGGCGGGCGGCGATACGGGTCAGCTTCGGCGTGACGGGCGCACCTGGCTGCAAATTGGTGATGCCGGCAATGATCACGCGCTCGTTGGGCTTCACCCCCGATTTGATCACGCGCAGGCCATCCACGAGCGGGCCGGTCTCGACCGGGCGCGGGGTGGCCTTGTTGTCCTTGCCGACGACATAAACGAGCTTGCGGGTCTGATCCGTCGTGATCGCTTCGTCGGGCACCAGCATCGCGCGGTACGTGCCCGAACCGAGCAGACGCGCGCGGCCGAACATGCCGGGGGTGAGGAAGCCGTTGGGGTTGGGGATCAGGGCATGGGCGCGGATCGTGCCCGAATTCTGGTCGATCGCGTTATCGAGGAAGTCCATCTTGCCGCGCCAGCGATAGGTCGGCTCGTCGGCCAGCTTGACCTCGACCGGATTGGCCGTGCCGCGCGAGGAACCGCGCTCGCCGGTGCTGTCCTGCCGCAGATACTTGAGATAGAAGCTTTCCGCGCCTTCGAAGGTGAACCAGATCGGATCGGTCGAGACGACGCGGGTCAGCACCGTCGTGCCCTCGGTGGCGAAATTGCCCTTCGAGACGCGACGGTTGGAGACGCGACCGGCGACCGGCGCGCGCACCGTGGTGAAGCTGAGGTTGAGCTGCGCGGTGTTCACCGCGGCGCGACCGGCCGCGACATCGGCCAAGGCGGTGCCGACGGCGGCGGTCTTCTGCTCCGATTCCTCCCGCGAGATTGCCTGCGCCTCAAGCAATTTGCCGGCGCGGGCGCTTTCGCTGCGGGCATTGACCAACGTCGCCTGGGCCTTGGCCTGCGTCGCCTGCGCCTGCATCAAGGCAGCGCGATACGGCCGCGGATCGATCACGAACAAGGGCTGGCCGCTGCGCACATACTGCCCGTCGGTAAACAATACCTGATCGATCGTGCCCGACACACGCGGGCGGATCTCGGCATCCTGCAACGCCTCGAACCGGCCGACATATTCGTCCCAGTCATTCACCTCGCGCTGCAACGGCAGCGCCACGGACACGCCGGGCGGCGGCGGTGGCGGCGGCGCTTCCTTGGCGCAGGCGGCAAGCGCCAAAAGTGCGGCGCTCGTACCCATGGTACGCAACCAACCAGCCTGTTCGATCATCAGAAAAGTCCCCACGGCGATATTCCGGCTTGTCCCGGCCACCCTCCACACGCTATCCGGACCGTCCGGCAGGTGCTGAGCGCCACCAAGTGTTGATCACCAACCGCTACTTCAAGTGGCGGCGATCAATTAATGTACCGCCCGGTAGCATATTATATTGCTGCATTGCAACAGGGCTCGTCATTTTGCCGTTGGCGCATGTCGCGATATGCTGCTCCGGTGGGGCCGATCGATCCTATCAGCAATGCCGCGCGACAGCGAGGCAGCATGCGACGCGCGGCGGCGGATTTCGTCCGCGCCTTTGCCGATCATGCCGGCTGGCGCGGGCTGCGCGCGGTGGCGTTGGTCGCTGCCGGTGCGCTGCTCGAGGGCGTCAGCGTCATCCTTTTAATCCCGATTTTGGGTGTCGTCGTGCCCGGCGGGGCCGAGGGCTGGCGCGGCTGGCTGAACGAACCGCTGCGCGCGATCGGGGCGGTCACAGCGCTGCAGCAATTGGCGGTGCTGCTCGGCGCGTTCCTGCTGGTCGCGATACTGCGCGCGGCGTTGCTTTACGCGCGTGATGTCAGGTTGGCAGAGCTGCAGAGCGGATTCGTCGAGGCGTTGCGCAATCGCGCGCTCGGTACGCTGGCCGCAGCGCCGTGGAGCCGCATCGTCGCACTGCGCCATGCCCGCCTGACCAATCTGCTCGGCAGCGAGATGCAACGCGTCGCCGGCAGCGCGCAGTTCCTCATCCAAGGCAGCGTCGCGGCGGTGTTACTGGCGGTGCAGGGCGCGCTGGCGCTGAGCCTGGCGCCGGGCTTCGCCTTGCCGGTGCTGCTGGTGCTCGCGCTGGGCGCGTTCCTGGTGTTCCGCGGCCACCGGCGATCGCATGATCTGGGCAAGGATGTGCTGCGCGAAGCCCAAGAGATGATGGCCAGCGCGAGCGGCCTGCTCGGTGGGCTGAAGGCGGCGGCGGCGCAGAACGGCCAGGGCCATTTCCTGCGCGAATTCGCCATGATCCAGACGCAGTTGCGCCGCCACGGCCTGGCCTTTCAGCGCAGGCAGGCGCGGGCGCGCGGTGCCTTCGGGCTGGGATCGGCGATGGCCGGGGCGGCGCTGGTGTTCGGTGGGGTGGCGTACGGCATTGCCGCGCCGGTGCTGATCGCGCTGATCCTGATCTTCGCGCGGATGAGCGGCCCCGCGCAGCAGATCCAGACCGCGACCCAGCAATTCTTCTTCGGCCTGCCGAGCTTCGAGGGCATCCGGCAACTCGAGGCCGATCTGGCTGACGGCACACCCGCCGTTACGCCGATCGCCCCCCTGCCCGGCCCGATCGAGCTGCGCGACGCACGGTATCTGCATCCCGGCGGCGGCGGCGTCGCGCAGGCTAGTCTGGCCATCGCGCCTGGCAGCTTTGTCGGGATCAGCGGCCCGTCCGGGGCGGGCAAGACGACTTTGGTCGACTTGCTGATCGGGCTGATCGCGCCGCAAGCCGGCGAGATGCGCGTTGGCGGCGTGGCGCTTGACGCGCAACGGCGCGCCGGCTGGCGCGACGGCGTGGCCTATGTGCCGCAGGACGGTTTCCTGTTTCACGATAGCGTGCGGCGCAATCTGTGCTGGGACGGTGCAGCGGATGACGCCGCTTTGGCCCGCGCCGTCGCGCTCGCCGGCGCCGGGCCGCTGATCGAGCGGCTCGACCATGGGTTGGAGACGGTGGTCGGCGAGCGTGGCGCCTTGCTGTCCGGCGGCGAGCGCCAGCGCATCGCGCTGGCCCGCGCGCTGGTTCGCCCGTGCCGGCTGCTGGTGCTCGACGAGGCCGCCAATGCGATCGACGCCGCGGGCGAAGCGGCACTGCTGGCGCGGCTAGCGGCGCTTGATCCGCGACCGACGATCCTGATGGTCTCCCACCGCGCCGACAGCATGGCATTGTGCGACCACGTCATCCGGGTCGAGTCAGGTGTGGTGACGTGCGCGCAGTCGCCGCGCCAGCCATAGCGGCCCGCGCAGCAGGACGAAGAGCAGTTCGAGCTGTCGCGGCAGCGGCAGCGCCAACACGTCTTCCAGAGCGATCGCGTGAGCGCGGAAATAAGCCCAGAGATCGGCGCGGTCGCGCGACAGCATGAGCCGCGCGCGGATCAGCTTGGCCTGCCCCGCCCGCCGCTCAGCGATCTCCGCCTCTGCCCCCGGCCCGGCCAGCAGGTCCAGCGCGGCCGCGACCAGCCGGCCGACCTTGGCGTTGCGCTCCAGCGTGTCGCGCAGGGTCTGCGGCAGGGGCATGGCGAGCAGGCGATGCGCCAGCAACAACGCCTGCCCGGCAATGTCGCCGACCTCGCGTTGCTGCGCAGCGTGATAGAGCCGTTCGATCTCGGCGGGTGGGTGATGCGACAACCAGGCGGCGATGTCGGCGAGCCATTTGAGCCGGATCCAGCCGTGCGCCGCGCCGTGCACGCAGAGATAGGCGAACAGATCGTCGTGCGGCAGCGTGCGCAATGCGCGATCGCCGTCCGCCCAGCGGACGGTCTCGGTCGCGCCCCCGGGATCGAGATCGGGCAGGACGCGGGGATTGTGCGTCAGCCGCCAATGCAATTCGAGCTGCACGCCGGTGGCGGCATGGACCATGGTCAGCTCGCGGCCATAGCGCAGCACCTTGGCCATGTCGTGCGGCGACAGGCGCGCGCGGGGGAGCTGCAAGCGATACCCGGCGTGTTCGGCGACGCCGCGCGCCGCCGCGAGATCGGTGTGCCGGACGAGGAGGTCGATGTCCTTGGCATGCTTGATCGCCTGCGTGCCATAGGCCTGTTCGGCCAGCGCGGCGCCCTTGACCAGCACGGAGGCGATGCCCTGCGCATCGAACAATGCCTGCAGCCGCACGCTTTCCGCCCCTAGGAGGCGATTGCGCAGCACCAGCCGGGCGGCGTCGCGCGCGAGGTGATCGGCCAGTGCCGGCGGCAGCATTACCCCGGCGGCGGCGAGCGCGGCGCGGGCCTGGGCCTGTACGCGGTGCCGCCGCATCAGCGTGGCGACCAGGGGCCAGGCCACATCCTCCGCCGCCGCGCGAACCGCTTCATCGCGCGCCGGGGATGGCGGCCAACGGCAGCATGACGCGACCAGCGCCATCTCGCGGCTGAGCGTGGTCATGGCAGCGGTGGCCTCGGCATGCGGCGAGGCTATCGCGCGGCGGGGCGGAAGGCCAGTGGGGGTTGTTAAACCCTTCCTTGCTTCCCCGGCGGAGGCCGGGGCCCAGTGGCGGAGCAGTAGATAACTGCCGCTGCGCTACTTTACATCCGCCATCGCGACTGGGCCCCGGCCTTCGCCGGGGAAGCGCTAGAAGATTACTTTCTCAGTACAGCACCACCGTGCGGATGCTTTCGCCGGCATGCATCAGCTCGAAACCCTTGTTGATATCCTCCAGCGGCAGCACGTGGGTGATCATCGGGTCGATCTCGATCTTGCCGTTCATGTACCAGTCGACGATCTTGGGCACATCGGTACGGCCCTTGGCGCCGCCGAACGCGGTGCCGCGCCAGTTGCGGCCGGTAACCAGCTGGAACGGCCGCGTGGCGATTTCCTTGCCCGCTTCGGCCACGCCGATGATGATGCTGGTACCCCAGCCGCGATGGCAGGCCTCGAGCGCGGTGCGCATGACATCGGTGTTGCCGGTGCAATCGAAGGTGTAATCCGCGCCGCCGTCGGTCAGCGCCACGAGATGCGCGACGAGATCGCCGACCTGCTTCGGGTTGACGAAATGAGTCATGCCGAACTTGCGGCCCCATTCCTCGCGATCGGGATTGAGATCGACGCCGACGATCATGCCAGCGCCGGCCATGCGCGCGCCCTGCAGCACGTTGAGCCCGATGCCGCCCAGACCAAACACGATCACCGTATCGCCGACCTGCACCTTGGCGGTGTTGACCACGGCGCCGACCCCGGTGGTGACGCCGCAACCGATATAGCAGCTCGTCTTGAACGGCGCGTCGTCGCGGATCTTGGCGACGGCGATCTCGGGCAGCACGGTGAAGTTGGAGAAGGTCGAGCAGCCCATATAATGGAAGATCGGCTGGCCATTATACGAGAAGCGCGTGGTGCCGTCCGGCATCAGCCCCTTGCCCTGCGTGGCGCGGATCGCGGTGCACAGGTTGGTCTTGCCGCTGAGGCACGATTTACACTGGCGGCATTCGGGCGTGTAAAGCGGGATGACGTGATCCCCGGGCGCCACACTGGTCACCCCGGCGCCGACCTCGCGCACGATCCCGGCACCCTCATGGCCGAGCACGCTGGGGAAGATGCCCTCCGAATCGAGCCCGTCGAGCGTATAGGCATCGGTGTGGCAGATGCCGGTGGCCATGATCTCGACCAGCACTTCGCCGGCCTTGGGCCCTTCCAGATCGAGTTCGACGATCTCGAGCGGCTGCTTGGCTTCGAACGCGACGGCGGCGCGGGTCTTCATGGCGGCGATCTCCTTGTGCGCGGCCCGCTTACTGCGGTTGCCCTGCCCGCGACAAGGTCGCGCGCGCCCGGAGACGCGCGCGACGCGAGGATCAGAAAGCGGCGCTGACCGAGAACACGACTTGCGCGTCGGCGATCGACTTGCCTTCCGCCGACGAGAAGTTCGGCAGCAGATAGGCGGACTGGCGCTTGCTGATGTCGGTGTCGACATAAGCGGCGCCAACCGTCAGCGGCGTGCCCTTGATGGCGAAATCGGCGCCGAGCATCCAATCCCAATATTTGCCGGTCGGCGCGACGCTGGTGCCGTTGGGCCCAAGGCCGGGATTGCCATCCGAATAGCCGATATGACCCTTCACGGTCAGCGGCGTATTGGGCACGCCGGCGCTGGCGTCACCCCATAGATACAGATTGTCTTCTTTGTCACCGGCATCGTCATAGGCGCCGCCGGCCAGCACGTCCTGCGCGTTGGTACCGGTGAACGACCAATTGCCCAGCGCCTGCTGCTTGGGCGCATAGGCCACGCCGGCGAGCAACGTGACCGGGCCGACCGTGCCGCTCAATTTGACATAAGGCTCGGCGAAATCGGTTTTGTCCGACCCGCCCGGATACATGTACCAGGTGAGGCCGATATCGACCGCGCCACCGCCGACCGGCACCTTATAGCCGGCAATGAGATCGAGTTCGGTGTTCGAGCCACCGAACGTGCCCCAGCCGGCCAGGTTCGATGCCCAGGTGCCGACATACACGCCGCTGCTGTGCGTAATCGTCAGGCCGCCCTGAACGGCAAGTTCCTCGTCCGACTGCGAAACGCCGCGAAAGCGATAATCGGATACCAAGGCGACCGAACCAGTAACGGTGATCTCTTTGGGCGGGGCGGTCTCGTCCTGCGCGAAGGCAGGTTGAGCGGCGAGAAGCATGGCCGCGCCAGCGAGCTTAAGCGACAATTTCATGGAAACCTCCAAAAGAATAACTGTGAGGTTCCAGCCCGCGTGCCCAATCCGTCGCGCCTCTTCCCCCAAACGAGGGAGGGTGACGATCGCTCTGGGCGTTACCGAGGTATCGTGGATTACTTGCCGCCTTGTCAATTATGCGGCGGCGCCGGGTCGCCGGATTCCGGCAAGGTGCGACATGTAGGATACACTCAGCGAAATGCGTTGCCCTGTGCCTTGGCGTCAGGCGGGGACCGGGGGCGCCGCCAGAGTGATCGTCGCGCAAAGCCCACCGCCATCGCGCGTCGATAGCGCCAGCGTGCCGCCCTGCGCCTCCACCGTGCGCGCGACGATCGCCAGACCCAGGCCGAAACCGACCACGTCGCGCTGCCGCGCATCGTCGAGCCGCACGAACGGCTCAAGCACGCGGGCGAAATCCGCCTCGGGGATGCCCGGGCCGTCATCCTCGACCACGATCTTCACCCGATCCTCGACGCGCGACAGCCGCAGCCAGACGTGATCGCCATAGCGCGCGGCATTGTCCGCCAAATTGTTGATCGCGCGCCGGAGCGCCATCGGGCGCAGTACCAGATCGAGATGATCGGGGCCGACATATTCCGCATCATGGCCGGCATCGGCGAGATTATCGACGATTGTCGCGCACAGGATAGCGAGATCGCTGCGCACCGGCTTTTCCGGTTCATCGTCGCCGCCAAGAAAGGCGAGCAACGAGGCGATCATCGCTTCCATCTCGGCGACGTCCTGCTCGACCGAGCGGCGCAATTCGGCATCGGGAATCGCGTCGGAGCGCAATTTCAGCCGCGCCAGCGGCGTGCGCATGTCATGCCCGACCGCGGCCAGCGCCTGCGCTTGTTCGGCAATCAGCCGAGTGATGCGATCCTGCATGCGATTGAAGGCGCCGGTCATGCGGCGCACCTCGCGCGGCCCGGATTCGGGCACGGCTCCGCCGACGCCGCTATGGCCGAAATCGTCCGCCGCGGCGGCGAGCCGGCGCAGCGGGAACAGCATGCGCCGCACCAGCAAGATGCCCAATGCGAGCAGCGCGATGGCCGGGATCAGCGTCAACGCGATGCGTTCGATCGTCAGGTTGACGGTCACCAGCGGCTCGATCGTGCGGAAATACAGCCAGCTGCCATCCGGCAGCCGAAGCCCGCCGGTGACGAAGGGATTGCGCCCTGGCGAGGTCAATTGCAGCCGCAGATCGGCTGCGGCAAGCGACGGTTCCCAGGCGACCACCTGCTCGCGCATCTCATCCAAAGTCGGCGCGATCGGCGGCGGCGGGGGCAATGCCTGTTGCCAGCGCAACGCGTAGCGATCGGTGGTCAGCTCCGCGGCCATTTCGGCGCGCTCGGCCGGCGGCTGTTCGGCGACGAGCTTGCGGCTGATGACGAGATGCTCGGCGAGCCGGTGGGCCTCGTCCTCGCGCACGGCGAACTGGCTGGCGCGTTCGTACAGCAAGGTGCTGACGCCAAATTCCAGCGCCAGGGTGAGCAGCAGGATGGCAATGACGCGGCCGACGATGCCGATCGAGGGCGCGACCAGGCGTTTCATGCGTGGGCGATCAACTGCGCGTCACGCTCGCCGTCATCATATAGCCAACGCCGCGTACCGTGACGATCGGGGCGGGCTTGTCGTCATGGCTGAGCTTGCGGCGCAGCCGGCTGACCAGCACGTCGACGCTGCGATCGGAACTGTCGCCAAGGCGGCTGCGCGACAATTCGATCAGCCGATCGCGCGCGATGACCCGGCCGGCATGGTCAATCAGGCTGACCAACAGATCGAATTCGGCGCCGGTGAGATCGACCAAGGAGCCCGATGGCGACAGCAATTCGCGCCGCGACAGATTGGCTTGCCAGCCGTCGAAGGTCAGCAAGCCCTGTTCGGGCCGACCGTGGCGGCGATCGAGCGCACCGCGGCGCAGCACCGCGCGCACCCGCGCGACGAGCTCGGACGTGCCGAACGGCTTGGCGATATAATCGTCGGCGCCGAGCTCCAGCCCGACGACGCGATCGGTCTCGCTGCCCTTGGCGCTGATGAAGATGATCGGCACGTCGCTTTTCTGGCGCAGCGCACGACACAGATCGATGCCGCTGGTGCCCGGCAACATCACGTCGAGCAGCACCAGATCGACCGGCCCCGCCTCCAGCGCGCGCCACATTTCCGGTGCGGAGCCGGCCGGGCGGACGATATAGCCGTTCTGCTGCAGCGCGCGCGTGGTGAGCGTGCGGATCGCGGGATCATCCTCGACCAGCACGATCGCCTGGGCGGGGGATAGCGTTTCTGTCATGCTCATTGTTGCTAAGAAATAGGCGTCGTGGGGGTCGCGGTCAACGCGGAGGCCAATTCAGTGCCGTTTCGGAAACGTTTTGACACATGCTTGGCATGGCAGCGTAGGCGGCTACGTGCAGCCCGGTTACCCTGAAGGACGAAACGATGGCGCAAGACGACGACAAGCGTGCAGCGGCCGACGCGGCGGCGGCAGAGATAGCTGATGGCATGGTCGTCGGGCTGGGCACCGGATCGACCGCCGCGTTTCTCATCGCACGCTTGGCCGCGCGGGTGCGGGGCGGCCTGCGCATCACCGCGGTGGCGACATCGCTGGCGACCGAACGGGCGGCCACCGAGGCTGGCATCACCATCATTCCGTTCGACAATCTCGCCGCGATCGATCTGGCGATCGACGGGGTAGACGAGATCGATGGCGCGTTGCGCGCGATCAAGGGTGCGGGCGGCGCGATGCTGCGCGAAAAGATCGTCGCCAGCGCGGCGCGGCGGATGATCGCGATCGGCGATGGCTCGAAAAGGGTCGATATACTCGGGGCCGCTCCGGTGCCGATCGAGGTGCTGCCGCTGGCCCTCGCATTCGTGGCGGCACAGGTGGAAGCGCTGGGCGGCGACACGACTCAGCGGATGCGCGACGGGCGATCCTATCGCACTGATCAGAACAATGCCGTGCTCGACGGCGTTTTTCCGATCGGCTTCGATTCCACGACGCTGGCGACGCAACTCTCTGCAATTCCCGGCGTTCTTGGCCACGGACTGTTTCTCACCGAGATCGATTCTGCGTATATCTCGGCTGCCGGGGTTGTAACCCGGCTTGACCGGGCCAGTTAAGCACGCAGAAGCAACCGCGCCGCGCCCCTCGCGTTGAGGGAGCCTAAAGCCTCAAGGAAGTTTGATCATGAGCGACGCCCCAGCGACCGACACCCCAGCCGGCCTGCATGAGGATGGGTCGCTCGATCGGCTGACCATCGACACGATCCGCACGCTCTCGATGGACGCGGTGGCCAAGGCCAAATCGGGCCATATCGGCACGCCGATGGCGCTGGCCCCGGTCGGGCATACGCTCTGGTCGCAATTCCTGCGCACCGATCCCGATCGCCCGGATTGGGCCAATCGCGATCGTTTCGTGCTGTCGGTGGGCCATGCCTCGATGCTGCTCTATTCGCTGATCCACCTCGCCGGGATCAAGGAGATCGACAAGGACGGCAAGCCGAGCGGCTCGCCCGCAGTGAGCCTGGAGGATATCCGCCAGTTCCGGCAGCTGTCGTCGCGCACCCCAGGCCATCCCGAATATCGCCATACCACCGGCGTAGAGACGACCACCGGGCCGCTGGGGGCGGGTTGCGGCAATTCGGTCGGCATGGCGATCGCCGAGCGCTGGCTGGCGGCGCGCTACAACAAGCCGGGCTACACGCTGTTCGACCACAATATCTACACGCTGGCCGGCGACGGCGACATGATGGAAGGCGTGGCCAGCGAGGCGGCCAGCCTGGCCGGGCATCTCAAGCTCTCCAACCTGTGCTGGATCTACGATTCGAACAAGGTATCGATCGAGGGCAGCACCGACCTGGCGTTCGACGAGGATTGCGGCAAGCGCTTCGAGGCGTATGGCTGGAACGTGATCCATGTCGACGATGCCAACGACACCAAGGCGGTGGCCGCGGCGCTGGAAACGTTCCTTGCCACCGACGACAAGCCGACCTTCATCGTGGTGAAAAGCATCATCGGTTACGGCAGCTCGATCCAGGGCACGGCCAAGGCGCATGGCGAGGCGATGACCGCCGACGACATTCGCGGCACCAAAAAGGCCTATGGCTGGCCCGAAGACGCGCAGTTCCTGGTGCCCGAGGGCGTCGCCGACGCGTTTAACAAGGCGATCGCCGATCGCGGGACCAAGCTGCGCGTGGAATGGGAAGCGACGCTGGAACGCTACCGTGCCGCCGAGCCGGACCTTGCCAAGGAACTCGACGCCATCCTGTCCGATCAGCTTCCTGAAGGCTGGGATGCCGACATTCCGGTATTCGACGCGGATGAGAAGGGCATGGCCTCGCGCGATGCCGGCGGCAAAGTGCTCAACGCGATCGCACCCAAGCTGCCATGGCTGCTCGGCGGTTCGGCGGATCTGGGGCCATCGACCAAGACCACGATCGACCATGGCGGCTCGTTCCAGGCGGCGAGCTATGACGGACGCAACCTGCATTTCGGCGTGCGCGAACATGGCATGGGCGCGGTGGTCAACGGCATGGCGCTGTCACACTTGCGGGCGTACGGCGCGACCTTCCTGGTGTTCTCGGACTACATGCGTCCGCCGGTGCGACTGGCGGCGATCATGGAACTCGGCGCGATCTTCGTGTTCACGCACGATTCGATCGGCGTGGGCGAGGACGGCCCGACCCACCAGCCGATCGAGCATCTCGCCACGCTGCGTGCGATCCCGGGGCTCGATACGATCCGGCCGTGCGATGCCAATGAGACGGCCTGGGCATGGAAGGCCGCGCTGACCGAGAATAACCGCCCGGCGGCGCTAATCTTCTCGCGCCAGGCGCTGCCGACGCTGGATCGCACCAAATACGCTTCGGCCGAAGGGCTGATGAAGGGTGGCTATGTGCTGGCCGACAGCGAAAGCCCGGAAGTGATCCTGATCGCGACGGGCAGCGAAGTGTCGCTGGCGGTGAAGGCGTACGAGCAGCTCAAGGCCGAGGGTATTCAGGCCCGTGTCGTCTCGCTGCCGAGCTGGGCACGCTACGAGCTGCAGGATGCGGCGTACAAGGAATCGGTGCTACCCAAGGCGGTGACCGCGCGGCTCGCGATCGAGCAGGGCGGCGAGATCGGCTGGGATCGCTATGTCGGGCTGGACGGCCGGACGATCACCATGTCGACTTTCGGGGCCTCGGCACCGATCGCCAAGCTGCAGGACAAGTTCGGCTTCACCGTGGAGAATGCGGTGAAAGTGGCCAAGGAATTGCTGGGTAAGGCGTAACGGTCACCCTCACCCTTCCGGCGCTGCGCGCCTCCCTCCCTCTCCGATCGGGAGAGGGAAAGGAGCCGGCGAAGCCGGCGGGAAGGGTGAGGGCGACGTCACATTAGTAGAAGGAAAAGATCATGGGCCGTCTCAACGATCTCGCCGGCGCGGGCCAAGCTGTCTGGCTCGACTTTGTCGATCGCAAGTTCCTCGCCGCGGGCGGCCTGCAGAAGATGGTCGATGAAGACGGGCTGACCGGGGTCACCTCCAATCCGTCGATCTTCGAAAAGGCGATGGGGCATGGCGACGCCTATGACGCAGAGCTTGCCGCCTATGACAAGAACCATCCCGGCGCGGCGACGATCGATCGCTACGAGCATCTCGCCATCCTCGACATCCAGGCGGCGGCGGACACGCTGCGCCCGGTGTACGACCGGCTCGATGCGAAGGACGGCTATGTCAGCCTGGAAGTCTCGCCCTATCTCGCCAACGATACCGATGCGACCATCGCCGAGGCGAAGAAATTATGGGGCGCGGTAAACCGGCCCAATCTAATGATCAAGATTCCGGGGACGCCGGCCGGCGTCCCCGCGATCGCCGCGACGATCGCCGAAGGCATCAACGTCAACGTGACGTTGTTATTCTCGATCGAGGCCTACAAGTCGGTCGCCGAAGCCTATGTCACCGGGCTCGAGGAGCGCGTGCGGCAGGGCCAGCCGATCGACCGCATTGCCAGCGTGGCGAGCTTCTTCGTCAGCCGAATCGATGCCAAGATCGATGACAAGATCGATGCCGGTATCGGCGGCGACGAGGCCAAGGCGCTGAAGGGCAAGGTAGCGATCGCCAATGCCAAAATGGCCTATGCCTGGTATGAAGAGTTCATCGCTACGGAACGGTGGCAGAAACTGGCCGCCAAGGGCGCGCAGGTGCAGCGGCTGCTCTGGGCCTCGACCGGCACGAAGAACCCGGACTATTCCGACACGCTGTATCTCGACACGCTGATCGGCAAGGACACGGTCAATACCGTGCCGCCCAAGACGATGGATGCGTTCCGCGAGCGCGGCACGGTGGGGCAGACGCTGGCGGCGGATGTCGATGCGGCGCGCGACGTGATTGCGGCGCAGCAGCGGCTGGGGCTGGATCTGGACGGGGTGACGGATACCTTGGTCGAGGAGGCCGTGGCGAGCTTCTCCAAGGCGTTCGACGATCTGCTCGGCGCGATCGCGGCGAAGCATCCGGCGGAAGCCTGAGATAAATCGCCCTCACCTTTCCGCGCTGCGCGCTCCCTCCCTCTCCCGTCGGGAGAGGGAAAAGACGGCGAAGCCGGCGAAGGGTGAGGGCGACGCCTTTTCAATCCGACGAAATTCCTAAAGGACACAGCCACATGAAGATCGGGATCATCGGCCTCGGCCGGATGGGCGGAAACATTGCGCGGCGGCTGATGCTGGCGGGCCACGAGGCGGTGGTGTTCGATCGCAATCAGCCGGCGATCGATGCGCTGACCGCGGATGGCGGGATTGCCGCATCCTCGCTCGAGGACATGAAGAGCAAGCTCGATCACCCCGCCATCTTCTGGGTGATGCTGCCGGCAGGCGCGCCGACCGAGCAGACCGTGACCAGCATCGCCGCTTTGTGCGGCGAGGGCGACATCATCATCGATGGCGGCAACAGCTTCTACAAGGACGACGTGCGCCGCGCGCAGACGCTGGCCGAGAAGGGCATCCGCTACGTCGATGTCGGTACGTCGGGCGGCGTCTGGGGTTTGGAACGCGGCTATTGCATGATGATCGGTGGCGCCAAGGAGGCGGTCGATCATATCGATCCGATGCTCGCCGCGCTGGCGCCGGGCCTGGGCACGATCCCGCGCACGCCGGGGCGCATGGCCAATGACGGCGAGGACGAACGCGCCGAGCAGGGCTATATCCATGCCGGCCCGCCGGGCGCCGGCCACTTCGTCAAGATGGTGCATAACGGCATCGAATATGGCCTGATGCAGGCCTATGCCGAGGGTTTCGACATCCTCAAGGGCAAGTCGTCCGAGCATCTGGCCGAGGATCAGCGCTTCGATCTCAACCTGACCGATATCGCCGAAGTGTGGCGGCGCGGCAGCGTGATCTCGTCCTGGCTGCTCGATCTCTCGGCGATCGCGCTGGCCAAGGACATGGACCTCAAGGACTTTACCGGCAGCGTCGCGGATTCGGGCGAAGGCCAGTGGACGATCGATGCGGCGATGGAGGAGAAGGTGCCCGCCAACGTGCTCACCGCCGCCTTGTTCGCGCGCTATCGCAGCCGTGTGGATCACACGTTCGGCGACAAATTGCTCTCGGCGATGCGCTACGGCTTTGGCGGACATGTCGAGATGCCACAGTGAACGACGCGATCCGCCTGGTGGTGTCGGATGTCGACGGGACGCTGGTCGACAAGCAGAAGCAGGTGACGGACAGCACGGCCGCAGCGGTTGGACGGCTGACCGACGCGGGCCTGGGCTTCACGATCATCAGCGCGCGGCCCCGTTCGGGCATGATGCCGATCGCCGACAAGCTGAGCATCGACGCGCCGATGGGCGCGTTCAACGGCGGCACCGTGTTCAAGCGCGATGGCACGATCCTGTGCCAGCACCGCGTCGATCCGGAGGTTGTGCGGACGATGCTCGAGCTGGCCGAGGGGGTCGCGGCGGACATCTGGGTGTTCGCCGATGACCTCTGGTATGCCAGCACCGATCGGGGCGGACATATCGGCAGCGAGCGCAAGGCATCGAACCAAGAGCCGGTGATCACGCAGGATTTTGCTCGGTTCGTCGAGCGGACCGACAAGATGACGTTCGTCAGCGACGATCCGGCAGTGTTGCAGGGCCTGCACGCGCGCGCGGCGCACCTCAGCGACCGCGCGACGATCATGCAAAGCCAGACCTATTATCTCGACGTTACCGCCCTGCCCGCCAATAAGGGTGACGGCATCGCGCTGCTGGCGGAAGCGATGGGCACCCCATTGTCGGCGGTGGCCGCGATCGGCGATCAGGCCAACGATCTGCCCATGTTCGCGCGCGCCGGCCTGTCGATCGCAATGGGCCAGGGGCCGGCAGAGGTGCGGGCCAAGGCCGATCTGGTGACCGGCGGGAATGATGACGATGGTGTGGCGCAGGCGATCGACGGGATGATTTTAGGGCAGATCTAAAGCGTCCTTAGCACCCCAGCGAAGGCGGGAGCTTTGCATTGTCTCAAGAGAAGCCGTCATGCTGAACTTGTTTCAGCATCCATGCGCGGTCATCCGCCTCACGGACGTCGCCGGTTGGGCGACTGGCCGCGCATGGATGCTGAAACGAGTTCAGGATGACGGATAACATAGAGTCCCAAGTCTAACGCGTGAGATCCCAGCTTTCGCTGGGATGACGGATCAGCCTTCGATCAGCCCGCGGACCAGATCCAGGTCGCTTGGTTTGTCGACGTCTACCGCGGCCAGGCCGAACGGGCTTGCCACCATGCGCGCGGTCACACCGGCGAGCTTGCCGACATGGCCGAGCCCATCCGCCAATGTCAGCCGCCCGGCCAGATAGCGCAGCAGCAAGCGTGGCCCCAATCGACCGACGATGCGCCATGGCCGCTTGCGATCGGCCTCGACGCGCTGCCACAGATCAATCGCCGCCGCGGCCTTAGGCGTGGCGAGATAGAACAGGTTGCAGCCCGACCACGCGCCGTCGGCGAAGCGCAGGTACGTGCGCTTCGTCTCAGGCACCGCGCGTTCGATCACGTCGCGCCGCGCAAGCAGCACGGCAACATCGGCGTCGGCGGGAACATCGGCCAAAAACCGCGTGATCCATGCCGGCTCCAGCAGTGCATGATCCGCGGTCGTCACCAGCAACGGCGCGCCGAGTTCGGCGAAACCGCGCGCGGCGCTGGCGCTCGGGCCGGCCGCGGCGGCAATGACCTCGGCGCCGAGCTGTTCCGCAGCCGCGCGGACCGTGTCCGACGAGACCACCACCGCGATCCGCCCTGCCCCCGCCTCACGCAGCGCGGCGATGACACGCGCCAGCATGGTTCGCCCGCCAATCTCGATCATCGCTTTGTCGGTGACGCCGGCGTAATCGGCCAAGGGATCCACGCCGCCGCGCGAGCCCGCCAGCACCAAGGCGTTGAAGCTCACGAGGCGCGCGCGCGCATCACTCGCCACAGCACCGCCGGCGCGGCGAGCACCGGATGCGCCTCGCGCCACGGCGTCAGCTCGACGTCGATACCGGTATGGCGCTGCACTTTCCACAGCCCGTAGCGCGCCGCGCCGTCGAACGTGAAGGCGGCCTTGATCAGCCGCGCGATGTTGAGCGCCTTGCCGGCACGGACGCGGACCAGCCATGCCTGGGTCAGTGTGCGACAGGTTTCGAACGGCAGGCGCGGGGCGAGACGGCCGTCCTGCTCGGCATAGGCGACGTCGCCGGCCGCCCATGCGATCGGCAGCAACCTTTCATAGCGCGCCGGATCGTAGACCAGGATCTGCTGCTCGCGGCCGGGCGCTTCGACGCGCATCTCCGCACGGTAGGTTTCGCGGAACAGCGCCAGCCAATAGTCCCGCGGCGTGGCCTGCTCGGGTCCGAGCACCGCGGCGAAGCGCGCGGCGGTAATCGCCGCATCGCCGATCGCCCGCACCACGCGGCGCGCCACGACATCGTCGGCCCGCCACACCAAGGCCGAGGGCTGCACGAACCGCGTCCAGATCGTCGTGTCGATGAAGGAGCCGCGCGTCGCTTGCTCGAACGTGGCGAGCGGCATCGTCGCGACTTTGGCGCGCAGCGTGAGGCCATCGACGACGATCTCGTGAAAACTGACGTCCGGCCACAACCAGCGCATCCCGGCGCGACGCAACAGCGACCCGCGCGCACGGTCCGTCAACACATAGAAATCGAGCACGCCGTCCATGTCGCCGGTGCGCAGCGCCGAGCCATAGAACAACACCGCGCGACCGTTCAATTGTGCGGCCAATTGCGCCGCCATGCCGGCAATGCGGGCCGCGACCGGCGTTGCCAGTTCGTGTTCGACGAACTGGACCAGCGTATTCATGGCACGACGAACCGCATGGGCTTGCCCTGGCGCAGCGTCATCGTCCCGCCAGGGAAGGTCTCGCCGTCCAGGATGAATTCGCCGGCGAGCGTCAGCTCGACCTGCTTGGCATCGACGCGGTGATAGCCGCGCTCCGGCAGGAAAGCGGCTTCGTCGCCGGCGAGCAAGGCCGGCAGCGCCGACAGGATCCGCCGCGGCTGTGCTTCGATGCGCAGCAGCTTGAGCCCGCCACGCGTGCGGCCGAACGGCTTGATGCGCAGCGGCATCCGCGTCAGCGTCGAGCCGAGCAGCATATATTGCGGCGCATCGATCACCGTATTCCCGGTCGCGACGCGCATCCACTCGCCCTGCCGCCATGAATTGTCCCGCCCGCCGAACACGGTCTGCGCTACCGCGCCAAAGATCGACAGGCCGACCGCCAAGCCGTTGAACGCGCCGAAGCGATGCGTGGTCTGGGCCAGTTCGGTCGCGCGGAC
This sequence comes from Parasphingomonas puruogangriensis, assembly GCF_036663635.1. Lineage (NCBI taxonomy): Bacteria > Pseudomonadati > Pseudomonadota > Alphaproteobacteria > Sphingomonadales > Sphingomonadaceae > Parasphingomonas > Parasphingomonas puruogangriensis. Next base: position 36,795 of record NZ_JAXOJI010000010.1, on the reverse strand, counting down.
GAAGGCGCCGGCACCGAAGATGAAGCCGCGCAGGCTCGTTTCGACATCGCCCTCGCGCCACACTTCGAGCGGCGCGCGCTCCTTGATCCCGCCAAGCCGAATCGCCTCGACCGCATCGGCCACCGTCCAGTTGAGCGGCAGGCCAAGATCGACCGCCAGCGCATTGGTCTTGCCCGAGGGGATGATCGCGACCCGCGGAAACACGCGGGCAAAGTGCCGCAAGGCAGCCGACATCACGTCGCGAATCGTCCCGTCGCCACCATCGATGACCAGCGCGTTGACGCCGTTGGCGGCAAACGTCTCGAGCGCCTGATCGAGCTCGCGGTGCGAGCCGGGCATTGCATGGTCGCAGCCGGCGATTACCGCCGGGGGCTGACGCGATGCGTTATGCCGCGCACGCATATTGTGGATGATGCCGATGCGCACCTCGGCATCGGCCGGCGTCGCGATTCGCAGCGGCAGCGGGCGCTGCCGCGACACCTTGGCTGGCGCGGCCGGCGCGTCGGCCGGACGAGAGAAAGTGCCGGCCAGGCCTAATGCCTCGAACGGCAAACTGCTCTTCATCAATATTGCCCTTCCCGGCGATCACGACGCGTAACGAACGCACTCGCTGTTCGTTGCAAAAAGCAACGTTTCTGTCCTGCGTCTACTCGATGAACCTTATGCGACACCTTCGTGTCAGTATTTGGGCAGTCGATCAGGCTTCCGCAAGCGGTGAAAATGTCGCTAAGGCCAATCAATGTCTTCGAGATTTCCCGACCACGCCGGCATGATCGGAGCGACCGATCGCCGCGACACGCGCCTCCTGCTGCTGGGCGTCTTGCTGATCGTGGCGCTGATCCTCGGCCGTTTATGGTGGCTGCCGGCCCCGGCGCCGCTGAGCGTCAACGAAGGCTGGAATGCCGGACATGTGGTCCGCACGTTCGGCGCCGCGGCGCTCTATCCCGATCCCGAATCGCTCATCGCGAACAATTATCCGCCACTGTCTTTCCTGCTGGTCGGCTGGCTCGCGGCCCTCACCGGCGACGCCATCATCGCCGGACGGCTGCTAGCGGTGCTCGCGCAACTCGCCAGCGGCCTGGCGGTGTTGGCGATCGTCGGACGGCTGGCGCCGGGGCGGCGCTGGCAGATCGCCGGGCTGCTGTTGTTCGGGGCCTATTCGGTCACGCTGTTGCGCACCTATGTGGCGATCAACGATCCGCAATGGCTGGGCGATGCGGCGATGGTGTGGGGCGTGTTCTTCCTCGTGCCACGCCGCAGCGGACAGCCGCCGAGCCTGCGGAGCATCGCGATCGCCGCCGCGCTGATGGTCGCCGGCGAGCTGATCAAGCACAATCTGGTGGCCTTTCCGATCGCGGTGACCTTGTGGCTGGCGCTGTTCGAGCGCCGCGCCTTGCTAGCCTGGATCGCGTTCGGCGCGGTGTTCGCGGCGATCGCCTGCGCCGGCGTGTACACTATCTGGGGGGCAATGGCGTTCATCGACGTACTCGCCCCCGCGCGCAGCTACTCGCTGGTGCGCATGCTGGCCAAGGGCGGGCCGCTGTTACTGGCGATGCTGCCGGTGGTGATCGCCTGCCGCCCGTTGCTGGCACACTGGCGGGCCGACCGCCGGCTGGCGCTGCCGATCGTGCTGCTGGCAGTGGCGATCCCGCTCGGCATCGTGCAGCGCGCGGGCAGCGGGGTGGACGTCAACGCCTTCTTCGAAACGGTGATCGCGCTGGCCATTGCGGTGCCGGTAGCAACTGCGTTGCGGCCGCGCCCGTCCCTTGCCTGGATCGGAATCAGCGTGGTCCCGGCCTTGTGCCTGGTGCCGCTTGCCGCCACCGCCAATTTGCGCGAGCTCCGCGACCGCGACATGGCGGTGCGCAACGCGGCCCCGATGATCGCCGCGATCCGTAGCGCCGCCGGGCCGGTGGCGTGCGACGATCAGGCCTATTGCTATTGGGCCGGGCGCGAGAGCGGAATCGACTTTTTCTCGGTTAAACAGCGATTGCTGCACGGCAAAGCCGCCGCGCTGGCGCCCGCCCTGGCCGAAGGGCGGTTTGCGATGATCCAGATGCGCGGGCACAATCCGGGCTGGCAGGAGAACCTGCTGATCCCGGCCATCCGGTCGCATTATCGGACCGTCTACGCCAAGGATGGGATCGAGCTGTTGGTGCCCAAGCGGCAAGAGCAATTTAGGTAGGGTAGCGATCGACCAATGCAGTCAATCGCGCCCGGATATCTGGCGGGAAGGCGAAGGTCTCGCGCGCATAATCGAGCTCGCCGCTGACTTTGCGCAGCACCAGACCGTCATGATATTGCCCCATCAGCCCGTTGATCGCGCTGAGATAGCGCGACATGGCCAAATGTTCGTCGGCGGCATGGATCGAGCGCATATCGTCGTGAAACGACACCTGGCGGCTGACGATCTTCCGCGCGACATGGAATTTGTGGCCGGTGATCGTGTCCGTCGCCAGCATGCCGCGCAATTCCGCGATCTGGGCCAGCGTAAAGCGCCGGAAGTCGGCACTGTCGCTCGGCTTCATCCGAGCGATCTCTCGCTTGAGCACGACCAACGGCACGCGCGCTAGCAACAGCCGCAGCACTGCCGCTTGCCGGGCCACCGCGCCGCGCCGACCACCCCGGAACGCATCCTGCAAATGCCCCATCGACGTGGTGACCGCCTTGAACGTCGCCGGGCAGCGATGCTCGGCGCCGTACAAGACGAAGGCGAAGCGCAGATGCTTGAACTTGGCGCGGATGTGCTTGAACCACAGCTGCTCGATGGCGTCGATCGCGCCGTCGCGACCGAGCCGAGTCGCCAGGGCGATCAGCGCCTCGCGGTCGAAGCCCGTCTCCCATAATTGCCGGGAAAGCGCGAAACCATCGGCCAGATGGCCGGTGGGATAATCGACGCGGATCGTCGCCGGCAGCTCGACCGCCGCATCAACCACGTCGTTGACCAGGATCGCCGCGAATAGCGCGTCGAGCTGTGCTGGCGAGAAGCCGCTCATGCCGGCTCGACCTTGACCGGGGGCCAGGGCAATTTTGCGCGCTGGCGATAGGCCATCAGCGTCGGCACCAGCATGCACAAGGCGACCGCGACGCTGCCGAGCAGATAGGCCAACCCTGCCCCGTTTAGCCCGAACCGCTGCGTGAGGATCGCGAGCAAGGTGAGATAGGCGGCGACCGCGGCGACCTGCGCGACCAGCGCCGCGCCCTGCCGGCCGGCCATGTACAGCAGCGATTCGAGCGGGAAGGTTGCCATCTGGATCGCCAACGAGAAGACCATCAGCTTGAGCAAATCATAGGCCGGCAGATATTTCTGCCCGAAGGCGAAGGCGATCAGCGGCTTCCCGCCGAGCAGGACCACCGCGACCACGACCAGCCCCAAGCCGCCAGCGAGCAGGCCCGTGCGCACGCCCAACAGCCATGGGCGCGACTCGCGCGGATCGAGCCGCATGATCTCGGGATAATAGCCTTTGCGCAGCAGATCGGCAGGCTTGGTCGCCGAATCGAGCAAGGTGCTGGCGATCTTGTACAGGCCGGCGGCGACCGGCCCGAGGATCGTGGCGACGACGAGATTGCTGAGTGGGCCCCAGGCGGCATAGACCGAATGCGCGGCATTGGTGGTCCACACGAACTTCCACGCCTCGGGCAGGCGCCGGACGACGCCGAACATGCCGGGGCGAAGCGCGCCGAGCATCCCGCGCCGCTTCAATTCGCGGACCGCAAAGCCCCAAAGTGCTAGATCACCGAGCAGATCGGCGACGTACCAAGCGAGGACGAACCCCGGCAGGCCGAAGCCGCCGAAATAGGCGATCGCCGCGCCACCGCCGCGCAGGAACGGGGTCACCACCTGTTGCTGCGCGATGAGATCAAACCGGTCGAGCACGCGGAGCGATCCGGTGGCAGTGGCCTCGGTCATCGTCGGGATTAGGGTGCAATAAGCGATGGCGATCCACAGATAGTCGCCGCCGATGCCGAAATAGCCGGCCAGGAGCGGCAGCAGCGCCATCGCCCCGATCATGCCGACAAGGCCACTGGCGAGATCGAGCCCGAAGGCGAAGCGGATCACGTCGCGCGCTTGCTTGTCGTCGCCATGGTGCAAAGCGGGCGTGGCGTAGCGCACGATATATTGCCAGGTCTGGAACTTGACCAAGCCGCCCGCGCCGCTGGCATAGGTGTGGATGATCATCAGTACGCCGAATTGCGTCAGCGACAGGCCGCGCCCGGCACAGGCCAGCGCTACCAGCCCGAGCAAGGCGCCGACCAATTTGCCCGACGCGAGATAGCCGGCGTTGCGCAGCACCGTGCGGAAAACGCCGTCGGCAAACCAATGCTTCACCAGCCGAGCGTTTCGCTGATCGCCGCCTTGGCCTGTTCGATGACCAGTTCCAGCGGTTGCGTGGAATCAAGATCGACGATTTTGGCGCCGTTGAAGGTCAGGCGCGGGACGTCGGCGATCTTGGTGGCGAGCGACGAGGGGCGGTGGTCCGGTTTGCGAGCGAGCGCCGTGGGCAGGTCGACATTGAGACGGATGACCAGATCGGGGCGATACTGCTCCATCCACTCGTAATGCGCGCGTTCGCGCCTGGCCAGGCGGCCGGGCAGGCCGGCGCCCGCCTTGGCCAGGCCGAGCCCGTCCATCGGGCCGGGGACGGCGGTCTGCGGGAAGCGATCGGCAAGGATCGCGACGCCGCGCGCCCGTGCCGCGAGCATCTTCTTGAAGCGGCGCACGCGGCGCATCGAGAAGGCGTAGATGATCGTGGCGGTGAACGCGGTCGGGCCGCCACCCTTCTTCGCCCCGCCGGATTGCTTGACGATGGTCTTGTCCAGCTTTCCGCCGATCAGCGGCCAGCGGGCGATCGTGCGACCGATATTGCCGGTCTGCTTGCCGAGATGGTGCAATTCGGTCGGCTGGCGCTGGTTCATCCAGGCGAGCAAGGCTTCGCCGACGGTCGACTTGCCCGATCCGTCCGAGCCCACGATCGCGATGAGCGGCGCCATGCTTGTTCTTCCGTAGCGCGGGCGGGTCCGCGGGTCAGCCAATGACGGCGCGAATTTCATCCAGCGCGCGCTGCCGGACCTGCGCATAGGGCGCGCGCGAGTCGAGATCAACGATCGGTGCGTCGTTGAAGCGCAGCAATGGCGTGACGGCAACCTTCTGGCGCAGCAGGTCGATATCATGCTCGGGTTTGCGCGCGTGCGCGGTTTCGGCATCGATGTTGAGCCGCAGGACGAGCGTGGGCCGGTGGCTGGCCATCCACTCGTAGAGCCGGCGTTCGCGGGCGGCGAGCCAGGCGACGGGCGCGCTGTTGGCGGCGGCGGCGGAGAGGCCGGGGCCGTCGTAGAAACCAGGCACGTCGATCTGCGGATAGCGATCGGTGATCACCGTGACGCCCTGCCGGCGCAGCGCCAGGACCTGTAGGAACCGGCGACGGCGCAGCAGCGAGAAATTGTAGATTACCAAAGCGGTGGCGAGACCGGGGATGCGCTCGCCCTTGGTGCGCGTCTGCTTGCCCTTGCGCGCGAGGCGAGTTTCGAGCGCCGGGCCGATCAGCGGCCAGCGTTTGATACGCTCGCCGATCGCGCCGGAGCCGAGACCGAGATAGCGCGTGGCGACGGGGCGTTCGGCGGCCAGCGTCGCGACTATATCGGCGGCCAGCGTGGATTTGCCCGAGCCGTCACAGCCGATGATCGCGATCAGTGGCGCCATGCCCCCTGCCCTGTCGCCGCCGCGCACGATCGTCAATCGGCAGCGACCGGCTTGAACGATCCGCCCTGCAGGTATTTGAGCTGGATCGCGACGGCCGTGGGGCCGTTGCCGACGCGGATCTGGGTGATCGCCGGGCTCGGCTTGCGTTTAAAGATCACGTCCATCAGCCCGATATCGGGATTGCCAGACGTGCCGCCGCCATCGGCACGGTCGGTCTTGCCGTTGCCGTTGACGTCGTGGCGGACATCCACCGCATAGACGCCGGGCCGCGGCGCCGCGACGCAGATCGTTACCGCGCCGCCGCGCGGCGTGGCGATTTCGGTGCGGACCAAGACCTGCTTCTTGTCGAAATAGGTCGCCGTGGACCCGCCGAACAAGCGTACCCGCACCTGCCCGGTGCGATTCTTGAAGCCGGTGATCTTGACCAGCACGGGGTGTTGCGTGCCCGGGGCACATTGCGCCGCGGCGGGGCCGGATTGGACGGCAAGCAGCGCCAGCATTGGTAAAATCATCATGCGGCTCCTTGCCCGATCGCAGCTTGCGCCAGCCTTAACCGACGGGCGCGCGCAACAACAGCGCGCTGCGCAGGCACTGGCAGACGATCTGATCGCGCTGGTTGATCAGCCGGTGGGTGAAAGTGACGATGCCGGCATTGGGGCGCGATTTGCTGTCCTTCAGATCGGTTACCTCGGTTTCGGCGCGCATCGTATCCCCGATGAACACCGGGCTCGGGTGGACCAGCTTGTCATAGCCGAGATTGGCGACGAGCGTGCCGAGCGTGGTGTCCCCGACAGACAGGCCGACCATCAGCGCGAAGGTGAAGGTGCCGTTGACGAGGATCTGGCCGAACTCGCTTTTCGCTGCCGCTTCGGCGTCGAGATGCAGCGGTTGCGGGTTGTGCGTCATGGTGGAGAACAGGAGATTGTCGGTTTCGGTGACGGTGCGGCGGATTTCGTGCGTGATTTGGTCGCCGATGGTCCATTCGTCGTAATATCTACCAGCCATCGGCCATTCCTTTCATCCTGTCCTCACCCTTCCCACGGCCAAGTGGCGGCGGGCCCCTTCCCTCTCCCGTCGGGAGAGGGAAAAGACGCCGAAGGCGGCGAAGGGTGAGGACATGGGTCGTTACTCCGCGGTCGCGATCTTCACCAGAACCGCGCCTTCGGACACCTGCCCGCCGATCACCGCCGCCAGCGTCTCGACCGTGCCGTCGAACGGGGCGACGAGGCTATGCTCCATCTTCATCGCCTCCAAAGTAACGAGCTTCTGGCCCTTGGTGACGGCATCGCCGGCGGCGACATCGACCGCAATGATGCGCCCGGGCATGGGCGAGAGGATCGCGCCGTCCCCGGCGGTGCCGGCAGCCGTGCCGCGCGGTTGAGCGAGGCGATACCCGCGGCCTTCGCCAAGGAAGAAGCTGATCACCTCATCCTGCGGCGGGCCGTCGTCGATCATCAGATCGGTGACGACATGCACTTGGCCGGCATCGTCGACGATGCGCGCCTCGGCGCGCGGCGCGGCATTGAGGCGCAAGCCGATCGCGCCCTCCCACACGCCGCGCACCGGGCGGGCGGCAAGCGCTGCCGCCGCCTCGCGCAGATGGCTCTCCTCTGGCGGCGGCGGGATGGTCAGCGCCTCGCCGCGACGCTCGATCAGCCCGGTATCGAGCGCGCCGCTGCGGAAGTCCTGGTCGAGGCAAAGACGCGCGAGGAAGCCGGCATTGGTGCGTACGGGCCATACTTCGACATCGCTGATCGCCTCCCACAATTCATCGATCGCGGCGGACCGACTGGGCTCGTGGACGATGATCTTGGCAATCATCGGATCGTAGAACGGGGAGACCTCCCCGCCCTCCTCGACGGCGCTTTCGAGCCGCGCGAAGCTTGGCAGCAGAAGATGCTCGAGCACGCCGGTCGAGGGCAGAAAGCCAGTGGCAGGGTTTTCGGCGTACAACCGCGCTTCCATCGCCCAGCCATCGATCGCCAGCTCGTCCTGCCGCTTTGGTAGCACCTCCCCACTGGCCACGCGCAGCTGCCATTCGACCAGATCCTGCCCGGTAATCTCCTCGGTCACCGGATGCTCGACCTGCAGCCGTGTGTTCATTTCCATGAACCAGATGCGATCGGCGCGCAGGCCGTCGCTCGCGTCGGCAATGAATTCGATCGTGCCCGCGCCGACATAGTCTACCGCCTTGGCCGCCTTGACCGCGGCGTCGCAGATCGCCGCGCGCGTAGCCTTGTCCATGCCGGGCGCGGGGGCTTCCTCGATCACTTTCTGGTGGCGGCGCTGCAGGCTGCAGTCGCGCTCGAACAGGTGGACGACGTTGCCGTGGGTGTCGCCGAACACCTGGACTTCGATGTGACGCGGCGAGAGAATGTATTTCTCGATCAGCACGTCCGTATTGCCGAAGCTGGAGGCGGCCTCGCGCTGGCACGAAACGAGCGCGTCGGCGAAATCGGCTGCATCATCGACGCGGCGCATGCCCTTGCCGCCGCCGCCAGCGACCGCCTTGATCAGCACGGGGTAGCCGATCTTGGCCGCTTCCGCTTCCAGCCGTTCGGGCGACTGGTCGGCGCCGAGATAGCCGGGGGTGACGGGAACGCCGGCGGCGATCATACGCTCCTTCGCCGCGTCCTTGAGCCCCATGGCGCGGATGCTGTCGGGGTTGGGGCCGACCCAGATTAGGCCGGCGTCGAGCACCGCCTGTGCGAAATCGGCATTCTCGCTGAGAAAACCGTAGCCGGGATGGATCGCTTCCGCGCCGGTCGCGCGCGCGGCGGCGATGATCTTGTCGCCGACCAGATAGCTCTCGCGCGCCGGGCTGGGGCCGATATGCACCGCTTCGTCGGCTTGCCGCACATGCAATGCCTTGGCATCGGCATCGGAATAGACCGCGATCGTGCGGATGCCCATCGCCTGCGCGGTGCGGATGATGCGGCAGGCGATCTCGCCGCGATTGGCGATGAGCAGCGACGCGATCATGCTTAGCCCTCGCAGCCGGTGCGCGCGGAATAGGTGATGTTGGCGATCTTCCAGCGACCGCCGTCGCGGACCAGATCGACATGATCATAGCCGCAATGCACGATCTTGCCGTCGACGCGGAAATCGTAGCGCCCCCAGACCATGGCGACATCGCCATCGATCTCGATCGCGGGATCGTACAGCCGTTCCTCGTATCGTTGGGGGCCGGGCGTGATCGACGCGGCCCAGGCGGGCCAGGCGCGGCGGGTGATCTTGGTGCCGTCGGCGGCGATGACGCCACCATCGGGCAGGACGTGGGGCAGCACGGCCTGCCCGTCACGCGCGGCGATCGCGGCGAAGAGCGCGTTGACCGGGGCCATGACGGCGGCCTCCTCCGCGCCGGGGGGCGGCAGGCCAGTGCCTTTGGGCATCGGCTGGATCGGCGTGGTCTGGGCGAGGAGGAGCGCGAGGATCAGGGGCATGGGTTACTTCCTAATGCCTCCCCCAAGGGGGAGGGGGGACCGTTTGCCTGTTCCGGCAAAGGGTGGAGGGGCAGCGATTGGATCATGCCATCTTACCGTCATGCTGAACTTGTTTCAGCATCCACCGCGCGGCATGTTCAGACTGGGAGAGTGCGCGATGCCCAAGCAGCCCTGCGTCTACATGCTCGCCAACGGCCGAAACGGTGCGATCTATATCGGGGTGACGTCGCACCTGCTGGCGCGACTGTATCAACATCGTTCGGGTCAGATTGCCGGCTTTACCGCACGCTACGGCATATGCCGGCTGGTCTGGTTCGAAATGTTTGCCGACATGCCCACGGCGATCGCACGAGAGAAGCAGCTGAAGCGGTGGCATCGCGACTGAAAGATGAACCTTATCGAGCGCGACAATCCCGATTGGGACGATCTCGCGGTGGGTCTGGGACTGGAACCGATGCGTTCGCCCTCGCTGCGCGGTGGATCCTGAAACGAGTTCAGGATGACGAGCATGGTGGGGCATCCTCATCGCATCACATCCGGAACACGCCGAACGCGGGGCGTTCGGGGATCGGGGCGTTTAACGTGGCGGCGAAGGCCAGGCCGAGCACATCTCTCGTTTGCGCGGGGTCGATGATGCCGTCGTCCCATAGCCGCGCGGTGGCGTACCAGGGATTGCCTTCGTCTTCGTATTTCTGGCGCACCGGGGCCTTGAACGCTTCGGCGTCCGCCGCGCTCCAGTTTTCCGCATCGCGGTGGACGGTGGCGAGGACGGACGCGGCCTGTTCGCCGCCCATCACGCTGATGCGCGAGTTGGGCCAGCTGAACAGGAAGCGCGGCGAATAGGCCCGCCCGCACATGCCGTAATTGCCCGCGCCGAAGCTGCCGCCGATCAGCACGGTGATCTTGGGCACGGTGGCGGTGGCGACCGCGGTGACGAGTTTGGCGCCGTGCTTGGCGATGCCCTCCGCCTCGTATTTGCCGCCGACCATGAAGCCGGAAATATTCTGCAGGAACAGCAAAGGGATACGCCGCTGGCAGGCAAGCTCGATGAAGTGCGCGCCCTTTTGCGCACTCTCGCTGAACAAGACGCCGTTATTGGCCAGGATCGCGACGGGGATGCCCCAGATATGCGCGAAGCCGCACACCAGGCTGGTGCCGTACAGCGCTTTGAATTCGTGGAATTCGCTGCCGTCGACCAGCCGCGCGATGATCTCGTGCACGTCGTACGGCGCGCGGACGTCGTTCGGCACGATGCCGTACAGCTCCTCGGCATCGAATTTCGGCGGGCGCGGCGCCTGCAGGTTGACGTTGCCACCCACTTGCGGTTGCAGCGTCGAGACGATGTCGCGGACGATGGTCAGCGCGTGTTCGTCATTTTCGGCGACGTGATCGACCACGCCCGAGCGCCGCCCGTGCGTGTCGGCGCCGCCCAGTTCCTCGGCCGAGATCACTTCGCCGGTCGCGGCCTTCACCAGCGGCGGGCCGGCGAGGAAAATCGTGCCCTGGCCGCGCACGATGATCGTCTCGTCGGACATGGCGGGGACATACGCGCCGCCGGCGGTGCAGCTGCCCATCACGCAGGCGATCTGCGGGATGCCCTTCGCGCTCATATTGGCCTGGTTGAAGAAGATGCGGCCGAAATGATCGCGGTCGGGGAACACTTCGGCCTGGTGCGGCAGGTTCGCGCCGCCCGAATCGACCAGGTAGATGCAGGGCAGCATGTTCTGCTCGGCGATCTCCTGTGCGCGGAGGTGTTTTTTGACGGTCAGCGGATAATAGGTGCCACCCTTCACCGTCGCGTCGTTGCACAGGATCATGACCTGGCGACCGGATACGCGGCCGATCCCGGCGATCACGCCAGCGCCGGGGACCCCCTCTCCAGTATTTGGGTCGTCGTACAGGCCGTTCGCCGCGAGTTGGCCGATTTCGAGGAAGGGCGAGCCGGGATCGAGCAGGCGTTCGACGCGGTCACGCGGAAGCAATTTGCCGCGCGCCGTGTGGCGCTCGCGGGATTTTTCGGTGCCGCCGAGCGCCGCCTGGGCGACGTCGGCGTGGAGGCGCGCGGCGAGCGCGCGGTTGTGCTGGGCGTTGGCCTGGAACTGCTCGCTGTCGGGGGAGAGGGTGGTGGTGAGGACGGGGGCGGTCATCTTAATTCCTCCCCCCAAAGGGGGAGGGGGACCGCCCGGCTTCTTCAGCCGGGTGGTGGAGGGGTAGCCACGGAAGGTACCGCTGCTGGGCTACCCCTCCACCATTTGCTGAAGAAGCAAATGGTCCCCCTCCCCCGGTGGGGGAGGAATGAAGAATCGGCATCACTGCGCCACCTTCTCGCTCGCGCCGATCAGCTCGCGGCCGATCAGCATGCGGCGGATTTCGTTGGTGCCGGCGCCGATATCGAGCAGCTTGGCATCGCGGAAATAGCGCTCCACCGGCCAATCCTTGGTATAGCCAGCCCCGCCCAGCGCCTGGATCGCTTCGCCCGCCACCTTTACCGCATTCTCGCTCGCCAGCAGGATCGCGCCGGCCGCATCGAAGCGCGTCGTCCGCCCGGCATCACAGCTCTTGGCCACGGCATAGACATAGGCGCGAGCGGAGTTCAGCGCGACATACATGTCGGCGATCTTGCCCTGCATCAGCTGGAAACCGCCGATCGGTTGCCCGAACTGCTTGCGCTCGCGCACATAGGGCACGACCACGTCGAGGCACGCCTGCATGATGCCGAGCTGGATGCCCGCCAGCACGGTGCGCTCGTAATCGAGACCGCTCATCAGCACGCCGACGCCGCCGTTGATCGGGCCCATGACGTTCTCGTCCGGCACGTCGCAATCATTGAACACCAGTTCGGCGGTGGGCGAGCCGCGCATGCCCATCTTGTCGATCTTCTGGCCGATCGAGAAACCGGGCATGTCCTTGTCGATCAGGAAGGTGGTGATGCCGCGGCTGCCCTCCCCAGTCTTGGCATAGACGACCAGCGTGTCGGCATAGGCCGCATTGGTGATCCAGAATTTGGTGCCGTTGAGCACATATCCCGTATCGGTCTTGTCCGCGCGCAGCCGCATCGAGACGACGTCGGAACCGGCGCCCGCCTCGGACATGGCGAGGCTGCCGACATGTTCGCCCGAGATCAGCTTGGGGAGATATTTGGCCTTCTGCTCGGGATTGGCCCAGCGCGCGATCTGATTGACGCACAGGTTGCTGTGCGCACCGTAGCTGAGGCCGATCGAAGCCGAGGCGCGGCTTACTTCCTCGCAGGCGATGACATGTTCGAGATAGCCGAGGCCGAGGCCGCCATCTTCCTCCGCTACAGTGATGCCATGCAGGCCGAGCGCGCCCATCGCCGGCCACAGCTCGCGCGGGAACCAGTCCTCGGCGTCGATGCGGGCGGCGAGCGGCATGATCTGCTCGGCGGCGAAGCGCTGCGTGGTCTCGCGAATCATGTCCGCATGCTCGCCCAGCGCGAAATCGAAATCGGGGGTCATTACCTCTCCAGCCGCCTCTTGGATCGTGCGGTGGCGTAGCACTAATGCGGCCGGCGGGGAAAATGAAGTGGTTGCGGACGTTACCGTTCCACCGCGCGGAACCGATCGGTTCGCGGCATGGTTATGTCAGTCTCCTTACAATGACGGAAACAAGCCATGGCCGGCGGTTGGGCCCCCGACGGGGCGGTGCAGGATCAGATCGACGATACGATCGCTGACGCCGTGATGAGCGCGCGCGCGCGATTGCCCGCTGGCGAGAGCGAGACGCATTGCGAGGAATGCGGCGACCCGATCCCCGAGCGGCGGCGCGAAGCGGTGCCCGGGGTGCGCACCTGCGTCGCCTGCCAGTCGGCGCGTGACGCCAAGCCGGTCAATGCGGCGATCAACCGACGCGGCAGCAAAGACAGTCAGTTGCGGTGACCTTTTATCCTCCCCGGCGCGGGGAGGGGACCACGAACGGGCGGGGGGTACCGCCCGCCGTTTAATTTTTGGCGGTGATCGAGATCAATGGACGATCCGTAACAGCCCGGTATCGCGGGTCCGGGGCGGGAGAACATAACGGGAGCATCGCGTGCACCATACGACCCTATCGACCCTGTCTTCCGATGCTGCACCCTTGATCTGCTTTTCCCATTTACGCTGGGATTTCGTGATCCAGCGCCCGCAGCATCTGATGCGGCGCTTCGCGCGGGATCGCCGCGTCTATGTGTGGGAGGAACCGATCGGCTGCGATCATCCGCTGCCGTATCTCGAATATCATCCCTTCCCGCAGGACGACGTGATCGCGTTGCGCCCGCGCCTGCCGCATTGGTGGAGTGCGGCGGAACGCGAGACGGGTCTTGCCGCGTTGCTCGACATGTTCGTCGCGAGCAGCCTCACCACGCCGCCGATCCTGTGGTTCTACACGCCGATGATGTTCGGCTTCGCGCAGCACGTGACGGCGGCGGCGGTGGTCTATGATTGCATGGACGAACTGTCGGCATTCAAGTTCGCCGATCCCGCGCTGATCGCGCAGGAAAGCGCGCTGATTGCCCGCGCCGACGTGATGTTCACCGGCGGGCAGAGCTTGTTCGAGGCGAAGAAAGCGCGCCACAACAATATCCGCGCGTTTCCGTCGGCGGTGGATGTAGCGCATTTCGCGACGGCGCGGGGCGCGATTGCCGTGCCGGCCGATCAGGCGACGATCACCGGCCCGATTCTCGGTTTCTACGGCGTGATCGACGAGCGGATCGATCTGGCGCTGATCGACGCGGTGGCCAAGGCGCGGCCGGATTGGTCGCTGGTGCTGATCGGCCCCGTGGCCAAGATCGCGGCGGAAGATCTGCCGCGGCGCGCGAACATCCATTGGCTCGGCGGGCGCGAGTATGACGAGTTGCCGGCGTATCTGGCGGGCTGGGACGCGGCGCTGATGCCGTTTGCCATCAACGCCGCGACGCGCTTCATCAGCCCGACCAAGACACCGGAATATCTGGGGGCCGGTGTGCCGGTCGTGTCGACGCCGATCGTCGATGTCGTGGCGCAATATGGCGATTTGGACGGTGTCGGCATCGCGGCCAACGCGGATGCCTTCGTCGCCGAGTGCGCCCGCGTGCTGGCGCTGCCGGTGCAAGGAGCATGGCGCGACGCCGCCGATGCGGTGATCGCGGACATGTCGTGGGACAAGACCTTTGCCGAAATGAGCGAGATGGTTTCGAGCGCGATCGACAGAAAGCGCCAGCGCGTGGTGCCGGCCAACGACGTGGTGACGGCGCCGGCGATCCGCGCGTCTGACGCACGGCGGGATTACGACGTGCTCGTGGTCGGCGCGGGCTTTGCCGGCGCGACTCTGGCGGAGCGCCTGGCCTCGCAATCGGGCAAGCGCGTGCTGCTGATCGACCGGCGCAAACATGTCGGCGGCAATGCCTATGACGAGCACGACGCGGCGGGGATCCTGATCCATCGCTACGGGCCGCACATCTTCCACACCAATAGCGACGAGATCGTCCAATATCTGTCGAAGTTCACCAAATGGCGCCCGTACGAGCACCGCGTGCTCGCCGCAGTGCGTGACAAATTGCTGCCCATCCCGATCAACCGAACGACGATCAACGGGCTGTATGGGCTGGATCTGCAGGATGACGCGCAGGCCGCCGCGTTCCTGGCGGCGCGCGCCGAACCGCGCGACATCCGCACCTCCGAGGACGTGGTGATCGCCGCGGTCGGGCAGGAACTCTACGAAACCTTCTTCCGCGGCTATACGCGCAAGCAATGGGGGCTGGATCCGAGCGAACTCGACAAATCGGTCACCGCGCGCGTGCCGACGCGGACCTCGATCGACGATCGCTATTTCCTCGATAGCTTCCAGGCGATGCCGCTGGATGGCTATACGCGGATGTTCGGGAATATGGTCGATCACGATCTGATCGATGTCGAACTGGGTGTCGATTTCCGCGATGTGGCGGACCGGGTGACCGTGGGGCATACGATCTTCACCGGGCCGGTCGACGAATATTTCGATCACCGCTTCGGCGCGCTGCCCTATCGTTGCCTCGATTTCCATCACGAGACGCACGACATGGAACAGTTCCAGCCGGTTGCAGTGGTCAATTATCCATCGGAGGATACGCCGTACACGCGCATTACAGAATATAAGCAACTGACCGGGCAAGTGCACAAGCAGACCAGCATCAGCTACGAATATTCCAGCGCCACCGGCAATCCCTATTACCCGATCCCGCGGGCGGACAACCAGGCGGTGTACAAACAGTATGAGGCGCTGGCCGATGCCTTGCCGAACGTAAGCTTCGTTGGGCGGCTGGCGACGTACAAATATTACAATATGGACCAAGTGGTGGGACAGGCGCTGGCGACCTATCGCCGGCTGGCGCCGCGGCTCGGCGTCAATACCGCCGCCGCCGTATCGGTGTGATCGATCCATCGGGGCAGGACGCAGTGCGCGTCCTGTTCGTGCTCGGCCAGTTAGGCGGGACGGCAGAGGTGGAGGTGCGGCGGCTGGCGGCGGCGCTCGATCGATCGCGCTACCGCATCGACGTGCTAGTCTGTTTCCTGCCACCGGGCATGGCGGCGCGGTCGGCCGCGCTGCTCACCGCGACGGGCGTGGCGGTGGACACCACGCCCTATCACCTGTCGTTCGAGGATACCGTGGCCTATCTGGCCAGCACCCTGCCCGGCTATCATGCCGTGGTGGCCCAGCCGGATGTGCCCGATGTCGCGCCCGCGCTGGCGCGGCTGCACCTGCGCCCGACGCTGATCGAGCCTGTCATCGGCCGTACCGTACCGCAATGGACCGCGCTGTTCGACGCTGCCCGGCGCCCGCCCGCCCCTGCCCCCGCGCCCCTTTTCCGGAGCTTCTTCCAGGGCGGGTTCGAATGTTCGACGCATCGCCGCGGGCGCGATCGGGAGCGGGTCGATGTGATCGCCGCAACGGCGCATGACCGACGGGCGCAATCCGATTACGCCCGCTTGCAGGACCATGGCCTGCTGACGGTGCGCGACGGGTTGCGCTGGCATCTGATCGAAACGGCGCCCGGGCGTTACGATTGGTCGAGCCTCGAGCGACAATTGGCCGGTGCGGCGGCGACGGGCACGCAGGTGATCTGGGACCTGCTCCATTATGGCTGGCCGGACGATCTCGACATCTGGACGCCCGATTTCGTCACGCGCTTCGCCGCTTTTGCTGCCGCGGCAGCGCAGCTGATGGGCGCGCGGACGGAGGGCATTTGCTTTTATGCGCCGGTCAACGAAATCTCCTTCCTGTCCTGGGGCGGCGGCGATGTCGGCTATATGAACCCGTTCGGCACCGGCCGCGGGTTCGAACTGAAGGTGCAACTCGCGCGCGCGGCGGTCGCGGCGATGGAGGCGATCCGCCGCAGCGATCCGGCCGCGCGGTTCGTACATGCCGATCCGGTGATCAACATCGCGATCGATCCCGCGCGCCCGCGGGATGCGGCAGCGGCGGAGGGCAATCGGCTGGCACAGTTCCAAGGCTGGGACCTGATCGCCGGCGCGATGTGGCCGCAGATCGGCGGGCGGGCCGATCTGCTGGATATTGTCGGGGTGAATTTCTATCACAACAATCAGTGGATCCATGGCGGCCCGCCGATCGCGCGCGGACATGCGCAGTACAAGCCGTTCCACATGATGTTGGCCGAGACCTATGCCCGCTATGGCCGCCCGATCTTCGTCGCCGAGACGGGGATCGAGGGCGAGGCGCGGCCCGAATGGCTGGCTTATGTCGCCGACGAGGTGGCCAAGGCGATCGCCCTGGGCGTGCCGATGGCCGGGATCTGCCTGTATCCGGTGCTGGATCATCCCGGCTGGGATGATGATCGCTATTGCCCCAACGGCCTGCTGCACCATCACCCGGAAGACGATTCGCGCGACGTCTATGCGCCGCTGGCTGCCGAATTGGCCCGCCAACGGGCGCGTTTTGCCGATCTGGAGGAACAATAAGGGCGGCGGCAGCGGGATGATGCCATTGTTAGTTGACAATGCCTCGCAATAGCGGCTCAAGCGCAGGATCGATCACTCGTCCGGTGAACCGTCATTTCCCAGCCTGCCGCCCCTGCCCTGAAGCCCAAGCCGAAACGCAAATGGCGTAGTTGGTATCTTAAGCAACTGCACACTTGGCATTGGGTGAGTGCGGCGGTGTCGTTGACCGCGATGCTGCTGTTCTCGGTCACCGGCATCACGCTCAACCATGCCGCATCGATCGGCGCGACGCCGGTGGTGGCCAATAAGGAAGCCGTGCTGCCGGCGCCGCTGCTGGCCAGCCTGCCCAAGACACCTGCGGCCAATGCGCCAATGCCCGCGCCGGTCGCCGCGGCGATCAATAAGGCGGTGGGCGTCGATCCGGCCGCCCATGCCGGCGAATGGTCGGACGGCGAAGTCTATGTCGCGTTGCCGCGTCCCGGTGGCGATGCCTGGGTGAGCATCGACCGGACCAGCGGCAAGATCACTGCCGAGACAACCGATCGCGGCTGGATTTCCTATCTCAACGACCTGCACAAGGGCCGCAATGCCGGCACCGCCTGGTTCTGGTTCATCGACCTGTTCGCCGCCGCCTGCATCCTCTTCACGCTGACCGGGCTGCTGCTGCTGCATTTGCATGCGCGGCACCGGCCATCGACCTGGCCGGTTGTCGCGCTGGGCCTGGCCTTGCCCGTGCTGATCGCCATTATCTTCATTCACTAAGGAGCCTGCTGATGCGCCCGATACTGCTGACGTCTTCGATGCTGCTGGCCGGCACGATCGCCGCGCCTGCCCTGGCCGGCACCGTCACCGTGACCATTCCGCGGCTCAGCGTGGCCGAATATCACCGCCCCTATGTCGCGGTGTGGATCGAGCCGGCCGGCGGCGGCGCGGCGCGCACGCTGGCCGTGTGGTACGAGGTCAAGAAAGGCGGCAACGAGCCGGGCACGAAATGGCTGTCCGATCTGCGCGCCTGGTGGCGCAAGGGCGGCCGCAGCCTGACCTTGCCGGCCGATGGCGTGAGCGGCGCGACGCGCGCGCCCGGCCAGTACAGCATCCCCTTGCCCGCCGATCTCAAGCCCGGCGCCTATGTGCTCAACGTCGAGGCGGCGCGCGAGACGGGCGGGCGCGAGCTCGTCTCCGTGCCGCTCAACGTGCCCCGGATCGGCGGCAGCGCCGCCGGCAAGGGCGAGCTCGGTACCGTCACGCTTTCCGCCCGCTGATACAGGAGATCCAGATCATGACTCCCTTCACTCGCCATCTGCTCACCGCCGCCGCTCTGCTGTCGATCCCCGCCGGTCTCTCGGCGCACCGCATGTGGCTATTGCCCTCGGGCACGACCTTTTCCGGGACGACCAGCTGGGTAACGGTGGACGCCGCCATCTCCAACGATCTGTTCTTCCTCGATCACCAGCCCGGTCGGCTGGAAGGGATCAAGGTGTGGCAGCCCGACGGCAGCCCGGGCGAGCTGAAGAACGGCGCCACCGGCCGCTATCGCTCGACGTTCGATGTGCAGCTCGACAAGCCCGGCACGTGGAAGATCGGATCGGAAATGTCCGGCGTGTCGGGCAGCTTCAAGATCGGCGGCGTCGAGAAGCGCGTCGGCGGCCGGCGCGGTCCGCCCCCCGGCGCGGGCGGCCCCGGCGCGGGTGGCGGTGCGGGTCAGTTTGTGGGCGGCCCCGGCGGTGGGCGTCCAGCGCCCGGCGCGGCGGGTGGCCAGCCCGGCGCGATGCGCGAGCCGCCGCTGACCGTCGCCGATATCCCGGCAGGAGCGACCGACGTGAAGCTGACCGAGTTGCTCAGCCGTAACGAGATTTATGTCACCGCCGGTGAACCGACGACGATGGTGTTCAAGCCGACCAACAAGGGGCTGGAGTTCGCACCCGTCACCCACCCGAGCGAACTGGTCTCAGGCGAAGCGGCGAAATTTCGCTTCCTGATCGACGGCAAGCCCGCCGCCGGCCTGAAGGTCAGCGTGATTCCCGGCGGCAAGCGCTACCGCGACGCGGAAGGCGGCATGGAGCTGACTACCGGTGCCGACGGGCTGCTCACCGTCACTTGGCCGACCGCCGGCATGTACTGGCTCAACGCCAACGCCACCGACAGCAAGACCAGCACGCCGCGCGCGACCGAACGGCGCATGGCCTATTCGACCACGCTCGAAGTGATGGCGCCCTGACCATGCGGATTGCGCTGCCGCCGGCGATCGACGGCAGCGCCTTTGCGGAGCACGACCCGACTGCGCCGATCGTCACGCTGGAGGGGCTGACGATGGGGACGACGTGGCGCGTGCTGCTGGTCGGGGGGCGACGGTTCGACGCGGCGGCGGTGCGCGCGGCGATCGTCGCGCGGCTGGGCGCGATCGTCGCCGAGATGAGCCATTGGGAAACGAGCTCGCTGCTGTCGCGATTCAACCGCGCGGCGGCGGGCAGCTGGACGGTGCTACCGCCCGATTTCGCGCAGGTCATGGCCGCGGGGCTGCGCATCGCGGCAGTGACCGGTGGGGCGTTCGATCCGGCGGTGGGGCGGCTGGTCGATCTGTGGGGTTTTGGGCCGCCGGGACCGATGCCGCCGCCCGACGCGGCGGCGATCGAGGCTGCGCGTGCGGCATCCGGCTGGCAGAAGCTCGCGTTCGATCCTGCGGCGCGCCGGTTGCGTCAGCCGGGTGGGGTAGCGCTCGATCTGTCGGGCATCGCCAAGGGCTTTGCCGTCGATGCGGTGGCGCAGCTGTTGCGCGACGGCGGCATGCGCCATGGCTTGGTCGAGATTGGCGGGGAGCTGGCCGGGTTCGGCATTCGCCCGGATGGCGAGCCGTGGTGGGTCGATCTCGAGACGCCACCGGGGATGGATGTGGCGCCGTTGCGGGTCGCGCTGCATGGCTTGGCGGTGGCGACGTCGGGAGATTATCGGCGCGGGGCGCATAACCTCGATCCGCGGTCCGGACGGCCGGCGGATCTGGGGGTGGTGTCGGTCAGTGTGGTACATAACAATGCCATGGAGGCGGATGCCTGGGCAACGGCGCTGACCGTGCTGGGCCCGGATGCTGGAATTGCGGCGGCGGAGGCGGCGGGGATTGCCGCGCGGATCGTGGGTGGTGGCGGGGAAGAGCGGCTTTCCGTAGCGCTGAGGGCGATGATCGAGGAGTGAGCAACGGTAAACCCACCGTTCTCCTGCGAAAGCAGGAGCCCAGGGTACCGCACGCAGCGCTCGTGGCCCTGGGCCCCTGCTTTCGCAGGGGAACGTGAAGTTACCGGTGCCAAGCTAGTCCAGGGTGGCGGTTAGGGAATTGCCCGCACCGCCCCAACCACATCCTCCGCCGACCAACCACCCCCCATCGACTGGTACAGCGCCACATAATTGGTCAGCCGATCGGTCCGCGTCTGGACCAGCGACAGTTCCGCGGTGAGCAAGCTACGCTGCGCATCGAGCTGCTCGAGATAGCCCGAATAGCCCGCACGATAGCGGTTCGACGCATTCTGCAGCGCGCCGCGCGCCGCTTCGGTCTGCTGCGCGAGATCGACGGCCTGTTCGCCGGTGCGGCGCACCCCGGCCAGCGCATCGTCGACTTCGCGGAAGGCGGTGAGCGCGGTGCGGCGATAGGCGAAGGCGGCCTGATCGCGCCGCGCCGTCGCGCCCTGCTCTTGCGCGCGCAGGCGACCACCATCGAAGACCGGCGCGAGGATGCTGGCACCAAGCGAGAACAGGCCGACCGGGTTGGCCAAGGCCGTGGACAAGACCACGCCGACCGATCCGGTCAGCGACAGGTTGGGCAGCATCGCCGCGCGCTGGCTGTCGAGCGACCGATCGGCGGCGACCAAAGTCTGCTCGGCCTGGAAGATGTCGGGGCGGCGGCGCAGCAGGTCGCTGGGCAGGCCATCAGGGATCGGCGGCGGGGTCAGCCGGTCGAGCGGCAGGCCGCGCGCGATCGCGCCGGGCACGGTGCCGGTGAGCAGCGACAGCGCATTCTCCTGCCGGCTGATCGCCAATTCGGCGGCGGGGACGAGCTGGGCGGTGGCGCTATATTCGGCCTGCGCCTGGCGATATTCGAGCCGCGACGAATAGCCGGTTTCGTAGCGCCGCCGCGCGATGCGCTGCGCATCGGCGCGCGACGCAAGCGTCGCCCGGGCGATCGACAGGCGCTGATCCAGCGCACGCAGCGTGATGTAGCCGCTGGCCGCGCTGGCCGCAGTGGCGAGCCGCACCGTGTCGCGCGCGCCCTCACCGGCGAGCAATTGCGCGCGCGCCGCGCGGGAGGCGAGGCGCAGGCGGCCGAACAGATCGAGATCGTAGCTCGCGCTGAGCGACGGCTGTGTGCCGATCGCGCGGCTTGGCAGGCCGAAGGGGCTGAGCGTCTGGCCCTGCGTCTCAGGCAAGGTGCCGCCGACCTGCGGCGATAGCTGCGCCCGTGCGAGTGCCTCCGCCGCGCGCGCTTCCTCGACCCGGCCGGCGGCGATCTGGATGTCGATATTGTTGGCCAGCGCGCGCTCGACCAGGGCGGTGAGCGCAGGGTCGCCGAAGCCCTGCCACCAATCCGCCCGCACCGGTCGACCGCCAGGCAATTGCGTGCGCCATCCGGCCGGCGGCGCGACCGCCGCCGCCACGGGCGCATCGGCGCGCTTGCCTGGCAAGGTGCAGCCGGGCAGCGCCACGGCAAGCAGGAAGGCGGCGCGCTTCACCGGATTGCCGGCGACGAGGAAGCATCGACTCGCGCCTGGACCGACATGCCCGGGCGCAACCGGGCGGCCAATTTCTGGCCCGGCGTGATGCGGATGCGCACCGCGATGCGCTGCGGCACTTTGGTGAAATTGCCCGTCGCATTGTCCGATTTGAGCACCGCGAACTCGCTGCCGGTGGCGGGCGAGATGCGCTCGATCCGCCCCTGGATCCGCGCATTGCCGAGCGCATCGACGGTAAAGCTGGCCGGCTGGCCGACCTCGATGCGCGCGGTCTGCGCTTCCTTGAAATTGGCGATCACCCACACGTCGGCGGGGACGAGGAACATCAGTTGCGAACCGGCCGTGACATATTGCCCGGCGCGCACGCCGATCTCGCTCAGCCGCCCGGCTTCGGGCGCACGCACTACCGTGTTGGCGAGATCGATCTGGGCGAGCTTGAGCGCCGCGTCCGCGCCGGACACGCCAGCCTGCTGTCCGCCGCGCCCGACCTGGACGGTGCGGATATCCTGCCGCGCAATCTCGCGCGCGGCCCTGGCCTGGGCCACGCCGGCCTGCGCCTGGCGCAGCGCCGCCAGCGTCTGATCACGCTCCCGCAAGCTGACCGAGCCATCGGTGACGAGATCGTTGACGCGGTTGATATCGGCCTGCGCGCGCATCAGCTGCGCTTGGGCGTTCTGCACCGCGGCGTCCTGCGCCTGCAGGCTGGCGGCGCGGCTGGCGGCCAGCTGACGGCTGTTGGCGAGCGTCGCCGCCTGCGCCGACAGCGCCGCCTGCGCCTGTTCGACGCGCTGCGCATAGATGCGCTGGTCGATGACGATCAGCGGCTGGCCCGGCCGTACCGTCTCGAAATCACGCACCAAGACGCGCGTGACATAGCCCGACACCTGCGGCGCGATCACCGTCACGCGGCCGCGGACATAGGCATTGTCGGTCGATTCACTGG
Organism: Parasphingomonas puruogangriensis; assembly: GCF_036663635.1. Classification (NCBI taxonomy): domain Bacteria; kingdom Pseudomonadati; phylum Pseudomonadota; class Alphaproteobacteria; order Sphingomonadales; family Sphingomonadaceae; genus Parasphingomonas; species Parasphingomonas puruogangriensis. The sequence continues at coordinate 14,086 of NZ_JAXOJI010000010.1, read as the reverse complement.
CCGAAGTGAACGGCCATAGCCGCCACGACGCCAGCACGGCGAGGATCCCGGCCAGGGCGAGCAGCACGATGACCACCGCCCCCGCCGTCGACAAGGCGGGGGGTGCCCAACCGGATCCGGCCGGTGCGGCTGGGGCGCCCGCCTGCTGCTCGGCCAGCTTCTCGTCGCTCATCGGGGTGGCGGAAACGGGGGTACGCGCATCGGTCATGATCAAGCCTCTCGCCGCGCACGGAGCGTGCGGCGTATCAGAAGGAAGGCGAGATAGGCGAAGGTGAGCGCTGCCAGCAAGGCGACAAGGCGAAACACATCGTTATACGCCAGCACATTGGCCTCGCGCGCCACCGTCTGCGACAGCAACGCGCCGCCCTCCGCCGTGCGCAGCGCGGGATCGCCAATTACGCGCGCCACGCCCCCGGCCCCGGCCTGCAAGCGCGCCTGGACCTGCGGGTCGGTCGGGTTGATCGCCTGGACCAGCGCCGCGCTATTGGCCTTCTCGCGCACCACTTGATAGGTGCCGAGCAAGGCCGATCCGGCCAGCCCGCCGATCGAATTGACGATGCCGAACAAGGCCAGGAAGCTGATGATATGCCCGCTGCCCTGCTGCAGCGCGCGGGTCAGCCCGAACAGCAAGGCCGGCCCGAGAAAGAAGGCGGCGGAAAAGGCGATCACCGCCTGCGTGGCATAAAGTTCGGGCGCACGGGTGAGACTGGTGGCATGTGAATCGGCGTAAGCCGCGATGGCCACCAGGCCGATCGCCAGCATCACCGAATGCGTCAGCTTCTCGACATTGATCGTCGCCGCACTGGCGGCGATGCCGGCCACGGTGGCGGCGAAGATGATCAGGAAGAAGGTGATCAGCTGATCGTTATTCTGCCCCAGCACGGTAAGCAGTCCGACCGCGCCGAACGTTTGCTCCGACAGCACGATCCGCGCCATCACCGTCACCACCGCGAAGCGCAGGATGTCGGCGCTGGCCAGCCAGCGCGTGTTGAGCAACGGATTGGCGCGGCCATGTTCGATCAGCAGCGCGCCGGCGAGCATCGGGATCGCGGCGAGCAACGCCCAGCCGATCCACGCGCTTTCCGTCCACCACACGATCCGCCCCAACCCGAGCACCGCGGCGAACAAGGCCATCGATGCGGCGAACAACAGGAAGGTGACGAAATCGAGCGCCTCAAAGGCCTTTTTCCGTATCGTCGGCGGCAGGCGGAAGGCAAGCACCGCGGCGAGGCTCAGCGTCGCCAGCCCGAGCTCAAATAGATACAATGTGCGCCATTGGCTCATGGCGAGCAATTCGGGCGAGAAGAGCCGCGCCAGCGGCGTCGCCGAAGCGGGGATGCCGATCCCCACCACCACCGCGCGCAGCCGCCATTCCGGCTTGAACGACTGCATCAGGTAATACAGCGCCAGGCTGCTGAGCGGCGCGCCGGCCATGCCGCTGGCCGCGCGCACCAGCACCGCCGACCAGAAATCCTGCACGAACAGATGCGCGAAGGTGAACAGCACGTAGAGCGTCAGGAAGATGATCGCGAACGGGCGCAGCCCGAATTGCTGGCGGAACTTGATCAGCAGCAGATTGATGCTGACATTGGTCATCACATAAACGGTCGGCAACCACGCGATCTGCGCCGGATCGAGCCCCAGCGCACCGCCGAGCGAGGTCGTGTTGGCGGCGATCAGCGCGTTGCCGAACCCGCCGGTCAGCCCGACCAGCACGCCGATCAGCGCATAAGCGATTCTCCGTCGCCCGGGATGCGCCGGGGCGCCCGGCGACCCCGGCATGGCGGGCGCTTCATGCGGCGCGAACGCCCATTCTTCTTCCGCCAGGAATTTGCGCAGCCGCGCGACGATCGCCATGCGCGATCCTTAGGCCGATATCGGCGCGCCGTCATGCCCGGTAATCGGCTTCCTCCGCAATCGGCCACGGCACTGTGCGGCACAGCGAAATCAACACCTTACTACCCCCGTAATGACTATATTCGGCGCGCTGCGGCGACATTTCGGGCGGCGGCGCGTTTGGCCCGTGAACATCCCGACAGGACCAGCCGATGCCGATACCGATAGCATTTCCGCGCCGCGCCGCCTGATGGCCGTGACACTGAAGCCATTGGCCGATCAGGTCATGCTGATCACCGGCGCTAGTTCCGGCATCGGCCTGGTCACGGCGCGCGCCGCGGCGCGCCAGGGCGCCAGCGTGATGCTCGTTGCGCGGGGCGAGACCGCGCTGCGCGCGGCAGCCGAGCAACTGACCAGCGAAGGGCTGAAGGCCGGCTTCGCGGTTGCCGACGTGCGCTCGACCGAGGATCTGCGTGCCGCCGCCGCGGCGACGGTGACGCAGTTCGGGCGGATCGACAGCTGGGTCAATTGTGCCGGCGTCGCGCTGTACGCCAAGTTGGTCGACACGCCCGAGGACGAGCACCAGCAACTGTTCCAGACCAATTATTTCGGCGTGGTCCACGGTTCGCTCGTCGCGCTCGAGCATCTGCGGGAGCAGGGCGGCGCGCTGATCACGGTCGGCTCGATCGTCGGCGACATCCCTGCGCCGATCATGGGCGCTTATGCGGCATCGAAGCACGCGGTGAAGGGCTTTATCGAGTCGCTCCGTATCGAGATCAACGCCGATCGGCTACCGATTGCCGTCACGTTGATCAAGCCGGCGGGAATCGACACGCCGATCGCCGCCCACGCCGCCAACCATCAGGAAGGCGCGGCGTTGCTGCCACCGCCGCTCTACGCCCCCGATCTGGTCGCCGACGCGATCCTCGAGGCGGCGGTCACGCCGCGACTGTCGATCACGGTCGGCGGGATCGGCCGCGCGCAGGTGCTGTTCGGCACGCATTTTCCCGGTCTGCTGGCCAAGTTCGGCGGGCTGATGATGCCGCTCCTGTCCGATCCCAAGCAGGCCAAGACGCCGGGGCACAATCTCGATCACCCGATTGCCGGCGGCCGCGAACGGTCGGCCGATCAGCACGGCCGCACCGTCAGCCTCTACGCCCTCGCCCGCCAGCCGGCCGCACAGATCGCCTTGGCCGCCGCGCTCGGCCTCGGCGCCGCCGCCGTGGTGCGCCGCCACCAGACCAAAGGAGACCCCAGATGACCGACCATAGCAGCCGCCGCGATGTCCTGAAGGGCAGCGCGCTGGCCGGCGCCGCGCTCGCCGCAGCCCCCGTTCTTGCTCAGGGAGCCCGTCCGACGATGACCGATCCGCAATCCAAATATCCCACCGAACCATTCAAGGAGCAGCCGCAGAAATGGCCGGCGCTGCAGCGCGAGATGAAACCGGTGCCCGATTCGGGCGAGGCGAGCTATCGCGGATCGGGCAAGTTGCAGGGCATGAAGGCGCTGGTCACCGGCGGTGATTCAGGCATTGGCCGCGCCGCGGTGATCGCCTTTTCGCGCGAGGGCGCGGATGTGGCGATCAACTATTATCCCACCGAAGAGCCCGATGCGCAGGACGTCGCCAAGTTGCTGCGCGGCGAGGGCCGCAAGGTCGTGCTCATCCCCGGCGATCTCACGGACGAAAAGTTCTGCGAAAAGCTCATCGCGCGCGCCAACAAGGAATTGGGCAGGCTCGATATCCTCGTCAACAACGCCGCCTACCAGCAATCCAAGGCGTCGATCGCCGAGATCACCTCCGAACAGTTCGATCGCACGATGAAGACCAACGTCTATGCCACCTTCTGGCTGAGCAAGGCGGCCGCACCGCTGATGAAACCGGGATCGTCGATCATCAACACCGCCTCGGTCAACTCGTTCAACCCGGGCGAGGAACTGCTCGATTACGCCACCACCAAGGGCGCCATCGAGATCTTCACCAAGGGGCTGGCCAAGCAGCTCGCCAAACAGGGTATCCGCGTCAACGCGGTGGCACCCGGCCCGGTATGGACGCCATTGCAGGTCGCCGGCGGGCAGCTGCCGGGCAAGCTCGGGGAATTCGGACAGGATACCCCGCTGGGCCGCGCCGGGCAGCCGGCGGAGTTGGCCTCGCTCTACGTGACGCTGGCCGATCCGGGCACGAGCTTCACCACCGGCAGCGTGTTTGGCGCGAATGGCGGGACCGGCTCCGTTTGATTGCCAACCGTTCCCCTGCGAAAGCAGGGGCCCAGAGTACCAAGCGCAACGCTCGTGACCCTGGGCTCCTGCTTCCGCAGGAGCACTGCCGGAAGGCGCACCTCCCAGCAGCCATCCGTTACGAAATGCGCTTGCCCAATTCCTTGTTCACGCCGAGCGCGATCAGCGTGCCCAGGGCGCCGGACAGCAGATAGGCGCCCGCAGCGAGCAGCCCGAACTCGCTCGCCAGCACCAACGCCACGAGCGGCGCGAAGCCCGCGCCGACCAGCCACGCCAGATCCGAAGTCAGCGCCGCGCCGGTATAGCGCCGCGCGCTGGCGAAATTGGCCGCCACGGCACCCGACGACTGGCCGAACGCCAGCCCGAGCAGGATGAAGCCGGTGACCATGAACACGACCTCGCCGAGATCGCCGCCGTTGAGCATCTGCGGCGCAAAGCCGCTGAACACGGCGATGCCCGCGGCCGAGGCGCCGAGCAGGAAGCGCCGCCCGACCCGGTCGGCGATCAGCCCGGAGGCGATCACCGCGACCGTGCCGACGATCCCGCCGATGATCTCGATCACCAGGAAGCGTGCCGCATCTTCCTTGGTGAAAAGCACCACCCAGGATAGCGGGAACACCGTGACCATGTGGAACAAGGCGAAGCTCGCCAGCGGGGCGAACGCGCCGATCACGATGTTGCGCCAATCGCTGCGCAGCGTGTCCATCACGCGCGACGGCTCGAGCTCCTTGCTCTCGAACAAGGCGGTATAGTCCGGCGTCGTCACCATCCGCAGCCGCGCGAACAACGCCACGACGTTGATCGCAAAGGCAACGAAGAAGGGATAGCGCCAGCCCCAATCAAGGAAATCGGCGGTCGACAGCGACGAGACGAAGAAAGCGAACAAGGCGCTCGCTACGATCAGCCCGAGCGGCGCGCCCAATTGCGGGATCATGGCATACCAGCCGCGCTTGTTTTCCGGCGCGTTGAGCGCAAGCAGCGAGGCGAGACCATCCCATTGCCCGCCGAGCGCCACGCCCTGGCCGATGCGGAACAGCGCCAGCAGGATCGCCGACCAGGCGCCGATCGTCTCGTAGCCGGGTAGGAACGCCACCGCCACGGTGGAGATGCCGAGCAGGAACAAGGCGATGGTCAGCTTGGTGCCGCGGCCGAGCAGTTCATCGATGCGCAGGAAGATGAGCGAGCCGATTGGCCGCGCGACGAACGCCAGCGCGAAGATCGCGAACGAATAGAAGGTGCCGGTGAGCCGGTCGACATAGGGAAAGACCAGGGCCGGGAACACCAGCACCGAGGCGATGGCATAGACGAAGAAATCGAAGAATTCCGACGTGCGGCCGATGATCACGCCGATCGCGATCTCGCTCGGCGCAACATCGCCATGCCGTGCGTTGATCGCGCGGGCGTCGCGTTCGGCGCCATGGGAGGCAGTGTGGGCGGTCATCATACGTTTCCTGGGCGCGGGTCGGTCATGGTCCCTGCTATGCCCTACCATGCCTGCGGCGGGGATTGGACAAAATGTCCAATGTCGCAGTGCAGCATTAAAGGCTAGGTCGCGATCATGCCTGGCACCCGACTCACCCCCGATCGTCCCACACTGGATCGTCACCCCGGACTTGTTCCGGGGACCACGGCGCCGCACGCCCTGCGCGCTGAGCAGGACACGCGTCGAAAGCCGCAGGGTGGACCCCGGAACAAGTCCGGGGTGACGGGTTTCGTTATGGGGCTCGCTCCCCTCGCTTTGCTCGCCGGCTGCAACACCGTGGTGCTCAACCCGGCCGGGGATGTCGCGTTGCAGCAGGGCAATTTGGTGATCTTCGCCACCGTGCTGATGCTGGTGATCGTGGTGCCGGTGATCTTTCTCGTCTGCCTGTTCGCGTGGCGCTACCGCGCTAGCAACGAGGAAGCGACCTATTCGCCCGACTGGGACCATTCGACGCAGCTCGAGCTGCTGATCTGGGCGGCGCCGCTGCTGATCATCATCTGCCTCGGCGCAGTGACCTGGACCGCGACGCATCTGCTCGATCCGTATCGCCCGATCGGGCGCATCGCCAAGGGCCGTCCGGTTCCCGCCAACACCAAGCCGCTCGACGTGCAGGTCGTGGCACTCGATTGGAAATGGCTGTTCATCTATCCCGAATACGGCATCGCCACGGTCAACGAACTGGCCGCGCCGGTCGATCGCCCGATCCGCTTTAGCATCACCGCCTCGTCGGTGATGAACGCCTTCTACGTGCCCGATCTGGCGGGGATGATCTATGCCATGCCGTCGATGGAGACCAAGCTCCACGCGGTGATCAACAAGCCGGGCAATTATGCCGGCTTCTCGTCCAACTATAGCGGCGCGGGCTTCTCGGGCATGCGCTTCCGCTTCCATGCGCTCGACAATGCCGGCTTCGCCGCCTGGGTGGCGCGGAACAAGGCGGCCAGCCTGCCCCTGTCGCGCAACAATTACCTCAAGCTCGAAAAGCCCAGCGAGAACACGCCGGTGATCCGCTTCGCTGCGGTCGCGCCGGGCCTGTTCGATGCCGTGGTCAACCAGTGCGTGCGTCCGGGTACGACCTGCATGTCTGCTATGATGCAGCACGACAAGGGCGATAGCGCGGCGATGAAGCATCTGCCGGGCAAGGGCAGCCCCGCCACCGCCAAGCCGGAGGAAGCGCTGACCGGGGGCGACGCCGGCGAAGCACCGACCAAGAATCCGAAGGACGTGCAGCAGCGCAGCAATGCCTCACCGTCCAACCCGACCACGCTGTGAACGGCCAGATCATGCAGACCACCACCCACCCCGCCATCAGCCCGATCCTGGGCCGCTTCACGCTCGAATCGCTGCCGCTGCACGAACCGATCGTGGTCGGCACGTTTGTCGTCGTCGCCTTGGGCGGCCTCGCGCTGCTGGCGGCGCTGACCTATTTCAAGCTGTGGAGCTATCTCTGGAAGGAGTGGTTCACCACGGTCGACCACAAGCGCATCGGCATCATGTACATGATCCTGGGCATCGTCATGCTGCTGCGGGGCTTTTCCGACGCGATCATGATGCGCGCGCAGCAGGCCATGGCGTTCGGCAACGAAGGCTATCTCAACGCACACCATTACGACCAGGTGTTCACCGCGCACGGCGTGATCATGATCTTCTTCGTCGCCATGCCGATCGTCACCGGGCTGATGAACTATGTCGTGCCGCTGCAGATCGGCGCGCGCGACGTGTCCTTTCCGTTCCTCAACAATTTCAGCTTCTGGATGACCGCCAGCGGCGCCGTCACCGTGATGATGAGCCTGTTCGTCGGCGAATTCGCGCAGACCGGCTGGCTGGCCATGCCGCCGCTCTCGGGCATCGGCTTCAGCCCGGGGGTGGGCGTGGATTATTACATCTGGTCGCTGCAGATCGCCGGCGTCGGCACCTTGCTGTCGGGCGTCAATCTGATCTGCACGATCGTCAAGATGCGCGCGCCTGGCATGAGCATGATGAAGATGCCGATCTTCTGCTGGACCGCTTTGTGCACCAACATCCTGATCGTCGCCGCCTTCCCGGTGCTGACCGCCGTGCTCGCACTGCTCAGCCTCGATCGCTACGCCGACACCGCGTTCTTCACGAACACGCTCGGCGGCAACCCGATGATGTACGTCAACCTGATCTGGATCTGGGGTCACCCGGAGGTCTACATCCTGATCCTGCCGATGTTCGGCGTGTTCAGCGAAGTGACTTCGACCTTCTCGGGCAAGCGCCTGTTCGGCTATACCTCGATGGTCTACGCGACCTGCGTCATCACGTTGCTCGCCTATCTCGTCTGGCTGCACCACTTCTTCACCATGGGCTCGGGCGCGAGCGTCAATTCGTTCTTCGGCATCACCACGATGATCATCTCGATCCCGACCGGCGCCAAGATCTTCAACTGGCTGTTCACCATGTATCGCGGCCGCATCCGCTTCGAGCTGCCGATGATGTGGACGATCGCGTTCATGATCACCTTCACGCTGGGCGGGATGACCGGCGTGCTGCTCGCCGTGCCGCCGGCCGATTTCGTGCTGCACAATTCGCTGTTCCTGGTGGCCCATTTCCACAATGTGATCATCGGTGGCGTGCTGTTCGGTGCCTTCGCGGCGATCAATTATTGGTGGCCCAAGGCGTTCGGCTTCACGCTCAACCAGTTCTGGGGCAAGGTGTCGTTCTGGCTGTGGGTCAGCGGCTTCTATTTCGCCTTCGTGCCGCTCTACGTGCTCGGCCTGATGGGCGTGACGCGGCGGCTGCGCACGTTCGACGATCCGTCCTACCAGATCTGGTTCATCATCGCCGCGTTCGGCGCCTTCCTGGTCGCGCTCGGCATCGCCGCCATGCTGATCCAGTTCGCGGTCAGCATCCGCGATCGCAAGAAGCTGGTCGATGTGACCGGCGATCCGTGGAACGGCCGCACGCTGGAATGGGCGACCTCGTCGCCGCCGCCGGATTACAACTTCGCCTTCACGCCGATCGTGCATGACGGCGATGCCTGGGCGGACATGAAGGCGCGCGGCTATCTGCGCCCGACCACCGGCTTCAAGGACATCCACATGCCGAGCAACACCGGCACCGGCGTGATCCTCGGCGCGCTGAGCACCGCCTTCTCGGTTGGCATGATCTGGTACGTGTGGTGGCTGGCTGGCCTGAGCTTTATCGGCATCCTCGCCGTCGCGATCGGCCACACCTTCAACTATAAGCGCGATTACCATATTCCGGCGGCGGAGGTGATCGAGCAGGAAGACGCGCGCACCGCCGCGCTGGCAGGAGCGGCAGCATGAGCGCCCAGATAGCCGAATACGATCGCGACCTGTTCCACCCGGACGAGGAACCGCATCACGCCGAGGGGTCGAGCACGATGCTCGGCTTCTGGATCTACCTGATGAGCGATTGCCTGATCTTCGCGATGCTGTTCGCGACGTACGGCGTGCTCGGCACGAGCTATGCCGGCGGCCCGGGGCCGAAGGAATTGTTCGAACTGCCGCTGGTCGCGCTCAACACCTCGATGCTGCTCTTCTCGTCTATCACTTATGGCTTCGCCATGCTCAACATGACCGAGGGCAAGCAGCGCGGTACGCTGGTCTGGCTGGCGATCACCGGGCTGTTCGGCGCGGCGTTCCTGGGCATCGAACTGTACGAATTCTCGACGCTGATCCATGAAGGCGCGACGCCGCAGCGCAGCGCGTTCCTGTCGTCCTTCTTCACGCTGGTCGGCACGCACGGGCTGCACGTCACGTTCGGCATTATCTGGCTGGTTACGTTGATGGTGCAGGTGATGCGCAAGGGTCTCATTCCTGCCAATCGCCGCCGCTTGATGTGCCTCAGCCTGTTCTGGCACTTTCTCGACGTGATCTGGATCGGCGTCTTCACCTTCGTTTATCTGATGGGAATGCTGCGATGAGCGCTGTGAGCCATGGTTACGATCATCCTGAACATGCGCATCAGGATCTCACCAACGACGACGAGGAAGCGCACGGTTCGCGCAAGGGCTATTGGATCGGCTTCGTGCTGGCCGCCGTGCTCACCGCCATCCCGTTCTGGCTGGTGATGACCAATCCGTTGTCGAACCAGGCGACGGCGCTGATCATCATGGCCTTCGCCGCGGTGCAGATCGTCGTGCACATGATCTTCTTCCTGCACATGAACCGCCGCGCCGAGGGTGGCTGGTCGATGATGGCCTTGCTATTCACGATCGTCATCGTGGGCATCTCGCTCGCCGGGTCGCTGTGGGTGATGTACCATATGAACGCCAACATGATGCCGGCGCAGAACATGCAGGATATGGGCGGCATGGGGTGATGCGCGCCGCCGCCCGTGCTGCACTGGGGGTGTTGTGGATCGCGGCGATCGCCGGGCTGCTGGCGCTTGGCACGTGGCAAATTCAGCGGCGGGCATGGAAGCTCGATCTGATCGCGCGGGTGGATGCGGGGCTGAAGGCGGCCCCAGTAAGTGCGCCGGCAACGGCCGGGCCGGCAGATGCCTATCGCCGCGTCACCGCCAGTGGCACCTTCCTCTCCGGCCAGGATAGCTTCGTCCAGGCCTCCACCGTGCAGGGCCCGGGCTGGTGGGTGATGACGCCGTTGCGGGTGGATGCTGCCCTCCCTCCTGGCCGGTTCCCCGGCGAAGGCCGGGGCCCAGCAGCGAAGACGGATGTAACGAAGCGCAGCGCCAACCCATCATCGTCTCCCGACTGGGCCCCGGCGTCCGCCGGGGAAGCGATTACGGAAGGGAAGCGCTTCCGAACCATCCTGATCAACCGCGGCTACGTCGCCGAACGTCGCGCACCACCGCCCCCCTCCACACCCGTCACCATCACCGGCCTGCTGCGCCTCACCGAACCCGGCGGCGGCTTCCTGCGCAGCAACGACCCCCAAGCCGATCACTGGTATTCGCGCGACGTCGCCGCCATCGCCAAGCGCCAGCGCCTGACCAACGTCGCCCCCTATTTCATCGACGCCGACGCCACGCGCAACGCGCCCGGCCAGCCCGTCGGCGGGCTCACCATCGTCCGCTTTTCCAACACCCATCTGGTCTATGCCGTCACCTGGTTCGCGCTCGCGCTGATGACCGCCGCCGGCTTCTATTACTGGATCACGCTGCTCCGTCGTCGCGGCCGCCCGGCATGATCCGCGCGCTGCCGGGACGTGGCGGGGAGACGGGCGCCGCCGGCCACGACAATATGGCCCAGCTCGTCCAGTTGCGCTGGCTGGCGGTGGCCGGGCAGCTCGCCACCATCCTGCTGACCCATTTCGTGTTCGACATCCGCCTGCCGCTGCTCCCGATGCTGGGCGTGCTCGCCGCCTTGGTGGTGCTCAACATCGCCAGTATCGGGCTGCTCAAGCGCGCCCGGCCGATCACCAATGCCGAGCTGTTTATCGGCCTGCTGCTCGATGTCCTCGCCCTGTCAGCACAACTCTATTTCAGCGGCGGCGCGACCAATCCCTTCGTCTCGCTCTTCCTGCTCCAGGTGGTGCTCGGATCGGTGCTGCTCGATCGCTGGTCGAGCTGGACGATCGTCGCCGCGACCAGCCTGACCTTCGCTTTGCTCACCGCCTTTTACCACCCGATCGTGCTGCCCCCCGGTTTTGGCGACACCTTGTTCGCGCTGCACGTCCAGGGTCTGTTTGCCTGTTTCGCGCTGGTCGCGGTGCTGCTGGTGATGTTCGTCACGCGCATCAACGGCAATCTGCGCGCGCAGGACGCCAATCTCGCCGAAATCCGCCGCCAGGCGGTGGAGGAGGAGCATATCGTGCGCATCGGCATGCTGGCCTCGGGCGCGGCGCACGAACTGGGCACGCCGCTCTCCTCGCTATCGGTAATCCTGGGCGATTGGCGCCGCAACAAGGTGGTCGCGCGCCATCCCGAACTGGTCCGCGACGTCGAGGACATGCAGGCCGAGATCCAGCGCTGCAAGGCGATCGTCACCTCGATCCTGCTCTCGTCGGGCGATGCGCGCGGCGAGGAATCGGCCGCGACGACGGTGCGCACCCTGCTCGACCGGGTGATCGCCGATTGGTGCGCGGCGCGCGATTTCGGCAATGCCGTCTATGCCGACCAGTTCGGCCGCGACGTGCCGATCGCGTCCGACGTCGTGCTGCAGCAAGCCGTGTTCAACCTGCTCGACAATGCCGCCGAAGTCTCGCCCGGCGCGATCCATATCGGCCTCGCGCGCGGCGATGACGCGCTGGTGCTGACCGTGCGCGACGAAGGCCCCGGCTTCGCCGAAGAGCAGCTCGCCAATCTGGGCAAGCCGTATAACAGCAGCAAGCCGGAGCTTGGCCGCGGGCTCGGCCTGTTCCTGGTCGGCAATGTCGCGCGCACGCTCGGCGGCACGCTCGCCGTGCGCAATCTGCACAAGGGCGCGGAAGTCACGCTGCGTTTGCCGCTCGCGCCGCTGCGGCTCGCCGAGGAGGAAGAGGATGGCTAAGCCGCTGCTGCTGATCGTCGAGGACGACGCCACGTTCGCGCGCACGCTGCAGCGCTCGTTCGAGCGGCGCGACTATGAGGTGATCCTCGCCGACGGCCCGGCCGAGCTCCCGGCGTTGCTGGCCCGGCGCACCCCGGATTATGCCGTGGTCGATCTCAAGCTCGCGCAAGCCTCCGGCCTGACCTGTGTCGAGGCGCTGCACGCGCACGATGCCAAGACGATCATCATCGTGCTGACCGGCTATGCCAGCATCGCCACCGCGGTGCAGTCGATCAAATTGGGCGCGACCTCCTATCTCGCCAAGCCCGCCAATACCGACGATATCGAACGCGCCTTCGGCATGACCGTGGGCGATACCGACGTGCCGATCGGCGCGCGGCCGACCTCGATCAAGACGATCGAATGGGAACGCATCAACGAGATGCTGGCGGAAACCGGGTTCAACGTATCGGAAACCGCGCGGCGCCTCGGCATGCACCGCCGCACGCTGGCGCGGAAGCTGGAAAAAAAGCCCATCGTCTGACCGCCGTCCAGGGACTGCCGGCCGCCCGTTTGGCGGCGACAGATCGCGGGCTTGGCAATGCGCGATAATTGCCATAACTAATGTTCTGTAGCGAGATCGAACGATCCGCCGGGACAACGAACGGAGAGAGAATGGATATCGCAACTAGCGCCGCTGTCGTCACGGGCGGCGCATCGGGCCTCGGCGCGGCGACCGCGCGTTTGCTGGCATCCAAGGGCGCCAAGGTCGCGATCTTCGATCTGCAGGAGGAAAAGGGCGCGGCGCTGGCCGCCGAGATCGGCGGCATCTTCTGCACGGTCGATGTCACGTCCGACGACAGCGTCGATGCCGGCTTCGCCAAGGCGCGCGCGGCGCATGGCCAGGAACGCATCCTGGTCAATTGCGCCGGCACCGGCACTGCCGTGAAGACCGCCAGCCGCTCGAAGCAGGACGGCTCGATCAAGCATTTCCCGCTCGAGGCGTTCAACTGGCTCATCCAGATCAACCTGGTCGGCACGTTCCGCTGCATCGCCAAATCGGCCGCCGGCATGTTGACGCTCGAGCCCGACGCGGAGGGCGAGCGCGGCGCGATCGTCAACACCGCCAGCGCCGCGGCGGAGGACGGGCAGATCGGCCAGGCGGCCTATTCCGCCTCCAAGGCCGGGGTGGTCGGCATGACCCTGCCGATCGCGCGCGACCTGATGGGCGAGGGCATTCGCGTCAACACGATCCTGCCGGGCATTTTCGACACGCCGTTGCTGGCCGCCGCGCCGCAGCCGGTGCGCGACGCGCTCGCCGCCTCGGTGCCGTTCCCCAAGCGGCTCGGCCGGCCGAACGAATTCGCGCAGCTTGCCCTCACCATGATCGAGTGCGGCTATTTCAACGGCGAGGACGTGCGTCTCGACGGTGCGATCCGGATGGCGCCGCGCTGAGCGATACGCTCGCGCGAAGCGCCTGGCGGGACGGTGGCTGGGGGGCGCCGTCCCGTCGAACTATGGTGAGCTTGCGCTGAAAAATGAGGCGCGCAGGGGGCTCCGCACTTAAGCCCCTCCCCTTCAGGGGAGGGGCTTATACTCGTGCTTGACTCATGCGGCGAATGACCGCTGTCGCCCAGTTGCGGACATTCGCGCCATCTGGGATGCTGACGCTGATGACGGCTACGGACCACGAATGGAGTTTATGCAATCCGGGGCCGGACACGCTTCGTGTATGGCTTGAGCCGTGGTGTGACGAGTTCGCGGTCCCCGTCAGATCGGCCATTACTCTGACGACGTCAGGCAATGCCGAACCTCGCGGAATAGGCGAGATTGAGTGGAGTCCGGGCTATCTCATAGTGTGGGCAAGCGGGCCTACGGTGGCCGTATCCATTGATGATGTTGTCCAAAAATCCGGCTCGGCGATAATCCCAATCCCGGACGGCTTGAACAAGCATATGCTCAATGTCGTCTTTGCCGATCAGCCTGCCGCACGCCTCGGCGGCGGGCCTTCACACGGTGTCGGCACGACGTCTATTTGGCAGCGCGTAAAGGGCCTGTTCGGACGGTGACTTCACATTTTTGCGGACGAAGCAGGCCCATCTCCAGAGCTTCGCCAA
>NZ_JAXOJI010000009.1:0-142401 GCF_036663635.1 Parasphingomonas puruogangriensis | reverse complement strand
CTCGCATACTGCCGGCGGCTATGATGGCGGGCAGGCGCAATATGTCCGCGTGCCCTATGCCGATGTCGGGCCGACGGTCATTCCCGACTGGATGGATCCGGACGACGCGGTGCTGCTTACCGATGTGGTGCCGACCGGCTATCAGGCCGCGGAAATGGGCGGCATCACGCCGGGCGACACCGTCGTGGTGTTCGGCGCCGGGCCGGTCGGGCTGATGGCCGCAAAATCGGCCTGGTTGTTCGGCGCAGGGCGTGTGATCGTGTTCGACGAGGTCGAGTATCGGCTGGAGTTCGCACGGAAATTCTGTCCGGCCGAGGTCTATAATTTTCGCGAAATCGACGATCTCGTCGTGTTCATGAAGAAGCAGACCGATGGCTTGGGTGCCGATGTGTGCATCGACGCGGTCGGCGGGGATGCCAATGGCAACGGCCCGCAATGGCTGCTCGGCAAGCGACTGAAGCTCGTCGCCGGCAACGCCATCCCGCTGCATTGGGCGATCAATTCGGTAAAGAAGGGCGGCATCGTCTCGATTGTCGGCGTGTACGGCCCGACCGGCAACATCGTACCGATCGGCAATGTCGTCAACAAGGGCATCACCATCCGCGCCAACCAAGCCTCGGTCAAACGGCTGTTGCCCAGGCTGATCGAGCATGTCCGCACCGGCGTATTGAAGCCGAGCGAGATGATCACCCACCGCGTGCCGCTGGAGCATGTCGCCGACGCGTATCACCTTTTCTGGAACAAGCTCGACGGTTGCATCAAGCCCGTCCTGCTCCCCAATGGCGTTTGAGGAAGACCCCATGATCAGCATGCGTGTGGATCCGTCGACCGTCCCCGGCTGGGGCATCGACGCCGATCCGGAAAACGATCCGACCTATCCGATGCGCCGCATCGCCGAGCAGACCCGCGGCAGCGATTGGCCGCGTCCCCCGCTGCAGCAGCCGACCGTCGAGATCCTGGAATCGATCGAACATATCCGCCTGCCCGCAGTGCTCGGCACGTCGACGCCGCCCAGCGGGGCGAGCGGAGCGATCCGGCGCTATGCCTTTCGCCGCAGCGAATCCGATTGGTGGCACTGGTTGCTGCTGATGGGGGCGGACCGGATCAACGTGGTGGAAGGCGTGTTGCAGGATCTGCGCCACGGCACGGTGCCCAACATTCCCGGCGAAATGGGTATCGCATCGGCCTGGCGGCACAATAAGGTCGGGCTGGCCAACAAGGCGGTGGTGTTCGGCCTGCTGGCGGCAACGATCGCGGTGGCGGCGACCGTACGGCAGACGCGGGCGGGCGACCAGGTCGTGTTGGTAGAGCATGCGAAATAGGGGGATCGGCAACGGGACGCGACGATAACCAGATCAGCACGATCCCGTGATCTTCCTTGCCCAGGTTAGCCATCACCGCCCGTGGGACGGCTAGCGATACTTGCATGACCACGCTTCCCCAGCCCGCTCCCGAACCACCTCCAATCGCGCAACCACAGGACATTGCCTATCCTGGCGTCATCCGCCTGAGAGTTGATGCGACCGATGTCGATCGCCACATCTTCCGCGTGCACGAGACGATCCCGATCGAACGTGCCGGGGCGATGACTCTGCTCTATCCCAAATGGCTGCCAGGTTATCACTCGCCCGAAGCGGAGATCGAATTGTTCGCCGGGCTGGTGCTGCGCGCGGGGGGCGAGGAGCTCGCCTGGCGGCGTGATCCGGTCGAGGTACACGCATTTCATATCGAGGTGCCGGAGGGCGCGGACGAGATCGAAGCGGAATTCCAGTTCCTCTCGCCCGACAAGTCCTTCGCAGGGCCGTGTGACCGTGACGCCGGCGATGCTCAACCTACAATGGAATGCGGTGCTGCTCTATCCGGCAGGGCATTTCTCGCGCCGGATCGCCGTCGAGCCGTCCGTGACGTTGCCGACTGGGTGGCAGGTCGGCTGCGCGCTGGACGTGGCGAGCGTGGCCAACGACACCACGATTTTCGGGCCCGTGGCGCTCGACGTGCTAATCGATTCGCCGCTGTTCGCCGGTGCTCATTATCGCCGCATCGCGCTAGATGACGCCGCCAAGGTCAATCTCAACATCTTCGCCGACACGCCCGACCTGCTCGCCGCGACCGACGAACAGATCGCGCCGCATCGCGCGATGGTGGCCGAGGCAGATGCGCTGTTCGGCGCGCGTCACTTCGATCGCTACGAATCGAAGCTGCCGCTTCGCGTCGCGGCATTGCGCTTCAGCTCGCGCGAGATGGTGCTTGGCGACCGTCAAAGTTTGCGAGCGATGGCGTTGATCCCGCTTCCCTTTGCAACTTCGATCGCGATATCCTCGCGCTCCGGAAATGTCGGATAGCGGCTGACGGTCGGCCTCGCCGATGGTGATATATGGGTTGGTGGCATCCCTCCTGCTCCCCGAAACCAGCGCACGCCGACTGGTGCCGAAACACCCGCATCCATCGCCGCGCCTTCGCTCGATCTTCCAAAAGCGATCGCTTGCCAGAAGCGGCAGACGTTCTCACGCTGCCATCCGGGGGGATGACCAAGCGAACGCAGCTTCCTGCGGGTACACCGATCCCAAGCACGCCTGTGCGCTTTCATCGCAACCTCCTCTATAAGGGCGTTGCGACGACCGGTTGAATCCGCCTGATACGTGTCTATCAAGTACACCGAGCGCCTCGCCGAGGCCGGCATTGAGCCGTCGGTCGGCAGTGTCGGCGACAGCTACGACAACGCTTTGGCCGAGACGATCAACGGCCTGTACAAAGCCGAGGTAATCCACCGGCGCGGACCCTGGCGCAGCTTCGAAGCCGTCGAGTACGCCACACTCGAATGGGTCGACTGGTTCAACCATCGTCGGCTGCTGGAGCCCATCGGAAACATCCCCCCTGCCGAAGCCGAAGCCGAAGATCAATATTATGCTGCCGCACACAACATCGATATGCCAGCATGACTAACAACCAAAGGCCTCCGACAAACCCGGGGCGGTTCACGTGTGATTCATGCTGTCCACTGGCCAAAGCTGGTTCAATCGTTAGTAGCAGACTCACGCTTCTTACGTAGGCTGGTTCGGCTGCAGGGTGAACCGGAATGCGGTCGCGAGCCCCACCTTGCAAGACATGTCTGGCTCTCGTCAGTGGCCTCTTATGGACCAATGAACGCAGCCGCGGGTCGCCGCGAGTACGTCGGCGAGCGCCGTCACGATTTGAAGGCCGGCATAGGGGGTCGTGAGGCAGCGATGATCGGAAAAGGGATATCCTAGGTCGGCCTGCGGCGGATGGACGATCACCACACGAACATCCCCCCTGATCGCCGCGTCGATCAGGGCGACGGCGTCTTGACGCGACATCGTATGGCTTAGCACCATGGCATGGACGCGCGACCCGCTATCAAGCAACCCTAGCCCTTTGCTACTGTCTGCCACCGGTCCGACCACGGTAGCGCCCGCGGCCCGGACTACTTCGCTAAGGTACGATTGCTGCAACACACTCTCGTGCGCGATCAGCACACGGCGTCCTTGGAGCATGCGAACGATTGCCATTTCGCAATCGTGGGTCGGCCCGTGCCCGACTTCAATTACATATGTGAGCAACTCGACCTGATCGGCATAATCTTTGTTAATTCGTGTCGTTGTTGCTCGCCTGTACTGGATGCTTTCGGAATGGAAGCGCTTGACAGTCGCTTCTTTGATAGTGCGGTTCATCCGCTCGACCTGGCCGTTGGTCCAGGGGTGGTTCGGTTTGGTGAGCCGGTGCTCGATGTCGTTCGCCTCGCAGATCATGTCGAAGCGCATCTGGCGTGACCATGCAGTGTTGCGGTTGCGCGGTTCGTCGGCGAACTGGATGCCGTTATCGGTCAGGATCGTGTGGATCTGGTAGGACACGGCTTTCAGCAAGTGTTCCAGAAGCTCCCAAGCCGTCCGCCGTCGGCCTTGTCGACCAGCTTGGTGACCGCGAACTTGCTGGTACGGTCGATGCCAACGAACAGGTATAGCTTGCCTTCGGCAGTCTGCACCTCAGCGATATCCACGTGGAAGAAGCCGATTGGGTAGCGCTTGAAGCGCTGGCGCTTCGGCTTATCGCCCCTTAATGTCCGGCAGACGGGAGATGCCGTGGCGCTGCAAACAGCGGTGCAACGCTGAGCGCGTCAGACGAGGGATCGACGGCTGTAGCGCATAGAGACAGTCGTCCAGTGGCAGCAATGTGTGGCGCAGGAATGCGACGATCGCTGCCTCTTCGGCTTCGGTCAGGGTCGTGGAATGAGGGGCCTTCGGCACGGTCTTCAGATCCTCGACCGTTACCCGCTTCCGCCACTTCGCCACTGTTTTGGGATTGATCCCCAGCTCCCGGCTCAACGCCGTGAGCGAAGCTTGCGATCGCTGTATTGCTGCACTGACGGCGTGCGTGGTCGTGGCGCTCCCACGACGAACCTGTCCCATATGGCCTCCTTCCATTCCAACGACAGAATCGCACCATCAAACCGTGGGATCAAACACCTAATCGTCTCCCGAACGGACAAAGCATCGAAGGTCGCTAACCGCCGCGCCTCCCCGACAATTGCAGGCGAGCAAATACTGATTATCTCAAATTCACTTCAGGCCGCTTTTTCCTGCTATTGACCTGATTCGCGAACGCCATCCATATGCCGCGGGCAAACTGCAAGGCGAGACTATCTTAAGGACAAGTAAGTCATCGCGTCGTCTCGACCGCTGCTGGACCGAATCCATGCATGCTGGCGCATTCAACAGTTACGTCAACAACATCTGTCCAGCACTCGCGTCCATCACGACCTGATCGCGCTGGCTTCGCATTTTTGCGCGATTGCGGCTGACGACGAAGACGCGACGCGCTTCGAACCGCAGGACGCTGCTGTGCACGGGGCCCACTTTTGCGACGGGGAGACACCTGAACCACCTGCTCAAGTTCCACAGAAGGTCGCCAGCACCCGCTCATGCGTTTTCGGCGGCTGAGAGAACTCAGCGTGATGCGGCTGGTCCTCATATGGGCGAGAGAGCACATCAAGCATCGTGTCGAACCGCCCAAAATCATCGCGCTCGACCGCCGCAACGATCATTGCTTCGACGAGGTGATTGCGTGGGATGAAACCTGGATTGACGGCGTCCATAGCGCAGCGTCGGGCGGCGGCATCTTGTGGCTCCTGCGCGAGCCGTGCACGCCAGTCCACGGCCCAAGCATCAAACGCCGTTGGATCTACGAACAACGCCCTCACCGGCTCGTCGTCACCCAAGAGGGCTCCCCCCAGCCGCCGGAAGAAAAGCGTGAAGTCCACCTGGTTGGAGACCATCGCAGTGAGGATCGCGCCGGCCAGAGCCCGATCTTCCTCGCGTGCATCTCGAAGTCCGAGTTTGTGTGCCAGCCCACCGTGATAGCCGCTTTCAAATTGCGGTGAGAAGGTACCGAGCGCGACCTGCGCCAGCTCTAATGCCTCCGCCGGATTTTCGCTAAGAATAGGTAGCATTGCTTCGGCCAAGCGCGTCAGATTCCATTGTGCCATCCGAGGCTGGTTCCCATACGCATAGCGGCCCATTCGGTCGATCGAGCTGAAAACGGTCGCCGGATCGTAAGCGTCCATGAAAGCACAGGGGCCATAATCGATCGTCTCGCCGGCAACCGACATGTTGTCCGTGTTCATGACCCCGTGAATGAAGCCAATCAGCAGCCAGCGGGCGACGAGATCCGCCTGCGCCACGGCAATGGCCTCGAGCAGCGCGGCATAGGGGCGGTCAGCTTCCGCAGCGGCCGGATAGTGGCGAAGGACGTGGTCCGCGAGCAAGCGCAGGGCCTCCAGGTCACCGCGCGCGGCAAAGAACTGAAATGTACCGACACGGACATGGCTTGCGGCAACGCGAGTGACGATTGCGCCCGGCAACGGCGTTTCCCGATAGACCATGTCGCCGGTCGTCACCGCCGCCAATGCCCGCGTGGTCGGGATGCCGAGCGCCGCCATTGCTTCGCTGATGAGGTATTCGCGTAGGACAGGGCCAAGGGCGGCCCGCCCGTCTCCGCCTCGAGAAAAGGGGGTGGGGCCCGCCCCCTTTAACTGAATATCGCGGCGTTTCCCATGCCGATCAATGACGTCGCCAAGCAAGATGGCACGCCCGTCGCCAAGTTGCGGCACGAAGTTGCCGAACTGATGCCCGGCATAAGCGAGTGCGATCGGGTCTGCCCCTTCCAGCATCCGCTGTCCCGAAAAGACCGCCGCCCCATTCTGGCCTTCCAGTTGGTCCGGATTGAGACCGAGCTCCACCACAAGCGGTCGATTTAACTTGATAAGCTTGGGCGCCGGTGCTGCCGCCGGTCGGACCCGACGGAAGAAGCGGTCCGGCAGACCTGCATAACTGCTATCTAGCGCGTGAAACGTCATAGTCTAGCTAACTACCTGCGATCCTCTAACGTTCCGAGCAGGACGGCCAGCCCAGAACAAGAAACCCTGCGATTTGTAGGGCACCGCAGCACCTAAAGCAGGGCGACGAGGCAACGCGGCGCTAGCCCGCAGCGCACCAGCCCTTCGTTGATCGGGGTGTTCTCGAACACGAACGCGTCGAGGTCCTTTACGACCGGCAGCCTGGCAGCCGTCATGCGGTAGCGGATCTAGGCCGCATGACGGTGTGCGCCTTCGGCGCGCAACAGATCGCTCAGGATTTCCATCGCGGTGTGGTTGCGCTGGACCCCCGCGGTGACCGCGTCGTCGAACGCACCTGCCATACCCTTGAGCCCGGCGCCGCGCGCGCCTCGTTCTCGGCGAGTAGTGTATCGAGCCACTCCTAGAACGGTCCGATCCGCGGCAGCGGCTGCACCGAACGATGACAGTCGAACGAACCTTCCGGTGCCCGGATCGCCTTGCGCACCACCTTGCGCGACAATCGAAGATCCCGCGCGATCGCCTTGATCGGCTTGCCGCCGGCGTATTCACGCCGAACCCGAACCACAGTCTCCACCACCAACATCCCGATCTCGCCGCCTGAGAATCCCCAGGCCGCTGTCTAAACCATCGAAATGAGGGGTCCCTTTTGGACGCCGATCACCCCGCTAAGGGGGTCCTTTTTGCACGCCGATCCACATCTCTCGACATTCGCCGACCATGATCTGGTCGGATATGCACAGGCCTAGGCGCGGCCGGGATGGCTTACCGCCATGCTCAACTATTATCGGGCGTTGGTGCGGCGGCCTCGGATGAAACTCGGGCGCGTCGAACCAACCCCCCAGATCCTGTGGGGAATGAAGGATGCGGCGCTCAGCTTCGCCTTGGCCGAAGCGTTGCTCACTCGATGCCGGGATGCATTATTACGGCCCTATCCGGAAGCGTCTTATTGGCTTCAACATAACGAGCGGCAAGCCATCAACGGCGCCCTTGTAAGGTTTCACGGGACCTGATCTCCCACTCCATACTACATCGTAGTATTGGTCGCGGCGAGCATTCATCGGAAGGTCCTGATCGCGACATAGACGAGGTCGCGGCAGTAGGGCGCGGCAGTATCCCGATGTGCAGCATCGTTCACTTCGACTTCGCCTCCACTGCTGCAATCATCATCTCAAGCGCCACGGCGAGGCAGGCGTGTCGGACGCCGCCTCGACCTATTTCGCCGAAATGCTCTTCCTGGTGCGTCGTAGTTCCATCTCTGCGCGCGCACGCGACATGGACCAAGCCGGATTCATCCCCGGGAGCGCCTGGCCCGGCAAAGCCGGTGATCGCCAAAGCAATATGCGCGTCGGACGCCTTAAGCGCGCCATGCGCCATGGCCACGGCAACACTCCTACTGACCGCGCCGCATTCATCGATCTGTTCTTGCGCCAGTCCGAGTAGTTCGCACTTCGCACGCTCGCTGTAGACCACGAAGCCACGGTCGAACACGTGACCCAAGCCGTCGATGTCAGTCAGCAACGAAGCGAGCAGACCTCCGGTGCAGCTTTCGGCCGTCGCCAGTAAGAGGTCGGCATCGTCCGCCTTCTGCAACAACATCTGCGCCAACTTTTCGACGCGGGAGGGGACTGCATTTGACAAGGTCTCAGCAATCATCAGATTCTCCAGTCTTGTCAGGCGTTCGTAGGACAAGACACGACCCTGAGCAGCGTGCCGCTTGGGCTCAGTCAGATACTGCCCTGTTCGATGTTGATCCCTCGACGCTGACGAAATTTCTCATATATTCAGCCGAGGCCGTCCATGTGCAATCTCTTCCCTTTAGCTTCGTAGCAGAGGTCTGCGATCATCAGTCTGTCGGCTTGGCACCCGCGTGGTTAAACCGCAGTCTATGGGAGGCGGCGCATTGGCTGACGGGTGATGTAACATGAATCGTCTCCGATCAGGGCCGTCGATGCTTCTGCATGAATTGAGCGGTGAGAGTGATTGCCCCCGGCTTTTATTTTTTGGAAGCGGTAGAGAAGCAACGTGTCAAGACGGCCGCGAAGGCCACAGATACTTCGTATCCTATAAAGATCGGCGGTCTGTGCGAGGGCCGTTGTTCGGCATCGCTCAACCGCCTCCAATCCCTTCAACTACCTTGCCACTCCCCGCACAGACTGCACAGGTGCTTCCCTCGATCCTGCCGCTACCGTTGCAGCGCGGGCAGACATTTTCGCCGGTACCGGGTGTCCCTTCCGGGGCCTGATCCCCCGGCGCCATTTCGCTGACCATTGCTTATCTCCTTCCCTACAGAACGCTCGACGGCCCTAAAGGCTTCTTGGGAGCGACGTTTACCCCCTTTGAAACGGACCGCAGTGTTCGATCCAACGGAGCTCGTGCCGCTCGTCTCGGGCTTCCGCAGTTCGGTCGAGCTACGCCTTGGCGAGCCGCGCTTTAAAGCCGTACCCAATTGATAGGGCGCCGCCTGATCTCGCGAAGGGCCCTTAATGCGTATCATGGCGCGTTTGGCCAATGGCCGATCAAGTGGGCGTATGTGGTCGAATTGCGGTATTGGGGTTGAGCTAAGGGGCGGTGATCGGGCCGGCGCTTGCTGTCGAGAACCCGCCTATTGCCGATGTCATCGCGCTGGCCGCCCCGGCGGGAGAGCGCGGGGTGATGTTCCTCGATGCGATGCGGCTAAAACTGGCGGTGTCATCAGATCTGCCAGAGTGCTTTTTTGCCGCTTGCACTTCGCTGGCGGTGACCGCGATACCAGGAGCGGGCAACGCAATAAGAATTAGAGTGACTAGAACTCTTCTTCTGGGCAAAATTAAAGCGACAAGCGTCGCCTTGTAATCCGGATAGTTTGCCGGAAACGATTGAGCCCCATCGCATCGCGATAATCGTTTGTATACACCGGCGCCGTCGGTCCTATTTAATCGCCACACGCACATTCAACCAGATATTCTCAGAGTCCGTTTGAGAATGTTCACGGATGGACAATTCTCCGGAGCATGAGGCCGCCGAGAGCGACATGGATCATGGCCTGCGAGACGTCGATCCGCTGCTCGTAATCGCGAACGAGCCTTTTCCAGCGCGTCATCCAACCGAAGGTGCGCTCCACGACCCAGCGCCTTGGTAGCACCTTGAAGCCGGGTTCCTTGTCGGAGCGGCGGATAATCTCGAGGACGAAGTCCTGATAGGTCGCGGCGTCCATAAGGCGAGTGCGGTCGTAGGCGCCGTCGGCGAACAGGTGCTTGAGCCAAGGCCATCGTTTGCGAACGGTCACGACGATCGCTTGAGCACCAGCGCTGTCGGAGATGTCGGCAGTGGTCAGATTGACCATGAGCAATCGACCATCGGCGTCGACGGCAATGTGCCGTTTACGACCGAGAACCTTCTTGCCCGCATCAAAAGCTCGCTTTTCCGCCGCTGGTGCCTTGATGGACTGGCTATCCACAACGGCGGCCGTCGGGCTTTGTTCACGCCCTTGGCGTTCACGGTCGAGCATCAGCGTGACGTCGTGGATCGTGCGGAACAGTAGCCGGCGCACGAAGCGGCGGAACCACCAATACACCGTCTGCCAGGGCGGGAAGTCGTTCGGCAACATCCGCCATCCACCACCTGTTCGTGCCAGATAGCGAAGCGCATCGAGCACATCACGCAGGTCCGTCGCTGACTTGCGTCCGCGCTTGGCCAGAGGCGGCAGGAAAGGCTGAATGAACAGCCATTCTTCGTCCGTCAGATCGGTCGGGTAGCGCTTCGATCGCTTTTCAAATCCAGCCATCCGGCTGCGGCTTGCTCGGGTCCACATCCCAAGCTTGAATCACGCCCGAGCCGCCGCATCAACACATTCTCAAACGGTCTCTCAGTGCCCATGTTACTTTCTTCGATCCAGTCCTATGGCGTGGATTGGAGTCGAGCTCAGTTGGTCGGCACCGAAGATATGGGAACGTCCTCTGGTCTGCTGTTTGTCGCGACGGTCAGGCCGTTCTGTCCGACGCTGTGGCCGATACCCGGCGGGACATATGTTTCGAGATCGGTGCCAAGGGCTGTGAGCGGGTAGTCGCCAGTCCATCGAGCGGAACGGTACGACGTCATCCTCGAGCCGTGGCTCAGCAGAAACGGCGGGCGCGAGCGGATGTATGCCACAAGATTGTCCGGTATAATGAGCATGCCCGAGATCTCGATGATGCCGCGACCGGCGCGCAACGGCGCAGTCCAACGCGCGGCGCGATCAACGCCCTAGCCAAAGCGGTGCGGCAGCGCGGCCATGGACCAGGCTGCCGCTTCACCCTACAACCCTTGCTTGGAGCCGTAGCGATTGCGCTCTGCAACGACTTCGTCATCAGCAAAGGAGGGCGCCTTGTCGTCGAACGAGCTCCACCCCGAACTACGGTACGCCGAACCGCGATCGGCAGCGTTCACTGACTTGTTGCGATCGAGCACCGCTTCCACCTCCGCGGCCAGGGCGTCGTCGACGCGGGTGCTGACCAGCGTGCCGCCGCGGCGAACACCTTCCGAGTAGACGTTCGCCTCCTCGTCCGTATGTCCGGCTTGCTTGAGTGCACCAACGATGCTTCCGGTTGCAGCGCCACCGGCGGCGCCGATACCTGCGCCGACGGCGGTCGATGCGAGCCAGCCGGCCGCCACGATGGGCCCGAGGCCGGGGATCGCGAGCAAGCCGAGGCCGGCGAGCAGCCCGCCGACGCCGCCCAGGACCGCGCCGGTCGACGCGCCGCGCGACACGTCGCCATCATCGTTGACGTCGTCAATCCCGGTCGAGCCATCGTGGTCGCCATGGTCGCGCTTGTTAGCCATGATGCTCAGATCGTCATGCGGCACGCCGAGGCGTTCAAGTTCGGCTACTGCGTTGGCGGCATCTGAGTAATCGTCGAACAGACGGGTGATGGTCTTCTTCATGTCTTCTCTCCTGGTTGGTTGGCTCAACGCGTGATCACGTTGCCTTTGTAGTCGAGACCGACACGGACCTTCTTGCCGTGGTGGATCGCCATGCCGCGCCAGACGCCGTTCTCGTCCTTCGTCAGTTTCGAGATACCTGAATACCCGGCCTTGGCAATGCGGCCCTTGGCCTGGCTTTCGGTGAAGGAGCTGCGCCCCTTCGCCGGCGTGGCGACGTGGCCGACCGAGCTGTCCTTGACGACCGGGTTGTGCGAGCCGGGGTTGCCTGCCTGAGCAAGCGCGCCAGACGCGAGCAGGGCGCTCGTCGCAGCGGCGAGGACGATGTGTTTCATATGCTCTCCATGGGATTTCAGCCACCTTCCGGCGGCGATCGTTGAGGTGGCGACGAGCCCACTGGGCCCGTCGCCATGTCTGTCAGCGGACTGAACCGCGACGAACGAGGTTAACGATCGCAAGCAGGATCACGGCCCCGGCTAGCGACACCAGGATCGACTGGACGTTGATCGCGCCTTCCATGATCGACGCTCCGCCGATCAGCGGCGTGACGATGAAGCCGGCCAGGAGCGCGCCGACGATGCCGACCACGATGTTTAGGATGATGCCCTGCTGCCCGTCGGTCCGCATGATCATGCTGGCGACCCAGCCGATGATGCCGCCGACGACGAGGAGAATGATGAGGTTCATAATATAGCCTTTCGTTGTGTGGGCCATCAACCGAGCCGCCCCGGCGATGTTCCTGATAGAGCCGCAACACCGGTCGGCTCGTATGGTGCTGCTGCACCATACTCATTGGTGCCGAAGTGATGCGTTGCTCTGGAACAATGCAGCTGTCGACTGCGCTTGGATGGAATGAGATCAACCGCCAACCGCACCGTACCCGGCCCCACGCTCCATCACCTGGAGCAGCTGATGGAGAGCCTGCTTGCCGGCGTCATCCTGATGGACCCGACCGGCGTCATCCTCGGCGCCAACGCGGCGGCGCTCGCCATGCACGGCATCGACCGCGTCGAGGATCTAGGCACTACGGCGGACGAGTATGCGCAACGCTTCTGCCTGCGCTACCGCGACCACCGGCGATTGACCCGCCGCGAGTATCCTCTGGTGCGGCTGCTTGCCGGCGAGAGCTTTCCTGATCTGATCGTCGAGGTCGCACCGCTTGGCACCAATGACCCCCGATGGGTGCATCAGGTGCGCGACGTCGCAATGGATGACGACGGAGGTGAGCCGGACTGCCTAGCGCTCGTAATCCACGACGTGTCCGAGCGTTTCGACGCGGAGGACCGGTTCGAGGCCATGTTCCAGGCCAACCCCGCGCCTGCCCTGATCGTTCGGGTTTCGGACCAGCGCTACGTCCGCGTCAACCAGGGTTTCATGGATCTCAGCGGCTACCATCGCAGCGATCTGGTCGGTCGGACCATGTTCGAGGTCGATCTGCTAGCGAACGTCGATGGCGGCGAGCGCGCGAAGGAGCGATTCGCCGCTGGGGAAGTAGTGCCGCAGATCGAGGCCGAGCTGCCGCTAGCAGAAGGTGACACCAAGCTGGTGATCCTCGCCGGCCAGCCGATCGAGGTGCAGAACGAGCCCTGTCTGCTTTTCACGTTCGCCGACCTCGAGCCGCGGCGGCGCGCCGAGCGCGCGCTGGAGACGAGCGAGCGGCACTTCGCCACCGTCTTCGACATGGCTCCGGTAGCCATGGTCGTGACCAGGGGCGACGATTATCGGATCATCGAAGTGAACGCCGCCTTCAAGCGGCTGACGGGGTATTCGGGCCACGACACGGTCGGCCGCGTCCCTGATGATCTCCAGTTATGGAACGACGCGCGTCAACGTGAGGGGTTGGAGGACGAAATCCGACAGCGGGGAGGCTTCCGGGGGCACGACGTGCGGGTGCTCGGGAAGGATGGAGCTCCGGTAGACTGCATCGCGTCGGCGGAGAGGATCAGTCTGCGCAGCGACGACTGCGTGCTCTGGCTCTACCAGGACATCACCGACAGACGACGCAGCGAGTTGGAGCTTGTGGAGGCCATCGAAGCCGTCATGAAGGACGCGAATTGGCTCAGCCGCTCGATCATGGATAAGCTCGCCACACTAAGGAATCCGCGTGGAGCCGACGTCAGCGCCGGGCCGTCGGGTCAACTAAGCCCTCGTGAGCGTGAAGTCCTCGAACTCATATGCCAGGGCCTCGACGACAACGCGATCGCGGGAAAGCTGGGACTGTCGCGCAACACAGTGCGCAACCATGTCGCCCGCCTTTACGCCAAGATTGGCGTCAACAGCCGCAGTGCCGCCGTCGTCTGGGCACGCGAGAGGGGCGTGGGGTCGATGCCGAGAGACTGACGCCGCCGCCGAATGCAGCGTAAGACTTCACGACGATAATAACGTTGGACGAGACCTCTGCCTGAAACATTTCCCGACTTTGCGGTGGCGTGGGCAAGCGCCCAGCGGGATTGTCTCACGTAGGCGGCACACTCAATCACGGAGCATGGGAACTTGGTCCTGCACCACAGGATCGACTTCGCAGACCTCGTCGGCGCGACCGTCGACACGATCAACCTCGCCGATGTGATTGACGTAAAGGCCTGATTAGGAGGAGCGTTAGCTGTAGGCTTCGGCGAACCGGACGATCATCACCATGGTGCCGCGTCCGCCGTCGATTCGAACCGCGCGCCTCAGATTAGGCGGAACGAGTCCTGCTTCGAGTGCCACCAATGCGCCAATCCTGACGATCGCGTCGGCGCGCGCCGCTGAGAGGTTGATGTGTTCGATGCCGATCAGGTCGATGGCAGATAACGCACGGACTTGGTGTATCAGGGCAATCCGCATCAAATGGTTTGATAAACGAATGCCGTAAGACCGCTTGCCCCCACAGGTCCGTGTTCCCCCGTTTAAGCGGCCCGCCTTCTGGAATGCCACACCCCCGCCAGGGCACTGCTTTGCATCCGGACGCTGGCCGCGGGAACCCAGTCGTAGATCAGCCCGGCAAGGGATCGAGCAGATAGAGTCGAAGCTGCAGTCGCTGTTGGCGCTGATGTTGTGCGCCTTCAACATGGTAATGGCAGGCCACCTGGCACTCCCTCGGTCAGCGGCGGTTATGAAGCGCCAACCGGTCCGTGAGGCCGGTCGGCGTCCTGTCGATCGGATTTGCGGCCGACACTGGTTTCGGCCGACCAAGCGCGATCGGGCACCGGCGTCCATTGATCACGGCTACGCGATACTACTTCAGCGGTGCGACCTTTTGAGCATAGGTTCCCACCAGCTCGCTCTTGCCGACCACGTGACCCTTCATCGCCGCAAGCAGCGTCTCCCGGTCGGCTCCGGCCGGAACCGATAGCATCGTATCCAGCGCGAAAACCTGGAAGTGGTAGTGGTGGGGCGGGCCACCGACCGGCGGTCGCGGACCATAATAGCCGGTCGAGCCGCGAGTGGTGCGGCCCTGGAGAACGCCTTCCGGCTCTGTCAGCCGTGGTTGCTCTTGTAGGCCTTCGGGAAGGCTGATCACGCCTGCCGGGATGTTCCAAGCCAACCAGTGCACGAACGGCTGGACCGGATGTGCGTCCGGATCCTCCATGATGATCACGTAGCTGGCGGCGCCATCGACCGCGGTCCAGGATAGGGCAGGGGACACGCCATCGGCATAGTCGCTATGGCGCATCGGTATCGGCGTGCTGGAGCCGAACGCCGGAGACGACACTGTCGGCTGCGAACGCCTGCCGCCCGCCAGCCGACCCAGCGCGAGCGGAACGCCGTTGCCGCGCTCGGTCTGCTCACGCATCGCGGTGGCGGGAGCCGGCGTGGTGTTCGCGGCCTTGCGTCCTCGATCGTACGCGACTCGGTAGATCACGCCGTTGGCGTCGTCGGCCATCAGGAGCGATCCGTCATGGGCGACGGCGAGACCCACCGGGCGGGCGATGTGCGTTGTCCCGGCATCGGTCAGGAAGCCAGTGACGAACGGCTCGATCGACTTGGCCTGCCCGTTCTGGAAGCGGATCCGCACGATGCTGTAGCCCGACGGCTGCTTCCGGTTCCAGGAACCGCGCATCGTTGCGAAGGCATCGCCATTGTATTCGGAAGGGAACGCGCTGCCCTTGTAGAAGAGGAACTGCATCGGCGCTGCATGAGCGTCGTAGCCGATCACCATTGGCACGCTGTTGTCGCGCCACTGCTCCTTCGTGATCCCGCCCACGGGGGTGCTCTGCGGATAGATCTTCCCGTCCGCATAGGCGTGCGGCCACCCATACTGCTTGCCGAGCTCGATCCGGTTCAGCTCCTCGGGCTGATCTGTATCGCCCAAAAAGTCGATCCCGTGATCGAGACCCCACAGCTCGCCCGTGCGCGGGTTCCAATCGAACCCGATCGTGTTGCGCAAGCCGCCGGCGAGGATCGTACGGCTCTTGCCATCTGGCGAGACGCGCAGGATCGTCGCGTTCTCCGGATTGTTCTCGTTGCAGACGTTACACGTGGATCCCACGCTAATGTAGAGCATGTCGTCCGGACCCCAGGCGATCGTCCGGTTCGCGTGCTGGCCGGCGTCGGGGAGATCGCCGGCCAGCAGCGTCAGTTCGCCAAGGCGGCCATCGCTCAGGATGTCGGCGACGAACAGCTCCTTGACGGTGACGAGGTAGAACTTGCCGGCATGGATGGCGATGCCGTGCGCACCCGGTCGGTTGGTCACCGTCACGGGCGCACCATCCGCCTTGCCGTCGCCGTCCGCGTCCTTGAGCATCAGCACGTCGCCCTGATCGCGACGGGTCAGATAGACCGTGCCGTCCGGCGCGACCGCGAGGATGCGCGCGTTCTTCAGGCCTGTTGCGAAGGACGTTACGGTGAAGCCCGCCGGAGCGCGGAGGGCAGCGATCCTCTCGGGCGTCGCGGGAACCTTCGCCGGCTTGAAGATGGTGATGGGAATCGAGACGTTGGTGCCGTCGCCCTGCTGGGCGAGGGCAGGACTGGCGAGGGCCGCCCCGGCGAGCAGGGCGGATAGGGTGGCGAGCTTCATCGAATTCCCCTTCGTGACGATTGTCAGTCAAACACCCGATAGCCCGCTTTGCTCCGCTAGGAGCTATTCGCTCCCGGTCTGACTGTGTGGGGCGGCGACAGGCTTTGATTCCGGGGATTCGCGCTGGCGCAGAAAGATGGAGAGCACAACGAGGATCGCGGTAGACAGGAACTCGCTTTGCCAGTTCTGCAGCGACTCGAACCACAGTTGCGCGTCGAGAAGGTAGCCGAACGTCGTGGGAGGCACTTCGCCGTGCTCGAGCGCCTCTTGGGCAGCCACCCGGGCGCTCTGCGTCCAGTGAATGACGAAGGAGGTGAAGAACAGCAGGCCGAGCGCGATGCCGAGCGAGCGCGCGTAGAATGCGCGCCACACCGGCCCCCATTTGAGGATCGTTGGCGCTCCGGGTTTGCGTCCTTCGGCTTCGAGATCCGAGTCACGAGCATCCTTTTCGTCGGGATCCTTCGACTCGGCCGAGCCACGCTGAAACAGCATCGCCGTCAACACGACATAGGCCGACATTTGGAGGAATTCGCTCTCCCAGTTCTCGAACACCGACGACAGGAATTCAGGACTTGCCGCGTATTCCGATAGGGTCATCAGGGACCCGCCGTGTCGTGCAGCGTCCTCGTTCGCGACGTGCCAACCCGCGAACCACTGGCCAAGGATGCTTGCCATGAAGAGCACCATCAGCGCGATCGTCAGGCCATTGTCTCTCACCAACCGCATTCTTCACTCCCACAGCCAAGCGCTGCTCCTGTGTCGCTTGCCCTACCTGCCACATTCGGAACAGCATCTGATGCCGATCAGTCACCTCGAAGATCGGCGGCCGTCAAGGGAATGGATGGATAGCAAGGTCTCGTGAGCGGCCATCCGGAACCAGGGCGAATACCGTGCAGCTGACCGACCGATCAGCCTCGGCGCGGTTGAGGTCGGCGAACGGCCGGGGATGGCGGCCCCTCAAGCCGATAGCCTCGGCGGTGCGGCATAGCCTCCACGCCGACTTCGACGACCATGCCTAATAAGGAATATGATCCCAGCTTTGACCTGGCCAAGATTGACCGACCCATATGAACACCCAGCCACTCCGCAACGACGGAGCGGCTGGGCTCATGTCACTTCGGCACCACTACGCTCGGCCCAATCGCGTCAACGACGGCGCGGGCGTCGAATGCACGGACATTGTCAGCCGGCTTCGGCCCCTTGCGTAGAACGATCTCGGCGTTGGCCTCGAACTTGTCGACCGTCCGGACGTCGACGCTACGGTCCCAAAACGGATCCGCGCCGAAGCCATTCCACGAGCGCCACCCGAAGCCTCGTCCGCGGTAGCGCCAGCTAGGTCCCCAACCGCCGAAACCACCGTAGCCGAACCCACCGCCGAGACCCGGAGTCGTATATGTCCGGGTGCGCAAGTCGGTGTCCTTGTCGACGAGGATGAAGCTGTCGTAACCGCGGGACAGGGTGAGTTCCGCTGCTCGGAAGAGCAGATATTTCTCCACGGTGTCGCGCGACGTGTAGCTGTTACCTGCAAAGCTGACGACATAACGGGTCGGCTCGATCTGCCGGTCGCTGTATCCGGTTCGCGCGAAGCCCGAACCGGTGGCCGGCCGATAGGTTGTTTCGGTCGCGCACGCCGAAAGGCCAAGCGTGGCAATAGCGGCGAACACGACGCCGCCCAATCTTACTGTAGATGATGACATGACGTACTCCCGACTGCCGTGTCCACGGTAACGGCCGGTCTACACTTGGGGATATGGGTACAGGGCGATTGATCGGCGCCCGCCGAGGAACGCTTGTGTTATCAACCACTAAGCATGAATATGAGCTGACAAACGCTGCATTGGAACTTCAACACTGATCCCGATCAATGCGATTTGAAATGGATCGCGGATCTGCTCGCGCCGGCAAAAACGGCGTTAGCTGTCTCGGTTCGCCTCATACTTCTGCAAGACTGCGGCGAGACGGAACCATCGCAGTGCTTCCTGCCGGTCGGTGCAGACGGCAGCCTCGACCAGCATGGGCATTAATGCAGCCTGCCAGCCATCGCCGTGCGCCTCGAGGAAAGCCTCCGCGTCCGCAAGGACCTGCGTGTCTTTTGTCACTGCGCCACCGTGGATGAACCGTCGCATGGGGGCCAGCCTTCCGGCTCGCGGGACCGACCGGAACGGTTGCGAGGCCTAGGCTGATGCGGTCGCGGCGCGGGCGGGCTCTTCGATGCCTTGGATCTGCTCGTCGCGACGCTGCCTGCCATCCGACATAGACTCGCATCGAGGCCGACCCGTTCCACCGTCTTATCAACCCGCCCGACCCTGATCGGAGTACTCTTATCTTGCCGCACCGGGATTCGGACTCAAGAGTGGTTAGGTGACCCGTACCGAGGGGATGCTTCCGGCGCGGGAGTAGGTTGCAACGCGCTGCAGTTGCACTCGTTAAGCCGACCGTACCCTCGATAGCTCATTTCGATTAGTCTGTTGGCGTGGCAGCGCGTCACTACTGTGCAGAGACCTTGCCATCAAACAAACTCGCCAGGTCAGGGTTGGTCATGCGGGCGCCCGAAACCGCGCCGGCGATCCAGATCGTGGAGTTGGCGAAACTGACGGAGACGTCGTTCGCGGTTGCAAGGGCGCGCACCGCGAGCATGGTAGCCAGTAGCTCCCCAGGACGGGCCTGGGGCGCTGCGAACTTTCCCTCGGGCCATCTACGATACTGCACCAGTTTCCACGAGCCCATTGCGCGCATGACGTGGCGATCCGGCTTGCAGAGATCGCAACCGAGCAGCCTGAGCGCCTCGGCTGCAAGCGCAATACCAAATCCAGGCAATTTGAAGCGCGGCGCCGTACCTAGGAGATAGGCCATCTCCTCCGCGGATTGTCTCGCTGACATGCGGGCTTCTTCGAGGAAAGCTGCTGCCGTGCGCGTGTCGTTGCAACCAAGTATTCTCGCGGCATCGCGCAACCGGGCAAGGACTGCGCGCAACCGAGGCGCGCCAGCATGGCGCTCGCGAAACCAAGGCACGATGCGTTCGTCGATATCGTGATCATCGAGCGCCGCGAAATTGCGCGGTGAGAAATCCAGAAAAGGATCGGCGAGCTGGTCACGGATTGCGGCGATACGGTCCCATCTCGTGTTTCCCGAGATCGCAGCGGTGGCAAAGGCTTCGAAAATCGTCTCGTCTGACACGGATGCGAAATCCCTTAGCGGCTGCAGCGGGGGCACTACGGGCGCTTCGATCATGGACCGCCAGCTAATTTGCCACTTGTCCAGTCGCATACCGAGTTCATGCCAAAGCGCTTGCGTCACCTCCCGCTTTGGTTCGCCCGCCCACGTCGCAGGGTTGACGGCGCCAGGGAGTAGGAGACTGGGACAGGTCATATAGACGAGAAAACACAACGCTGGTCCTTGTTCCTGCACAGCTCGCGTTCGGCTACTTGGCTTGGACGCGGGTCGCGGCTCACCCTCGTGTTGCGCGAGCTATTTAGGGCCGACCAGTTGCGCAACCATCGCCTTGAGCGTTAGGGCGTCATGTATGGCATCTCCCCCGATGTCATTGTTGAAGTATGCCCACACGCCGCGCCCGCCCCGGGCCTGGGCAATTATCCATTCCGCCCAGTCGAGAAGCACGCGATCCGGGTAGCGTCCCCAATACTTTCCGCCTCCACCGTGAAAGCGAATATAGGCAACCGGGCCCACCGCAATGCGCGGAACCTCCAACCCCGTCATGTCGTGCGTGCAGAACCCTGCACCATGACGTTCCAGTAGAGCAAACACCTCGTCGGTGTGCCAACTGCCGTCGCGAAACTCGAAGACGTTGGTTACGTCGTCGGGTATTAGTTCGAGAAAGCTTTCAAGGCGCGATACATTCACGTGGAACCGCGGTGGGAGCTGGTAAAGGATGGGCCCCAGCGTAGATCTCAGGTGTCGAAACGGCGCCATCATCCTTTCTACTGGTTCCTGACAGTCTTTTAGCTTTTTGGCCTGTGTGACGAAGCGGTTGGCCTTAACGGCGTAGCGAAAGTTAGCAGGCGCCTGAATGCTCCAGGTTTCGAACGTCGAGGCCTTCGGCAAACGATAGAAGCTGTTGTTGATTTCTACGGTGTCGAAATGTTCAGAATAAAAAGCGAACCACTTCTTCACCGGAAGCTTCTCCGGATAAAAGAGCCCGCGCCAGTGTGGATATACCCAGCCCGAACAGCCAATGTGGATCGAAGGTAAGATACGCTTCTCCGTGCAGTTTTCTAGAACGGCCGACGGGACGCTAACGCGCAGCTAGGCGTTTGGCCTCCGTTCATAACGTTAGTAAGCCAGCGGTGACGCGGGGGGGCGGGCGCTTGCCCGCAACGATCATCCAATAGCAAGCCCAGGGAACCAGCAAACGCCGAACGTATACCGTCCCAATGCCCGATCGCAAAAGAGATTGATCTACTGCCGCAACGGCAACCCAGCTACAAACGAGCGCTACCAATCCAGTCCGGGTCGGCGATCGCTGGGGGCGTGGCGGGGATGGCACTTGATATTTCGGGACTGATTGGCGCTGGTTCGCCGGAAGCGTCCTGTTGCTCGCCAACTGGCCTTTCGCACTGCCTGTCATCATGCTGGTCAACAAACGCTTGATGACGATGCAGGAACACGCGGCGGGCACAGGAAGCCGAGCGATGCTGGTGCAGTCGGAAGGCTACCCAACGTTAGGACCGCAGCACTTTACCCAAGGCTGGAACGCGATCGCTAATCTGAAAACCTATATAAACGGGATTATGCGCAGAATCGCGATATACCAGATGCGACGAAAAAAATCGCTAATTCCCACCGTTTCATAGATTCGAGGAATTCGACGCATACGATGCTTCGTAGGATCACGTCACCACTCAACCTATCCAGCCGTTTACTATCTCATCGCCAACCGAATGCTCATCCCCAGGACCAGCCTGATCTTTACGAAAATGCGATAATTGAGCCGCATCGTAACATGCGCGTCACAACTTTCCCCCATCGGGACCGTAAGCTGGATAACGGCAACGGGGGCGCGATGAAAATGGTTTTGCTCATTGCCGAAGCCCGTGGCGAAATCACTCGATGATAGAGGCAAAGATCAATAAGATAGATGACACCGAAACCCTATGGCAACATTCGGCAACACTCTGATATTACCCGTCAATAGTTGACCGCATACGGTAGAGCCTACGGGTTATCGTAGCCGCACCAAGTTAAATTTAGCCAACACTATCTAGTCCCGGGTTCATCTAGCCCGGGAATGAATTCGTGCGTCCGAGCTCGGCTCGCGCGCAGCCACTTGAGATATCAACGCCGGGGGAATTCGAAAATGATCCGCAATGTGAAGCATATTGACCGCATGACGCACCTTCTTGTCGGCGTCGCCGCCGCCGCGCTGGCGACGCCGGCCGCCGCGCAGGTCGCGTCCGCGCCTGCCGAGGAGGAGGCCGAGGCAGGGGAGGAGATCGTCGTCACCGGCTATCGCCGCAGCCTCGAGGAAGCGATCGACATGAAGCGCAACACGATCGGCTTTTCGGATTCGATCATCGCCACTGACATCGCCGATTTCCCCGAACAGAACCTGTCCGAAGCACTGCAGCGCGTGCCGGGGGTGACGATCGAGCGCGAACGCGGCCTGGGCACGCGTGTCAACGTCCGCGGCCTGCCGAGTGAATTCACCTTCGTCTCGATCAACAAGCTGGCTACCGCCTCGGGTTCGGGCGGTCGCGACGTCGAGTTTGACATCTTCGCTTCCGAACTGATCCAGTCGGTCACCGTGCAAAAGTCGCCGGTGGCGGCGGATGAAGAAGGCGGCATCGCCGGCTCGGTGCTGATCCGCACCGCCCGGCCGTTCGACAATCCCGGCCTGCGTATCGTCGGGAGCGCGGAAGCCGCGTACAATTCAATCTCCGAGAAGGTCGATCCCAACTTCTCGTTCCTTGCCAGCAACACGTTCGGCGATTTCGGCGTGCTGGTGTCGGTCGCCAAGCAGCAGCGCACCAATCGCACCGACTCCAATTCGGGCATCAACTTCCGCCCGATCGCGCGCTGGACCGATCGCGCCGGCACCGTCTACCGCAACCAGGCGATCGCCGTGCTGCAGCGCGATGCCGGCATCACGTTCACCGAAGCCAATAAGAACAAGATCGTGTTCCTCGATAAGGTCGGCGACCGGCTCTATCAGAACGACCAGGATCGCCTTGGCCTGTCGGGCTCGGTGCAATACAAGCCGAGCGACAATTTCAGCCTCGCGTTCGACGCGTTCCTCGGCTCGTACGACACGACCGAAGACGAATATGACGCCGCCGGCTATTCGGCCTCGAGCAACTCCACGCTCGAGACGATCCACGAACATGACGCCACGACGCTGGCCGACAGCGGGATCGTCGTGCTGCGGGATGTCTCCTACACCAACACGCAGCATGAATTCCTGAGCAAGGAATATATCAACGAGACCGACTATCGCCAGTTCGGCGGCGAAATGAACTGGACCACGGGCAACTGGAAGATCAACGCGCTCGGCGGCTATTCCGGCGCCAAGAAGACGCTGGACTACGCCAATCTGAAGCATGTCGCCTACGCCCCGTCGCGCACGCGCTATACCGAGAATGGCGGCGAGACGATCCCGAGCACCAACCCGCGCACGATCGACATGTACAATGCGCCGAATTCCTATCTGTTCGAGGCGTATGAAACGACGCGCGAGCAGATCAAGGACGACAAATATGCCGCGCAGATCGATCTGAGCTATCAGTTCGAATCCTCGCTGCTCAAGCGCTTCAACTTCGGCGGGCGTTACACCAACAAGAGCAACGAACGCGAATATGGCGAGGAGAAGATCCAGGGCCCGACGCGTGGCAGCACGGCCTATGTCAACGTCCGCAAGCTGGGCGACAGTCCGCTCGAAGACGTCACCGATATCCTGGGCGGGAAAAGCTATCAGGCCCGCGACCTGAGCTGGGCGCAGGTGTCGAACGACTATGCGCGGAACTTCTTCCGTCCCGATGGCTTTGTGACGCCGTTCAACAATGCGAACTATTACAAGGTTCAGGAAGAGACGTTCGCAGGTTATGCGATGGTCGATCTCGCGTTCGACGTGGCCGTGCCGGTGTTCGTCAATTTGGGCGGCCGCTATCTGCGCACCAACATCCAGTCGGAAGGGTTCCAGCAGGTCCAGAACCCGAACGGCTCAATCGGCCTGACCCCCGCACCGGTGTCCAGTGAGGGCAAATATGAAAAGTTCCTGCCGTCGTTCAACGCGCATGCCGAGCTGAGCGACAGCCTGTTCCTGCGCGCTGCAGCGTCGAAAACGCTGATCCGCCCGGCGTTGACCGATCTCGCGTACAAGCGGATCGCCAGCATCGGCAATTTCCGCTATACCGATGGAAATCCGGGCCTGAAGCCCACTCTTGCTGATCAGTGGGAAGTCGGCGTCGAGAAATATCTCCCCGGCGGCGGCATCTTGGCCGCGTCCTATTTCTGGAAAAAGATCAAGGGCGTGGTGCAGAGCCAGCTGACGGGCGAAGTGCGCGATGTGACGGTGTACAACGCTAACGGCACGGTCAACGGGATCTATGATTTCGACGTCTACCAGCCGGTCAATGCCGAGGGTTCATACAATGTGAGCGGCATCGAGCTCAACGCGGTGATCCCGTTCGGCATGGTCGCGGACTGGGCGGATGGCTTCGGCATCAATGCCAACGCCACCTTCCTCGACAGTTCGCTGACCGGCGCGTCTGACCTCGGCATCGACACGTCGCCGATCGGGCTCGCCGACACCACCTACAATGCGACGGTGTTCTACGATAAGGGCCCGCTGTCACTGCGCGTCTCGTACAACCGCAAGGGCGCCTATGTGGAGCGGATCGAACGCAATATGTATCCGGTGTATCGCGATGCTTATGGTCAGTTTGATGTGTCCGCGAGCTATCAGGTGATGCGCAACATCCGACTGGAATTGCAGGGCATCAACGTCGGCAACGCGAAGACGACTGGCTACACGATGGATCCGGCTTTCCCCGTGATGTACGAAGCCTCGGGCAGCCGCATCAGCCTGGGCGTTCGCGCACAGTTTTAATCCGCTGCTCTGATCCGCTGCGAGCCCTGCCATGTCGGCGGGGCTCGCAGCGCCGTATCTAATCCGGAGCGTCCCCGTGATCTTGCGTATCGCCCTCGGCACGATGGTCGCCGCGTCCGCACAGTCCGGCGTCGCCCAGCGTGCCGCGGCGGATCTGGCGCGCGCGGTGCGTGCACCGGGCGCCGCTCGGACATAGTCACCGATGTTCTCGGCTTTCGTAGGCAGAGCGTTCGCCGCATATTACGTCATCCGGGATGTGGTCGAGCATCGGTTCATGACACGCTATGATACCGGCGCCGCTGAATTGGCCTAACCGTTGGCGTCCGAAACGGCGAGCGGCCACCATGCCGTCGCATCGACGGCGGCTGCCGGGTGCGGCCGGAGCTAGCGGCACTCGCCCATGCGGTATCGGTGCCAATAGCTATCCCAGCGCGCCGCTGCACCTGCTGCGAGGATCGCGCACGACAGGCTTCGCCCATCTGGCAAAGTGCACCTGGCGACTACCCGCTGGTATGATCTGCCCACGGGTTGGCAGCTCATAGTCTTGTTGAGCGCTAGTCGCTCGACGATGCGCCGGCTGCGTTCCGCCTGCGCGTCCGAGCAGACGTAATTCGGTTTGGGCTTGCGGCATGGTTCGGCGTTCTCGAAGTCCGGCGCCTGGATGCCGGCGACGCGCACCTTCATCCCATTGCCGCACCACAAAGGTCCGTCCCCGTCGTGCACGCGGGTGACGAGGCAAAGGAAGCTGGCGGCGGCGATCATGATTTCAGTCTCTCGTCGTTGAACGGTAGGGCACTGGTCGAGCCGGTCATCGGAAGTCACGCGGCTTCACCTTGATGCCCTCCGTCGGTTCGCCGGGCACGATGCCGGACCCAAGCCGCAGATCGGGGATGTAGATGTCGCGTGCGCTCTTCCCCAGCGATCGTTCGGCGGGGTCGCGTGGGTCGGGCGACATCGGGGTCCTCACGACGTCCGCGCGGCTCACCCGGTATACGTCGGCGAGGTCGGCCCTGTTGCCGACGCTGGCGAGCATGGAGGAGAGATCGTCGAGCCGGTGCGCGATCAGGTGGATGACGTCGCCCTCGCGCTGCACCTGACCCCGGACGCCCATCATCGACGCGTTGAGCACGGTCCGCCGGTTGGCTTCGAACACCCTGGTCCACACCACGAGGTTCGCAACTTCGGTCTCGTCCTCAAGGGTGATGAACATGACGCCTTTGGCCGACCCCGGCTTCTGGCGGACCAGCACGATGCCTGCCAGCTCGACGTAGCGCCCGTCCTTGACGGTCTGCAGCGCGTCGCAGGTGATCATCCGCTGCCGCGTCAGCTCGTCGCGCAGGAACGCGACCGGATGCGCGCGCAGGCTGAGGCCGGACGCGCGGTAGTCCTCGACCACCTCCGCGCCTTCGCCCATCTCGGCGAGCGTCACGGTCGGCTCCACCGCCTCCCGCCGCCGCCTGCCGTCTCGTTCGTCGGCGGCGGCGAACAGCGGAAGGACGGCGTCACCAAGGCCCTTCACCTCCCAGAGGCCGGCCCGCCGGCTCGCGCCGAGCGAACCGAAGCCGTCGGCGTCGCCGATGCGGTCGAGCGCACCGCGTCCGACGCCCGCGCGACGCTGAATCTCCTCGACGCTGGCATAGGGCTGGTCGCCGCGTGCGCCGACGATGGCCGCGGCGTCGGTGTTCGAAAGGTCGCGCGCCATGCGCAGGCCGAGGCGGACGGCTTTGTAGCGGCCGTCGCTCGCCTCAAGCGTGCAGTCCCAGCGGCTGGAGTTCACGTCGATCGGTCGGATCTCCACGCCGTGCGCCCGGGCATCGCGCACGAGCTGGGCGGGCGCGTAGAAACCCATCGGCTGCGCGTTGAGCAATGCCGCGCAGAAGGCGTCGGGGTGGTGGCACTTCATCCAGCTGCTGGCGTATGCGATCAACGCGAAGCTGGCGGCGTGGCTCTCCGGGAAACCGTAGGAGCCGAACCCCTCGATCTGCTTGAACGTCTTCTCAGCGAACGCCCGCTCATAGCCCCGCGTGACCATTCCTTCGATCAGCTTGTCGCGGAAGTGGGACACGCCGCCGGTCAGCTTGAACGTTGCCATGGCGCGGCGGAGCAGATCGGCCTCGGAGGCGGTGAACCCGGCGCACTCGATCGCCACGCGCATCGCCTGCTCCTGGAACAAGGGCACGCCGAGCGTCTTCTCCAGCACTCGGCGCAGCTCGGGCGTCGGGTAGCTGACCTCCTCCTGGCCGTTGCGCCGCCGCCGGTAAGGATGGACCATGTCCCCTTGGATTGGGCCGGGCCGCACGATCGCGACCTGGATGACAAGGTCGTAGAACGTCCGCGGCGCCATGAGCGGGATCGAAGCCATCTGGGCGCGCGACTCGATCTGGAACACGCCCATCGTGTCGGCTTTGCGGATCATCGCGTAGGTCGCCGGATCCTCGTCCGGGATGGTCGCAAGGTCGAGCGTGACCCCCTTGTCCTTCTCGAGGAACTCGAAGGCGCGGCGCATGCACGACAGCATCCCGAGCGCGAGCACGTCCACCTTCATGAAGCCAAGCAGGTCGATGTCGTCCTTGTCCCACTCGATCACCTGGCGGTCCGCCATGGCCGCCGGCTCGATCGGCACGAGCTCGTCGAGGCGATCGCTGGTCAGGACGAACCCGCCCGGGTGTTGCGACAGGTGGCGCGGCGTGTTGATCAGTACCTTGGCCAGTTCCAGGGTCAGCATCAGGCGTCGGTCGCCGAGATCGAGGTTCAGCTCCTGGGCGTGCTTGATCTCCACGCCTTCCCGGCTCCAGCCCCACACGGACGACGCAAGCCCCTTGGTCATGTCGTCGGACAGGCCGAGCGCCTTGCCGACCTCGTGCACCGCGCCGCGCGCGCGGTAGCGCGTCACCACGGCCGTCAGCGCGCTGTGGTTGCGGCCGTAGGTCTCGTAGATCCACTGGATCACCTCCTCGCGCCGCTCGTGTTCGAAGTCGACGTCGATGTCGGGTGGCTCACGGCGCTCGGCCGAGACGAATCGCTCGAACAGCAGTTCGGAGCGGACCGGATCAATTGAAGTGATGCCAAGGACATAACAGACTGCAGAATTGGCAGCCGATCCCCGTCCTTGGCACAGGATGTCTCGGCTGCGCGCGAACGCGACGATCGAATGGACAGTCAAAAAGTAGGGCGCGTAGTCGAGCTGAGCGATTAGGCGCAGTTCGTGCTCGAGCTGTTCCCGCACCCTGCCGCCGATCCCCTCGGGATAGCGGTCGGGCGCCTTCTCCCAGATCAGGCGCTCAAGCTCCTGCTGCGGCGTCCGGCCGGGCACGCGGATCTCGTTGGGATACTGGTAGTCGAGGTCCTTAAGGCTGAACCTGCACAGAGCCGCGATCTCCACGCTGCGCGACACCGGCGTCGTGTCCTTCAGGTAGCGGCGGAACAGCCGGTGCATCTCGGCGGCATGCTTGAGGTGGCGGTCGGCGAACCGCTCGCGCCGGTCGCCCAGGGCGTCGATGGTGCACTTCTCGCGGATGCACGTCACGACGTCCTGCAGCAGCCGCCGGTCCGGCGAATGGTAGAGGACATCGCCGGTGGCCACGGTCGGCACGCGCGCCGCAGCGGCGATCCCCGCCATGTCGCGCAACCGCACTGCGTCCCGCGGATGCCGGCGGATCGACAGGGCGAGATGGGCGCGGTCGTCGAAGATGCGCTTCGTCCGGGCCAACGCGGCTTCGGTCGTGGCGTCGGCCCGATCCGGGCTGAGGATGGCAATGATGCCTTCGTTCCATTCCTCGACGTCGGTCCAATCGAGGTGGCACGCGCCCTTGCCGGCCCGAGCCTTGCCGACGCTCAGCAGCCGGCACATCCGACCGTAGGCGGCGCGGTCCGTCGGATAGAGCAGGAGTGCAGTGCCGTCGGTCAGGTCGAGGCGGCAGCCGGTGATGGCCCTAACGCCGGTCGTCTTCTCGGCATCCCAGGCGCGCACGATCCCCGCCACCGAATTGCGGTCGACGACGCCTAGTGCGGGGAGGCCGAGCAGCGCCGCGGCGGCGAACAGCTCCTCGGGAGACGACGCTCCGCGCAGGAAGCTGAAATGCGTCGTCACCTGGAGCTCGACGTAGCCCCCGCCGTCACTAGCTCGGTCTGGGCGGGTCATGCGAACGCGCCATGGATGAACCAGCGCATCGATCCGCTCGCCGCGTTCTCGCCGTCGCCGAGGCGGAAGATCCAGTAGCGCCCGCCATCAGTCGTCTCGACCTGGAAGTAGTCCCGCACGGTATAGGGACGCTCGGCCTCGACGCCGGCATCGCGCCACCATTCACCGTGAATCCGTTCCGGCCCGTCGGCCTGGGTAACCCGGTGGCGCTCCCGCCGCCAGATGAACATGGCGGGCGGGTGGTCGGGCAGCATCGCGGTGACGTCGATCGGTTCGGGCGCGCTCAGCATGCGGCACGGACGCGGCAGGTCGACGTTCCAGCCACCGTCGCCGACGGCGGACAAAGCGGGCGCCGGCGCCACGGATCGTTCGGGCATCGCGCTGGGCACGGATGCCGCGCGGTAGAGCTGGAGATGCCCGAAACGGTTGGCGAGCGTATCGACCAGCCCAGATAGGTCGGGACCGCGCCGAGTGAGGTCGGCCAGGCCTTCGCCTTGGTGGCCGCCGAGAGCCTCCACGAGCGGCGCGACCAGCGTCATCGCCTCGATCCCGAGCCCGGGATCGATCGTCTCGATCTTCGTGGCGAGCAGCTTGGCCATGTGGGCCGCGTCACGGGTGGGCGCGGCGGTCCCCACGCGGATCGCCTGGTTGTGCCCGTCAACGCGGTGGAAGTGGCAGTCGAGCCGTCGGGCGCCCTTTCCGATGCCGGTCAGCTGCCGTGCGATGTCCGCCGTGAGGTCGGCGATGACCTGCGCGAACGCCTCCGCGGTGGCGAGCGGTTCCATGAACCCGAGCCGGGTGCGAGGCTGCTCCTCGGGGAATATCGGCTCGACGGGCTCCGGTACGTGCCCAAGCGCCTGGTCGATGCGGCGATGTAGGGCGCGGCCGAACCTCTTAGCCAACGGACCACGCGGAGTGCCGAGCAGCTGCTCGATGCGGTCGAAGCCGAGCTTGTGTAGCCCCTCCACAACCTCGGGGTTGAGCCGCAGCGCGGCGATCGGCATCAACGCAAGCGCTTTGCGGTGGTCGCCGGGTTCGATCGTGACCGGCCGGCCCGCGGGAACGTGCCGGGCGACCGCATGCGCGCAACCGGCGGTATCGGCAATGGCGATCTGCACCGAGAGGCCGAACGCCGCGATACGGCGATGCAGGTCCTTGACCATAGCTCGTTCGTTGCCAAACTGCGCCGTGCAGCCGGTCACGTCCAGCCACAGGCCATCCGGTGGATCGGGCGCGACGATCGGGGAGTAGCGCTGGCTGGTCCAAAGCGAGAGGCGTCGCAACCCTTGAGCGTCGGCGTCGGGGTCCGCGTCGACCACGTCGAGTTCCTGCGTGAACAACCGCGCCTTGGTGACGGTCATGCCGGGCCTGATCCCGAGAGTGCGGGCGTTCGCGTCTACTGCGGCGACGACGCGCCGTCCGTGGTCCGGGATCGCGGTGACGAGCGGTGCGGCGGGGGCGCCGCCGCTGTCATGCGGCGGCTTGGCGGTCGTCCGCCGCAGCCGGTCGGTCGACCAGTGCGGCAGATAGACCGATACGACCCTGCGCATCGCATCCCTCCACTATCCAGTTGCAAGGGTTACCGCCCCGCACGCGTTCGAGCGCTACGTGCCAGCGTGGCCGAGCCAGGCTCGGTATGCCGAGCGTCTCGCTGGGTGCCGCGGCAATGCGCCAGCGCGTGACCGCGGCGGTCCCCTCCGCGCCGGCGTCGGGCCTGGACGCGCGGCGAAAAACGAAGGCGCTGACGCCGGAGCTCTCGGCCGCCAGCTGCAGGCGTTTGGAGGCCGTCGTCGAATATCTGCCGACCTCGCCCACCACACCGGCGATTCCGCGGTACCGAAGGCACTCCTCCATCGCCAGCAGGACGTTCGCGTCGTTGCCGGCCTCGACGTAGATCACCCGGTCGGGGTGCAGGCCCGCCAGCTGGAGCGCGGGCGCGAACAGGTCG
Organism: Parasphingomonas puruogangriensis; assembly: GCF_036663635.1. NCBI lineage: Bacteria > Pseudomonadati > Pseudomonadota > Alphaproteobacteria > Sphingomonadales > Sphingomonadaceae > Parasphingomonas > Parasphingomonas puruogangriensis. Next base: position 111,985 of record NZ_JAXOJI010000009.1, on the reverse strand, counting down.
CGCCAGCGCAGGCACCAGAGCACCGGCCCGTCGATCCGAGCCAGGATGCCGGCGAGGAAGATCGTGGCGCTGGCGTCGTCGGCCAGGCGCGGACTGCCGGCGACCTCGTGCAGCGCGCCCGAGGCAAGTCCGCCGCCGGGGAGCCGGTCGTCGAGGCAGTCGACCTCGAACGGGACGACCGCGTGGCGTACGCCCGCGCTCTCCATTTCGGCGATGCGGGCCTTCAGTTCGGCTATGACGGCGACGTGGTGCATGACGCTCAACAGACTCGGAAACGGATGATTCGTTCCGTGTTTGTTCCCGTCATCGGGTGCAGTCAATTGGCCCGTGGGCCCTCTGGTTCGTCAGAACGCCGCTCTCGGCGAGGAATCCGCCATTCCTATGCGGAAAAGAATTATGCCAAGCACGTGTCGGCCAGCGTAGCCGCACGAGGTCGCGGATGCGGTAGCTGCTCGTCGTTCGTCCCAAGTGTTCCGCCTCACCGGTGTCCTAGCCAATGCTGCTGGCAGGGGCCTCGGGCTTTCGACGTCGTCGTAATACCTTGGTTCTGCCCTGCCCGCAGCGCTCGTTGGCGACTGCGAGCGGCCAGAGTAGGAGACGACCAGGGCCAGGCACGCCCAGCGATGGAGGTTCCGATGTCCGACGACTACGCCCATGGCCAACGCGACGGGTTGCGCCTCGCCTTGGCGGTGCTTGCTGCGGAAGAGGCGAAATGGTCTGCGCTGCTTGGCGAGGCAGCGTCATGGCGAACCAACGTGACCCGAGAGGTGCGGCACAAGACCCTGCAGGTCGCTCAGAAGCGCGTCCAGACGGTGCTGAACCGCCTTACGCCCAAAGGCGACAGGTCAATGGACCCCGAGGTGGCGGCGGCGCTGGAGAAGGCGGGGCTCTGATTCGCGTTCGAGATCATTGGCGCGCGGCGTCTATGCGACAATCCTGGTGACCTCGGAGGGGCGGACCTCGTGCTCCAGCTGCTCCATCCGACACTGCGCGGTCGCCTTGTCAGGCCGCCACCGCACGAGCTTGGTTCCATGGCGGAACCGGTTCTCCGTCACTTGGTCGTAGGTCACTTCGACGACGAGCTCCGGTCGCAGCGGGACCCAGTCGGCGGACCGGTTCGTGCTCCAGCGGCTCGGGCCGCCGGGAGTCTTGCCGTCGAACCCGACGCTACCCTTTAGCCCCTCAAGTCTTTCGGTGAGTTCAAATCGCTCCGCATTGGATATCGCCGAGGTGAATCCCACGTGATCGAGCTTGCCGTCGTCATTGTAGAGACCGAGCAGCAGCGATCCCACTTGGTTACCGCCGGTCTCGTAACGGAACCCCCCGACGACGCAATCGGCTGTTCGGTGCTGCTTGACCTTGAGCATCGCACGCTCACCCGGACGGTAGGTCATGTCGAGCCGCTTTGCGATGACGCCGTCCAGCGCGCCGCCGCTCTGGCCAAGCCAAGATGCCGCCTTGTCGGGGTCCGTCGAGGCCGGCGAGAGCAGTACGGCGGGATCGTCCTCAGTGCAGACCAGGCGCTCCAATACCGCACGCCGCTCGACCAGGGGCCGATCGATCATCGCCGTCCCGTCGAACTGCAGACAGTCGAACAGCATCAGCTGTGCAGGCGTTTCGAGGGATAGCTTGGCAATGCGGCTCTCCGCTGGGTGAAGCCTTGCCTGGAGCGCTGCGAACGACAGAACGTCGCCGATCGGGATGATCAGTTCTCCATCCAGTACGAAGCGGTCGGCCGACATGCCAGCGACCAGAGCCACGACTTCGGGAAAGAAGCGCGCGAGCGACTTGCCCGATTTGGACATCAGCTCGACGTCTGCGCCGTCACGGAACGCCAGGCAGCGGAACCCGTCCCACTTCGGCTCGAACTGCCAGCCGGCGTCGGTCGGCAGGGCGACGGCAAGTTTGGCTTCCATGGGCGACAGCTGGGCGGGATCGATCATATGAGTCATGCGCCTGGAACGCATGGGTGGTGAAAACGAACGCACCTTACGGCTGCAGTGGCACCCGAACCTCGGGAGATCAGCTCTCGTCTAGCGGACGGCGAAAGCGGTTGGCCGCCGCGTCGGGCGAGCGCTACGCCGCGGGTGCGTCTTCCTGCCGAGTTCCCGGCGCTCATCCCGGCGCCGTCGGTAATCGCGCGTACGCGAGCCTCGCTCCCGCTAGCCTTTGCCAATCTCGCGCCAACTCTTCTCTGTCACGTCGACGTCGAACTTTTTCGCTGCCGTCTTGATCCGCTTCCATGCGGCATCGCGTTCTTCATCGGTGACGTCCTTGACCTGATTGAAGCGCGCGATGGCGTTTCGCACGTGGCTTGCATTCTCGAGCGGCTCCTTGCGCTGCTTGGTGAAGGCAAAGGATCCCTTGCTCAGTTCGTTGCGATCCTCGCTGCTGAGCTTTGTCATGGTCGTCTCCCTAACTGACCGGATCTCAACGCTCATCGGGGGCCGGTTGCTCCAGCTCGGCAAGACGGTCGAGCAGCGGCGATTGGCTGATCAGCATGTAGTGGCGCGCGTCGTCGAGGCTGAACCACCGCGCTTCATCTATCTCCGGCACCGTCATCTTTCGGCCGCTGCGTGGAGGCCAGGCAATCTCGACCGTATTGCTGACAATCGCGGATGGGTCGACGTCGCGTTCGACGGCATAGGCAATGACCGTTTCCCCTCCCGCTTGCCGTATTTCGCCGAGCGGTGAGAGCGGCTCGGACACGTCGATTCCGAGCTCCTCGGCCACCTCGCGTCGTGCCGCCGTCTCGTCATTCTCGCCGGGCTCAATCATCCCTTTCGGCATTTGCCAGGCGCCAACGTCCTTGTTCCGCCAGAACGGCCCGCCGGGATGGACGAGCAACACGTCGAACACGCTTCCTGCGCGGCGGTAGAAGAGGATGCCGGCACTGCGCGCCGGCATCATGAACGCTTCGCGCGTTTCGCCTTGCTGTCGGCAAGTTCGATCCACACCGGCGCATGGTCGCTGGTCTTCTCCCACCCACGCACGTCGCGATCGACTTGTGCGTCAACCAGTCGGTCGGCGAGCGCCGGGCTGAGCAGCAGATGGTCGATGCGCAGGCCCGCGTTGCGGCCATAGGCGTTCCGGAAGTAGTCGAAGAACGTGTAGATGGTCTCGTCGGGGTGAATCGTGCGCAAAGCATCTGTCCAACCCTGCGCGGTCAAGCGGAAGAAGGCGTCGCGCACCTCGGGCGCGAACAGTGCATCGTTGACCCAGCGCTCGGGTTTGTAGACGTCCCGTTCCGTCGGCATGACGTTGAAGTCCCCGGCGAGCATTACGGGCAGGCCGGACTCGAGCAGACCGGCGGCATGGTCGATCAGCTTGTCGAACCAGCGGAGCTTGTAGTCGAACTTGGGGCCGGGGCGGGGGTTGCCGTTGGGCAGATAGAGCCCACCGATCAGGATGCCGTTCACCGCCGCCTCGATGTAGCGGCTCTGCGCGGGATCCGGATCCTCGGGCAGGCCGCGGCGCGTCTCGTGGATCTCGCCGACGCGGCTGAGCATCGCGACGCCGTTCCAGCTCTTCTGGCCGTGCCAGATCGCGTCGTATCCCAGATCGCGGATCGCAGCTTCGGGGAACTTGTCCTGCGGCGCCTTGAGCTCCTGCAGGACGACGACGTCCGGCTGGCTTTCGGTCAGCCAGCGCAGCAGCACGGGCAGCCGGCCGTTCACTCCGTTCACGTTGTAAGTGGCGATCTTCATGCGGGCGTTCTCACAGGGCCGGCAGCGTCTGGTCGGCGCGTCCCCAGCCGGCAAGCGCCTTCGACTCGGCGCGCTTCACCAGCTCGGCGGCGTCCCCGATGTGGTAGTGGTTCGGGGCGTCGATAGTCTCCATCTCCTTCCAGGTGATCGGCGCGGCCACTGGCGCCTCAGGTCTGGCGCGCACCGCGTACGGCATGACCGCGGTCGCGCCGCGCTGGTTGCGCAGATAATCGACGAAGATGCGGCCCTTGCGCTGCGCCTTGGGCAGCGCGGCGGTGAAGTTCTCGGGATCGCTCTGCGCTACCGCGCGCGCTAGGCGGTGCGCGAAGTCCTTCACCTCCGGCCATTCGGCCCGGGGCACCAGCGGCGCGATCACATGCACGCCCTTGCCGCCGGTGACCATCGGGAACGTCTCGAGCCCGATCTGCTTCAGGATGTCGCGGAAATGGAACGCGGCCTCGCGCACCGCTTCAAAGTCCAGCCCCTCGTCGGGGTCGAGGTCGAATACCAGACGGTCTGCCTTCTCGACGTCCTCGATGCGGGCTCCCCAGCCATGGAACTCGATCGTGCCCATCTGCACGCAGGTGAGCAGGCCGTCCGCGGTGTCGACGAACAGATAGGGTTCCTCATGGCCGTCCTTCTCGAGGATGCCGACGTGCTTGACGGTGTCGCCAAAGCTCCCGGCGTCGTGCTTCTGGAAGAAGCATTTCTTCGCGCGCCCCTGCGGACAGCGCACCAGGCTGATCGGGCGACTGCCGACCCATGGCAGCATGACGGGCGCGACGGCGGCGTAATAGTCGGCAAGCTGGCCCTTCGTGATGCTCGATTCCGGGAAGATCACGCGCTCCGGGTTGCTGACCTTGACCTTGCTGACGGCCGGCGCGGCAATCTCGGCGACCGGCGCCTCCTTCTCCAGCACCACGGCCTCAGCCTTCTTGTCCTCCCGCAGACCCAGATAGCTCGGGTGGCGAAGCGTGCCTTCGTTCGTCATCTCGGTGTAGGCGATCTCCGCGACGAGGACCGGCTTCAGCCAATGCGCGCCTCTCACTTCGGCGCGAGGCGCCTTCACCGTCGGGGCGTCCTGGGCGAGCGGGATCATCCGCTCCATCAGGCGCATGATCTCGTCCATGCCGAACCCGGTTCCAACCTTGCCCGCGTAGCGCAGGACGCCGCCGTCGTGGATGCCGAGGATCAGCGAGCGGAATGCGCGCGATTTGTCCGAAGGCATCCATCCGACGACCACGAACTCCTGCCGCTTGATGCATTTCGTCTTCAGCCAGCCGCCCGAACGCGCGCCGACGTAGCGCGCGTCCGCCTTCTTTGAGATCACGCCCTCCAGCCCCGCGTCGCAGAAGCCGTGGAGCAGACCTTCGCCGTTCCCGAGGATGTGATCGGAATAGCGGATTCGCGATCTGCCCTCCGGTAGAATTTCGCGTAGCTTCGCCTTACGCTCAGTGAGCGGCAGGCCAGTCAGGTCTTCGCCGTCGAGCTCCAGCAGGTCGAAGGCGACGAAATCAATGCTGGCGGGCGCCCCCTTCAAGGCGTTCTGCAGGGCCTGAAAGTTCGAGCGGCCGTGCTCGTCCATGACCACGGCCTCACCGTCGAGCAGGGCGGAACGGACGTCGAGCGTCACCGCCTCGGCGACGATGCCGGCGAACTTATCCGACCAGTCTAGACCTGAGCGCGTGTAGGCGCGCGCGGTTCCGGCACCGACGGCCAGTTCCAGCCTGTAGCCGTCATACTTCATCTCGTGCAGCCAGCGGTCGCCGGACGGCACGCTGTCGACCAGCAGCGCAAGTTGGAGCGGTCGAAACGGTGGCGGGGCCAGCGCTGACGCAGTCGCCGCGCGGGGCGTGCCTTTCGATGTCTTGGATCTGCTCGTCGAGACTTTGCCTGTCATCCGACATAGACTCGCATTGGGGCGGACTCGTTCCACCGCGGCGGAGCCGTCTGATCGCCCCCCCGGCTCCGGTCGGCGTGATGGCAACAACCCGGGGGGACCTGCGTTAAGGCGAATGGATCAAAGGAGAAATAGGATGGCCGACGACAAGACCGCGCGCGGGCCGCAGGATGCCTCGCGCATCGCGATGGGCGAGGATTACGAAGTGACGTACTGGACCGGCAAATTCGGGGTCAGCCGCGACGAGTTGAAGAAGGCGGTGGAAGCGGTTGGCAGCAGTGCCGCGGCGGTCGAGAAGCACCTTAAGGGCTGAACCAAAGGCTTTCTCTTTGCGCGGCGGGAAGAGGAGACTGATGTTCCCGCGTGACTGCCGGCCAACTCGAAGATGCGCTCATCGCCCGCCCGACCGCAATTCGGGCGATACTGGCCGCGGTTGGCGCATTGCGCTGTGTCCCGTCAAGGTCTGCGACGCCTTCACGCATCCGCACTGCAACTGAGAGGTCGAGCCGCCGGGCACGCTTCCGGCCAATCCGTTCTAGGCACGGGCAATTTGGGGACGGTGGGCGATGACCCTACCACATTGGCTCAGTTTTTCCGCTGTTTATAAGGCTTTCCGATACAGCCAACTGGCCAAGTGCCCCGCGCATGCCCCCGGCAAATATCCGCTCCTGCCAGACCGTCTCTGAAGCTTTTAAAGGTTTGGCAGCGCGGGTCGTTGGCGCACGACGCCCCTATCGCTTATGCGAGACCGCGACGTTCCAATGCGGGACAAGCCAAGCGGCGCACCCTTTTGGTGGAGCGAGCAAAGATTGAGGAACTGGTTGGGTCGCTGTCTAGAGGCGCTGCACACTCATTCCACCATAGATACCTATTTGGGGGCGCATGGTCGACCGAAGTCGAGACAATTTGTTGCGCTTTACTGAAATGACTTTGCGAACGAAGATATCCAGCGCCGGATTGACGCCGGCAGTTTCCTCGGCCGATTCAACTCAGTGCGGGGTTGGTCGCTTGGTACGAGAGCGATATAGATCGCGGGGTAAGCGACCCGATGGGATGGCACCAGGAACCGTATGAGCAGTGACACCGCGGCCCTATGGGCCGACGCGATGATCTATCTTGAGATACACGGTGAGGACTGGCAGGACCGCGCCGGAACGCACGCGAAGCTCCTGGCTTCACGGCGAGATTACAAAGGCATTCGGCGGTGGCAGCAGATCATCGACCTGCTGACCGAGATCCACCAACAGCGGACGCAACACTAGATCCGCAGGAGCAAGCATGATCGAGGATCCTGACAACCAACATGTTTGGCCTATGCTCAGCGTCCACCTCGCCGGGCTAGCGATGACGGTCATGGGTGCCGTCGGCCTTTATGGCACGGTCGTGAACGGGATGCGGGTCCGCGACCGAACCTCGGGTGGCTATTGGTCGCCGTTCGAAACCCTACAATTGGAGTGCGGTCTATTTGCCGGCGGCGTTTTGCTAGCCTGGCTCGGGCAAAGGCGGCCGAGCGCTTAGCCGGCAGCGCGATCACTACGCACCCCTGTCGGTTTATCGCAATCAACTCTGCAAGATGCTCGGCATCGCCCGCCTACGGGTCGCTTCGAACTCTTTGCGTAGCGGTCCGATACCAAGCCGCATGCGCGTTTCCATCGCCTCGGTTTCCCGGCGAATAGCCGCGCGCGTTTTACGTTTGGCCGACTTTCAACGATGCTGCCAATAGGTGCTCGATTGCATCAATAGCGATGGTTGAATTTATGCAAGCGTGATGTTGGCCGTCCACCTCTTTCTCGAAGACCGAAAGCATGGCTTGGAAGAACCCGCCGATGAGTCAGCTCCTCTTGTCGTCGTAAGATCCGTGTCCAGGAGGCACTCGCCTCCAATCCAAGCTTTGTGCTTTACCTGAGTTCGCGGAACGGGCCAATTATACCTTTAGGGCCTCCGACGAGGCGTCGGTCGGCCCGACAAAACGTTAATCATCCGTGCTGCTTCGGATCGGGTGTGAAACACCACATCAAGCCACCGCTGGTCCTCTTTGCAATAGATACCCCAACGTCCGGCAAGGCCAACTTCGGGCCGAACTTGAGCAATGTAAACCTTGCCAATCATTCGCATACTTACGCTGACAGTCGCCCCACTTGGCCAGCCCGAGCAGTGAGCCCGGGCCGGTTGCTGATCTTAGCGGAAGTGGCGATTACGCACTTGAATGACCCGACCCGACCGTGTGTCGACCAAGACGACATCACGGCCATAGCGAACCCAGCGCTGGTAGCCGAAGCGTGGGCGCGTCAACTGGTAGCGAGAATAATCGTTCACCCAGTAGTTGCGACCATAGTAGATCGGCGCGAAGCGATGGCCGATGCTCACCGGCCGGTAGCGATAACCTTGGGGACCACGATAGGAGCCGCCGCGATAGGCGTACCCGCCACGGTTGCCAACGCGCCGGTCCTGGCGGAAGTCACGGCGATCCTGCCGGAAGTCACGGCGATCTTCACGCAACTCCTGCCGCGCTTGCCGGACATCGTTACGCTGGTCGCGGATCTCACGGCGGTCGCCGGTCCGATAGGCACGGTCCAGCTGACGCTGCTCCTGCCGCAGGTCCTGTCGATCACGACGAATTTCGTGACGGGATTGAGCGCTGGCCATCGCGGGAAACGCCATGGCGGCCATCAGCGCCGTGATGATAAGTTTTCGCATTTTTGCTCTCCTGATCCTGATCGAGAGCCGTGGCGGCTCTGTCGGCCGTTATGACAGCACCCACTGAACGGTGCGCGAACAGGCCGGTCAGGAAAATGAAAGATTGGATCCGCCGCTATTAGAACGGACCGCGAAGGGAAATCGACGTCGCGAATCGTGTGACTGGCATATCCTAAAGCGCACGGTTGCATTCAGACGTCGCAAGCTCAATCGCGCGATCGATGAGTTCGGCTGCAACTGTTTCAGTAGCGACCACGGCTAGCAGGACGCAGTGTTCGATATGCCGTTGGCATCGCGCGGCGTGATCTGCGCGCGCCACCCCCAAGGTGACTTTCTGCTGATCTTGAACCATTTACGTCTCACACTCGGCTACAATCGGGGTAAGCTAAGCACGTGAGGCGGCCAGCAGTCTCGACAATTCGAGCTTAACATATGTTTGGTATGATCGAAACGGCGAGCCTTAGTTGCGAATCGATCCGCCGGGGTGCACGATCGCGACATGAGCAACACGCCCTCCAACGACCAGCTATTTGAGCTCGACTGCGCCCTGCTCGATGAGCACGGCCCCTCGTATATCGAGACAATTTGCGATTTTGCGGCAGGCATGCGGGCCGAGGGGCGCGACGCGGACGCTGACGACGCAATGAAGCAGTGCGATCGCATGCGCGCAATCTTACTACAGGATCGCGAACTGCTGGCGCACTATGCGGCGACCGACGGTGAACCAGGCGATCAGGTCACCGAGGCGCTCCGCGCAGAGATCCACCGGCGTGGGCTCGATACGTGAGCGATGGCTGGGACAGCCGATCTTACCCCCGATCGCGAGCGCTTTGCCGAGGCGCTTGAGGTTGAGCGGATCCACGGAGAACGCGCGCGCGCCTTCATCGCCGAGCGAGCGCGCTTGCGGCGGCCGGCTGACGGGCCGCTACGACGATGTTGTCGCCAGTAGACGGTCCTACCTCGCTGATAATATGTCCTTGGGGGCCGGTGTCCTCGCGCCGCAGTCGAAGCTAAGCTGATGCCTGCGCGACGCGGCGAAGCCTGGAACGACAAAGACGATGCGTTGCTCCGCAAATTGACAAACGAAGGCGTGAGCGTGCCTATGATTGCTCGAAGGCTTGAACGGACACAGGCCGCGGTACGGTCGCGGGTGCATTTCATGGGAATGAAGCTTGCGCCCCGTTGAGCGACCCGCCCCGGAAGACCTTCGCGAATCTGCTGGTTCAAATCTTGCCGTCGCCCACCGCTCGCGCGTCACCGGCGTGTGAGAGCTGGCCTGCTGCCGCCGCGCTACCTCGGCATGCCGGAACACGATCTGTGGAAGGGTGATCAGCTAGAGGTATTACCCAGCAATTAGGAGTGGAGCGGACGGTCGGCAGTCGCCCTGGCGTTGCTTTCGTGTGACGAAGTTGCCAGGTCGTAGCAAGGCTGACCGGATAACCGAGGACCAGCGCGACTTAGCGTTGCAACGAGCGCTCGCCTTCCAACACCTGATGCCGTCTTTGAGCTCGTAAGGTTCAATGACTGGGCGGGGCCACCGGCGTTTCGATCGCACTAAGCGAACTTGGCGCAAAAGCCGACGTGGCATCTCTGGAGCGATGGCATATGCGTGCGCTGGCCTCATACCACGGCGGCTACAACGCAGGGAACGCGTTGCTTCTGAACGACGGCAGTTATCCAGCAGCTCGGAAACGACTCGAACTCGATTATCCGGGGTTCGGCGAGGAGAGCCACGCACAGGCCGTCAGTAGCCTGATCGGCACCGCAAGGATCAACGGCGTCGATCCGCTCGCATGGCTGACTGACGTGCTTGCCTGCATCGCCGATCTGCCGCAGTCCCGCCTTCACGAGCTGCTGCCGTGGGAATGGATACGCCTACGCAGCGCGCCACTCATCAAAAAGGCCGCCTGATGACTGAGCCCCACCCTGAACTGATCGAGTCCCCGCTCAACCGGTCCATCGAGCAAGGCGGCAGGCGACTGGAGGTCAACATCGTCCGCCTGGCTTCCGAGCGGGGCTGGTCCCTCGAAGTGGTCAACGATCACAACACATCGATCGTCTGGGAGGACCAGTTTAAAACCGACCGCGACGCGGATGCGGCCTTCCGAAGCGCCCTGGCAGAAGAAGGCTTCGAGGCCTTCCTAGACAAAGACTGACACAACAGCCCGCTGCCCAATGCCCCGACACGCGGCCGCTATCGGATGCGTACTCCGATTGGCCGTTTCGGGAAAGAGCAATTGGGAACAGATTTTGAGAAAGCGAAACCCGCAAGCGTCCGTCAGCGCGATCGGGGCGGCGAGGTTCCCGCCAGACGTTCCTAATTGGGAAAGCTGTATCGGCGCATGTTTATCTGCGTCCAGCGGTTGAGAGACAGGCCTCAGCGCTGTCGGGCATCGACAGATATCCAAGCACGGCGCGGCGAACCCGCACTATGAGTTGTGCCTGTTGTTCCTCGCCGCGTTCGCCTGCGGCATCGATCATTCCCCGGATAATCGCTAGAACATCGCACGTAGCGGATTCCGTGTCAGATTGGTGGGGAAGGTCCGGCCGGGCAAGAATGCCTGCCAGAAGGGTGACGATCCTGGCCCTTACAAACTGAGTGTCGACATCGAGAGGAAGGCGGGCTTCCTCGAAATCGAGCAGTCGTGCCAGACGAGGGCGACGCATTTGGTGTCGAACAGCGGCTTCAATCACGGCATTTAGAGCGCCCCGCCCGGCAACTACGATGCTCGCGGTCTCAACCTCCTCGACAAGACGGGATGTTTCACGAGCAATCAACGCACCGAGCAGCGCATCCTTGTCAGGGAAGTACTGGTACAGCGTCCCAATGCTGGTGCCGGCTAATTCAGCCACCGCATTTGTGGTGAAGCCACCGTGCCCCTGCTCCTCCAAAATGCGAGCAGACGCTTCGATGATTGCAGTCACGGTGTGCTGCGCACGCGCCTGCCTTGGCTGTTTCCGTGGGCGCGTGCGTTGGTCTTGAGGCTGTGCAGTCATGGTGGCCAATGCGAGTAGCTAAAGTGAGCGTATGCTCGCATCCTAATGACGTCAATCAACGACGCAAGGATGAATCATGGACGCCCAACCCACCCAGTTCGAGACCGCGCTCACGACCTTCTTTATGGTTAAGACCTCGCCGGAATGGCTAGGCTTCACATTCGAGACGCGACTGGATCATGCCCGAGACACCTTCCAGCCCATCCTTGATGAGTTCAAGGAGCGGGTCCGGCTTAAGTGGTACGATGTTGAGTTCTACACGGCGAAGATCAGCGATATCTGGATGATCGAATCAAAGGACCATCAAAGCTATCAACTCTTCTGCGAGAAGCTGCGTGAGACGCCGTTCTGGGACCGCTTCTTTCTCGTTCACGACATTTTTCCAGGTGAGCTGAACGCGTGGGCCAAGAACTACGAGGTCGAAGCTCTCCAGTCTTGAAATATCAACGGGCGGCGTATGCCCGCTCGGTGGCACTGCTCCGCTCCACACGCTTTGCGGGTGGAGCGGAAGGCCAGCGTTCTTCATGCCCCTCTAGCGGCCGTTCCCAAAACAGCATCGCCGAGAACGCGCCGGCTTGCTCGATCGCCGTTCGTTTGCGGGAAAGCTAGGCAGTAGGCGGCTGTCCAGAAACGTCTCGCCCTGACCGATCGAGCCTATTCGTTCTTGAACTCAAGGCGTAGCCCGGTGCCGGTCTCGGCTTCCCAGTGCACCTCGGCGCGAAGTTGCCGGGCAAGGCCTGCGATCAGCCCCATGCCCGTCCCCGAGGCCGGCCGCGTCCGCAAGGGCTCAGGTGGCAAACCTCGCCCATCATCGGCGATGGTGATGCTTATGCGCGTGTCGCCGACGCGCATGGCTCGCACTGTGATTGTACCACCGGCTTCATCGAATGCGTATTTGAGGCTGTTGGTCGTGAACTCGTTGAGAATGAGCCCAAGCGGGATCGCACGGTCGCTGCTGATGTCCATCTCTTCGATCTCGGCGTCCAGCTTCACCGTGATTTCACGGTGAAGATCGAGCAAGCCCGTTAGGAGCGCAGTAACATACTGGCAAAGCTCCAGATGATCGACACCGCTCCCGGCGTGGACCTGCTCGTGAACGAGCCGAAGGGTCTCGATCCGCTCGCCTATGACCCGTAACTCCCGGCGCGCGTCTTCCGTGTCGGCCGCATCGACCCGCAACCGGACAAGACTGGTGATCGCCGCGATGTTGTTTTTGATCCGGTGTTGCAACTCGCGAAGCAATGTCCGGTTCGCGTCGAGTGCCTCCTGCAGGTCGTGGACCTTGAACAGCCGGTCAATCACCGGACCCAGGATCATCGCGTACGTGCGCAGGAACTGAATGTCCTCTTCGTCGGGATGCCAGGCCTCGCGGCTGTCCACCTGCAACAGTCCGTAAGGCGTGCCGCCGGGCAGCAGGATCGGAACGTTAATAACGCCGACGACGCCTGCCTCCTTCAGGAACTCAGGAAAGATGAACCGCTCCTCGGCGAATATCGGCGGTGATGACAGGCTCGCCGAGCTTGATCGCGTAGGTTTCAGACGAGCGTTCCGACATCGGCAGTCGGACATGCCCGACAACGCCCGGTTGCCAGCCGCATCCCGCGCGCACGAACAGCGTGTCGCCTTCCTCGACCTCGATGACCTTGGAGAGATCGGTGCCAAGCGCGCGGCCGATCAGCCGGCACGCCTCGTTCAGCACCTCGTCCAGATCCTCGCTCCGGATTGCCAGTTCCCCGAAATCGGCGAGCACGCGCTGGCGCTCAATCATCTCTTTACGACCCGTCATGCTGCTCCCCGATTGTGTGGTGAGGACAATGCCTAGCAGCTTTTCCGGAATGCAACGGAAACTCTTGATACCCTGGCTGTTTATCCTCGTGGGTCATGAGACCATTTACGAGTGCGCCGGTTGGAGTAGCTTTTGAAAACGTCGCTATTAGCTGGCCGTCGCGTGCTGGTGGTCGAGGATGATTACCTGCTTGGGATCGACCTCGCGGCAACGCTGCAAGGCGCCGGGGCGGAGGTGATAGGCCCCGCATCGAGCGTGGCCGAAGCACTGGACATGCTCGATCCGCTACCCGATGTCGCCAGCCTCGACGTGCAACTCGGCGACGAGACGTCGTTCCCAATCGCTGACGAACTAGCGCGGCGCGGCATCCCATTTGTATTCGTGACCGGGTCGGCCAATACGATTCCAACTTCACACGGCACGCGTCCGATATGCCACAAGCCCGCGCCGGGTCATGCTGTGATGTCGGCGCTTGCCGATGCTCTGACACAAAGTGCGGGCGCTAATTCAAGCATATAGAGCGGCAGTTAGTTCAATCAACGATCCTTTGCGAGACGATCAGGGCAAGGCCTCAAATGACGCAAGCGCAATCGAAGGCATCAACCTCCATCGGGGTGCAATTCCTTGGGCTGTTCACCATCGGTGCCCCGCTTGCGCTCAGCCGACGGCGCTCGTTCGATAAGCTAGCCGAGCTGTGAGCGGCCCGTCCGTACAAAACATTGCGTAAACTCGCCGTAGCGCGCATCTTCCGACGCATAAGGAGTTGCGATGCAGTGTTTTTTCAACCTCGCCGGTGCTGTCTACGACCCTGATGACGAGGGTACGGAAATGGCCTCATTGGGCGATGCTCGCATCGAAGCCGCGCGCTATATTGCCGGACTCATCCGCGACCAGCCGGACGTGGTCTGGAGCGGCGAAGAAGTTCGGGTCGAAGTGACGGATTCTGACCAGCAGATCCTATTTACAGTAATCGTCATAGGCGTCGACGCCCCGACAGTATCGGAATGCGATTGGACTAAGGAAGACCGACACGATGTTGGCGGTGCGACGCGCTAAACATGGGGCCGGGTGGCACCCATCGAGCCAAGACCGCTAGTTTTCCCTCATGTCATAAGGCGAGATCGAGCAAACGTAATGGTTGGGTCTCCCGCATGCGCATACCGAGGTAGCTCGCATCAAATTGACCTGCTAATCGCAGCCCGTTCCAATCCATTATCTCTACTTCTTTTAGCTGCATCCGAACGAGCCCGGCGTTGCGCAACAACTTCATCGTCCTGTTCACATGAACGCCCGTCAGCCCAGTCGCGTCCCCAAGGTGGTCTTGGGTGACCGGGAAACGATATGAGCCTGCCTGGTCTAGCGTCGCGCCGTAGCGAACGGCCATCTCGCAGAACAAGTGCGCCAATCGCGTACTAGCGTCGCGCCGACCAACGTTCACGACCCACTGAGAAAGCATGGCGGCCCCAATCATGCATTCCCGCCAGAAGGCTTCGGCTACACCAGGGAAGCGCGCCGCAACCGACCGAAGCTCTGTGTGAGGAACGAGCAAAACCGAGGTGTCGGTGAGGGCTTGGAGAGCGGACGTCGCATTCGGCAAAACGACAGAATGTAAGTCCGCCATGTCGCCAGGTATATGAAAAGCCGTAATTTGGCGCTCGCCGTTTAGATTTTGACCGAACCGACCGGCAATACCGTCTACGATGAAACATGCGTCGTTTGTCTGGGTGTCAAGCCGCACGATGTCGCGCTGGGCCTTCACCTGAAGCGGCCGGGCAGAGAGGTTGCTCAATGCCTGCTTTTCCAGATCGGACAGAATTGAGTGGGAGCTAAGGCGGTCAATAAAAGGGTGCAAGCCGGTGATCACGTAATCCGCCACGATAAATATCCCGTATTGCAAGCGGGAGCATATCGTGTCTCTCGGCCGCCAGCGCCTGCAGAAGGTTGCTCGCGATTGACGTTCGTAGCACGTCACGCAGCGGTCGGCAGGTTTAATGATAATTATCAATAATCTCAAGGGGCGGCGCGATGCAGCGCCGGCGCTGCCTGACAAATGTTCGCTTTTTGCGATTGATCCGGCCCAAGGACACGAAGCAAGCGACCATTTAGAGCCAGCTCGGCACAAGGGCGAAATAGCATGCGGCAAGTGTTATATGTGAGTATCAGTGCGAAGCCTGGCGACGCGGCTGATCTAGTAGGCATCCTACGGCAATCACGGCGAAACAACGCCGCCGACGGAATTACCGGCATACTCTGGTCAGATGAGCGCCGGTTTCTGCACGTGTTAGAAGGACCGCGAGCAAGCGTCGCGCTGACCTTTGCACGGATTGCAGTTGATCGACGGCATCACTCACTCACCGTTCTGGAAGATAATCTTATCGGACGCGCTGAGTTCGGGAGACGGGCGATAATGCACCGTCGAGCAAGCGACGCGCCCGACGCATATCTCGGGCAAATGACACGGGCCTTGCTAAAGGCGTCCCCCGCTATTCGTAAGCACTTCTTCGGCTTGCTCACTGCCGATGCTCCAAACCTCCCGCGGGGCAATAGTAGGGAGCTTAACAGCCTGCCGCCCCGATACGGCCGCCGCCGGTCAGGTCGTTTGGCCACTGCAGCCTCTCGACCTTTCCAAGTTTGAATTTCACCGCTGGGAGAGCCGCTGTGTTCGACGATCAAGATAGAGCATATTTTGCACGCCGCGCTGACGCGGAACGTGCGATGGCCGAGACGCCAATGGATGAAGCCGTGAGACGGGTTCACACAGAAATGGCCTTGGAATACGAGCATCGGGCCCGAGGCCATGCGCCGCTGCCTCCGCAAGCCGGGCAGGCATAAGCTAACTATATCTTGTGTAACCGCCGAACCCTGCCAGCGACTGCTCCGCTGGCGGCCCATTAGGTCCCCTCGCTATCGGCCGAGCGTACCCGGTCAGTGAAGCCATCCGCCTACCTTGAACAAGGGTCCGCTTATATCTTACGGCGCCCGATAGCGGCCCATCAGCTTTCCACCATCTATCGCCGTCCACGATGAGCCAAAGAGCTCGGAGCGCCTGAAAGCCGACTGGCGGCAATCGGGCAGAATAGCAGCTGAGCAGGAAACGCCCACCTTCCGGACATTTCGGTTTCGGGCCAGACGAGCAAGAGGGAGACTGTTGTGTTCAAAGCGATAGCAGCGTTAGCGTTGGTCTCGTGGGCACCCGCACAAGCTATGACGCACGTCACACCGCAACAGGCGCATGCGGATGCGACTGGGCCGTCAACAATGTGCGGCGTCACGAGACGCGATGCGAATGACTTGATGAGGCTCGTTCGGCAGAACCGCCGTTTTAGTCAGCAACCGGTCCAATCACCCCGGTTCGAGGTATTGCAAACCAAAGACAGCAATATGCAGTGGGTTTTCACCAAACCTTCAGAGCCCGCCTACCCTTCGGTATCATGTCGCGAGTTCTACCGGGACGAGAGCGGGGGAAACCAGTCAGCGCAGAAACCTGAGATGCGATGCCAGCAAGGGCGCCTGCGATAAACTATTTCAAGAGCTCAGCGACCTTGACGAGCGGATGATTAGGGCAGTCAGGGGCGGCTAACCGCCATCGCGCATGCCCCTCAAACGTCCGCTGTCC
This sequence comes from Parasphingomonas puruogangriensis, assembly GCF_036663635.1. NCBI lineage: Bacteria > Pseudomonadati > Pseudomonadota > Alphaproteobacteria > Sphingomonadales > Sphingomonadaceae > Parasphingomonas > Parasphingomonas puruogangriensis. Next base: position 95,282 of record NZ_JAXOJI010000009.1, on the reverse strand, counting down.
ACGGTGGGTTCAACGGGTGGTAGCAACGCATCATTCTCATGATGAGAAGGAGTGGTGCGATGAAGCAGCGTCGTCGGATATAGGTGCGGGCGACCTTGATCCATCGTTCCATCAAGGATCAATTAGATCAGGTAAGCGCCCTCGCGGTTCTGTGGCCTAGGCTTACCAATGTTGCCGTGCTCGGCTCGGATTAGGTCCTTACCCCGCAGACCACTGTTGAAGCGGAAGCGAAGCACCTCCAGCTCGATGCCCGTGTGTTCTGGCCATTGCCGCAGCGTTTGGGAGCACTAACCCCGCATCAACCCGCGCCTGCTCGTGCTGCCCAATGTCGTCATGACGCCGCACATGGGCTTTGCCACCTACGATGGCCGCGTCGCCTCGGGCGAGCGCGTCATCCAGAACATTCGCATGTGGGCCGGTGGCCATCGCCCGCCCGACCAGTTGCTTGACGGCTCAGCTTAGCTCACTCGAATGGCGGCTCCCGGTAATCGTGCGCCATCTTGGCATAAAATGCAGCCGAACTGCGGTTTCCGCTCGCCCGGAAACGCTGGGCGGCGGCCTGCGCGCCCGCAGATGCGATGCGGAACACGCCCTCTATCTCGCCCGGCTTCAGCCCGTCCGTGTGCACCGCGCGGAGGGCGGAGTCGAACCGCACCGCATCCATCAACTGCGATCGGTTGAGCACCAGCACGCCGGTAACCGGGCGGCCCGCTTCCACACGGCCCAGGAAGAACTGATAGGGTGCCCGCGCACCAACGCGCAGCACGCCTAACGCCTGCGCCCGACCCCGCGCGCACGCACCCAGCCACACCGCATTGCCGGAGCCGAAATCAGCCGGCACCTGCACCCGGCAACTGGGCGTCCCGGCGATCCGCGGAGCGGCCGACGCAGATGCAGCAATCAGCCCGATCGCGGCGGCTGCCCATCCCCCAGCACGAGCAAAGCGCATCGTCATTACCTGATCCTTCATAAGCCGAAGCTGTCCAGCAGGGCGGTGCCGCACTCAAAATGCATGGCGTCGTTAGGAGAAAAGGTGGCACCCCAGACCCAGCCCGCCCGGTTAAAGAAAGGCGCCAACGTATCGAGGCCACGAGTCGTACCCCGGCCCTGCTGCGTCAGGACGCCTCCGATGGTGAGGTCGATCGCGGTCCCGAACGCGTGATTTGACAACTTGGTATTGCTGCGCCGTTGCAGCCGATTGTTTAGCATTCCTGCAGTTCCGACCACTCCGTACAGCTCGGGCTGTTCACGGGCGACGGCTGCCAAGACGGCACGCAGGCTGACAACGGCCGGTCGCAATCCCGAGACGCGGAAACGCCCGACCGACTCGGTTACCATCAACGCTAGAAGCTTCTTATTGGTGATAGGTCCGCCATCCCGGTACAGCTTCTCGCTTGGTTTTCCGAAGCGCGCGATCTGTTCGGCCGAGCGCGGAGATGACAATCCGCGATTGACGGTACCGGGTGATGGCAGCTTGGTGGGCGTACGCCAAAACTCCTTTACGCCAGGTGCGGACGGCGCTGCGGTGGGGGGCGGTGCGGCGGTTGGTTGTCGTGCGGCGGCGGTCTGGCGCACAGCGGCAGGAGACGCATGACGCGCAGGCGCAGCATGGATGGGCGCCGGTCGCGACGACGGCATTAGCTTTTGCGCCGGTGCGGGCAGGTGACGGTGCAAAGTTCGGGCGGAGGCCGGCGTCACCAGGCGAACGGGCGACTTGGTAGCCGATGTGAGATGCCGCCATGTCGGCCCGTTCACGTCGACCCGGCCGTCCGGCGCGGGGAGGAACGCCACCTGAAACACCTCTATAGCGTGCATCGTTAGGCGGCCGCAGCGACCGTCTACGGGGCCTGGTGAAACGCCCGCACTGTCCAGAAGCTGTTGAACTACGGCGACATCCTGACGCCGGTTGTGCCCAGCCAACCCAACCGACCTTTGAATATGCGGCATCCTCAGCTCTCCTGCTTTGACGAAAGCGATCCGAGACTTCCCTTATCATCGACCCGCGCCCTCGTTCCCGTCAAGCGCGTTGCGCCGTTCAATCTCCAATACTGATACGCTCCATCAACTGTGCAATAGCCGTACTCTACGTATTACACCAAGCACGAAGCAGCTCGATCGTTCTATTCAGCTCTAATAAAGCGACATTCTTGCTTGCTCGAATAAACAGTTAACTGATCTTCGCGCGCATCCGCTTTGCCCGCTTAGCTGGATCGGGATGAGTTTTCAGCAGTCCAATGCCGCCGCCGCCACCGAGAGCCGCCAACTTGTCCATTGCGGCCGGGCATGCTTGTTGCGGATATGCCTTCGCGGTCATGAAGGCCAGCGCGTAATCGTCGGATGCTGTTTCGGCGGCCTGTGAATGCTGGGCGGTGAGCACGTTCTGGATTAATCCACCAAGCTCAGAACTTGCGATGCTGCGTACGCCGGAGCTGGCTGTGCCCGCTACGCTCAGCGCGGCGTCTTGTTGCAGCGCGCGCTTCAAGCGCTTCTGCCCATGTTGAAGTTTCACATGCCCGATCTCGTGGCCGATCACGCAGCGCACTTCATCATCGGTAAACTTGTCCATCAATCCAGAATATACTCGTACGGTGCCGTCACCCATCGCGAATGCATTCACATCGTTAACCTGATAGGCCTTGATGTCTAGCTTAAGCCCGTCATAGCTGCCCAGTCCCTTGGTCAATTTGGCCAGACGGACAGCATAGCTGCTCTTGGGTGGCGCGACGGGGTTCTGCCGGTCCATTTCGTCAGACATTTGCGAGAAATAGGCGACGACCTGCTCATCTGTAACACTTGCAGCCTGCGCCACCTTCTTAGCCGATCCCATCAAATCGCCCAAGCTCTGCGAATGGGCAGAAGTCCCCAAAGCGAACGCTGCCAATCCGGCCATCGCGGCACTGGTAAGCATCAGCGAGCCGGCACTTAGAGGTTTTCCATTTTTTCGCATAAATATCCCCTAATTCGTTTTTGATTTCTGTCTGCTGCTTCCTGCAAATGCGGGATTTGCATCTTTCGAATAACATATTGATGACAGATTGTGCTTAGAAAGCAGTTATCTTTAAATTCTCGCATTCTTTCCCCGGAGCACTGTCGGGTCCTGATCCCTTCAAGTGGTGTTCAACACCTCCACTTTGGCACATCGATGCCGTCGGGGGCGTCCGCCCCAGCACCACTTTTTCCCGTTCAGGATCCCACGGGCCGATCGACCCTACCGAAAGCGGCCGATAGCTAACGGGGCGAAAAGCCGACGGGCAGGAGACGCCGATGTCGGACGCTCAGGCTGGCGATCCGCGAGTCCGAAAGTCGCCATCCGTTAGTCTCATCATTCCGTTTGCCCTTTTCCAGACGGCAACTTGAAAGTGCAAATGGGAACGAGTTTTGGGAAGGGGATGCCTCGGACGGCCATCCGCGCGATCGCCGGCGTGACTGTAACGCTATGGGTTCCTTTGTAGGAAAGCGGCTTTGGCGGCGGGCGGTCGTTCATGGACAATTGAGTTGCGGCAGCGCTATCGCCCTTTGCGGTCATAAACGTGTCCGCTTGATCCCGAAGCGAGCTAGAAAAATGTTATCAACGATGCTTGCCGCCGCGGCTTTATGTCAGGCTGCCGACCCCCCGGTCGAGCTTACCGTGGCGCAAGTTCAGCGGATCGATCGCTATGTCGAAGCGGAGATGTCCCGGCAGCAGATCCCCGGGTTGACGCTGGGCGTCTATCGTCATGGTCGAGCCGTGCTGCTGAAGGGATATGGCTTTGCCAACGTGGAGCATGGCGTGCCAAACACGCCTGACACGGTCATGCAGTCCGGCTCGGTCGGCAAGACGTTCACTGCGGCCTTGGTCATGATGCTGGTCGAGCGCGGAAGACTGCGGCTGAACGACAGCGTCCGTGCGCATCTTAACGGACTTCCCGAGGAATGGCAGGCCATCAAGGTGGCCAATCTGCTCTCGCACACATCCGGCCTCACCGATTATGACAGCCCGGACATGACCAGGGCCGGCGGGCCTTTCGACATACGGCGCGATTTTACCGAGGATGAGCTCGTCAGGCGCGTCGCGGGCATGCCCCTGGAATTCCGCCCAGGATCACGCTGGGCCTATCGAAACGCCAACTATCTCCTACTCGGTGCGCTGATCCGGCGCGTGACGGGCGCATTTTACGGCGACATGCTGAAGCGCGAGATTTTCGGGAAGCTGGGAATGACGGCGTCGCGGCCTATCTCCGATCGGGAGATCGTACCCAACAGGGCGGCAGGGTACGAGCGTCGCGGCGGGAAGCTCTACAATCAGGAATGGGTGTCCCCGACGTTCAATGCGACCGCCGACGGAACGCTCTATCTTACTGTACGCGATATGGAACTGTGGGACCGCGCGTTGTGCGAGGCATCGGTTCTGAAGCCGTCGACCCTGCAGCAGATGTGGACGCCGTTCGCCGTTGCCGGGACCGTTCCCACGGAGGGTTATGGTTTCGGCTGGTTTGTAAGGCGCGCGGGGTCGGAGACCGTCGTGGAGCACGACGGGGCTTGGCAGGGCTTCACGTCATACTTCGCCCGCTATCTTGGCGCAGGGGTAAGCGTTGCCGTTCTGACCAACCTCGATGCAGGCCATAGTGAGCCGCAATTGATCGGGCATGTGGTGGCCGGTCTGGTGGAGCCCTCGCTGATGCCTCCCCGTTCCGCCTCCGCGCAGGATGATCGGCCGGAATGGTCGAAGCAATTCTGGACCGCACTGCAGGGAATCATGGCCGGAAGCATCAGCGCGGGAGCGTACACCCCGACGCCGGAAGCGGTCGCCGACCTGACAGCGCTGGTTCCGGAGGGCTGGGACCGGACCGTGCCCACACTAATTTCCCGAAATCGGGAAGATGCGCACTGGATATCGATCTACAGGATTGGGTCTGAGGAAAACGGTCGGCGCTTGATTGTGATCAGCGACACAGCGGGCCGGATGACGGATCTCGCCATTACGGCAGATCCGGACAATCGCTGACCCCGCCGATAGAAACTGCCAGTTATCACGGTGCGTTTCAGGCCCGCTGAGCGTTAGCTACCACCCAATTTTCGCCGTTCCCGATGCGCGGTGGTGATCGCCCCTCCCGAAGACGAACAGCAGAAAACGGGGTGAAAAGCAGACTGGCGGAAATCGCCCCAATACTGGACGTTGTTCGGCTACGCAGTTGATGCTAAAAACAGACGGTCAAAAAAGGGTAGATCGGTGCGGTTAGCCCGGTCCCTACTGCGAAGTAGGCCCTGACCTTCGCTCTCGCGTCGAGTCCCGAGACCTTGAACGGTGTCTGCAATGGTGCGGCACCGATGGGGGCCTTTAGATGCAGCAACAGATTTCGGTGATTACGCTCGGCGTGAGCGATCTGGTTCGGTCGCGCAGCTTCTATTCAAACGGGTTCGGGTGGAGCCCTGTCTTCGAAAATGACGAGATCATCTTCTATCAGATGAATGGCTTCGTCCTCGGCACCTGGCTCATATCTGCGCTCGAAAGCGACATGGGACGCGACGGGCTGAGGAGACCTGGTGCATTCGCGTTGGCCCATAACGTCGTCTCCCAGGAACAGGTGCAACCACTGCTCGACAAACTCGTCTCTGCGGGTGGTAGGTTGCTCCGCGCGGGCGATGCCCCCGTCCACGGCGGCTTCCGCGGCTACGTCGCAGACCCAGACGAGCATAGTTGGGAAATCGCGTGGAACCCGGCTTGGATGATCAGCGAGAGTGGCCACGTAACGTTCGCTGTATGATTTCCTGGTCCGCTTTCCCACTGATATGCCGGAAAGCGGACTGGTATCCACGTATCCACTAACCCTCGCTGTTCTGGGACTGATAGCCATTTCCTAGTAGAGAGCCTTGAAGCACGACTTGGGGTTGGCTTAGGCGTTCGCAGCGATGCCGTTTAAGAGTTGGAGAGACGATGCTTCCCATTGATGTCATTGTCGTACCCTTTCACGCGGGCGCTCGCGGCGATCGGGTGGGCAAGGGACCACATCGGCTGCTTAAGGAAGGGCTGGTCGAGGCAGTGCGTTGCACTAGGCGGCAAGTGACCGTGATTGAAATCGAGCCGGCAGACGCTTTCGAGGGCGAGATTGGCCGTACCTTTGAGTTGAAGCGACGGGTGGCAGCAGCGGTGTCGGGCGCTAAGACCAACAACCGGTTCCCGATCATTCTCGCTGGCAACTGTAACACGAGTGTGGGCGTCCATGCCGGTCTCGGCGATCCGGAAACGGGCGTCGTTTGGTTTGATGCTCACCCAGATTTCAACACGCCTGACGAAGTAACCGGCGGCTACTTCGACGGTATGGGGGTGGCGACGCTTGCCGGGCAATGCTGGAAGAAGCTTGCGCAATCAATCCCAGGACACCACCCCGTCAATCTTTGTCATTTGGTATACTGCGGCATTCGCGATTTCGAGCCCGGTCAGCGTGAGAAGGTGGAGGCACACGGCATTCGGGCGGTCTATGGCGGATCAAGCGGCATTGACTTCGCTGGCGAGCTAAACTCGTGCCTCAAGACCATCCCGTCTAAAGTCCTGATCCATCTTGACCTCGATTGCTTGGATACCTCTGTCGGGCAGGCCAATGTGTACGCGGCACCGGGAGGTCTCAGTGTCGACCAGCTGAGCGCATGCATGACACGCATTGCGAATAGCAAGTTTCCCGCCGCCATGACCATTGCGTCGTTCGATCCTGACCTTCCTGGCAGTGGCGCCATTGCGGCAGCAGGCATCAAAGCCGCACAGATTATAGCGCGATCCGTTTAATGCAGCGGCGCGCAAGCGGCGGCTAACCCGGTTCATGTGCCCTAAGCCCGCAGGACTGCATTCCACCCACTTATCGCTGTTCGCGATCCGCCTCGCCGATGCCCAAGGCAGACGGTCCGAAATCGCTCATTCTCTGCCATTGCAGTTGAGGTCCGAGTTGCGGCATCAAAACGTCGCTGAATCCAGGGACGTATCGACATGCTTTCCGTCATTTCAACTTTCGCGGTCCTCGCCCTTATGTATGTTGAGGACGCCGGCGAACATGAAAAGCGGGCGATTTTTTCCAGCAATGCCGCTCGGATGGTAGCAATAACCGACACCCAGTTCTCGATATGCTATCTGCGTTATCATTCACGGTACGGTGATCGCGACGCTACCCGGATAAGGCTCCGGCAATGCATGATTGATCGAGGGCGCCGGCCAGAGCCCTCTGAGCATAATCTTCGCAGAGCTTCCCAAATCGTTGAAGTGTGGAGGGCCGGGCTTGATGGCGTGAAAATTCAAGCGCCGCGCTCTTCTGAATCGGATCAGTGCAGGACAACCAATTCCTCAATCATCTCCAGTTATTATTCTGCATTCAAGCTACCAAACAAGGGCGGACAGACGTCGGGCACGTGCTCCGATTACGAGTACGACTACGGCTTTAAAGTATTCTATCTTGCGGTCTGCGCTCAGGCAGGGAATCGACAACTGGACGATGGATTTCTTAGGCGCAGTTTACAGCTGCGGCTAACATGCAAGCTCCTCAGACCGAGTCTAAGCTAACACGAGCCGAGCCACGTCGCCACGCTGCTAAGGCAGCTATCGCAGCTATCGCAGCTATCGCAGCTATCGCAGCTATCGCAGATATCGCAGCTATCGTGCAGAAAGCTGTCGGGCAGTTTTCGGCCAATTGCAGCCGATCCGCGGCGAGGGTATCAGAACGAAAGCGATCCTTGTTGCGGTCGTACATAGGAAGGTTGCGATGCTGTCGGTCTTGATCGCAATGACGACTTTGGTTCCGCAGGCTCAGACGGTGGCGCAGGTCTCCCCAAGATGCAGCGAACAGCCCCTGCCGCCCGCTATCGACTCGGCGGGTGAACCACCAACAGCGTCAGGGGTGATCGAGTTTGCAGCCACACCATCATTGGAGCATCCGGGTAAGGCTTGGGTCATGCGCATCTCCCGGCGAGGAGACGCCGAAGCCAAGATCGATGTCCTCCGGTTGCGGCGTCAGGAGTACTGCAATCGTTACGACATAGAGGCCCGGTGGCAAGCACCGCTAAAGCAGGAAGAGTATGTTGCCATAGCTGCAGGAGTGGCGCCGCTCACTGTTCCGACCCCATCCGTCTTTGTCCCGTCACCCACGGACCAGCTGCCCGAAATTGTAATGGATGGGACATCGATCGATCTGCGTCTTTTCAGCCACGGGTGGCAAGTGACTCGCTCGCTTAATCACTACAGCGGGGCCGGAGCCGCAATTTCCGCAATCTTCCGGAATTTGGCTTCGAAGTACGTGCCCGCGTCTGAATTACCTACAGAAGATTGGCGCACCCTCCCTGCATCTGAATGACGCTCTTAGCCGCCCGTTGTTGTAAGCCCCGGCCGCTTTCCAGCACCTTTCGCCGTTCAGGACCCGCTGGCCCGATCGCATGGCCCGAAAGCCCACCGGCAAGAAATCGCCACTTGGGGGACATTCAACTGAGATATGTGAGATAAATGCGAGCCGTAGCTCTCCTGATGCTGCTTATCGTGGCGGCGTGCTCGACGCCCGACCCCACCTGCGCGAGCCAAAAGGCGTCCGGGATCGCTGTGGTTCAACGGCTTATCACCGCAGCGGAAGCGCAGGATGTAATGACCTTCGCCAAGCTCACGCTCAAGTCGAAGACCTTTCATGATTGGCAACTTCCGAAGGTCCATGAAGTTGATCGGCGCGATGAAGGCTGCAACGTCAGGGATATGGATGCGATTAGTGCCAGAATTATCCTGGTTTACTGGATTTGCTCCAGAAAGGATTACAGGTATCTCACTGAGCGGACTTTCCTACTTGAGAGCGGGCGCGTAATTTACATGTATGATGATTGGCTGCGGGAAGTCAGCGTGCGAGATGAGGCGGACGGCGGCTGACCACCAGGTCGCCCCGTTCGGTTCACCAAGTCATGAAGCGGTGGAATACGCGACCTGCGAATGGATCGACTGATTCAACCATCGCCGGCTGCTGCAGCTCATCGGGAACATGCTGCTTGCGGGGGTCGAGATGGATACCATCCGGCCCAAGCAATATCGATATGGTTTAGCTCACATCCCCACGGCGTCTGGCGGACTTCGGGACGGTTCAAAAACGTGAATATCAGCAGTCAGGCAGGAGCCGTTAAGAGCGGCCCTGCAAACGCAGCAATCGCGTCGTTGTAAAGATCGGCACGCTCCACAGGGCCCATATGGTTTACGCCCTCGACCACCATCAGTCGTCCCGAAGTCGCCGATGCGATGGTGCGCGACGCTTCGAGCTTGGTGAGGATGTCTATGTCGCCGCCGATAACAAGCGTGGGAACATCGGCATCAGCCAATGCTAATTCCGAATCCCAGCGGAACATCGCGAGGTCCCCGCGGGCGGAAACCGCTGGCGAGTTGACGGTCATCATCCAAGCGCTGGCGTCCAGCTGCGAGCGCGTGACATATTTGCCGAAGCCAAGCCGAGTCGATACGTGCGTTGATCCGCTAAAGTAGCTCTGCCACGAACTCGCCCACGCGAACGGCAGCAGCAGGATATTAAGCCGCATCATCGGTTCGAGGATCGGCCAGCGGATTGCTCGAGCGAGTCCGCTTAAAACCATCGTCTTCAGCGGATTGACATAGGTAGTGTTGCAAAGAACGACCCCCATGACCTCGCGTCCAAACAATTCCGGGCGGTCTCGTGCTAGCGTTTGAATGGTCATGCCGCCGATGCTGTGGCCAACGACCACTGCGGGCCTTCCCGCAAAGGCAACCACGGCTGCAAGATCCTGCGCAAAGTTCGACAGGCAGACGCGTCCGCCGGCGGGCCTCTTGGATTTGCCCAGGCCGGGAAGATCCCACACGATCACACGGAACTGCCGCGCAAGATCGCGCTTGGCGTAGAACCACATGCGACTGTCCTGAGACCAGCCGTGGACGAGGACAAGCGGGGGTGCATCCACAGAACCGAACGTTTCGACATGCAGCCGCGCGCCGCTTGGGCTGTCGAGCATCTGTCCGATGCCGCGCTCGACCCGCATTGGATCCTGGTCGGTCCTTGCGAGCAGCAGGCGGACGACGAAGCGACCTAGGAGTGACCACGCCAGCAACGCTGCCCCCGTCCACAACATCCAATCGTGCCGGACCTTAACCAACGCCCCAGCGGCATCGCGTACCCAGTCCCCCTGATACCAAGTCCACAGCAGGTATCCGGCTGCCGCCAAGATCAGCAAGGAGAACAGTGCGAAAATCTGACGAAGCAAAAACATATGAATTCCCCCAGTTGCAGCGGTTCAACGAGCCGCCCCGGCTCGATCGTGCTCGCCGTGGTGCTGCCCCCCCAACCGTGGGCATGTGCGGACGTTCCACCGCTGCGCTAACTGCCAAATATATTTTCGCTCACACAGATAGATGAGCAGTTTCAGGACCGGCACAGCCGCTATGGTCGTGCGAACACGCATAAGCAGCAGGCCGTCAGCGTCCAGAAGCGGACAGTAATTTTATGGCTCGGATAGCCCGGGCTTGCTGCTAGACGCCTCCTGAGGCAGCGGCGGCGTGATGGCCAAAAAGGACCAAAACGTGTTTTCGATATTTAACGGGAGTGCGGCCCCGCCTAATGCGTTGCGTAGATTACCCAAGAGGCGACAAAGATGGGCACAGTCCACCCCGCCTATTGCTCGCCTCATAGCGCAGTGCGGCAAGAAGCACCTTCGCACGCTCTTCAATGGCGTCCAAGGGCGCGCATTCCACAAAATCACGCAATAAAACGAGCAGGGCAATTTTGCCGGCATCCTACGAGCGTGGTTGCAGGACTTGACGGCTGCTGGTTGGCAGCGCCGTACGTTAATGCGCCAGCAGCTGGCCACGCTCCACAAGATGCTCCTCGACACGGTCCGGCACGATCCGGTGTGCCGGCGGTTGATGGCCGCGCCCGGCGTCGGCCCGGTGGTTGCGCTCACCTATCGGGCCTCGATCGATCAGCCGCAGCGCTTCGTCCATTCCAGAGCAGTCGGTGCGCATGCCGGGCTGACACCCCGGCGGCATCAGTCGGGCGAGGTCGACTATGACGGCGGCATCTCCAAGTCCGGAGACACCATGCTGCGAACCATGCTGTACGAAGCGGCGCAGATCCTGTTGACCCAGAGCCGGCACTGGTCGTGGCTCAAGACCTGGGGGATGAAGGTTGCACAGCGCCGGGGCATGCGCCGCGCCATCGTCGCCGTCGCGCGTCGCCTGGCCGTCGTTCTCCACCGCATGTGGACGGATGGCACCGACTTCCGCTGGGGCAGCGAACCCGGTACCGCGCCCGCGGCCGCTTGATACGATCTCAGACAGGAGCTTTAGCGGTTCTGCCTCGGCAGGAAGAGGTCCTCACGGGGACGAAGGTGGTGTGAGATCGTAACGGCTGCAGCCCTGTCGCTAGCGACAAGGGCGCCCAAAAGATTGATCCACGCCGCTTTCTCTTACCCCATCATGGGGCGGCTACGTGCCGACCCCGGAGAGAAGCACGAACCCCGTGTGGCGATCTCAAGCGCGGCAAAAAAACAGTATTTGTATTCCGTCGCCTACCATTCGTCAGACCGGCGCACTCGCGGCGGCGGAGAGTGGCCTGTGCCTGTTGACTTAAGCCGCGATAGAGAAGCGGCCGTTCCGCTTCCCACCCACTTTCAGTCGTTCAGGACGCGCTGGCCCGTTCGCGAAGCCCGAAAGCCGACCGGCAGCTAACGGGTTGAAAAGCAGACGGGCCGGAGCCGCCCATTTCCGGACGCCAGGTCTATTTTCAAAAGCTGCCGCTAGTTATTGCGCGCGGAGGGCGCTGGCTTGGGGAGCGTTACACCCAGCGAGGCGGCACACCACCGGATGGCTGCTTGGTGAGCGTCGGAAAGACCTCCCCGCTCTCGGCGTATCCGGCAAACTGTTTCAGCAGCGGGAGAATAGTAAACCACCACTTCGCGACCGTTTCCGGCCTGGCGAGACCTGTATGCCAATGTCGCACCCCGCGGCGAATTGATCGGTTCCATGGCTCTCCAAGATGTCAGCCCTTCCGCCTCAACCAGTTTGTCGGCGAATGCCTCTGGCGAAACGTTGGCGGGTTTTTTGATCTGCTCTGCTACCATCCCATCCGGATTGGCCGCCGGCGGAGTGAAGGAAGCGACGACCAGCTGTTGATCGGCGGCCGCAGCGAGCATCAGGACAGCAGTCAGCACGTCACATCTCCGAACCGAAAGGAAAGTTGTAGCAGACGGCCACTCTGGGCAAGCGCCGCTTTCCCGCTCCCCAACCCAAAGCTGTCGTTCCGCTTCCCGCAAACGATAGCTGCTCGTCTGCGTATCGAAGCTCGACTTATTGATATCCGTAGGATCGCAGCAGATAGGTCGTGCCCAGCATCCCACCGAACCCAGCCACGGCGCATGCTAGAGCAATCGCATTGCCGAAGAGAGTCAGGCGCTTCTTCTCCGCATCACGCGTCAACGCTTCGGTTCTCGCTCCGAAGATCATCAGCGTGAGACCGATGATGATCAGCGGCCCCACCAAGGCGGAAGTGACTGACCAAGTGTTGATCTGGGGGATACCCTGCTCTGCCAGCCGGAGCCGATCAAAGATTGTAGGCCACGATATCGCAGCGCCGGCCACAACGCAGCCAAAACCGCCAAGGCGGGTTTTTACGTCGGGACTCATCGAGCTCTCCTGCAACGCCCTGGTCAAGCCGTGATATAGACGGACAATAACGTCAGCAACTGGTTTGCTGATAGAGCTGCCGGACGCCTACCACCACTCTTCCCCGTTGATGACGTGCAGGGGCCATCAACATACCTGAAAGGCGACCGCCAGCTAACGGGCTGCAACGCCGCCAGTCGCGAATCGCCCATTCTCAGCCATTCGTTCGGCCGCCGCGCACTCCCAAAAGCGGCCCCAGGGTTAGGGTAAGCCGATCATCGGTTTTCCCGTGCGGAATAATTGACAAGGCTTATTGATCGTGGCTGACTAGGCGCATGGGGATCGCGATCTCCCCACGAGGCGTCAGCTAAAGAATCGCGTCCAGCTCCATATGCCAAGGACGCGCCGTGCCTGCTCATAACGCAATCACCCCCGATAAACTTGCCCGCCTCATCGCGCTGCCAGGGGTGCCGTGCATCCTCGACCTGCGGGCTGCTTCCGATAAAGCGATTCCCGGATCCCAGTTCACTGGCTTTGAAAGTGTTCTGGCTTGGAAGCGCGAGCCGGATAGGACCGTCATCATAGTCGATGAGGACGGCGGTGCTTCGGCGGCTGCGGCCGCCGCGATGCTGCGAAGCGACGGCGTTGCAGCGGAAGTTCTGGAAGGAGGCTTCGCCGCGTGGACAGCGGCAGGACTGCCGGTGCTCTCCCTCGCTCATGTGCCGGCACGGCACGACGACGGTCGGACATGGTGGGTAACGCGGGCCCGGCCGAAGGTCGACCGGATCGCGTGCCCCTGGCTCATTCGCCGCTTCGTCGATGCCGATGCCCGTTTCCTGTTCGTCACGCCTGCCGAGGTGCTGCCGGTCGCGCAGCAGCACCAGGCTGAGCCCTTTGATGTAGGGGGCGATGGTGTGTTCTGGAGCCATCGCGGTCATCTTTGCACTTTTGACGTCATGGTCGAGGCGTTCGGACTCGGCACGCACGAGCCGTTGAACCGCCTCGCGGCGATCGTGCGAGGTGCCGACACCGACCGGCTGGATGTCGCGCCGGAGGCAGCCGGACTGCTGGCGATTTCGCTGGGCTTGTCCCGCGTGCACAATGACGATCACGCCCAACTCGATGCGGGCTTGGCAGTCTATGACGCGCTCTATCGATGGTGCCGCGACGCGCAGGGCGAGAAGCACGACTGGACCTCGCACCAGCCCGCACGCGGCAGGGTGTCGGCATGACTATGGCGGCCGCTGGCGCGCTCGCGCGCCCTCGCCCCGATCCCGTCACACTCAGGCAGGCGTTCTGGGTGTGGCTGCGGATCGCAATGCTGTCGTTTGGCGGACCCGCCGGACAGATCGCGGTGATGCACCGCATCCTCGTCGAAGAGAAGCGCTGGATCGGCGAGCAGCGATTCCTCCACGCGCTCAACTATTGCATGTTGCTGCCTGGGCCAGAGGCGCAGCAGCTCGCCACCTATATTGGCTGGCTAATGCACAAGACGAAGGACGGCATTCTCGCCGGCGTGCTGTTCGTCATCCCCGGCGCAATAGCAATCATGGCGCTGAGCTGGATCTACGTCCTCTACGGTCGCGTCGGCATCGTCTCGGCGCTGTTCTTCGGCCTGAAGGCGGCGGTGCTGGCGGTCGTGGCGCAGGCCGTGGTGCGGATCGGCGGGCGGGCGCTCAAGAGCACCGCGTCGCGCCTGCTTGCGGCGGCCGCGTTCGTCCTCATCTTCTTCTTCGGCGCACCGTTCCCGCTGATTGTGCTCGGTGCGGGGCTGATCGGCTGGTGGACGGGCAAACAGGGCTCTGCCGCGTTCCGTGGCGGTGGCCACGGGGCGTTGAAAGGCGCGGTTGTCGCAGATGCCGACACGTTGCTGGGCGAGGAGCTGCCGGCGCATGCGCGGCCGACGTGGCGCGAGACGGTTCGCACGGCGCTGGTCTGGCTGGCGCTGTGGCTGGTGCCGGTCGCGGCGCTGCTGATCGCGCTCGGCCCCGACGACGTGTTCAGCCGTATCGCGACCTTCTTTTCGACGATGGCGACGGTGACGTTCGGGGGTGCTTATGCCGTCCTCGCCTATGTCGCGCAGCAGGCGGTCGAGAATTACGGGTGGCTCAGACCGAAGGAGATGCTCGACGGGCTGGGCATGGCTGAAACGACGCCGGGGCCGCTCATCATGGTCCTGCAATTCGTTGGCTTCCTCGGCGCCTATCGCGATTCCGGCGCGCTGTCGCCGCTGCTTGCGGGAACGCTGGGCGGGCTGCTCGCGACGTGGGTGACGTTCGTGCCGTGCTTTCTGTGGATCTTCCTTGGCGCACCGTTCATCGAGCGGCTGCGCGGCAATGCTGCGGTTGCCGGCGCGTTGTCGGCGATCACCGCCGCGGTGGTCGGCGTGGTGCTGAATCTGGCGGTGTGGTTCGCGCTGCACACGCTGTTCCGACAGACGGCGACGATCGGCTTCGGTCCGGTGCGTTTCGATGCACCCGTTCTTGCCAGCATCGATCCCTGGGCGACGCTGCTCGCCGCGGGCGCGGTCGTGGCGGTGTTTCTGCTGCGCGCCAATGTCATCGTCACGCTGCTCGCGACGTCTGCCGCAGGCATCGTGCTCCACTTCCTCGGGCTGGTGGTGTGATGCGCGGCCATTGGTGGACAGCCGCTCTGGGCGCGCTGAGCTGCGCCGCGCCTGCCGCGGCGCAGACCGCAGCAGCGCCGGACGTTCTCGACTTTTCCGGCACGTCCCGGTTGCGCGTGGAAGCGATCGACGGGCAGGCCCGGGCCGGGTTCAATGAATTCGACGAGCTGCTGAACCTGCGCACGACATTGATGGCGCAGTACCGTGACGGCCCTGTGCGTTTCGTAGCGGAGCTGTGGGACAGCCGTATCTATGGCGACGATCGGGGGACGCCCGTCACAACTGGCGAGGTCAACGCGCTCGAGCTTGTCCAGGCGTTCGCGGAAGTGAAAATGCCGGGCCTGCTGGGTAAGGGCAGCGGCGCGACGATCGCGGCGGGCCGGTTCGTGATGAACCTCGGCTCGCGTCGGCTGGTCGCGGCCGATGATTACCGCAACACCACCAACGGCTATACGGGGCTGCGCGCCGATCTGACGTGGAGAGCGGGCTGGAACGCGACGCTGATCTATACCCTGCCCCAGCAGCGCCGGCCCGACGACCTGGCGCGGCTGCGCCGGAACGCCGTCGGCTTCGACCATGAAGGGTTCGATCTGGTTCTGTGGGGCGGGCTCGTCAGCCGCGCCCGCGCGGTCGGGGCCGCAACGCTGGAGGCATCGCTCTTCCACCTGGGCGAGCGCGACCAGCCGGGACGGGCGACCCGTGATCGTTCGCTCCACACCGGAAGCGTCCGGCTCATCCGCGATCCGGCGCCAGCCCATATCGACGGCGAAGTGGAAGCGATCCTGCAGCGGGGGCACGTGTCGAGCAGCGTCGCCGCAAATGCGCAGCAGCAGGCGGTGCGATCGTGGTTCATCCATGCCGATACGGGCTACACCTTCACCGATCCGTGGAAGACGCGGGTGTCGGTCGAGTACGATCACGCCAGTGGCGACAAGCCCGGTGGTGCGAATAGGCGGTTCGATACGCTGTTCGGGATGCGCCGCGCCGATCTTGCGCCTGCCGGGCTCTACAATGCAATCTCGCGCAGCAACGTCATCAGTCCGGGCGTGCGGATCGAGGCCGTGCCGGACAAGCGCACCGACCTCATGATGACGCTGCATCCGATGTGGCTCGCGGCGCGGGAAGACAGCTTCTCGTCGACTGGCGTGCGCGATGCGAGCGGCCGTTCTGGCAGCTTTGCTGGCACGCAGCTCGAGGGCCGCATCCGACATCAACCGATGTCATGGCTGCGGCTCGAACTCGATGCCGTGCTGCTGGCGAAGGGCCGGTTCCTTCGAGAGGCGCCGAACGCACCGGCGGGGCGGTGGACCCGCTACCTATCCCTGAATGCCACCGCTACCTTCTAAAGCCGGATACCGAAGCGCGGCGCCGCCCACGTCATCAGCAGATACAAGCTGATCGTGACGGCGCATCCGGCGATGAGGGAAGGCCAGAAGCCGACGCCACGCCGGAGCAAGGCAGGGATCAGCAGGAACATCGGGAGCGAGGGGAGCACATACCAGAAGGTAGCGCATGCGTGCAATGCGACGTTCTCCGCGTCCGCACGGTCGCGCCATAGCCAGATCATGCCGAGTGACAAAATGAATTTGGTTGTGCGCCGGGTCACCGCCAGCGAGCAATGAGAAGTCGCGATCGCAGCCAAGCCCACAAGCATCGGCAGCAGCCATGCTGCCTGCGTTCGTCCCCGATACTGTGCGATGAAAAAGCCGAACGCAAAGAACGGTGCGAACGTAAGGCCAAGCGTAAATAAGCCCAAGAACTCAACATCCGGCGCCCCTTGGATCGACCACAGATAAATCTGTTGGCCGGCCAGGAGTGCACAGCACCAAGCGAGAAGGCCGATCGGCTCAGGCCTGTCAAAAGCAAGATGCTGATCGGCAACAGAAAGTAGAACATGATCTCCATGCCAAGCGACCAAACGCCGGCCGATGACCCAAGGCGATCGGGAGACGCAAGGCTGAACAGGCCTGTAGAAGTATGCGCTACCCATGAGATCGCGTCCGACGGCCCAGGAGATCCTAGCGATCGAGCGCCTTCTCGACGCCGTGCGCTTGGAACGCCCCTTCATCATCGGTGGTTGAGGCGACCGGAAAAGCATTTCCGCGCAGCCCCGGAACTGGTAAGTTCGACCGATGTGCAATCTGTATACCGTAAGGAAGAGCGCGGCTGAAGTCGCCGCACATTTCGGGGTCGCCGATCCCGCTCAGTCGAATGCGCCGGATGAGGTGTATCCCGGCTATCCTGGGCTCGTTGTCAGGGAGGCGGAAGGCGCCCGCGTCCTACAGTCGATGGCGTGGGGGTTTCCGTTGCGCCTGAAGGGCATGTCCCCCGCCGCCAAGCCCCGCCCGGTCAACAACATCGCGGACCTCGCCAAGCCGATGTGGAAGGGGCTGGCTGCGAAGCCGCAGTGGCGGTGCCTGATCCCCTTGACCCATTTCGCCGAAGCCGAAGGCCCCAAGGGCTCGAAGACGCGCACCTGGTTCAGCGTGAAGGACCAGCCGATCTTCGCCTGGGCGGGGCTCTGGCGGATCAGCGATGAATGGGGCCCGGTCTACTCGGGCGTCATGACGGACTGCAACGAGGCGATCCGGCCGGTCCACGACCGCATGCCGGTGCTGCTCCATGCCGACGAATACGACCAGTGGCTGCACGGCGGCTTCGACGACGCGCTGGCGTTCCAGAACCGCTGCTTCCCGGACGATCTGATCGCGATGGAGCGGACCGACGAGTTATGGGTGAAACGCTCCGCGCAATCCTCTCCTGCTGCTTCCCCCTCCCTGCTGTAAATGCATACCAGAACAGCCGCTGAGACCGATCCTCCGACATCGCCAAAGGCCGGCGCGAACTCTGCATCGGCGAACGCTGGGATGATCCTCACGGCTATGATGCTGGCGTCCATCCTTGCCTTTATCGACGGCTCCGTCACGAACGTCGCACTGCCTTCGATCTGTCGGGATCTGCACGGCGACGCCGCCTCGATGCAGCCGGTGATCAACGCATACCTGCTGCCGCTGTCCGCGCTGACGCCGACCTTCAGGGTACAATCTGCTGATCTCCAGACTTCGGAACGGCATCCAATCAGCGGGAAACTCAGCCCGATCCGGGACGCTCTTGCTCGGCTTCGTAGGAAGCGTCGGTGCCCACCTTGCCATGCACTTCTGCCTCGGCAATCCCACTCGCTTCAATGATTCCAAAGCTGCGATCGCCTGCCGCAACGACGCGAGGCTCAGGATCCTGCGTCGCCTGCGATAGGCCATCGCTTTCCACATCATTTGATCGGCGAGCTCCACTGAACCCGCCAGATGTCGCGCCACCTTGGCCAACACGGCCGATCTTATCGGTGTCTGCCTTCTTCCCATCCGCCTGGCCTGGGCCAAAGTAGCCTTGTACGCTCTGCCCGCCTTCGAAGGCAGCACTCTCGCCACGCTCCTGCTTGCCAGTATGGGGGTTATCATAGCTGCCACCCCCGGACTCTCCGCCTGCGCTGCGACCATGAGTCTCGCTGTCACCGACACCATCCGAGTGTATTTTTGTGCTGCCTTGCCCGCTGGCGGGCATTGGCACCTTGTCGTTGTCCACGGGATCTTCCTTATTCTGACGGGCAGCAAGCAGGCGAACCCGTAGGCTACTCAACTACCAACGCGCCACGGCTCCCTCCGGTGCCGCTCCTAATCACCGTCAGGCGCTTTCTGTTATGCAGGGCCCACAGGAGCGAACAGGGCCAGCCACAGGTCAAGCAAAGGCCGTAGGGCAGTCGGACCTACGCCGACCGCCATGTTAGCTTCGTCCCGGCTATTTTTTTGGCGGGGGCGGGGAGCTTGCGAAGGTCCGGATTGTTGGTGGGTCGCATTGCATGCTCGACTTGCGCACCAAACAAACTGGAAGAAGATCATGTCAGACGCTCGAGGCCCTGCTGCCCGGCAGTTCAAAGCAATCTTCTTCGATATCGACGGCACTCTGATTGACAGCAACGACATGCATGTGGCGGCCTGGGAGGAAGCGTTCGCAGAAATGGGCGCCAATTTCGACCGCCAAACGCTGCATGATCAGATGGGGAAGGGGACAGACATGCTTGTGCCCACCCTGCTCCCCGATATCGACGAGGACGCGCAGGAAAAGCTGGGTGACGCGCATGGCCGGATCTTTAAGGCGAAGTTTCTGGACAAGGCCAAGCCGTTCGTCGGCGCGCACGATCTGCTCGCCCATGCGCACGCGCTCGGGCAGCAGGTCGTGCTGGCGTCCTCGGCATCGGCAGCGGAGCTCGATCACTATCTCGACCTGCTCGGCGCGCGGGCGCTGGTCAGCGCGACGACAAGCAGTGACGATGTCGAACAGACCAAGCCGGCGCCCGATATCTTCGCCACCGCGCTCGCCAAGCTGCCGGGCATTTCGGCCGCCGAGGTGTTGGTTGTCGGCGACACGCCATACGATATCGAGGCGGCCATGAAGTGCGGTATCGCTGCGGTGGCGTTGCGGTCCGGCAAGTTCACCGACGCGGTGCTCGGCGCGGCCGGAGCGACCGCGATCTATGACGATGCGGCCGCACTCCTGGCCGACTATGGCAACTCGCCGCTCGGGCGCTGAGCCGGTGCGGTCACAAGCGATTATCGAAGACGTGGCGGGCCAACCAGTGGTCCTCGGCTCGCGCGAACAGCTGCTCCATCTGCTCGCCGAGGCTTCCGAGATCGAACATACCTTGATGTGCAGCTATCTCTATGCCGCGTTCAGCCTGAAGCGCGAGGGCGACCCCGGCGTTTCGCAGGCAATGGGGGAAAAGCTCGAACGCTGGCGCAGGGCGATCATGGACGTAGCGATCGAGGAGATGGGGCATCTCGTGATGGTTGCCAACCTGACCGTCGCGGTTGGGGGGCGGCCGCATTTCGGGCGGCCCAATTTCCCAGTCGCGCCGGGCTATTTCCCATCGGGCGTCGCAGTCCGGCTAACCGGGTTCGACGCAGAGACGCTCAAGCATTTCGTGTTTCTCGAACGGCCACAGGGCGCGCGCGGCGAGGACAGCGAGGCATTCGAGCAGGACACGTATCGCCGCGTCCAGCCGCATCTCGGTTTGATGCCGAGCGTGCAAGAATATGCGACGATTGGCCATCTCTACGAAGCGATCCGCGCCAATGTGATCGCGCTCGATCAGGACCTTGGCGGCGAGGGGCTATTTCTGACCGGCGCCACTAGCCAGGTGTCGCGTACGGTGATTGATCTTGAGGGCGTGGAGCCAATTGTCGACTTGGCTGGCGCAAACCGTGCGATCGATATCATTGTCGAGCAAGGCGAGGGCGCTACGGCCGACCGCGAGGAATCGCATTATCGCAGCTTCCTGCAGATACAGGACGAGCTCAATGCGGCCGCCCTAGCCGATCCGGATTTCGCCCCCGCCTGGCCGGTCGCCGACAGCCCGGTATTGCGCGAGCCGCCCGAACCGGGAGGCAAGGTGTTCATCGATAGCCCCGTGGCCGCCGAACTTCTCGATTTTGCCTGTGCGACCTATGGCCTGCTGCTGCGCTGCCTTGTCCAGTGCTTTGGTCGCACAGGCGGGGATGTGGAGCGCGAGCAGACCGCATTGATGGGCGCAGCGATCGAACTGATGCATGCGCTCGGGGCCGCATCAACCGCGCTTGCGCGGATGCCCGCCAGCGATGCCGCGCCCGGCGTGCATGCCGGTATGACCTTCACGATGCTTCGCGGTATCGAGCCGCTGCTGCCAGGCTCCATCGAGCAGCGCGTCCTGCAAGAGCGGATCGATGCGCTGTTGCGCACGCGGTGCGATCTGCCGAAGCACGCGCGGCAGGCAATCGGGCGGGCGGCTGAACGGATCGCGACGCTCGCATGACGGGCCTCCCTGCCGCGCTGTACGGCGACCCGCCGCCGTCACCGCACGCGCCGGCCACGACGCTGGCACAGGCAATTCCGAGCGGGGGACACAACCTCAACGCCTTGCTCTATACGGCCGCCGGCGAGGGGCCGCATCCGACCATCCTTTTGCTTCACGGTCTTCCTGGCAACGAGCAGAATATCGATTTGGCGCAAAGCCTGCGCCGCGCCGGTTGGAACGTGCTGACCGTCCACTATCGAGGATCATGGGGCGGGCCCGGGCAATTCAGCTTCGAACATTGTGTCGAAGATGCGGCGGCGGCGCTTGACTGGCTGTCGAGGACGGGAGCGGGGCACCGGATCGATCCAGCGCGGATTTTAGTCATCGGGCATAGCATGGGCGGGTTTGTAGCGGCGCAGCTCTGCGCCGCGCAGGCCGATGTGCTCGGTGCGGTGCTACTCTCTTGTGTTGATCTCGGACGCGCTTTTGGAAGCTCCGACATCGAGCTATCGGCCGCAAAGATCGACCAGAATGTCGGGACCAGTGCGGGGCTGCACATCTTGGCAGGCACATCGCCGCGCTCACTCGCTGAAGAAGCGCGCGTCAATGCCGACCGATGGCGGTTAGCCGCTATCGGCGCGCGTCTTGCTGATCGACCCTTGCTGATCGTGACGTCGGACGACGGGTTTTCGACCGCAGGCAAAGGTCTCGCCGCGGCGGTGCAGGCAATTGGAGGCGGTAGTCTGTCGGTGGCCCACTTCGCGACCGACCATAGCTACTCGGACTGCCGGATCGCATTGCAGGCGCGCGTGCTCGATTGGCTGCAGCAACACTATCCGTTCCCGCCCGCACCAATACGCGAAAGGAAGGGGACGCTGAACGATCCCGAGCGGAACGACTTGGCGGGGCCGCGCTGTAGCGGCAAGAGCATTCAAGTTCACGGAATGGCAGATGGATCACAATAAGACCGCGATATTGTACCGTATGGCCCTACCTGCCTGCCTGCCCACGCCTGCCCGTATGGCGTTCGCGCCAAGCAGATGATTGGAGAAGCCGGGTTCAAGGTCGATGAACGCATCCTGGGCTCCTAACCCCTGTGCTCCATAGCCCATTGCTGCTGGAATAGATCGTGCGCAAGGCGTCCTGAGGAACTTCGTTACCGGCTGACGCTTTTCGTCCACAAGCCGGAAGGCGCCGGCGCGCCGGGCGCAACCAGCGAAGCGGTCCCGCAGGTATTGGTTGCGATCTACGACAAAGCCGCCATTTTCGTGACGGCCGAGCTCGTGGAAACGCGCTCGGCCCCGCCGCAGCTAGAGCATACCGAGCGCAAAGGGTAAGACCGGCCAGCCTGTTGGGCTTTGCAGTGGAGCGTCCATGCGGACAATTAGGCCGACCACTACGCTTGGCCGCCGGCAAGCGCTCAAAAAGGGGCCGACCATAAGGCCGCCCCCTTTCCCGGAGTTGTTTATGCGGAAACAACAAACACAGAATTCTACGCGACTGGTGGCTCGTTAACCAGTATCGTATTGATCCAAGCTGCAGACCCGTTATTCGCCTTTAGAAGCCTCTACAGGCGCTTTCGCGGCTTTAGGTTTCTTTGCGGCCTTAACGGGCGCCGGAGTCCTCTCCGCCTTCGATTTACGGCCCTGTCCAAGGCCAATCTGACGCGCTATCTCACGCCGAGCCTGTGCATACGTAGGTGCGACCATAGGGTAATCCGACTTAAGATTATAACGCTCGCGATACTCGGCTGGCGTCAGACCATTCGTCGTCAGGTGGCGTTTCAAAGCCCTGTAAGGCTTACCGTTGATCATAGAAATAATGTGGTCAGGCGACGACAATGATTTCCTAGCGGTCACTGCCGGCTCATGGACCTCTTCCTGTACATCGGCAGGGGCCGCAGCGGCAGGATTGGATAGGCTCAAGACCGCTTCATGCATCGACCTTAAGAAGGCCGGAACGTCATCTACGGCGGCGCGAGTGTTCGTATTCGATAACCAGGCAATCGTCAGTTCAGTAGCAAGCGAAACACTATCGGGCGAATTGGCATCCATAATTCAAACACTCCATTTATTTATTCCGGGGCGTTACTGCGGACGCACTGATCTGTAAAGTGACCGATCGGATTATCGGTTCCACAGAAATGCCGAATGAGACGAATTATCTTCTAAGCGATCAAGTCGGCGGTGACCTTTTGCACGTACCGATACATATCCAAATACATCCTTGACACCTTGCCGGCCGCCGCCCGTATCGTGACGCAGCCTTGGCATGTAAGGATAGATTTTAGATCAGATGCTTACTGCATGAACCGGAACAGCGCCACCACTGTTTTCTCTAGGACTTCAGCTATTTGCCAAGTGACCCTAGATACGGTCGGCACTGGTGGCTAACTCCCCAGCATCCAGATTTTGGAGCGCGCGCTATAAAGCGAATGGCAGCTAGTGGATTGATTCCAACGTTTGAAACCCTCGGTTTCGAGCCGTGATGATTTCATCGGGATGCCCTTCCAGATGAAGGGTCTGGGATCTGCGGCGTTGTATTTGCGGATGAAGCGATTGATGGGGCCTGGAGATCGACGATGGAATGGAACACGCCGTGCTTGAGCCGGCGCCGGGTCAGCTTGGCGAAGAAGCCTCGACGGCGTTGAGCCATGAGCACGAGGTCGGCGTGAAGTGGAAGGCCCAGCGGGGATGGCGGGCGAGCAATTGCTGGACCTTGTCCTTCTTGTGAGCGGCCTAGTTGCCGAGGATCACGTGGATCGCCTTGTCGGAAGGCACCTCACGCTCGATGCGATTGAGGAGCCGGATGAACTCCTGATGGCGATGACGCTGCATGTTCGGGTCGATGACCGTTCAGTCCAGTGCATTGAGCGCGGCAAACAGCGTGGTCGTGCCGTGGCGTTTGTAGTCATGGGTCATGGTGCCCGCGCGCCCCTTCTTCATCGGGAGGCCGGGCTGGG
Organism: Parasphingomonas puruogangriensis; assembly: GCF_036663635.1. NCBI lineage: Bacteria > Pseudomonadati > Pseudomonadota > Alphaproteobacteria > Sphingomonadales > Sphingomonadaceae > Parasphingomonas > Parasphingomonas puruogangriensis. The sequence continues at coordinate 71,260 of NZ_JAXOJI010000009.1, read as the reverse complement.
TGCGGTCAAGCGCCTGGATCTGTGACTTCTCATCGAAGGATAGCACCACAGCGTGAGCCGGCGGATCTCCTTCCGACTCATGTGCACGCTATCCCGATGGAGGGGTGGAGAGCCGTCCACGTCATCAATTGCGGACGTTTGAATTTGTAGGCAGGTTAGCCGAGAAGCTTCGGCGCACGTATATTTTGTGTGATATTGCTGACAGCGATGCTAATCAGCCAAGTAGATATTGGGCCCGCTGAATGTGTGCGGCCGAGCGCCGATGACGTGCGGCCATATACTTTATGCCTCGCAGAAACCGCCGAGAATGAGGTCGAGCAGCGCCTACAATCTCGGTTAAAAATCACCTTTGCGCATCTGCGTGCCAGCGACGATACGAGTGGTGCTTTACGCTTAAGTATTGAGCAGCAGCGATGGAACGCTCAGCGAAACCGCTTATGCGCCGCTGAGGCTAGTGAAGCTTTGGTCCCGGAATACGTGCGGGCTAAACTAACCTGCCTCGCCATGGCTGCTGAACAGCGGATCACCCGCCTGGTGGCGATCGCGACGGCAGCTAGCCACGAGGTGGCGCCGTTCGGTTCACCAAGTCATGAAGCGGTAGAGAATGACGACGGTAGCTATGAGCCACAGAGTTAAAGCGAACCTCCTTGCTGCGCGACCTTGCAGCACTCGTCCATCCCGCAGCCGAATAGCCTTCCTGTTCCAGCTCCACCATGTGAAGGCAGCGAACGGAAGGGTCACATACACCAGACCGACCGTATAGGTTGTCCACGCTGGTGCGCCAAACTGATTGATCAACCAAGACAGTAGCAAGGCAATGCCGCAAGCCGGCACGACCATGCACCCCAGCACCGGGCTGTAGGAGATGAAATCGTCTACGCCAACGATGTCCCCGTCTTCGGTTTTCTCTTCTTCGTTGCTATTCACGTCGTCAGGCTACTGATGACGCAACTTTCTGCAACACCTCGGTCGCACTTCCGTCCGCTTCTACCGCGCGATGCCAAAAAAGCGGTCGGGCCGCCAACCACCAGATCGTGCCGTTCCCGTTCGCAAAAGCGGCACCCGTAAGCGGACGGTGTGAATTGCTCGCACGCAGAGGGTCAACTGCCGCCGAAGGTATAGCTTAGCGCGACACCACCTGAGAGCTGGTTGCGCGTGCCAAATGCGCGCACCACGGGCGACCTACCCGGGTCGGCAACAAGCCGATCATACTTAGCGTAAGTGTAGATCCCCCAGCGGGTGCTGATCTGGCGGATGGCGCCTGCGGTCATGCCGACCGCCTGCAAACCACCGTTTGCGCGAAAGGCGGGGAGCGATGCGGTCATCGCGGTCGCGGGATCAATGCCGAAGTAAGCGCGGCTGTAGCGACCGTTCACAACGGTGATGCGTGGACCGACGGAGAACAGCCAGCGGTCGGCGTCGCGGATAACATAGTCGGCACCAACTGTTCCGATCAGCCCCTTGTGACCACCGATGCCCTGACGCCCTTCGGTTCGAAGCCGGAAGTTCGGTGCGAGTTGATATTGAACAAAGCCGCCCAACTCGAACGTAAATCCGACTTTGGGCAGCATTCCATTAGTGTTGTCGCGCGAACGCTGTCCTTCGAAGCCGAGGGCGGGGCCGAACTGCCATTTGCCCGTGCGGGCCAAGCTGAAGCCAAAGCTTTCATCCGGTGCCTCGAAGGCGAACGGCTCGTCGCCCCTCGCGCGTGCAACATCGACGAGCGGCCGGATACCGACGCTGTCGGCACCAGGAAAACTCGGCACAATCTGGGGCCCCAGAGCGATACGGGTTCGCCGGGCAACGCTCGTGTCGTTCTCCGCCTGTGCGTTGGCGGGCGGAGAGCACGCTACGAACAGCGCTGAGGCGAGCGACGCGGTTGTGAGAGTGATGAACGTTCGTGCTGTCATGGAAGGATCGTACAGCATTCTATGACGAATTAAAGATAACGAACGCGCATCGCGCTCTACGCTTGAGACTCCTAAGCGGCCGCGTATCCTAGGTGTTTGATCCCACGGTTTGATGGTGCGATTCTGTCGTTGGAATGGAACGAAGCCATATGGGGCCGGTTCGTCATGGGAGCGCCACGACCACGCACGCCGTCAGAGCAGCAATACAGCGATCGCAAGCTTCGCTCACGGCGTTTCGATAAGGTGCTGGTACAGCTCATCGCAGCGGGGATGGTTGCGCAGCTCCACGCCCTGGCGCTCGCACCTGATCAGGCCCGCCTCCCGCAGCATCTTGATGTGCGCGGAGAGCGAGGACCTCGGGATCAAGCGGTCCCGCGCGTGGGCGTTGGCAGAACACGTCCCTCCGGAACCCTCGCCACCGATGCGCGCGCAGATCGCTCCGCGCTCCGGATCGGCGAGCGCATGGAGAATCATCTTGGGTCGGATGTCCTCGACGGCAGGGTGGAAGAGCGGCCTCATCGCATCTCGAACCCACAAGCTCGACTGTTAAACCAAGGTCGTGTATAACGCACCGTATTAGCCCGATGGCCGTTTATATGAGACACTAAATGCGATCGACCATCGCTGATACTCTCCCGCCCCGCGTGCGGCGCAGCTTGACGAAGCTGGGCGCCGATATTGCGCTGGCGCGCAAGAAGCGCAGCCTCACGGTCGTCATGATGGCTGAACGCATCGGTGTGGCCAAGAGCACATATCTCAAGCTGGAAAAAGGCGACCCGACCGTCGCGTTGGGTACATACGCCATGACCTTCTTCGTTCTGGGTTTTGGCGAGAGCCTTGGAGAGATCCTCGACGCCAGGAAAGATGAGCAGGGTCTGTTGCTCGACGTGGAACGCATGCCGCAGCGCGTCCGCAGACCCAAACCGCCGGTTTCGCTGTGAGGCGGACGATCGGCATCCAAATCGGCGATGAAGCCCGCGGCGTTGGGTTGCTGCACTACAATCAGCAGGGAAGCCGCGAGAGCGCCGGCTTCGAATATGATGCCACCTGGCTAGTCGGCCCCGACCGCTTCGCCCTTGAGCCCGCGCTACCCCTCGTTGCCGGCCCGCAGTTTCATCGCAAGGTGGGCATCGGCTCTGTCTTCCATGCCGCTATCGCCGACACCGAACCGGACGGCTGGGGAAAGCGGGTCATCCAGCGCGACTATGCCAAGCGGCGGCAGGACGCCCGCCGCCGTGGTGAAGAGGTCGATGCTCCGGCACTGAACGGCCTCGATTATCTGCTGGCGGTCGATGACGCCAGCCGGATTGGCGCGCTGCGTCTTGTCGATGAGCAGGGGATTGCTCAGCGGGCAACCGAAGATGGCCGCCGCACTACGCCGCCGTTGATCGAGCTAAGCCATCTTCTCGCCGCCAGTCGAGCGGTTGAAAAGAACACAGAAACCTCCGCCGATCTCGCCTACCTGCGCGGTCGCGGCACGTCGCTCGGCGGACTGCGCCCAAAATGCACCGTCGTCGATGATGAAGGACGCTTGTCGATCGGCAAGTTTCCGAGCGTCGCCGACGAGCGCTCGGTTCCGCGAGGGGAGGTGCTGGCAATGCGGCTTGCCCGCCGCGCTGGGATCGACGCAGCCGACGCCCGGTTGGTCGAGAGCGATGGCGACGCGATCGCGCTGATCCGGCGATTCGATCGCCCTGCAGGAGGCGGGCGCCTCATGTACGTCTCCGCGGCGACGATGATCGGCGCGGAGCCGGGCGATGCGCAGGAGCACGCCTATACCGAGATCGTCGATGCCCTCCGGGTTAATGGAATCGCACCTACCGCCGATATCGAAGAGCTATGGCGCAGGATCGCATTCTCGATCCTGATCACCAACGTCGACGATCATCTGATGAACCACGGCTTCCTGCACGTCGATCGGGGCCTGTGGCGGCTGGCGCCGGCGTTCGATATCAATCCATTCCCCGAGCGAGTGCGCGAACTGAAAACCTGGGTCTCGGAAGAGGTCGGCCCTGAGGCGACGATCGACGCCCTGATGTCGGTGCTGCCGTATTTTCGCATCACTCTTCCACGCGCTAAAGAGATGCTGGCGCAGGTCGAGCAGGCTGTAGCGGGCTGGCAGGACGAGGGACGTGCACTCGGCATGACCAATGCAGGCTTGGACGATTTTGCCGAGGCGTTCGAGCACGGGGAGCGCACGGCGGCTCAAGCGGTGCTGGCATGATTCAATGATCGACGTCCTGAACTGCAGCCATCAGAATGACCGGTGATACGCGCGATCCACACCGCCAACGACAAGCTCAGCAGGCTAATCGCGCTGATGCGCAGTAGTGATAGTCACACATGAGGGTTTGCAATCCGAATCCAAATTATCGCGGTTGGAACGGTTGCTCTTAGGGTGTTTCGGACAAAACCCAGAACAGCCGGTTTGGAGTGCCAGACCTGTTTAGCAGACCTCCGATCAGGCTTAGACGATCGGCTGCTTCATGCCCGTATTGTGGCAATCGTGGTAGCGTTCGCCTTGTCCGAGGTCCTCCCAACACCCCTCTTTTCGTTTATCGGTGCGAGATCGGCGCTGCGTTCAAGAGCCCATGCGCCCGAATGCACGTAAGATGCCCGAAACTGCAAGAATGGCTAAGTCGCCTGATCTTGCGGACGATAAGCGGCTAAACGGACGGCGCGGCGCGTGAGCTAGGCCGGGTCTCTTGGCACCTGCACGATGTCGCCGCCGGGCCAATGGCTCGCCGCTACCACACGGCCCCCTAAAGAAACGACCGCGGATTAGCTGCGCAGGACGCCGCGCGCCTTAAATACCGCGTTCGCTTCCACCTCGAGCCTCAGCCGGGTGGTGTTGGTCAGCGGGCCGGCGTGTCCGATTTCGATCCGGATCGCGTGTAGCCGGGTCATCGTCGCCTCGAACAGCGCCTTGGGTCCAAGACGACGCCGAAGACGTCGCGCCGCTGGTCTTTCCTGACCATGATGTCGAGCAGGTCCTGGAAGTCGGCACAGTATATCAGGGCCAGCGCGAGGCTGCCCTTCGAGACCGACGCCTCCTGCCGGAAGCGCCAACCGGCCAGCCTATCTGCCGCAACGTAGGTCCGGGCCCAGTTCGCGTCGGCGCGGGCCGTCAGCGTGCTGTTGACGAAATGCCGGAGGTGGCATTCGACCGCCGTGATGGGCCGCGTCCGCCGGATCGTGGAACGCGCTCGTGCACGGGCCACCACCTTCCATCGAGCGTTCAGCCGTTAGCCATGGTATGCCGCTTCTTATCTGCGTGCCGGTGCTGCCACACATTGCTGCGGTATAGTGTATTACAGTTACTCTAAAGAGAGCCAGATCTGCGCCTCTATCGGTGTTTTCGCGGGGCTTCTTGGGCAATCTCCCGCCGGTCCGTCGGACAGGAGCACCGTTTCCAAGCTCACGCCGCGCAGCTTCCGCCCCGCCTTGGCAAGCGCATGGGAAACAGACGGCGCAAGGTTTCCGATCTGCAGCGCGTCACGGAGCGGCACACTGGCCGCGTTGCTGTCAATCGATGCGGCCCAGCGCGGATCGTTGGCAAGGTGCCTCATGACCGCGCAGCGATCGAATGCGCCTGCTGTGCCAAACGGAGTGCGTCCGAGCGCGATCTCTTTGCTGGATTTCAGAATGCCAGGTGCTCGTTCGATAGCCGCCGCTATGCCCTCAGCGTCGCGCGTGCAGTCGCCGGTCAGTTTCGACGTGCCGTCCGGAGATGCTGCAAGATCAAGTGTGCAGCTATTTTTGATCTGCCGGCTTGAATTATTGTTCTCGCAGGAGGAAGTCGCGAAACTCAATAACGCAAAGGCAACTTTGCATAATCTCATCGCGGCATTTCCCAGAACCATACGGAAGCCGAACGATCCATATACCCATGTGTGCCATAATTATACTGGATCGATCGCGACCAGATATACCCGAATAGGCCGCGTTCGCTGACGGTGCCGTCGATCACGTCGATGTGACCGCCATCACGTCCGCCAACATTATAGCCGGCGATCCCGAAAAAACTGACCACGCCGTCACGTCCGTTGATCTGTCTTTCAGCATCCTTGGCGCTCATTTTCAACGGCGCGCCCCATCGCTGTTCAAGATGGCGTGAGATGGCATCCTGGCGAACCTCGATCGGCGAACCTCTGACGCCGCCAGAAAGCGCCTTCATGCCCTGGCTGCTCCTCACCGGTTGACCGGAGGCAGCCAGGCAGATGCTCATGCGGATCGCGCAAGTATTTTCGTAACTTGGATTTCCGATCATGCCGTCCCAGCCAATGCCGCGCAGAACATTTTCAGGTGAACCGCGCGGATAGTGGGACCATAAAAGCCGAAAGCTTGGTTTCACCATGTCTTGCTCCGGTTACGAAACTAGGCGAGCTTACGTTAACATGGCGAAAAACTGACTGGTCCGTCAAGGGGATCACACGTTCCTAAATCCCGATCAACCATAGTTATGGGGAAAAGCGGCAGCACCACTGCAATGTCGGCTATCGCAAGCTGCCCCGCCCGCAGCGGCCCATCCGCAGTCTATCCATGGCGGAAGTTGGCGACTTGTCGGCCAGGCCTCCGCCGCCAGCCGCCTGTTATTGCAGACCTTCACATTCGCGCACCCATCTAGGATCGAGTTCTCCCTATGAAGTCACGCCAACTTTAGAACCGTAGTCATCATCGTTCTCAGGTGTTTAAGCAGTCGTTTCGGTGTTCAAATGATGGTTCGACGATGCGGCTAACCCCTTGAGCCGGCGTCGCCGAGCAGGAACGGCCCGCCGGACGCATTGGTGTCACTCAGACGGGCCGTTTTTCAGCAGCACCAGCAATATCCGTTGCGACCACCGCTAATTCCGAGATGCGAGCGTGTTGCGCCCGCCGTGTTGAAAACCGTCAACATATTGTTGCTCCCTGTGAACAAAGTATCGGACCGGTGCGTAAGGATGTCCGGCAGGTCGCTTGATTCGAACCGCTTCTTGAAGGGGCCTGTCAGCTACGGCGGCCCGCTCGGTATGGCTCAATTCGGGCGGGCCGTTTCGGTCTTGAAATGCGCTGACCCTGGTGGTTTGATGACGGTGCGGTAGCGCCTTCTCCCCCGAGTCGAGCGCGCCAAACAGGGGCGGCCCGCTCGATACCCCCATCGTCGGGCGGGTCGTTTCACTATGAAGCCGGGTCGGCCTTCACGCTTATTGCCTGTTGCAGGGCAGTACGCCCCACGGTCACCACAGTCGAAACGTGCCGAACCCTTCTCAGTCGGCGCAGATGCCATGCGATCACCCCACCAAGGTCAGTGAAAATTAACTGCAACTGCGTCGCCTAGCGAGCCGAACGCGGGTCGCATCGTCAGTTCGACGATGTCTGCCGACCGCCGATCGCGACGCCCCGCTCGTATCTGCTCAAGTCTACTGATCTGACCGGACCAAATCGCGAAGAGCATCAACCAGAACGAAGGCCAGTTGCCCTTGAAGTTGATGGCTGCACCGCCGTGACCGCGTCGATACCGACGCCCGTCATCGCAAAACCCAGACTGACAATCAACTGCACCTTGGCAGCAGAGTATCGGGTCTACGGAGCGGCCGGGAAGTTGTCATTGGACGGTAGGGAATGCACTCAGAGGTGAGGTCAGCCGGGTTCACATGCGGAGTGCGCGGTCACGTCGCTCCTAAGTGCTAGCACCGAGTACGTCGGCAATGCGATATCTTGCCCACCCCTGCGGCTACCCGACCCCGGCCGCTTACTTCAACCTGAGCGTGGTATAGGGCAGCTGGAAATAGTGCGTCGCCGATCGTATCGCGCGACCGACTTTAGACTGGCTGTTCCGAAACACGAGTTCGCCGAAATTGATTCCGAATCCGGCGAAGATCTTACGCTGGGGGACAACCCCCCTGGCGCGGTCTTCGTTGAGAAAGTTCTTACCATAATAGCCGAGATGCAGTTCGAAAAGACGCAGCGGCGTACGCGCCAACCGATCAAACCCAGCCAGTTTCACGGCGAAAAGATATCGCTGCTGCTGGTAGTGTTTCTTGCCCTTGAACGTGTACAACTCGTCGTTGGGTACGATCGACAGGCGGAAGTCGAGTTTGTCTTTCATGCCCGGCACGCTGTTGCGCAATACGGAAAAACCGCCGCCCGCGACGTTGAGGGCGAGATCGTGGACTGAAAACCCGCTGCCCTGATGCAGCCCGTCGGTAACCTCTCCTAATAATTGCAGTCCCGTCGCCAATGCCGCTGCGGTCAGTGCGCTTTCGACCCCCGTGCCAGCCTTGCGCGCGATACGATTATACAACACGTCCGAATAAACATAGGTGTTGAAGCCATGCGCAAGCTTGTCGAGCCCCAAATTGTTCGTGTCGCGCCCGAAGAACCCCTCATTTTGGAAGCGGAATTTTTGAGGGTCGCGGATTGCAGTGCCGACATGGATGACAGAGAACAGTGCCAGCATCCCGCCGAACTCCCACTTCACCGCGCCAACCTTTGCTCCGAAACTGTCGTATCGGTGCGGCGTAGCGTCCGCCCCTCCGCCCCGAACGTCGATCAACGGTGCGCCGACCAGTGCCTCAGCGGCAGGTGTACCCTCCCTGGCGGCAGGTGCTTCGGGCAAGGCGATCTTATAGGCGGTCGGCACCAGCGCTGGCGTCGCAGTCGTAGTCGAGGCTTGGTCCTCCACTACCTCCGCGCGCCGCGTCGCCATAGCGGGCCAGCTTGCGGCAGCAAGCATTGCCGCGATTACACATCGCACCCAGCGCACACGGCGTCGCGCATGCACTGCTTCTCTCGATTCACGCATGCAAACGCCCCAACAAAACACCATCTCGTCCTAGCTGTAATCATCGTTCCGCTGGAGCGCCAGAACCGTCCGACGGCCTTAGCCGGCATTCGCCTGGGCATCCTGTGCTGAGCATAGTGTTTTGTTTGGACCGGGCTTGACAGCGCCGCGTTGCGTGATGCCCGCGGGGAGCAGACCTACCTGCGCAGCGTGATTGTCGAAGCAGGTATCGCGGTAAGCATCGCTAAATGTATCGGCCCCCTCCTGCGGCACTGCTTGGCGGCCCACCCTTCCGAGGATGGCCTTATCGCAGATTTTGTTCAACGTTCTCCAAGCCGCGGCCAAACCTGATCGGTGCGTCGGCCCTAGTGGGCTCAGCTTCATACGGGATGGCGTCGATCAACGGTATTCCTCAATCAAGCGCTTGGATTGAAGATGCAGAACTATGACTTATTGGATCGGGCGACTTGATGCGGCGCCTGAGGAACGCTGTCGGCGCTTGCATTCTGATCTCTACTGTTCGTTAGCTGCGCCGCATGCCAATTGGCAACATCAGTCCGTGAGCCTTTATAATCGTTAGTAAGAGGACGTTTGCTCTCGCCTTCGGGGCGGGGGGGTTCTAGAGCGCACAAAACCAAATTCGGGGTTAATGTGGCATATTCAGTCGTTGATGATGTGGCTATCGCCGTCGCCGGGCTGCAGCGGGCGCTTACGCCGGAGTTCGCTGCGACAATCGTGCCGGTGGCGGAAGCACTGGCAGCGGCGCTGCAGGCGGGTAGAAAAATCCTGATCATGGGCAACGGCGGGTCCGCCGCTGATGCACAGCATATTGCCGCGGAACTTGTTGGTCGCTTCAAGATCGAACGTCCTGGGCTCGCGGCGATCGCACTGACAACCGATAGTTCGGTGCTGACGGCGTGGAGCAACGATTATGCCTATGAAACCGTATTCAGCCGGCAGGTGGAGGCGCTTGCCCAGCCGGGTGACGTGGTGTGGGGCATCTCGACCTCGGGCAACTCAACCAATGTGATGCGCGCCTTTGAGGCCGCACATGTCGTCGGCGCGACAACGCTCGGGCTGCTCGGCCGGTCGGGGGGGGCGTTGGCAGCGATCAGCGACCTCTCGGTCATCGTGCCGTTGGAGCATACTGACCAGATACAGACGGCACATCAAATCGTTTACCATGCAATCTGCGGCTATCTTGATAACGTCTTCCAACCCACCAATGCGTAATCTGGTCGCAGGCGTTCGCGTCCTGATCGTTGGTGACGTAATGCTCGACGAATATTGGTTCGGCGACGTTCGGCGGATTTCGCCCGAGGCGCCAGTGCCGATCGTGCATGTGACACGTAGCGACGAGCGTCCTGGCGGTGCCGCCAATGTCGCACGCAACGTCGTCTCGCTCGGAGCACAGGCTACCCTGCTGTCGGTAGTTGGTGCCGATGCTACCGCCGACCGCCTCCGTACCGCACTTGACGGCGCCGGGGTGAAGCATCAGTTTAATATCGATCCAACCATTCGGACGACGTTAAAGCTGCGCCTGATCGGCCAGAATCAGCAAATGCTGCGGGTCGATTTTGAGGAGCCGCCGTCGTACGACTCCCTGGCGGCGAAGCGCGCCGATTTCGAAGCGATTATCTCCTCAGCCGACATCATTATATTATCCGATTACGGCAAGGGCGCGCTGCACAGAATTGAAGAACTGATTGCGATCGCACGATGCCATGGCAAAACGGTGCTCGTCGACCCAAAGGGTCGCGAGTATCGACGCTATGCCGGTGCTACTGCCGTTACCCCTAATCGCGCCGAACTGTCCGACGCGGTTGGGGGGTGGAGCAGCGATGCACAGATGGACGAAAAAGCCGAGGCCTTGCGCTCTCAACTCGGATTAGACGCGTTGCTCCTGACGATGAGTGAGCAGGGAATGAAGCTGTATCGCGACGGTCACATGCTGCACCAGCCGGCGCGTGCGAGCGAAGTGTTCGACGTATCGGGTGCAGGCGACACGATGATTGCCGGTATCGCAGTTATGCTTGGTAGCGGGAGAAGCTGGGAGGAGGCGGTCGCCTTTGCCAACACCGCGGCGGGCATCGCCGTCGGCAAGCTCGGCACCTCGACCGTGGAGTTTGACGAGGTTATGGACGCAGCACCGTCCCTACCGGCCAGAGAGCGAGAATGAACCCGGCCGACAAGATCGTCCCGCGTGCGGCGTTGGCGGAGCGTCTTGCAGTGATTGCGCGTCCGCTAGTATTTACCAACGGCGTGTTCGATCTCCTTCACCCCGGACATGTGGAATATCTCGCGCGCGCGCGGAGTTTGGGCGAAGCGTTGATCGTTGGGCTGAACGCCGATTCGTCGGCGCGTTCGCTGGGCAAAGGCGACGATCGGCCGATAAATCCGGAGGAAGACCGGGCATGGATGCTTGCGGCGCTTGAATCAGTGACATTGGTGACGTTGTTCAACGAGCGCACGCCGATTGAGCTGCTACACGAGGTTCGACCAGACATTTATGTTAAGGGCGGCGACTACGACATCGATGCGCTGGAAGAGACCCGCTTCGTTCGATCCTATGGCGGCGAGGCACGGGCGATCGCCTTTCGGACGGGCTATTCCACCACCGCGTTGCTTGATCGCATCCGCAAGACGACCCCGTGACTATTAGGCGCTGTGCGATATTCCTTGACCGGGACGGCGTCATCAATGTCGATCACCACTACGTCTTCCTACCCAGCAAATTTGAGGTGATAAGCGGCGTGTTCGATGCGCTGCATCGCGCGCGGTCTCTCGGTTATGCGCTAATCGTGGTGACTAACCAATCGGGCATCGCGCGCGGCTATTTTTCGCCTCTTCAGTATCTCGAGCTTGAAGCGCATATGCGCCGTGTGTTCGCGGCGCAGGGACTCTTTTTCGACGGTATCTATCATTGCCCGCATCATCCAGCTGGCAGTGTCGCACAGTTCGCGATCGCATGTTCGTGCCGCAAGCCGCAGCCGGGCATGATCCTCCAAGCCGCCCGCGAGCACGACCTTGACCTAGCCGGTTCGGTTATGGTGGGCGACAAGGACAGCGATATCGCCGCCGCTCGCGCTGCGGGCGTGGGGCGTAGTTACCTGCTCGATCCGCCGCGCCTGACGCTCCGGGATGTTGTGCTCGATTTGAGCCGCCTTGAGCCGAGTTGAATCTTGATAGTTGTTTACAACAAATAGAAAGCTTGCCCCGGCTTTGCGTTTAAGAAGTGACGGCGGCAAGGAGGATTTGCGCTGCTTCCCGCCACTGGCTGCGGGGTGTTCGCACTACCACCACCCCAGCACGAATTGCCTCACGCCACTGGAGGATGTGGTCGGCGAGCACCTCCGGTGACGCATCGACGGGGAAGTAACGAACGCCCTCGCCTGCATGCTGTTGGAAAACTGGAAGATCGCGCGCCAATACCGGCTTACCGTAGCCGAGCGCCTCGATAAGCGTTAGGCCGAAACCCTCGGCCAGCGAGGCAACCAGCACGCCCTCGCAGGCACGATATGCCTCCATCAATGTCACGTCGTCGATATCGTCCAGCCAAATCAGCCGGCGGCCATATTCGAGATGGTCAATAATCGTTTTCTTCAAAGCTTCTACCCGCCAGCCCAGGCGCCCGATGAGCACGAGCCTCTGATTTGATCCTCTCTCCCATATCAAATCGAACGCGCGGATTAGCTCTGCATGGCCCTTGCGGGGCTCAAGCGTGCCTACCACCAAGAAGAAGGGCCGCCCGGCCAGCGCGCGGATATGGTCATGTGCGGTCGCATAGCCGGGTGCGGCGGGTGCCTGTAGCGCGTCCGCAATATTGTAGCCCATGGGCAGAACACAGGTCTGGTACATGCTAGGATGCAGACCATAATGACGCAATTCTGCCGCCAGATCGGCCTCAGTCTGGTATGAATTGCATAGAAATCCATCGCCAAGCGCGGCGACGGCGTCGAGCCAGATACGGTTGCGCAGCACACCAAGCGGGGAGAACCAGTCCGGCCGATGAGCCGGCAACAGATCGTGGACGAGAAACCAGAGCTGTCCGCCCATACGGCGGAATAATGAGAGCTGTGAACGGTGCCATCGTACCGTGTCGAGCGCATAGTCAAGCCCAACAAAGACGTCGCCCGGTCGAGCACGCATCATCATGGGGACCGTGGAATCATAGCGTGATCCACCCCACGATATGCAGTGATAGGGTTGCGTGCGGCTGGCTCCGACGAAGCGAATGTCCCACCCTTCTGGCTCCTCTCGCGCCAATATCAGCGCCAGTGCACGTACCACACGCTGTATGCCGGTTCCGGCATCATCGACGCTGATCACGCTCAGGTCGATATAGAGCGTACGCCGCACTCCCGGCGTTGCGGCAACGCGCGCGACACGCCGCGAGCGAAGCGCTTGCGGTATCACCGCGCGGCGCACCCAATGTATCGGCAGATCGAGCCTGGCACGCAGGGCAACCCATCGGTTCACCATGGACCGAATGGTCGGATGCGAAGATGCTGCGATCACGCCGCGGGAAACTGATAGCCTTCAATATGCATCGCATCGAGATGCACTTGATGAGCGGTTTCAAAATCCTCAAAAAATTTCAGATGTCCCTGGTGGAGGACGGCGAACCGTTCGCAATGCGCTTCGATATACTCCAGGTCATGCGAGACGATCAGCATCGCTCTGTCGCTGCGTCGTTCGAAGAGCTCGATTTCGCATTTTTCGTGGAAACGTACGTCGCCTACCGCGCTAATCTCGTCGATAAGGTAGCAATCGAAATCGATGATCATCGAAATTGCAAATGCGAGCCGCGCTCGCATGCCAGACGAATAGGACCGTACCGGTTCGCGCAAATACGTCCCGAGATCCGCAAAGTCCTGCACGAAAGCGAGATTATCGCGAAAATCCTGTTTGTAGATGCGGCTTATGAACCGGACATTGTCCTGTCCGGTCAGGCCATTTTGAAATGCGCCGCCGAAGGCCAGTGGCCAGGAAACAGACATTGTTTGTTCGACCGTGCCTGAGGTCGGATTCTCGGAACCGCTGATTAAACGAATGAGCGTCGATTTGCCGGCGCCATTGCGGCCGAGCACACCGAGCTTCTCGCCCCGCCTGAGTGTGAAAGAAAGGTCGTCAAGAATTGTCCGATCACCTAGGCGCGTCGGGTAAACTTTGCTGACATGGTCGAACCGTATCATTGCGGCGTTATGTTGCGCGAAATTTGCGCAAGTAGCGTGAGAGCGGCGAAGGACAGCACTAGGCAACACGTTACCATGTACGACACGTCATAATGCGCGCGGACCAGGTGGCCGAAATAACCGTCTCGCACCATTTCCACGCCGTTCACCATCGGGATAAACAGGGCATAATATTGAAGTTTCTGAGGAAGTGCGTCGACCATGAAGGCTGCGCCGGACAGTGGGAAGATCAGATAGGCGAGAGGGTGCCAGATCTTGTCGACGAGTTCGCTCTTTTCCGCGAGTGCGCCGAGGAACACCGCCAGAGACGCGCCAAACCAGGTGAGCAGAAGCCAACCTTCGATGAGGGTCAGCACATCGACCGGGGGGTCGAGCCACCCGATATAGATATAAAAGAGCGATAGCGTCATGAAAGAGACAGTCGCCCCGGCCGCTTCCAGCAGGAGCCGCGACGCGAAAATATCCATCGCGCGCACATTGCGGTGAAACATCAGCCCGAGATTAGGCTCGATCGCATGAATGCAGCGAGCCGGCATGTTGCGCCACAGCAGTACGCTTGAATAGCCCGTCAGCGCGAACGCCACGATCGGCAAGCTCGACCCGTGCCCGGCTCCGGAAAAACTCCACAACGCGGTCACGCCCGCCGTGAAGGCCATCGGCTCAACGAACAGCCAGAGGAACCCGATATTGTGGCGACCGTAGCGCGTCAGGATCTCGCGCATGAGCAAGGCGTGGATCACCCGCCACTGAACTGCGGCGCTGCGACCGATCGAGCTTAGCGAAGCGGACATGGCATCTCAGTCCCGATGTTCCATGATACCGGCAAGCAGCAGCGAAAGGGCACCCCAGGCGATCAACCCCAGAATAAATACCGACAGCACGCCCCGGACCCGGCGCGGCTCGAGCGGGTAATCGGGAAGATTGGGCTCGACCACGCGTTCGACATAAGCGTGCTTGCGTCGTGCTTCGCTCCGTGCCTCCTCAAGCGAGGCCAGCGCGCTGGCGAGCTGCTTGTCCCCAATCTGGTTTTCGAGTGCTACGCGCTGATACTGGACGGCAGAGGCGGCGAGCGAGCGGGTGCTACCGGCGACCGCGCCGGTTTGCCGGTCGATCTCGGTCGACAGACCGCGCTGGCGCGCCTGTAGCACCGGGATCTGCTCGCTCGCCGGGGCAAGCGTCCGCAGTTCGAGCAACTGCGTTTTGGTCGTGATCAGCTGGTCCTGCAGCTTGGAGATCATTTGCATTTGAATGGTCGCTTGCTTCTCCGGGTCAATCAGACCCTGGCGGTTGCGCAATTGCGCGAGCGCGACGGCCGCGGCTTGCGACTTTGCCTTGGCGGCATCCACCTCCCGCTCTGCGACCGCAATCAAATCACGCCGTCCGCGGTCGCTCATCCGGTTGACCGTCTGCTCTGCCATCTCGATGAGCTGTTCGTTGAAGCGCCGGGCGACGGCCGGGTCATATGCCCGAACGATCAGCGTGGTGATCGAGCTCGACGTTTCATATTCGACCTTCACCTTGGTATCGTAATATTTGAACAGCGATTCGAAGGTGCCGTTCGTGCCCAGGCCATTAAACCGGTCGAACATGGAGATCGTCGGCGCGCTGTAAGCCCGCTCGAACGCATGTCCTCGATTGACTGCGCGCAGCGCGTCGCGCGAGGCCAAGAAATCCTGCACTGCATAGATTTCGTCGCCCGAGGTCGACAGGCCCGAGCTTTTGACGAGCAACCCCAGTCCCGACATGGCCGGCTTGTCCGGGCTACGCACGACGAAGCGCGATTCGGAAATATACAGGTTAGAGGCGAAGAACCCATAATACAGGATTGCCAGGATGGTTGGCAGTACCACCGCAAGCCAGAATAACAGCCGACCGCGCGGCAGTCGGGACAGAAGCGGTCTTGATGTGTCAGTAGCCGGCAAAATCATGATCACTATTTGTTAGAGCTTCAAAACGTTTGCGAAAACCGCGTTGCGATGGGTTGCCCGATGCTAAGCGCGCACTATCATCGTGTCCACGGCGGTCGAGCCGATCTCCGACGGCGGGTCCGTTCCACATTGTATCGCGCGAGGTGGGCGGATGCCTGAGATTGGGTACTAAAATCCTGCGGCCTGCACCGTCACGAGTGGGTAGATCGCCGCCCCGATGATGTTGACGAACTTCTGCAGGTCAGCCGAGGGTGCGCTGGTCACGAATACGACATCGTGATCGCGCATGACGAAGTGCTGCGCCGCAAAGAAGGTCACGGGATCGCGCAGGTCGACGCGGTAGATCACGGGGATCTTGCCGTCGGGGGCCCGCGGCGCGGAGGCTAGCCTGGCGGGCTCGATCGCCGCGGGATCTTCGAGCCGGAAGATAAACACGCCATGCGGATTGGCGCGGTCGTCGCGCACCCCGCCGATTCGCCCGAGCGCCTGCGCGAGCGTGATGCCCTGCGCCTCGAACTTGACCTCCTCGTTCTTGCCGGCCGCGCCGAGCACAGTGAAACTCTGCGACTGATAATAGGCCGTCACGATATCGCCCGGGCGTAGATAGACGTTCTGGCGGGGATCGCGAATGACGGCTTCGAGCGGCATGACGGCCACCATCGTGCCACGGGTGATCTGTACCGAGACCTTATCGACCCCTTCGCGCGTACCGCCCCCGGCGGCGATCGCGTCAAGCAACCGTTCGCCCCTGGGGGTCAGCGGTAGGCGCGCGCTGCGCGACACTTCGCCTACGACAGTCACCGCCGCCGCGCCATTCTCGGCGAGGCTGACCAGCACCTGGGGGCTGTGCGCCTTGCCGATAAGCCGAGCCGCGATATCGCGTGCGAATTCTTGCGGCGAGCGACCCGTGGCACGAAGCCGCCCGGCAAAGGGAATGTCGATCGTTCCGCTCTCGGACACTTGCAGCGGAGGAAGCTCGCTCGCGCGTTGCGATGAGCCCGCCGAAAGGGAATTTGCATCGAGCGCCGCGGCGCCGAACAGGACTGCGGGCGGCGCCTCGTAGATCGTCACGCGCAGCGTATCGCCGGGGGCGATCACCGTGCCGAAAGGTTGGCCTTGCCCGAAAACATCGGCGATACTTGCCGGGCGCACCGCGTCACTGGCGCGCTGCGCCGTCTGGTCGTTCATCTCGACGAGGAGCGCGCCATTGCCGGGCCCGCGACCAGTCCTCTTGATCTGGCTAGTGGAAGGGCCGTCGGCGCCAAAGAACACGCCGCCGCCGCACCCCGAAAGCAAGACCAGCATAGACACCGACAGCAGGTTGCGTCGCACGAGCTCGACCGACCGGCCAGGACGACGCCGAGAAACTACGTGCATGCAAAGACCTTGCTTTGCGGGCCCGTCGCCCGCCAACGGGGCCGCTCTATCGCGCGGGGGTGGCCGCCGCAAGATGGGCGGGCCTTACCGGACAGCATAGAAGAAGCCATTGCCGGTTTTGGGTGATCGATCGATCACGGTGAACCCGGCCGCTTTCAGTGGTGCGATCAGGTCGGCCTGATTCTTGCCAGGAAATGCGTTGTGCCACTCTACCATGAAGGTGGAGACTTCACCCAGCAGCCCTTCGGCAGCGAGGTTTTCGAAGATGCCGAATTCGGCTCCTTCGCAATCGACTTTCATGACGATATCGCAGTCGGGATGGGCCGCGCGAACACGGCGGACAACGTCGGACGCCTTTTCCAAATCGAGCTCGACGACAATACCGCCTTCATGGACTTCGACCGTCGAACGCGAACCAGAGTCATCGGTGTCGACGACGTTGAGCGCGAGCTTGCCGTTCCTATCCGATACTCCCGCGCGTGTCGCGACGACCTTGCGCGCGAGGTCAGCATTCAGGCTCAAATTAGCCAACGCTCGATCGAAGGTCGATTGGAAAGGGTCGAACGAATAGACACGCTCGACGCAGGGATTCTTCGAGAATTGCATTGCTACGAGACCAATGTTCATCCCAACGTCAATGACGACAGTCGCCGCGGACTTTTCAAACCTGTAGACCTGCTCAAGAAAGATCTCTCCGACGAGGTTCATATCGTCGGCGCAGCGGGCATAGAAACTGATATCGTCCTTCGTCAGGACAACATCATCGCCGCTTACCGAGACATGAAAGCCCTGCTCGAACAATTCGCGGAAACGATCGGGATGATGGCGTGCTATTTCAGGCGCATTGCCATCGATCCTGGGAAACAGAATTCTACTGTCGTCGTCGCTGGACTTCCCGCGTGGACAATATCCGTCAATACGCAGCCGCGCATTGCCAAATACACCAACGCGGTATTCGGTCAACGCCTTGTCGGATAACGAAAACGGGAGGCAGAAAAGCGACTTGCCGGTCCGCAGCTCGCCTGCCGTAATGTAGAGTTCAGCGGCAATTGATTTGGCGTAGTTCAGGCTGACGTCAAGGCAAGCAACGATGTCATGGTCTTCGCAGCCGCCAAGATCGATCGGAATAACATTGGCGAAAACCTTATAGTCTCCGGGCGCCACATATTCGTACGGACCGTACACAGCATGGCCGCTTTTGCCAAAGCTCGTCTCCGCAATCACGGCGCCATTTATAGTGCTGCCCGCACATACGTTATAATTTAACATACAACCTCATATCTACGGTAATCGACGCCCCGGAGAGACGCCCACCCCGGCCAATTCGGATAATCGCGCGCTACGGTTTTATAGGGTGGTGGGCGTTGAGACCAAGCTCACTCCATGGTTTTCAGGCGTAGTCGCGCCGTCGTGCAGCAAGGTCTTCACCTCATGCAAAACTTCGTCGACACGAATGAGTTTGATGCAGGCGACGTCCTTGGCACATTCATCGCTCGCGTGGTGGAGATAACATCCAGCGCAGGGTACCTTCCGACTGAGAATAACGCCGCCCATCTCCTGGCCCCACTCGTTCCAGTCGATCCTAGAGGAGTGAATGGACACGACCTGCGCGCCACGTAGCGCTGCAAAATGCTTCGGCCCCGAATCGTTGCCGACGAAGACGCTGCAATAGGAAACGAACGCGTCGAAATGGTCGAACGCAATCTTGCCGAAGGTCGCGACGATGCGATCGGGGTAGCGGGCCGCAAGCGCGGCGATCTTCTCGTCCGGCTTGTCCGACATCAAAACGATCTTTAGCCCGCTTTCCGCGAGCAGCCGCTCCGCCAATTCAAGATAGCCGTGCCAGCGCGTGAACTGAATCCGCGCGCCGGTGTGGAGCACGACGAAAACGTCGTCGTTCGTGATCCCATAACTGTTCAGCACCGAGCGATCGAGGTCAGGACGCCGCAGCGGTGCCGCGCCGCTGTCCAGCCACGCGCCGAACGCCTCGATCAGCAGCCGCGTCCGCGCCGAGTGGCGCAGCAGATCGCTACCGCTCTTGGGATCGCGCGTGGTGAGGCCAAGATTAAGGGTCATCCAGCCATCGCCACCAAATCCCATCGTCACGGGCGCGCCGGTGAGGTGCAGCAGTTTGTACGACACGCCGGAAACAGCGAGGTCGATCGCAACGTCGAAACGATGCGGCTCAAGTTGCCGCGCAAGATCGATCTGCCCCTGTTCATCCAGGACGCGCCGTTGGTGCATATCGTCATCTGGAATGTCTACGACGATGACGTCGTCAAACAGGCCGAGCGTCCGGCCCAATCCCTCGTTCGCCGAACTCAGCAAGCCCGTGATATGGGCGTCCGGCACGATCTCTCGCAGGCGGCGCAGTGCGGGTACCGACACCGCCATATCGCCCAGCTGATCAATACGCATTACCAAGATCCGTTTGACCACGATCGGAACGGAATTGGACGATGCCTTATGGACCGAGGTGGGCAGGGCGTTGATCCGCTCCTCGAGGGTAGCCCCGGGCATATCGGGGATCTTGGAGATTACCGCGTCGCTGGCGTTCCAGCGATCTTCTGAGAGCGGCTCTGCAACGATGATGGCACTGCGTAACCACGTCTCCCCCTCGTACGCTCGTCCATCGACGGTTGTTGCCCGCAGAATCAGTTCGCGCTTGCCGCGCTTTTCGTGCGTGAAATCCAGCCACGCATTGAACGCGTACTTCTTCATGTCAGGGTTACTTCGCTCATTCCGTAGCGCCGAGATTAGCGGCGTGCACGAACAGAGCAGCTCTGAGTCGAGATAGATCTCAATCTTTAAAATAGGCACGTCGGAGACGAAATAGCCACGCACCGCATCGATCCCAGCGACAGTGGCCCCGTCGCCTAAGTGCGTCCGACGGCGGGTGCCGGCTTTGGTCACGCACACCGCCGGACGGTGATCAATTGTTAAGCTTGTCCGGCTCTGGCGCGCGAGAGTCTGATCAACATAGACAAGATCGTTCTCATACGCTTTGGCATCGCTACCGAGATACGTCGCCCCCTCCGCGTTTGCGGCCAAGCGCACTCCTTCTGCGCCCGACTGGCCTTGCGTGGTTTCATAGCGACGGATGAACCCGTGGAGCAGCCTTCGGTCCGCCAAGGTCTCTTCCCGAAACTTCCCCAGAAAGATTAGCCCCTTAAGGTAGCTCTTAATTCTCACCAGCAATTCCCGTATCTGTGCGTTCCGGCACCAGTGACGCATCGGCCAGATGACCTTTAGCGCAAGCAGCTGGTATCGATCGATCGTCGGCCGACTTCACGCAATGCAAGCTTCGACAAATCGAGAAAAGCCGATCAGGTAAACCCCGCCAATCAGGCGTTGCGGCCACACAACCACAGCCGCCTTCATATATGTCTCAGTTCTCGCGGTCGTATAAAGGCCTCGCGCCGACCGAAGCAACCCCGCTCAGAACCACTCGCGCTCTTTTCAACCCATTTCTGCCCGATGCGTCACTTCGCTTTCGCCTGCTAAAAGAATGCTTTGACGCTTTGCAGCATCGATGGAAATGAGCTTGGGCGCGGGTCGCGCCCGGGGCAGCTGCCGCCACCCGCGGCCCGCCGATGGAAGTACGTTCACTACTCTGACCTAAGCGGTTCTTAAAATTCACGATGAGATCGACCATGTTTCGCAGACTGAAAAGAGCATTTTATATTCTTTTTATACCGCGGGCGGTTCGTCAGCGACGAATGAAAAGAAGAGCGTTCGCGGCAGTCCTGTCGACGGCCTCAACGCCCGTTTCTGGGAACGTTGCCTTACCGGTCAAGGTCTTGAACGAAAAAATATCTATAAATACGATACTGATATTGAAGCTTGATCACTTGGGTGATTTTTTCACTTCAATAGAGGCAATGTGCAGATTAAGGGCGGCATGGCCGCATGCCGGCATTACCTTGGTTTGTGATCCGATGTGTCATAATATAGCCAAAGCGCTTAATATATTTGACAGGATCGAGACGTACAGATTCTTTTCGGAGAAGTTTGAAAGGGAAACGGGTAAAAGGATGTCGGACGAACATCGCTGTTCCGCAATCGCGACACTAAATCTCGGTGCTTATGACCTAGCAATCGATTTGCGTCATGACTTCGATACGAGGCCATGTCTAAGTTACGTGAGCGCCCAGTTTCGGGTTGGATATGCAAAAGCTGGTCGGCGACCGGCGCACGCACCCACGCTCGATCTCGCGCTGGCGGAAATACCTCCTGAAGGCCCGGAACAGCTGCATGCCGAGACGCGCATCAACATGCTGGTTGCGCTCGTAATCGATACGTTCCTGCCGCCGCCTGCGCGGCAAATTTCACGGTTGCTCGATCAATCGGTCGACAAAGGATGGGACGGACGGGACTATATCGTCGTTGCGCCGTGCGCCCGGTCGGGTAACCGAACCTGGCCGATCGACAACTTCGTCGCTCTTGCAAAACGGATCGTTGCCGAGCGTGATTTCGGCATCGTTGTGCTTGGATCGGACGCAGAGCGCAGCCACGTCGCTGGCTTCTGCCGGTCTTTTCGCGACGAGGACTGCGTAAACCGAGCAGGCGCGCCGTTGGAGGACGTCCCGAACATCGTGGCAGGCGCTTCGCTCTTCGTCGGCAACGATACCGGCACGACTCATCTAGCCGCGCTCCTGGGTGTGCCCACGCTGTGTCTTTACGGTGGCGTAAGCGATCCTCGTGTGTGGCAGCCAATCGGGAACCGCGTGAGAATCGTGCACTCGAAGACGCCGTGTTCCTATTGTCATATCAACGTCAAAGAAGATTGTCCCTACGATCAGCGATGCATGCACGAGATCGACGTCCAGCGCGCGTTCGACCATGCGTTGGGCTTATTACAACCTCATGCGCTTCTCTGAGGGGGGGCTGTTCTCGGCTGGGGGGCAAAGCCAAGCCCAGGCGCGACTACGTCGCATACCAATAGGGAGTGCGCTACGCGCCCTCGTGCGCGCGAAATCGCACGTTTTCACGTCCCCATATTCCTCTAGGCAACCGAACGGCTAGGTTTATAGCGCCCTGCATGGCCAATAGTGATCGTAACTGGGAAATCTGGGGTGAACGGGATCCATACTATGCCGTCCTAACTGAACCCGATTTTCGGGGCGGCATGATCGAGGCGAACAAGCCTGCATTTTTTGCCAGCGGTGATGCGTATATAACGAGCATGATTGCCTTGCTGGAGCGGCATTTCGGTAATCTTCCGCGAGATCGAGCATTGGACTTCGGCTGCGGCGTCGGACGCCTGACGGTCCCGCTGTCCGACACGTTCGCATCGGTCGTCGGCCTTGATATTTCGTCGGCGATGCTGCGCGAGGCGAGGCTGAACAGCCAAGGGCGCGCAATCGAGTATCTGCATTCCGACGATACCCTGTCGCGCGTGGAAGGCAGTTTCGACCTCGTTAACAGTTCGATCGTGTTACAACATATTCCGGTCAACCGGGGCATGCGTATTTTGAGAAATCTGCTGGAGCGGGTGCGCCTTGGCGGCGGGTGTCTCATTCATATTTCGATCAAACGGCGACGTAGCAAGCTAAGTGAACTTCGCTACCGGCTGCGCCACTCCCTGCCGGGGGGGCAAGCATTGCTCAACGTACTGGCAGGCGAGGCACGCGATACACCTGTAATGGAAATGAATGAGTATCCGCTGAGCGACGTGCTGCGGCTTTTTCATCAACTTGGTTTTGAGGATCTGCTGGTGCGCTATGGTGATCATGGCGGTGTTGATACCGTCCTGCTCCTAGCGCGCAGAGGCGGCGTTGTTCCACCATGATGGTTCCGGCCTAAAGGCTTCATTAGGACCTCAGGCGTTTGGCACCAAACCCTTGTCGCAGAGATACCCCCGCGCCCGAAGCGCCAAAAACAGCCGGTTAATTACCGGGTTGGACCAACCGCAATTGGTTGCGAAATCGCGTTGCAGGGTGTCGTGATGCGCCTGGTGCGCGGCCGGCGTCATCAACAGACGGCTCGCGCGCATCCAGCCGATGATCACCGGGTTGCGCTCGCGGTGCAACGTGCCGTGGAAATATTGCGCGAAGGCTCCGCCGATTATCACGGCAAGCGAAGCGGCGGTCAGCCAGCCTGGCACCGCCAGCACTATCACCGCCAGGTTGAGCGCAAGGCTGATCGGTAGAGCCGCAAGCAGCACGGTGGAACCGATCAGGCGCCAGACCGGGCGGCGGCCGAGCGCCATCGGGCGGGGGTGGTGGTTCTTAAAGTCATAGACCAGCCGGTCGAACGCGCTCACGCTTGCCATACGCTCTCGTACGAGCGTGAGATAGTCTCCGGATTCGCGCGAGCCGGCGTAGAAATAGAGTTCGTCCAGCCGCTTTCCCGCCGGCGTCGGGCGGTAATCGAGTAGCATGTGCGTCAGCCCCGAAGCTAGGTCGGCCAGATACCAACCGACGATCAACGCCGGGATGCAGGCAAGCGATAAGTCGGCGAACATCGCGGCAACGTTCACCGCAACGGATATGAGAAAGAGCCCGAGGACGATCCGCTGGGTCATAGGCTGGCAACGTCTTTCGGCTCTAGAGGTCAGCGCAGTCATTGGTTCTGGCGGGCCTAGCGGGGTGCTCTATACTAGCGGATATGACATCTACGTTGCAATCAACACTTGAAATCCCGAGCAACATCGCTCTGCAAGCGCGTGCCGACGGCGCCGGGCAGGCCACGCCGCTCGCGCCCATGATCGATATCAGCCGGCTGATCTGGCGCTTGTGGACAGGCCGGCTGCCGACCGGGATCGATCGGGTCTGTCTCGCCTATGTCGAGCGGTTCGGCGCCAAGGCAGACGCCGTGCTTCAGTGGAACGGGCGGCGGGTGGTATTGAGCAGAACTGATTCGCGGCGCGTGATGGCGCTCTTACTCGACGGGGGGCCGCGTTTTCGTCGCCGCCTGGTCGCAGCGCTGGGCCGCGCGCTACCGCGCGCTTTCAGGAAGCCGAAGTACGGGCAGCTCTATCTCAATATCGGCCATACAGGTCTCGACGATGCGGGCCTCGCGCGTTGGATCGCGCGGTATGGCGTTCGCGCGGTCTTCCTGATCCATGATCTCATTCCGATCGATACGCCCGAATTCTGCCGCGCCGGCGAGGCCGAACGGCATGTGCGGCGGATTGCCACTGCGCTGACGAGCGCGCACGGTATTATCGTCAATTCGAACGCCACGCTGGAGAGCGTGCGGACTTTCGCGGCAGCCCGCGGCTTGCCGTTCCCGCCGTCGGTCGCGGCATGGCTCGCCGGGGATACTTTGCCCACGCCCGTCTCGGCCCCGCCTGGGACGCGTCCCTATTTCGTAACCGTCGGCACGATTGAGGGCCGCAAGAACCACATCCTGCTGCTGCGGCTATGGAAGCGCTTGGCCGAGCAGATGGGCGATGCCGCGCCGCAACTGTTCATAGTCGGCCAGCGCGGCTGGGAGGCGGAGCATGCGCTGGCGATGCTCGATCGCTGCGCGGCGCTCGAGGGTGCGGTAATCGAGCGCGGCCGTTGTGACGATGCTGAGCTGGCGCGGCTGCTGGCCGGCGCGCGCGCGCTATTGATGCCGTCGTTCACCGAGGGGTTCGGAATGCCGGTGATCGAGGCGCTGCAGCTCGGAACACCGGTAATTGCGTCGGACTTGCCGGTGTTCCGCGAGATTGCCGGTGGCATCCCGACCTATCTGCCTTCTTTCGACGGGATCGGGTGGGAAAGCGCGATCCTCGACTTCTGCGGCACCTCGTCCGAGCGTGCGCGCCAGCTCACCGCGATGCGCAACTATCGCGCGCCTGACTGGCCGGGCCATTTCGCGCGGGTCGGACCCTGGCTCAAGACGCTAGCTGAGCGTTGACCGATCTTCGTCAGGATTCGACGCGGTCAACCGGCGCGCCGATTCCGACACGAGGAGTTCGATGCCTACATTGCTGAGAAAGGCGCCATGGATCAGGCAGCGATCCGCGAGCACGCGGCAAAAGGCGTCGTAAAGCTGCGGCGTCGGGGCTTGCGGCGCGCCCCAGAAAGCGTCGAGCGGCTGCGATGCGGTCAGCCCGGCAATATCATAGACCGGATTGCCCAGCGCCTTGACCGGCTTGCCTCGCGCAAGCGCGAGAGTGCCGCTGGTGCTGTTGACAACGACCATGCCTCGCGTCGCATCGACCATCTGCAGCAGATCGCCTTGGTCGACGAAGACCACACGGTCCGCGATCCCGAGTTCGGTGGCGCGCGCGCCGATCACGCTGCGCCAGTGATTGAGACCTGAATCGAGCGGATGCTCTTTGATGATCAACCCGACTTGGGAGGGCGCGGCGCGCGCGAAGCTTTCCAGTACCACGTCGATCGCGCGGTACATTGTACCGAAGGGCGAATGAATGCGGATCTGGTAATCCGAGTTGAGCTGCAACGGAAACAGAAAGAATGGCCGATCCGATATCCGAAGAATATCACGGTTCGCGCGCGCTGTGTTAGCCGCGCGGAGGCCGAAGCGACGGGCAAAGGTCAGTCCTTCGAGGACAGGATCGCGGTCGCGATGTGTGCGGTGGAACGGAAACCGCCAAAATTGCAGCACGGCCTCAGCATAATAGAAGAACGCCGCCCAGCCGCGTCCGGTTGCGAAAGAGGGGACAGGAGGATGATCGCGCACAGGCGGCAATGCTTCGGCCTCCTGCAGATACCAGGCCGGGTCGCGCGGCAGGCGTGAATTGCCATTCACCCCGTTGCGCTCGAGCGTGATCCAGTCGGGTCGGATATAGCCTTCTTCGAAGACATGCACGCGGACGCCAGCGGCGGCCGCCGCTGTGATCGCTGCGGCGTGGACCGGGCGGCAATCGCCGAACACGATCAGGTCGGTAACCGAGTAACGGTTCAGATAGCGCGCGACATAGTGCGGCCACGCCCGTTCGCGCTGCCGGAACGCATCACCCTGCGGCCAGGTCGCTCGGTCGCCGCCGTTGAAGTTGATCCGCCGCACGCGGTGCCCGCTTGCCACGAGTGCAGCGCCTAGTCGCGGGAAGAAGGATCCGTGCGGCCCCTGCAGGAACAGGAAACAGCGCGTAGGATCGGGCAGCGTCATCCGATCAGACCCGGACATTGGCGATCGCCTCGCGGTCGGAGAGTGCCAGGACGAGACCGAGCGTAAAGGGAAGGGCGGCCGGCACCAGCAGCACCGCGACGATCACGGTCGGCGACGCGTCGAGCCATAAGGTCAGCAGCCCGAACAGCCACAAGGCGACATGCCCCGCATAAGCACGGACTCCGACCAGAGTGCGGCGGAAGCGGCTGACGCGCTCGGCATAAAGCGACCAGGGGCAGGTCGCTACGCCATAGCCCCACAGCCAGTGCAGCACGCCGGGCGCCGCCGATGAGCGCTCGAGCACGCCGCACAACGACAGGATTTCGGCGGCGAAGATGACGAGCACCGGCAGCGCACCGCTGATGCTCGCGGTGCCATAAGCGCGGCCGCGGTGCCCGCGCGCAAGCGCGAGCGCCGCGGCATGGTCGATGGCGATAACCACCTGTTCAAGCAGTCGCGCAAGTGCCGAACAGAACAGGATAGCAGCGACACCGAACAGCATCGCAGCCCAGTCGCCCGACACGAGCAGCAGCACACCTGCCGCGATGCTCGCAATGCTCAGTACTGCCATCGGTATCGTGAGCAGGCCTAACGTAATTCCGACCGTGTCGGACCCCGACTTCACGCGATACTCTCCTGTTTGCCCCGGTATCTGACCCGCACCCCATATGTGTTGGCTTGGCGCTCCATAGAGAGGCCTTCGTCCGCTGTAACCCATTGTTCGTATCAGATGAACTGTGTCAGTCGCCCCTGCAGTCGCCGCAGGCGGACGAGCAGCCCGGGGCGAGCGGTTGGCCGTTCGGCGATTCGTGCGATCAGCGTCTCGGGCTTGCAGGGCAGCATCGTGACGGGGTCGAGATAGCGCGGATAAAGGATTAGCGTCGCCGCAACGAGCTCGTCCAAGGTCACCCGCCGCCCGCGGCGCGCGGGCGCCGCGGCGAGATCGCGGGTCAGCCCCCAGCCGGCGAAGAAGGGCGTGCCGTGGCACACCACTTCGCGCCCGCGCAGCAGCGCCTCGAAGCCCGTGAGCGAGGTCAGCACATGCACTGCATCGACTTCGCCGAGCAGGCTCGCCATGCTGCCACCACGCACGACGCGGTCGGCATGAGCGAGCGCTTCGACATCGCGCAGCCCACCACGGCGATGTCCGGCATCGACGTCGGGATGCGGGCGGAACCAGATCTCCGCCTCGGGCTCAGTTGCGCGCACACGGCGCAGCAGATCGAGATTACCCGCCACCTCGCCGCCGCCAAGCAGCACGGAGCGATCATCCTCGACCTGGCCCGGCACCAGCACAAGGCGGCGCCCGGTCAGGCGGGGGGGGGAAGGGGTGTCCTCGGCCCCGCCGTATTTGCTGATCCGGTCGACGACGATACGAGTGCGCAAGGCGGCAGCGCGCTCCAGCAGCGCGGGGGGGAAAGGGCCCTGCTCTAGCCGCGTTTCAAGCTCGCTTGCGCCGGATGGGTCATAATGGATACCGCGCCGATCGACCGTGACCGATAACGGCGGCACGAGATTGGCCCCGAGCCCGACCGAGCGCACGAAGCCATCTTCCACCTGAACCAGCGGGACGCGTCGTGCGCCGGCGTCGGCAATCGCCGCAGCGGTAACGCGCGACGGCCAGATCGCGACGCTGCCGCCACCTTTAGCGGCATGGCGGATCGCCTTTGCCGCGGGCAGGAAGCGCAGCGGTGCCTGCGGCGTCCACAGGAAGCGGCGGATCTCGGCGCGCTTCCACCATGCCATGCCAGCGGCCGCAACGATCCCACGATTAGCGGCAATCACGTCGCGCCACAGCATAAGGATCGCCAGAGCCTCGTCGAGCGAGCACGACGCTTGCGTGAAGGGATCACGATAGCGGCAGCCGAGCAGGTGCATCGCCACGCGTCGACGCAGCGTAGCATGATCCTCGCCCGGCGCGCCGAAGGCCCCTGGCGAGACGATCCGGACGCTCGCGCCCGCGAGCAGCGCAATTGCGGCCCATTCGTCGTCACCATCGGCGAACAGCGTCACGCCGGGGCGCAGCAACGACCATGGGTTGATCGCGCGCCGCGCGCTGCGATCGATTTTTCGGTCAAGGCGCAGGGCAGAGAGCGGAATGTCCGGCGTGTTGCTATGTGACGGGACACGCAGGACGACTTCGGCCGGCGTGGCCCGCACACCCCAGAAGGCCCCGCCGAGCGCCGCCCCGCGAACGGCGGCCAGCACCTTTTCGACGACCGCCTCGTCAAGCGATGGGAGATCGCCCAAGGGCGGCGCGCTGACTGCAGCGACGGCGACGGGCACCCCCGCGAAAGGTGGGGAGCGAAGCAGCGGCAAGATCGACTTAGCCATCGTACGTCTCGTCGGGGCGCCGGTCCCAGGCCGCAATCCTGCTCCGGCCATCCGCAACGACGATTTTCCCCCAGGCACCGGTTCTCAGCTTGAGCGACGCGAGCGAACGAGCCTGGTGGGCAAGTGCCGGATCGGCCTTCAGTACAAAGCGGGCGGCACCCGCGCTGGTGATGATCAGCATGTGTCCCGTCGCGGTCGCCAACACGCCGCGCCACGCCGCGAGACGGCCAGGGGCGTCAACTATCCACCCCGCCGGCGCGACCAAAGCCTCGTTCCAGCGCGCCAGCGCAGCCGCACCTAGCCGCGCCAGCACCCGATCCTCGGCCTGGTCCTCATCGGGGCCATGGTCGATTTCCGCCAGCCATGAACAGGTCTCGACGCTCGGCGGCGCATTCGATTCGGCCAGGATCAGCTCGGCGGTGTGCTGCGTGCGGCGCAGCGGCGAGACGAGCACGCGGTCGAACGTCTCCCTGGCAAACAGTCGACCAAGCGCGCGGGCCTGCGCCTCGCCGCTTGCGACGAGCGGCAAGTCGGTCTTCGCACCGATCCGCCTCGGCGCTTCACCAGGCGCGAAAGTATCGCCATGTCGGACAATGGTCAGCGCAAGCGTCATGCGCCGAACGGATCCCCGAGCTGCGCGATCAGCCGCTCAGCCAGCACCACGTCGGTAGCGCTGTCGACCCCCGACATCGGGTGGCGTGGCGCTGCGACCTCGACCGTCAGCATGGGGATATGGTTTTCTAAAAAGCGCAGCTGTTCCAGTCCCTCGAGCTGCTCATAGCGGCTCGGCGGCAGGCTTTCGAATTGCGCCAGCGCCTCGATGCGATAGCCGTAGATGCCGAGATGACGATAGATTGGCGACAAGGGGGTAGTGCGAGTCTCGTCGCGCAGTTGCGGGATGATTCCCTTGGAAAACCACATCGCCCGCCCGTCCGCCGCACGCGTCACCGTAGTGCCGCTGGCTGGACTCTCGCATTTGTGGCTGCGCAACAGATCGAGTTCGGGCCAGCCGAGCTGCACCACCGGCGTCGCCACGTCAAACGCCGACTCCCGCAAAGCGCCGAGAAGCGCCGCGACTGCAGTCGCGGCTACGAACGGCGCGTCGCCCTGCAGATTGACCACAATGTCCGGAGCAATGGCCCGTGCCATGGCCGCGGCGTACGCACGCCCCGACCCCGACTGGATCGTCGGCGCGGTCATCGCAACCGTGCAGCCGAGCGCCGCGGCATGGTCCGCGATCCGGTCGTCGTCGGTCGCCACGACCAGCTCGGCATGGCCTGCTAGCGTAACAGCACGCCGCCCGATGTCGACCACGCGCGAGAGCAGGGTGCGCCCGGCAATCTCTACCAGCGGCTTGCCTGGCAGCCGGGTCGAGCCGAACCGCGCGGGAATGACGATCAGGTCGCGCGAGCGCCCGACCGGCAGGTTAGCCGACACCGGCACGCAGCACGTCATGAAGGTGGATCACGCCGATCGGCTTAGCGTCATCGCAGATGAACAAGGCCGTGACCGTATGAGCGTTCATGATCCGCAGCGCTTCCGACGACAAGGTATCGGACGATATGGTCAGGGGCCCCGGCGTCATATGCTCGCCGACCGGGGCGTCGTTACGGCTGTTGGCAAAACTGCGGCGCAAATCACCATCGGTGAACACCCCGACCATCTGTCCAGCATCGTCGATCACCGCGGTGCAACCGTAGCGCTTGCGGCTCATTTCGACTGTCGCCTCCATCAACGTCGCATGCTGAGCGATCACCGGCACGGCATCGCCCGTAGCCATCAGTTGCGCCACCGTGGCGAGCTTGGCGCCCAGGCGGCCGCCGGGATGGAGCTGTCGAAAATCGCTAACTCCGAACCCACGGCGGCGGATCAAGGCGACTGCCAGCGCATCGCCCATCGCAGCCTGGACGGTGGTCGATGCGGTTGGAGCGAGCTGGTGCGGGCATGCTTCGCGTACGGCAGGCAATGCGAGGCAGATATCCGCGGCGCGTCCCGCTGCGCTCTCGGCGTTTGAAGTGGCGACGATCAGCGGCACGCCGAGACGGTGCGCATGATGAATGATCTCGGCCAGTTCGGGCGTTTCCCCCGACCAGCTTAGCGCCAGCACCACATCGTCGGCGGTAATCATGCCAAGATCGCCGTGATTGGCCTCGCCAGGATGGAGATAGGCCGAAGGCGTGCCTGTCGACATCAGGGTTGCGGCAATCTTGCGCGCCACCAGCCCACTCTTGCCGATGCCAGTTGCGATCACCCGCCCGCGCATCGCGAGGATCGCATCGAAAGCTTGGCCGAACGCACTGCGCAGCGGGGTTTGCTCAAGCGCTTGCTCGAGCGCAACCAACGCTTCTCGTTCGATCCGTATAGTGTCGTCCGCTGCTTGCAGCATCATGTGGGCATGATGCTGGTCGATCGCTTGCCTGTTCTGGAGCACGGGGCCTCGCTATTCCGGCCGGTGAGAGATCGGGTACGCCATAATGCTCGTCATCGCCCTTTTCCATGTCTCGTGGCATCGCTAATGCGCCTTTGATAGGCGGTTCGTCCACACCGGAAGATCGGCGAAGTATCGGAAAAGATTGATCATGCAGTTTTGCCAGCATCCCGTAGGGGCCGACCAACCGCTTTTCGTGATCGCCGGGCCGTGCGTGATCGAGAACGAGGCGATGGCGCTGCGGACGGCCGAGACGCTGCGCGTCCTGGCCGACCGGCTCGGCATTTTGCTGATCTACAAAAGTTCGTTCGACAAGGCCAATCGCAGCTCGGGACGCTCGTTTCGCGGTCCCGGTCTCGACGAAGGCTTGCGCATTTTAGAAAAGGTGCGCGCCGAAACCGGACTGCCGGTGCTGACTGACGTGCACACCAAGGACCAGGTTGCCGCGGTCGCGGAGATCGTCGATGTCCTGCAAACCCCGGCTTTCCTCGCGCGCCAGACCGATTTCATCGAAGCGGTTGCCGCCTCGGGCAAGCCAGTCAACATCAAGAAGGCGCAGTTCATGGCACCGGGTGACATGCGCAACGTCGTCGATAAGGCGCGCGCCGCCGCCGAGGCAGCCGGGCACGATACCGACGCATTTTTGCTGTGCGAACGGGGCGCCTCGTTCGGCTACAACAACCTTGTCTCCGACATGCGTTCACTAGCAATCATGGCCGAGACCGGCTGCCCGGTCGTGTTCGACGCAACGCATTCGGTGCAATTGCCAGGCGGGCAGGGCGATCGCTCCGGCGGCGAGCGGCGCTTTGTACCTTTGCTCGCGCGCGCGGCCGTGGCGGCGGGCGTTGCAGGCCTGTTCGTCGAGACGCATCCCGACCCTGACCAGGCGCTGTCCGACGGTCCGAATGCTTGGCCGCTTGACCAGCTACCCGCGTTGCTCGAGCAATTGCTGGCGATCGATGCAGTGGTGAAGCGGGGCTAGCCGAAACCCGTACAACTAGCATAGGCGGATGCTAATTCCGCCCTTGTAGGCTTGGCGCGAACTGCGCTGGCTATGTTGTAGATAATCGTAATGCGCGTTGTCGTAGAGGCCCGAGTCGGACCCTGACGCGGTCGCCGTCAAAACTCGACATCGCCGAGTTGATAGCCGTCCGTGTGTCTAAAGGACGTAGCCGAGTGGCGTCCCGGTCGCCGAGGCAACGCGGTTGCGCTGCGCCTCGGTAACATAGCCCCCCTCCCGAACACCGAAACTGCGGTGCGACCTCCACGTCCGCGCGCACGACGACCACGCCAAACCTAAATGTGGTGGCGAGCTCCGACTGTTTCGGCGGGCGGCTGCCCGCATCGTTAATCGTTCGCCATTCGTAACGAATAAGTGTTAGAAGGACAGATCGTCACCGATAATGCTGCGAGCAGGATGACGACCGAGAGCCGTGATAGCTCCCGCTTGCAGGTGTGAGCAGGCAATGACTGACCTGAAATCATGTGTGTGGACGTGGGCGCTTGTTCTCGTCCGGTCGGTGTAGGATGACGCCCAAGAGCAAGTTGCTCGCCTTGGTGCGCGATTTCGTCAATTTGTCATACGAAGCGCCTACCGAGCAATACGACGCGGTACTGCTTGCCGCGCGGCGATATGAGACCTCTATCGTCGTGGGCGGGGTCGACTGCGCTCATCTGTGTCATCAGCTGGGCAACCTCCGAGTGGCACTGGGCGGTGCGGTGCTTCCGTCAAACATGGAAAACACCGTGTGGTCACTCTTGGGTACGGAACCAGCATTACAATGAGCAGATGTACGCACTCCTGTGACGAGGCGGCCGCGCCTTGTGCCGCGCGGCGGAACTGGAGGTAAAACGTGCGACAGATACTTTATGTTAGCCTGAGCACGGTGCCGGGGGATAAAGCCGATCTCGTCGGCATCCTGGATCAATCGCGGCACAACAATGCGCTTGACGGCATTACCGGCCTGCTATGGTCGGACGGGCGTAGCTTTCTTCAGGTTTTTGAAGGGCCGCAGGCGAGTGTCGCGTCAACGTTCGCCCGTATATCGGCCGATCGCCGCCATCATTCGCTGACCATTATCGAGGACCGCGCCATCAAAGCGCCGGAGTTTGGCACTTGGACGATGATGCACAGGCGAGCAAACGACGCGCTAGATGCCTATGATGCCCGGATAGGGCGTATTTTGTTGAGAGTAACTTCCCCCATCCGAATGCAATTTCTGGCGCTGGTTGCGACCGGCCGGCCGGCTGCCCAAATCGCCAAAAAATAGAACGCTTATCGCGTCGACAAAGGTTCTTGTCACAACCAGATCCGTCGCCATGGCTCGAGCCGATCATTTGACGAAGCGTGCTGCATGCTTGGTGACGAGTGCAGGTAACGCGCCCGAAATATAGAGCAACATATCTAGTATCCACAATCTAAAATTAGAGTGCTCCCATGTATTCGATCCGGGCATTGACCGAAGCCTTACCAATTATGCATCCTGACTACGATAATCTTACCAATACTACGATTAAGGAGATGCATCCTTGATCTATTAGGCCGGGCGCGCCATTATCTATCCAATCGATATCCCTATGCTGTGCCCAATGCGTGTCCGATGTTCGGAACAGGAGGGATAAGCTGATATTGCGGTGGAGATGGATTGATGGCGACTATCAGGATCCGCATTACCAAGCGGCTGGTGGAATCGCTTGAGCGTGATGGGAAAGTGCAGCTTATCCGGGATACGGATGTGCGTGGTTTTGCGGTACAGATGTCGCCCGCGGGATTGATCACGTACACGTTACGCTATCGGTTTGACGGCCGTCAGGGCAGGTGGAAGATCGGGGTTCACGGAGAACCGTGGACGCCCGACACGGCGCGCACCGAGGCCCGAATACTATTGGGCAAGATCGCAAAAGGAATCGATCCCCGGCAGGAAAAGATCGATCATCGCAATGGGTTGACGGTAGCAGAGCTCGGCGACCTTTATCTCACAAAAGGTCTGTATGCGGCCAAGGACAGCTCGGTCAGCCAGGCGCGGCGCAACATAGAGAATCACATCAACCCGTTGATTGGCGCACGGCGCGTCTCTTCGATCAAGCGTTCCGATATCACGCAGCTGTTATGCGACGTCGCCGACGGACGGACGCGGAGAACGCGCAAGACTGGCCATCGCGGCCTGTCACGCGTGACGGGGGGCAGGGGCGCCGCCAGCCAGACGGTCACGACATTGAGTGCCATGCTTGGCTTCGCGGTCGATGAGGGGCTGCGCGACGATAATCCCGGGATCGGTATCAAAAGGTTTCAGGGCAAGAAGATGGAGCGCTTTTTGTCGCCGCCGGAGCTGGCGCGCCTCGGCGAGGCGCTGGCCGCCGCCACGTCCTTGGGGGTGGAGAGCATCTTTGCGATCGCTGCATTGCGCCTGTTGATCCTTACCGGCTGCCGCAGAAACGAAATCCTGACGCTCAAGCACAGCAATATCGACGTCTATCACCGGTGCCTCCGGCTGCCTGACAGCAAGACCGGCGCGAAAACCGTGCATCTCGGGGCGCCGGCCTTACGGGTCATCGCTCAGCTTCCGCAGGTCGAGGGAAATCCCTATCTGCTTCCCGGAAAGAAGGACGGCACGCATGTGACTAACCTTCAAAAGGTATGGGCGCGCATACGCGAAGCTGCCGCGCTCGAAAACGTCCGCATCCATGACCTACGGCACAGCTTCGCGTCCGTCGGCGCCTCGGCCGGCGACAGCATGCCGATCATTGGGAAATTGCTTGGCCATCGCAGTGCCAAAACGACCGAACGGTATATGCATATCGCAGATACGTCGGTCACCTCCGCCGCCGAGCGTATTTCCGACGAGATCGCCAAACATCTCGGTGAGGCAGTACCGCTGCCGACGGCACACGACTTTAACGAACTCGACCCCTTCGGGACATTCTGGACGCTTCAACAAGAAGGCGAGGCGCGCCCATCAAATCCGCAGCTCGGTATGGTCGCTCGCACCAAGTGGCTGGACACGCGTGCTGCAGCAGCGATGTTGGGCTACTCGCCCGATACGTTGCAGAACTATCGGACGATCGGCATCGGTCCGGCCTTTCGCAAGGTCGGAAGGCGCGTCGTCTATGCGGCGGAAGCGTTGCAGGCGTGGCAGGCCGTCCAGTTCGCCGGTCGAAGCGCTACCCACGCCTCGTAGGCATCGACGGCGTCTGCAATATGAGATGCGCCGTCCAGATGCAGGCGATCGAGCGCTTCCTCGTGGGATCGATGATTCAGGAGGATCGAACGGTCTAACGCCCATAGCGTAGTATCAACCCGACAAATTGCTGTCTGGGGAAACAGGGTAACAGGTGAGGTTGGGCATCTCCTGGCTATGGCCAGGCCGCGCTCTACGTCGCCAACGCGCCGCCGAGCCACCAGGCGTCTCGGTCCATTCGGATGACGATCACTGACGCAGGAAGCCGGCAGGGCCGGGCCTAGCGGAACGCGCGGATCAAATG
This sequence comes from Parasphingomonas puruogangriensis, assembly GCF_036663635.1. NCBI lineage: Bacteria > Pseudomonadati > Pseudomonadota > Alphaproteobacteria > Sphingomonadales > Sphingomonadaceae > Parasphingomonas > Parasphingomonas puruogangriensis. The sequence goes on along the minus strand of NZ_JAXOJI010000009.1, from coordinate 35,777 downwards.
AGCACACGCTGGCAGGCTTCTGCGAAGCCGCCAGGGGGTGCAGCTTTCGTGTTCCCGCGTGGCACACTCGATCCGGCCGGAGGGCACGGCGGCGGCTAGCCCCCAGGTCCGCGCGCACGCCGCCGCGCCGGCCGTCCGGATTCGAGAGTGCGTGTTGGTGGGCTCCGGTTGGGAGCCGGGCAGCGCTCGCGCGCTGCAGTTGCCGCGGTCGCCGCGCTGCGCGCGGCGGCGTTGTGCCTCCGGCTTTCGAAAAGGCGGGGGTGGGCGTCGCTACCCTCTAGTCCCGCCGCGGCAGGTCGCAACCTGAGCTGCGCTCAGGTCCTCCTCTGCGTTTCGGCCTTGCCGGTGCCGCCCGCCGCTCTTGCGGGACTGCCGGTTCGCTCCTGCCGCCCACCCCCGCCATTCCGGCGCCGGTTGCGGTGGTTTGGAGTAAGGAAGATGCAGGACAGGACCAATACCAATCAGCCAAGCCTCTATGCCGAGGTGACGTCACGGGTGATCGCAGAGTTGGAAGCGGGGCGATTGCCCTGGGTGCAGCCGTGGGACGGGGCGGGGTGTGGATGTTCGATGCCTCAAAATGCCGCCACCGGGCGGCGCTATTCCGGAATCAACGTGCTGATCCTGTGGGCGGCGGTAATCAGCGGGGGCTATCAGTCGCAACGCTGGCTGACCTATCGGCAGGCGCAGGCGGCGGGCGGCAATGTCCGGCAGGGAGAGCGGGGCACGACCGTGTGCTATGCGGATCGTTACACCCCCAAGAGCGAGGAATTGCGCGCGCAGGACGAGGATCGCGACGCGCGGCAAATTGCATTTCTCAAACGCTTTACCGTGTTCAATGTCGATCAGTGTGAGGGATTGCCTGAAGCACTGACCAACATGGTGGAAGCCCCAGCAGAAGCGGAAATCCTGCCGGAGATGCAGGCGCTGATTGACGCAAGCGGGGCTGACTTCCGGATCGGCGGCAGCGTTGCCTTTTATGCGACGGATGCCGATTACGTAGCAGTGCCACCGCAGGCCGCGTTCGGTAAACCGGTCAACTGGTACCGTACGGCGTTGCACGAGCTCGGCCACTGGACCGGACATCGCAGCCGTCTTGATCGCAACCAGCGCGGTGTTTTCGGAAGCGCCGACTATGCCCGTGAGGAACTGGTGGCCGAGCTGGCCAGTGCGTTCGCCTGCGCCTCGCTGTCGATCCAGCCGACCGTACGACATGCCGATTACATCGGCAGCTGGCTGGCGGTGCTGCGCGAGGACGAAAAGGCGATCTTTCGCGCGGCGAGCGCTGCCAGCAAGGCGGCGGACTGTCTGCTCGGATTTCGCAGTGAGGGTGGCGACATTGAGCAGGGGAGGGCGGCATGACCTACGCTCCCAAACAGCCGAACCCAGACCAGCGGGCCACCCCTGGCCGCCCGACCGGCCGCGAGCTGCGGACATTGGGCGGCGCAGTTCAGCCGGACGACCTCGCGCGAATAGAGCGTGCGATGTCGGCGTTGCCGCGGACGACACGGGAGGTCTTCCTGGCGCACCGCCTCGACAGCTACAGCTATGACAAGATGGCCAGGATAACCGGCATGAGCATCCATCGTGTCGAGCGTCATATGGCGGCAGCGATCCATCATCTGTCGCGCTTCATGGACGGTGACGAACGCTCGCCGTGGCAACGATGGTGGCAATCGCTTTTGCCAAGATGGCGACGCTAAAGCTTGGCCTCGCCGGCGCTGCCGGCGAGGCTGTCCGAACGCCCACCAAGCGGTTAGGATGATGCGCGATGCAAACCAGTCTTGATCACTTGCCACCGGCCAAGCAGCGCGAGCTCGAGCGCGTCGTGCGGATCCTGTTCGAGCAGTTCGGCGACGCGACGGCGATAGCCACGTCGGACTGGAAGAAGCAGGCGCGCATTCTGAAGGTGATCCTGTACGGCAGTTATGCGCGCGGCGGCTGGGTCGACGAGCCGCATACTGCCAAGGGCTACCAATCCGACTTCGATCTGCTGGTCATCGTCAATCACGAGAAGCTCACCGACCGTGTCGAATTCTGGTCGACGGCCGAGGATACGCTCAACCGCGAATTGGCGATCACCAAGACGCTGCGCACCCCGGTCAACTTCATCGTGCACACGTGGCAGGAAGTGACCGCCGGATTGTCCGACGGGCGCTATTTCTTCATCGACATCGCGCGCGACGGCGTCGCGCTTTATCAAAGTGACGACACCGAGCTTCCAGAGCCTCAGCCCAAAACGCCCGATCAGGCGCTGGCGATGGCGCAGGAGTATTTTGACGATTGGCTGCCGAGCGCCAAGAGTTTCGAACGAGGATGCGGATATGCTCGGCGCGATGGCGATCTAAAGAAGGCGGTGTTCGATCTTCATCAAGCCGTGGAGCGCTACTACCATTGTGTGCTTCTCGTGTGCACTTTCTACACGCCGCACGTGCACAATCTCGGCTTCCTGCGAACGCAGGCCGAGCGGATCGATCCGCGGCTGATCGACATCTGGCCGCGCGAAAGCAAAAGCGACCGCGCCCGCTTCGAAAAGCTCAAGGAAGCCTATGTGAAGGCGCGCTATTCAAAGCATTACCGGATTAGCGAGGAAGAGCTGGGCCGGCTCGGCGAGCGCGTCGAAGCACTCGGCCATGTCGTGCAAATAATCTGCGAAGAGCATATCGCCGCGCTCGAGCGCAGCGTCGCCGCCTGATCGTCAGGCGCGCGCGCCGGTCAGTACGATCGTTCCCTCCCGAACATGGTTCCTGCAAGATCTCCATTTTCCAGCAGCGATCTATGCACGTCTGCTCGGCGAACCCGACATTTCGCCATAGCGTTGGGAGGCTCGCTTCCCCCTTGGGGTGCGGAGAAATTTCTTTCACGCGAGGGCCAAAGCCTCCGGAAAGCACTTGCAGGCGCCATACGCGGTCAATAATGGCCGGTAAATGCAACAACCGCAAAACCGCTTGCCGGTCGTCGATGGACTACGGGCCTTTGCGGTCGTCGCCGTGGTACTGTTCCACGGCTTTCCGTCGCTCGTCACCGGCGGCTTTATCGGCGTCGATGTCTTCTTCGTGATTTCCGGCTTCGTCATCGCGCTGAGTTATTTGCAGCCGATGATCCGCCGCGACGTAACATTCCGAGCGTTCTTCATCCGGCGCATACGGCGTCTGGTGCCGGCCTACTTAGCCGTCTTATTGGTCACGACCGCGTTCGCATTGTGGCTGCTCAACCCGAAGGATCTGGCCAATTACGGCGCCAGTCTCGCCGGGCAGGCCTTTTACGCGCAAAATATCGTCTTCTGGAATCAGGGCGACTATTTCGACGGCCCGTTAACCAAGCCGCTGTTGCACACTTGGAGCCTCGCGGTCGAAGAACAATTCTATTTGTTCTTCCCGCTTGCGATCATAGTGCTGCGCTGGCGCCCCCGGCTTGGGCTCGCAATGTTGGTCACGGCGGCGCTTGCGTCGTTGACCGCTGGGGCTGTGATCGGTCCGATCAGCCCTAAGACGCCGTTCTATTGGCTGCCTTTCCGGACGTGGGAGTTCTTTGCCGGCATCTTCGCCGCGATCCTGTTCCAGCGCCCGATCATCCAGACTATGCCGATTGTGGTTGGGAGCGGTGCGGCGCTGGCCGGACTCGGCGGTATCTTCATCGCTTGCTTCGGGTTCGGGGAGCGGGCGGACTTTCCGGGCGTGCAGGCGCTACTAGCGGTCAGCGGTACCGTCCTGATCTGCTTGACGCAGATGCGTTTGACGCCCTTGGTCGCAAGCCTGTTCACGAACCGCGTCGCGCAACATGCCGGCCGCATCTCCTACAGCTGGTATTTATGGCATTGGCCGCTGATCGTTTTCTTTTTCGTCGTGATGCATCGCTCGCCCGTTTTTGGAGAGGCCTCGATCATCACGATCATTGGCTATGCCCTCGGGGCGCTGTCGTTCGCAACGATTGAGCGGTGGGGGCTACGCGCGCCCATCATGAAGCGCCGCACGGCGCCGATCGCGCTGCTAAGTGGCTTCTTAATTTTTGCCGCCTCGGCCGGGTTCTTCATCGTGGCAAATAACGGGCTGATCGGCCGCTACCCGGCGGCGGTACAGCCATTGTACGCCGCACAAATGGAACGTGCGCCGTACCGTTGTCCGCTGGTGCGACGCCTCCGGGCATGGGATGCGGAAATCTGCCAGCTCAACGATGTCCAGGGCCTAGGCGGTGTGTTGATTGTTGGCGATTCGCACGCCGACATGATGAAGGCGGCGATCGTGGCGCTGGGTGACAAGCGCGCCGTGCCGGTCTATCTGGTCAAGCAAAATTGCCGGCTAGTCGATTTTGGCGTGGACAAGAATTGCGCGCGTGGTTTGTTGCGCAAGCTAGCACGCGACATACGTGCCAACCGGATCGCGACCGTTCTGGCAATCTCCCATTGGCCGAAGGCAATCAACGAGCACGCGCTCTTCACGGCCGCAGACGCGATCCTCGCAACTGGGGCCCAACTGGTTGTGCAGCGATCCACCCCGGAGGGCGCGATATTCGACCCGGCGGGCCGGATGGCGAACGGGGCCACCGGCAGCGATCGGAGCGGCTATAGCTCCGCCCAATTTGCCAAAAACCGTCGAGCCAACGATCTACTGTTCGACCGCCTCGACAACAGGGATCGCGTGCAAGTGCTCGATCCGGCACCGATTCTGTGCCCCAACGGTGATTGTTCTTTCGCGAGGAACGGCGTGCCGCTTTACAGCGACACCAACCATCTTACCTCAACCGCGGCGCGGATGATCGCGCCCTTATATCCGGCAATCTTCGACCGCACTGAGCAGGCCGCCAGATAGAGACGATCGGCAGTAAACGTCGCCGTGGGGTCTATCGTAACGGTCAGCTACAGCTTTTACTTACCGGCGGTAGGCATCAGACACAGCATTTCGGCAAGCGGCCTTTCATCATTTTGAGCTGCCCCCAACCAAACTATACTCGTTGAGATCCAAGCCTGGATAATCGGTGATCGAAGCGAACTGAATCGTTAAACAGCTTTGAGGAAACGGGGAAAATTGGCCCGACGGATTGGACAGATCGCATAATGTAGCATTTGGCGGGCATGGAAGCGCGCCAGCATGCGTGCTGACTAGCGCCCCATAGTCCCAGCATAGCCCGTACCGTCGTCGGGGTTCTGTAAGTCGGCGCGCGGTGAACCTGGGGACGCAGCGGACCTCGTGACCTCGTCCAAAGGCGTGTGCCGATCAACCGGCTGGACAGAAAACAGAACCCCGACGCATTGGTTATCTTGCTGCATGCGCTGCGCCATCGCCAGCGCGCCAAGCAGGAGCGCGCTATCGGCTCAGCCGCCGTTGCTACCGAACAGGCCGCCCTGCCCGCGTTCATTTCGTCTGCGCATGGCGCGGCGGCAGGCAGGGCCTTGACGAGGTGAAGATGGAAGTGCGATTCTATTTCTAGAGCGAAGAACTTTACGTTTCGACCTATATATTTATGGAATAGGGCACCCAATTTTCTGCATGTGACGCGTAGTTTAGCCAGACGAACTGCACAGAAACACAGTAAAATATTATAAGTATGAGTATGGAAGGATTAGTGGCGGCTTTACCACGGCCGAGAATTTGAGGTAGTCGACTGAAGGTAACAAGCTGAAGAGGTATGAAATACAGAGATATCCGGTCGAGGCCCGAGGTAGCTGAGGCGACAAAAAAGATGGCAACTGATCCAATTGATAGAATCGAGCAAACCATCCAAAAACTCTTTTGGAAATCCTCGATCTCAAATTTTGTCCGGAATGCAATAAAAATACCGGCAGCCAAAACATTCATAGAAACTCGAATCATAGCTCCCTGGGAATCGTAATCTCCCTGCACATAATTGGTAATCAATCGATCTGAAGAGTCTCTCAGAATCAATACAAAAAGACTAATAAATAGAACTGCTCCTATAAATCCGAAGATAAAGTTCCTACGTAATATAGGAACGAGGGCGATTGGCAGTATCAAAATGGCAGTTTTGTGGAACAGCGCGGCGATTCCGATCAAAGACACTAGCCTAACAAGTTTTTGATTCGAGGCATCAGCGATGGCAAAGCAGACGATGCCGATCGCTGCCGCTTGTCGCGTATACCCCATCGCGACGACAATGATTAGGTACGGGACCGCCACGAGCATCGCCAGGGCAGGGTTCGGTTGCTTCCACGCCAAACGGGCTACCCCGCCAGTGAATAATCCGCCACAGATCAGGTTAACAGGGGTCACCCCCAAATCGAACTGCGCGCTGAGCCAATTTAACGCGCCATAGGCTGGATCCGACCTCTGCAACGCATTAGGCAACGTCAGAAAGACGATGTCCTCGTAGGTTCTCATGTAAGCGACCCAATCACCGCCGACTTCGAACCTTAATCCGATCATCAGCATGGTCACGGTCGATGCAACGACGAAAAAAACTAACCGAGCATCCCGGGCCTGGCCGCGCCGTGTCTGGATCGCGCCCGCGGCCCACATCGTGAATAGCAACCAATAGGGTAACACAAGCGCTCCATCCGCGGCAGCGCCGCCCCTAGGGAAAGACAGCCGATATAGCCCTCGTCATGGCACGGTCCAGCGCATAAAGGATGCGCGTGGCACGGAGGCGCGGATACGCATGAGCAAGACGATTGTCCTGTCGATAAACACGAGTTGGAATTTGGTCAATTTTCGCAGCAACTTAATCAATAGGTTGCAACGCGAGGGGTTCGACGTCGTTGCGCTTTCGCCGCCTGACGAACATGTCGGCGCACTCGCCGCGCTCGGCGTGCGCCACATCCCGATCGATATAGATGCCAAAAGCCTGTCGCCATTGCACGACCTGAAGCTGCTCGCGCAATACTGGCGAATTCTCCGACGGTTGCGGCCGGCCGCGTTCCTCGGCTGGACGATCAAGCCCAACGTCTATGGGTCGCTCGCTGCGCACGCACTGCGCATCCCGGTGATTAACAACATCTCTGGGCTGGGCACGGCGTTCATCAAGGTCAATCTGCTGACGCGATTGGTCAGAATGTTGTACCGTGCGGCGCTCACCCGCTCGGCTACCGTCTTTTTCCAGAACCGGCACGATCGCGCCATGTTTGTTGCGCAGCGATTGGTCCGGCCAGAAAGTACTGTCTTGCTGCCCGGATCGGGGATCGACCTTGTCCAATTCGATCCTGAAAGGTTCCCGCCCGCCACCCAGCCGTTCGTGTTCCTGCTCGTCGCGCGGCTCATGCGCGATAAGGGCGTGATCGAGTTCGTCGATGCGGCGCGGACCGTGCGCGCGCAGCGGCCTGACGTAGAATTCCATATACTCGGCTTTCTCGACGTGGTGAACCGCACGGCAATTCTGCGTGAAGAGGTCGAGGCGTGGGAGAGCGAGGGCGTGATCCGCTATCTCGGTGCCGCCTCCGATGTCCGTCCGGTGCTAGCAAGTGCCACCATCGTCGTTCTGCCGTCGTACCGCGAGGGGATGCCGCGCTCACTGCTGGAAGCAGCAGCAATGGCCAAACCACTGATCGCGACCGACGTACCGGGCTGCACAGAGATCGCCCGCGCCGGTGAGAATGCGTTGCTATGCGCGGCGCGCGATGCTGGATCGCTGGCCGAGGCAATGCTCGCGATGCTGGCGATGAATCCTGCCGAGCGGATGCGTATGGGGCAACGCAGTCGGGAAATTGCAGAACAGGAATTTGACGTATCGGTGGTCGAGGCGCGCTATCTCGAGGCAATCGAACGGGCCGCGTCGGGGATATGCACCGCGGTTTTGGAAGCGGGGTCTGCGGCGCCCACACCACCCAGCCCGGACGCCTCCGTAGCGATCAGCAATTGACTGAGCTTGGCAGGGCTGATCGTGGAAGCTAGGCGGTCGGTAATATGTTTAAACTCCTGCTAGCCGAGGCCGGACAGCACCGAGCGTGCTCGCGCATCCCATGTATAATGTTCAATCAGCATCTGCCGCGCCGCCCCACCGATCCGCTGCCGTAAAACCCGATCGTCGCGCAGATCGCGTAGCGCGATGACCCAGGCATCGACATTATCGCCATCGCGAAGCAATGCCGTCTCACCGTCGGTTAACACTTCGCGCAGAACGGGCAACGCAGTGCTGACGATTGCGCGGCCAGCCGCCATATATTCGAACATCTTGAGCGGGGAAAAGTATTCGGCGATGTCGATCTTGTCGAGTCCGATGCCGACCTTGCTCTGATACGGCGCGAGCAACGCATGTCCCGACGCGAGCAACGCCGGCACTTCCGACGGTGGGCGCCGGCCGATCAATTCGACGTTTGCGATCCCCGCAACTTTGGCCTGCCACTCCGGCAGTACATCGGGATGGCACCCGGCCAACTTGAACCGGATGTCGGGTGCCCGGCGAGCGATTGCGAGGGCGAGCTCGACGCCACGCCCGGCAAAAAAGCTGCCAGCGTACACTGCCGTAAACGGCGCCGATTCATCTTCCGGAGACCAATTCTCGTCGGCATCTGCCCCGTCATGAGCGACATAAAGCAGATCGTCCAATCGCGCCGAGTCGATCTGCTCAAGAAACAACCGCTTCAACGCCTCTGAAATGACCGTCAGACGTACTAGATGCTTGCTGCGCAACAGTAGCGTCAGGCATTGCATCTCGGTCTTTCCCAGAACGGCCGGGGGGCCATGCGCCTCGAAGACGGTTTCGATCCCCATCCGCGTCGCTACCACGGCGGTCTGGATGTTCCGCGTATAGACCAGGTCGGGACGCGCTTTCAGCAGATGCGCACCGGCAGCCAGGGCAAAAAGCCAGCTATTGCCTGGTACCGGCAGTCGTTTCCACGCCCGCACGATCTCGAAGACCGGTTCGACGCCATAGTGGTCGAACGTCTGTCGGCCACCATTCTCTCCGCCGTGCGGCACGATCAGGCGGACATCATGCCCGGCGCGCCCAAAAGACTGACACATTCGCATTACATGAACGGTATTCGCCCAAGGCATCGGCACCGGCATCGGATGAACATAGGCAAGCTTCATCGGTCTTCGCCGTATTCCGCAACGCCCTTCCGGCCCAATAATTTGCGCGCTGCCTTGCGCAACTCGCCAGATAGCCTTGCCCAGCCGCGCGGTGCCCCGATCCACGTGCCAGCATGACGCGGTAGCTGCGTCGATGGAAGCCTCCCCGCCCATTTCGCCGGATCGCGGACTCCGAGTGCAGTGACATAAAGGGCGGCATCCTTGTGGTCTGTCACCGAACAGTAAGCCAACGTCATGCCTTCGCGTTCGAACAGGCGTCGCATTGCTTGCGGAGTGAAGCGCCAATAGTCGCCGAAACTTTCCTCAAAATGCTCGACCTGCGCGAATGGCACGATGATCAGAACGGCATCGCGCGACATCTCACAAATGTTGTGGAACGCGTCGAACAACATGAAGACGTGCTCGAGCGTCGTATGATTGAACGCGAGGTCAAACCTATGCTTGAGCTCGGCGGGCAATGTCCGCTCCAGATCGAGCGGAATCTCGCCATCCGCACCCTCGCCGTGATCTCCGCCATAATTAGTGATGGCATAGGACTTCTTGTTCGTGAAATACGAGCGGTAGACCCCGCCTTCCTTGTCGCGATCGTCCCATCCCGACACGTTAACAATATCCCCATCAAACAAAGGACCTAGCGTAGCGATTTCCCGATTGGACCATTGTCGGGCCGACCGAAAGCGGCGATCTGCTGTAGTCGACATGTTTATTCTCCGGCCTGTAGCGATGGTTTGGTATGCACCGCGCGCGACAAAGCGCGGACGATAAGAAATGTATTGGTCAAAAACCACACCAGGTTAAACACGAGTTGTGATGCACCCGCACCAACAAGGCCATAGTTGATGACGGCCCATGGCCCGATCGCCATCATGGCGGCAAAGGCGACGACGTAGGTATAAAGGTGCTGCACCGCTCCGATGACGTTCATCGCCGCCGCCCGTATCCAGAAACCGGCAAGGAAAATGGCAAAGGCCGCCATTAGCCAATAAAGCGGCGTGGCGGCGTGCTCAAAGCCCGGACCGGCGACTGTACGAATCACGAGCGGCGCGAAGATCAGCGTTCCCAGCACGAACACGATGCCAGCCCCGAGGCCAATCAGGAAGAAGCGCGACAATACGCGTTTGAGCCGCGCCGGCGACTCGGCCGCTGCGAGCCGCGAAATCTCGGGATAGGCCACCTGTCCGAGGGGGTCGGCGACCCGTCCGGCGATCGAGCTAACCCGCTGTGCAATGGCATACAAGCCAACAGCTGTCGGCCCTACCAAGCCCGCCAACATGAACACGTCGGCGCGACTACGCAACGCGTTGATCGACGACATGACAAACGAACTGCTCGATATCTTGCCAAATTCTGGCAACTGGGTGCGCAACGCGCCGATCGCGAAACCGGATCGCAAAGGCAACCCGCGCCGGCGCCACAAAACTAGCGCTACAACGCACATCGCAAGGTTAAGGGCGACGGTCAGCGCTGCAAAGGTCGCGACATAAGCGAACAATTCAGCATGGAACACCATGAGCAGGATCGACGCAGCAAGCCGCACGAGGGCATCGGTAATATTGAGCGCCGCCAATACCGAAAATCGATCGAACAGGCGCAACAACCCGGTGGTGGCGCCGCTTACCCGGAAGAACAACGATAACGACATCAAATCGAGATAGACTTGCTGTTGAGGCGCGACGCCGAGCCAAGGGCCGGCCACCCGCACGAGCAACAGGCCCAGCATGCCGGCACAAAAAGCCGCGGCGAGATCAAACCCGACAGCCAGTGCCAAAGCGTCGCGTAAGCCATGATGGTCTTTACGGTCGAGCTGCCGCGCGCCGAGCGTGATCAGCGGTTGCCAAGTGTCGAACGTGAACAGGCGCTCGAGCACCATCGCATAGGTCTGCGCTAGGACCAGGAGGCCAAGCAGGGCTGGTCCCAGCGCGCGCGCATTGATCGCTACCTGCAGGATTCCTGCCAGAACCACAACACCGGTACTGCCGAGCAAATAGCCGGCATTGCCGGCCACGCGGCGATAGATCGCTCGGTAAGAAAGGTTCGGCGTGTCCTGCCCGCGCGGCTCGGTCACCGGCTTGCCGGGCATGCAGCAGGTTTCGTCATACAGGCCCGCACCGGTTCACGCAGATCGCGCATGGCATTGCTTTGGACTGTCGCATACCGAACGAGCTACGGTGTAATTCAATTGAGTTCCCCGATTGCGACCGACAGCGTACCTCGTCGACCGCGCAGGCGCATAGCGCGATGACCTGCGGCGTTCAAAGTAAAACAATGGCTTGTTAAATTCCGATCGGTAATGGCGGATGCGCCATAATCGCGAGGGCGTTTTTGCTGACTAGCAATCGCGTGCCGCAGCCTCGTCCACTGTGCTCACAATCCCTGCGTCCGTATCACCGGAGACAGGTATGCCGACGCGATGCCCGGCGATGAACGAGACGCCCTCGCCGCTGTCGCCGTTGGCGATCACCGCGACACGACACCGGAGCCGAGCGCCTTAGCCGGCGAGGTGGGCGAAGCCGGCCTTGTCGCATAACGGCACGACGTGCGTTTGCCGTAGCTGTACGCACGTCTGCGGCGCCAACGGTCCGATCACCACGCAGTAATGTCGAAACCGTGTCCGGCCGCAGCTTGGCGCAAAGCATTCAAGTCCTCGCCGGAATGCAACGCTACCTGCACGTTGGCACCTTTGAGCTCACCGCATTGATCCAAGAAAACAAAATATTGCACAGTACCACCCGCTGAGTAACGTGCTCGGCGAGACGGTCCCTAGCGGTTGCTGCACTACCAGTGCCGCAGGGAGGTGATAGCGCTCGAATAAGTATCGGTCGGGATCAAAACGAAATCTGTTCTCGGAGCCAGGAGCGGTTTTTCGAGCGGATGATAGTCCGCTGCGGCAAGGCGCAGGGACACAATGCACGTATCCCGGCGCATGGCTGGTCGGCCGCGACGCGGTGAACCATAGACCCTCGCTTTAGCCGCCCGGCGCCCGCCATCCCCTTCTGCGGAAGGCGCTAATTTCGTATATGAACCGGATAAGTGTACCCACGCTGAGCAAGAGGCGGCAACGGCAAGGATATATGTGTGCGCGTGGATCAGATCGGCGCCGATGCGGCGGTTGGCCCCGTACCGTTCATGTCAGCGCAATGCAGTCCCAAGCGGTCCCAATCAGTCTTGGCTGCCGAACGCAGCGCCCGGCAATCCAATTAATGCCGAAGGCTTCGCATGTCCGGGGGCTATCCTCATCAGAGTTGGGGTGTTGAGATCCTCCGTCTTGTAATCGCCATCAGCGCAAACGACGGGGGGCTTCCAGAAGTGTCCGATATCCACGCACCTGAGGCATGCCTGAAGGTTCGCCCAGTCCGATTTATGAGCGACAGACGATGCTCGTGGGAGGTCCGGACTATTGAATGGGGAGCAACGTTGACGCTTGACGAATGTCGAATGACCGTTGGCTACGGCAAAGGCCGTTCCCGTGCTTGCCGTACCATGATGCACCGGCTACGTAGCACGCGCTCGTCAACCATAGTGATTATTGCTTCATATGAAAATAATCGTGGCGATCAAGTATTGTGGTCGAACGGGAAGTGCTAGGCAGAGTCTATTGCAATATGTACCGTATTCGATACTGCCGGGATACAAGTCAACGGCCAGTGCTTTGCCGTCAGTTCTACTTGCGTGGTTTTGGCGCGCTTCATGGCTCCGGTTTGCCGGCCCCCGATTTTCGGCGCGGGACCGGGAATGCGCGGCTACATCGGCGCCGTCCTGTCTGGCTGGTTCAGCACGGATTGGCTGGCCAGTGAAATTCGTGTCGCAGTCGCTTGCGACCCGACTGCACGGTTCCAGATCGTGACCCGCAACGATGCCGCTCGCGCGCGCACTTCTCTTAGCCTTGCAAGCGCGTTGGCGGGAAGGCTCAATATCGATTTGCAGCCTCTGGGGGGAGCGAACGCCGTGCGCGGTGACGCGCTCCCGATGTTCCTTTATGCCGGCGGCGAAGTGCCCGAGGTAGGACGCTCGCCGACGCGAACGGACGAGGTTCTGGGTTGCTGGCCGACCGCAGTTGCGGACAACGGCGTCGGTGACGTGGCTTGCATCGTTTGCGAAAACAATTTCGGTGAGGTTATTCTTGACAGAGTTACAATTGACGAGGGCGCAGTGATTGCCGCAGGCGCAGTGGTAGATCGCGACGCTGCTCTAAGAACCGTTGTTGTCGGGTTTTCAGCACGTCTGGTTACCGAACGGAGTGAAGTGATGTGACTTCGGTGATCTATATTTCTCGCACCGGCATGCTTGAGCCGCTCGGGCAGAGCCAAGTGCTTGCCTACCTAAAAGGCCTGTCAACAAAACACGAGATTACGCTTATCAGTTTTGAACGTGATGCCGATCTTCTCGACCGCGCCCATTTATCTCAGATTGATGCCGCATGCGCTGAACACGGCATACGCTGGATCAAGCTGCGTTATAGGCAAAAGCCCAGAATTTTAGCGTCCACATTTAATCTCATTCAAATAATATATCATACGGCACGCGAAGTTCGAAGCACGCATGCGAAGTTGATCCACGCCCGATCCTACATTCCAGCGGCCGCTGCCTGGGCAGTATCACGCATCACAGGCACACCCTACGTTTTCGATATGCGATCATTGTGGCCTGAGGAACTCATCACCTCCGGTCGGATGCGTCGCGGATCTTTCTTACACAAGTTGATTTTCAAGGCTGAGCGGCGCCTGCTCTCTGATGCAAAGATAGTCGTATCGTTGACGCAGGCCGGTGCGCGCTATCTACAATCGGTGCACCCAGACACTTTTTCTAACGACCAGCTCCGAGTGATTCCCACCTGCGCCGATCTTGACCGCTTCACGCCCGCGCCGGAGGCTAAAGGTCCCGCGCCCTTAATTGGCTGCCACGGCTCGTTGAATAACGGCTGGTTTCGGGTTGATTTACTAGCAAAGATGTTCGATCTGCTTGCGGCGCGCCTTCCTCAGGCGCGCTTCGAAATTATCACCCGAGAGGATCCGGCGGCAGTGCTCGCGGCGCTTAGCTCAGCACTTGGCGTGGTGCCGGATTGGTACGCACGGCTGACAATCAGTAGGGCGAAGGCCTCGGAAATTCACGAGCGTCTCCAACGGCAGAGCCTGTCGATGTTCTTCTATGCCTCCGGCGCCGCCTCTGAGTTAGGTCGCTCACCAACACGAATGGGGGAATCTCTAGGCTGTGGCGTTCCCGTTTTGGCTAACGAAGGGGTTGGCGACGTGGCTGAGACGATACGTCAAAGCCAAGTCGGCTACGTTATCGATGGCGAGGATGAGGCCGCTCTCAGGCGGGCCGCTGATGCTGCGATCGTGCTTTTGCGTGACCCTGATATCGCTGAACGTTGCAGACAGGCCGCCGAGAAAATCTATTCCCTCGATACTGGTGTTCAAAGCTACCAATCTATTTACCATCAAATCGAGTCCGATGAGAACGCGCGAGTCCAGGTTCTTTAATTTGGGCTCGAAATAGAAGATACGGGAGCAGAAAATTGTCCGATATACTGATCACTGGCGGTGCCGGATTCATAGGCAAGCGCTTGGCACTTTCGCTCGGCAGGGCGGGACATAGCGTAACCGTGTTTGACAACCTCCATCCACAAGTTCACACAGATCCGGGCGGTACGATTGTTGAATTGAAAAATTCACAAATCGAATTTATACAAGGTAATATACTGGACCGCGAAGCCTTGCTCAAAGCGATAGTCGTCGCTCGAGCTGAAATCATCGTTCACTTAGCTGCGGAGACCGGCACTGGTCAGTCTTACGATATGCCGGCGCATTACTGCGACGTTAATGTTACTGGAACGGCTCGACTGATAGAGGCGGTCAGGGCCGCCGAGATCCAAGGAATAGGTGTCCGCAGGGTGATTCTTGCCGGCTCACGTGCCGTCTACGGCGAGGGCGCCTGCCGTAATCGCAACGGGGTCGAGGTAACCGCCTTACCACGCCTCTCGGCCGACCTAGCTGTCGGTGACTACGGCCCCAAGGACGCCGCGGGCACTTCTCTTCAGCCCATTGCTAGCCGGGCCTCGACAACTACACCGGCGCCCGCGTCAATTTACGCCTCAAGTAAGCTCATGCAGGAATATTTGCTGCGGCAAGGGTTCGAGCAATCTGTCGTCAGGGTCTCGATTTTGCGCTTGCAGAATGTCTATGGAGCCGGTCAGTCGCTGCACAATCCCTATACAGGGGTGCTTTCGATCTTTGCTCAACAATTGCTCGAGGGTAAAACCTTGAATATTTTTGAGGACGGCGAGATCGTGCGAGACTTCGTGTACGTTTCTGACGTGGTTGCCGCCTTTCATCGGCTATGTGAACTCGAACAAGCTCCCGAGGAGACCGTTGATGTGGGTTCAGGTAAGGGGGCATCAATCATCGAGGTTGCTCGGACGATGATCGACGCGCTTGGCCTTTCGGGCAATCTTATAACGGTCACTGGCCAATACCGCCCCGGAGATGTCCGCTTCGCGGTGGCTGACATTTCGGCCGCGGAACGGGTCCTAGGTTGGACTCCCCAAATTGGCCTAGGTGACGGGATCCGTGCGCTGGTTGAATGGGCTCGCAACACCGCATGAATGGTCAGGTCGCTATCGCTATCTCGGCCTTTCGCTCAGATATCGCAGTCATCTCTCTTCTCGAGGCTATTAACGCTGATCCCCATCCCGAGGTTCGAGCGGTCATTGTGGTCGACTCGCTAGGGAGCGGTGCAATCGCGGAGACTGCGGCGATACGGCGGTGGCCACTACTGTACGAAAATGCGAATGCCAATCTTGGGTCGGCCGGCAACCTTGCGCGACGCATGGAACTTGCAGCGGAGACTGGCGCTAGTTGGTGTTTGTGTCTCAATCATGATGCCAGTTGGGAGCCTCACCGGCTGTCAGCGATGCTCTCGGCCGCGACTTCTCGTCCGTACGTAGGCGCTGTTTATCCTATGCTCGACCATAGTCCGCGGAGCCCACGCTGGGAAGACGGTCGGCGGCAGTTCACGCCATCCGCTGGCAGTAGGTTGCTTGAAGTGCCGATAGACGAACCCACCGCAGAAGTCCTATGGAGCAGTTCCAATTCGGCACTCTATTCTATGGGGCCATCTGCAGACAATATTGTTGTGATGTCTGATCTTTGGATGGGATACGAGGACCTAGCCTACGGTATTGCTTTGCATAAAGGGGGGTGGTTACAGCTCTCTTGCCGATCCGCCTTTTTGACCCAGGTTTTCGATTACGTTCCACGTAAATTCTTCGGGCGCACCCTGTATATCCCTGACAAACCGGTTTGGTACTCATACTACAATATCCGTAACTTGATCTTGATCCGTTATGAGTATGGTTCCCGAGGGGTTTCCCTCGGTGCAATTGTATCAAAGCTGGTACAGTCGGTATTGAGAACCTTGCTTCTAGAGGACAAAAAGATTGCGCGCATCGGCATGTTCTGCACGGGTGCCTTAGCCGGAATTCGAAACCGAAGGGGAAAGGGGCCCCATCCATGACTTTCGCGTAGACTCTGTGCTCCCCGTGGTCAGGTCGCTCATGGCTAAGCTTCGATAGTCGTTTGAGCCTGGCGTGGTCGGTTCGGGAACTCGAGGGGCGCCGCCCTGCCAATGGTGGCGTGCGGGCGGAGGTAGGGCGGGAAGCATGGCGGAATAGGCTGGCGTAGCGGCGGGCAGCATTGCACTGTCACGATTTGTAGGTTTGTAAAAAATTAGAGCTGTTCTTGCGGGTCATTCAACGCAAGAGAGGATTTAGGGGGGGATGTCCGTGTTACCTTTGAGTTTTGCAGCTCTGGCTGGGTCTCGAGGTGATCCGGTAGGGGAAGGTGCGATCGAGTGGACGGCTGCCGTGTGGCGCTGGCGCGACGTATTTTCATTTTTATTGGCAGCCTAGATGAACCCTCATCTACGTTATCGCCCCGATATTGACGGGTTGCGTGCAGTTGCGGTCATACCTGTGCTGCTTTTCCACCTTAGGGCCGGCCCTCTTACGGGTGGGTTCATCGGGGTGGATGTATTCTTTGTAATTTCGGGATATTTAATCGGCCGAATAATTCTCGAAGGCGCGCAGAACGCCACGTTCTCGGTCACGCAATTCTACGTGCGCCGTATCCTGCGCATCTTGCCCGCAATGCTCGTAATGATCGCTTTAACGACTATCGGTGCCGTGCTGATGTTGATGCCGGTGGAGCTGGAATCCTATGGATCCTCGCTTGTCTCGGCAGCCTTGTCCTATTCCAATATTCATTTCTGGCTTACAGCTGATTATTTTGGCACCGACGCGGATACTGCCGCTCTTCTGCATACCTGGTCTTTGGCGGTTGAAGAACAGTTCTACATAGTGCTGCCTCCACTGGTATTTACTGTCATGGCGATCGCGCGTCGCCGGCTTGGCGCGGCGCTGATCGGGTTAACGCTTTCATCGTTTCTGTGGAGCCTTTGGAGCGTTTCCAACACGCCGGACGCAGCATTCTATCTTCTTCCATCGCGGGCATGGGAACTAGGCATCGGCGTGCTTTTGGCACATGGCTATGGTGATTGGAATTTTCGGCCGTGGCAACGCCAGGCGGTGGCATCGGCCGGGTTTGCCGCCATAATGGCATCATTCCTATTGGCCACGTCAAAGACGCCGTTCCCGGGCCTTGCTGCGCTACCAGCGTGTGCCGGGGCCGGCGCGATTATCCTCGCAGGCCGGTCCGGTAGCACATGGGTCGGCCGTTTTCTTGCGATCCGCCCGATGACGTTTGTCGGCGCGATCTCGTATTCGCTATATCTCTGGCACTGGCCGATCATCGTGGCACAACATGTTTGGCTAGTCTTCGGAGACGGTCTAACCACACAAGCGGAGAAAGGCCTTTTGATATTTGTCTCTTTTGCAGCGGCAATCCTGTCATGGCGCTTCGTCGAACGCCCGTTTCGCCGCATGGCAGATACGGCGCGACCGGCCAAGGTGTTCGCAATAGCCGCGGGCATTGTTGCGACCTTCGGTGTGATAGGCTTCGCTCTGGTCCGCGCGAAGGGTTTGCCGAACAGAATTCACCCAGAGATTGCCCAGGTGGCAGCGTACCTTGATTACGAAAAGCATGATTTCTTCCGTCAGGACAGCTGTTTCGTGGCCGCGCAGCGGCCGGCAGAGTTTGACGCCGCAAGCTGTTTGCGTCGTAGTCCCATAAAACCGAACTATCTTGTGCTGGGCGATAGTTATGCCGCCCACCTGTGGTGGGGTTTGGCACGCGCAATGCGCAACGCTAATGTCATGCAGGCGACGGCTGGGGGCTGCCCGCCGGTCCCAGGAGGAAGCTACCCTCGTTGTAGAGCGCTGATGCAGTTCATGCTCGACGACTATCTCGCTAAAGAACGTCCCGATGGCGTTTGGTACGCAGCGAACTGGGTGGAGACGCCAAGCGAGACGATTTTCGCCCAAATTGATCGCCTGAGCCGCCGCGGGATTCCGGTCGTGCTGGTCGGTCCCGTGCCGAGGTATGACAAACCATTGCCACGCTTGTTGGCTTTGGCTCAAATGCGTAGCGATCCGGCACTGCCAGAACGCCACCTACTGCCGAAATTGGCTAAGCTCGACCGCGAACTCTCGACACGAGCGGCAATGGCCGGCATTTCGTATGTCTCACTGTACAAGACGCTCTGCCCTAAGCAAAAGTGCCTTACGCGACTGCCAGGCGGGGTGCCCACGCAGTTTGACGAAGGGCATTTTACCTATGCAGGCTCTGCCGCCGTCGCACCGGCGCTCATAGCCGCGATGCAGGAAAACCGTTTGGCAGCTCGCTAGTTTCAGGCAAATGGACGGTGTGACCGGCGGCGTCTAATCACCTCGTCGAACATGCCGAGAAACCAAGAGCCAACTAAGAAGACCGCGCCGAGCACGATGCCGCTCCACGGATTGTAAGCGCTAAGATCGATACCGATGTGGTCCGCGGTATTGTCTATTAAAGACGTGAGTGGCTTGTGAACGGCGTATAACGCGTACGATGCAAGGCCGAGTGCATTAGCCAGCCAGATACCAGACCGAATCTCGTTTTTTGCAGCGAGTACCAGCAGCATCGGAAAAACGATCATTACGAGAGTCAAATCGTACGCCGGGCCGAAACTGAGCAACATGAGCGGATAAGGCAGCAAGACCAATATCCAGGCTGGGAAGGTTACTCGGCCCAACCTCGGATGAATGCGATGCAGCAGGATCCCCAACGAAAATGAAAATGTGACGCGAGCCAATCCGGTGTCTAACGTAGCAAGTGCGAATCCACCTTCGAGATTACCGTCCCTAAAAGCAACAGATATTAGCGCGACAGAAGAAATGGCAAGCAGGATTAGCAGGTTGCGGATCGTCGCTGCGCGCCAAGTCAGTACGAAAATCAGATTGGCTAACAACTCTAGGCCAAGCGACCAAGCGACTTTGTTTAATGGATAAAGATGCGTTATTCCCGACGGAAGCATTAGGCTCGCGCCTATCGCTTGGGGTGCTAACCACCATGATGGTGTCGCGATAGCGGCGACTAATATGCCGATGCACGTTCCCAGCATGTATAAGGGCCAGAATCGAAAGACTCGTTGCTGCATGAATGCTTGTGCAGTCAGCCCAGCGGCAAAGCGAGGTTCGTAAATGCGCGCGATGATGAAACCCGACAGGGCAAAGAAAAGATCAACCGCTAAATAACCACCTGTTGCCTTTAATGGGCCGAACCAACCGGAGCCGTGGAGCATGACGACGCAAAATGCTGCGACGCCGCGCATGGCATCGAGCGTGTGAAATCTAGATTCCAATTAAAGGCCTCGAGCTTTTGTTGGGAACAAACGAGGCCCGGCGCTATACCATGGATTTTCCATGAAGGAAGTACCCGTCGGGCGCGCCGTCTGGGCAATATCTGCTCTCACGCGCTACGATCGCCGCTGCAAGCTGACGGCCATAGACCGCGTTGCCTTCTTGCGTAAAGCTCCGCGCCCAGCTGTTCAGGCACAGGATGTCTGGCACTTAGCGAGCGGATCAGTGGCAACCGTTTTGGAACATGTAGCTGCGGAACGGACAAGGAATACCGCGGAGGGTAGGCACCTCCGCCGACCGCACTTTCCGGCAAGCGAAGCGAGCGGAAGGATAAATGGCTCACATTGACCGATCATATGGCTCGTCATAAGGCGGCGGCACCCGGGGGGCGACATTCGACCATGCAGCATATGAAATATCGACCCGACATTGACGGCCTCAGAGCGTTAGCGATTTTGCCGGTCCTATTTTATCATGTCGGATCAACCCTGGTTTCTGGTGGATTTATCGGCGTCGATGTCTTTTTCGTCATCTCCGGCTATCTAATCACCCGCACGATACGGGATGAGATCGACAGCAACAGCTTTTCCATTATCGCTTTTTATGAACGGCGCGCGCGTCGTATTCTGCCCGCATTATTTGCCACTATCTTCACAGTTTTTATCGTTGGCGCCCTTGTGTTGATGCCGGACGAATTTCGAGAGCTGGGGTCCCGTATCGTTGCGGTCGCGTTCTTCGCGTCGAATATTCTGTTTTGGCAGCAGGCTGATTATTTTGCTGGTCCAGTAGAGCTCGAGCCGCTCGTGCACACGTGGTCGCTGGCGGTAGAAGAACAATTCTACATCGTTTTTCCACTGTTACTGCTGGCCCTCTCGCGATTTTTTAAACGCCGCTATTTCGGCCCTACCTTGTGCCTGGCAATTGTCTCGTTCTTACTTAGTGTAGCGATGATGAATATCGACCGCACCGGCGATTATTACCTGCTGCCTACGCGGGCGTGGGAACTGCTCGTTGGGTCGCTGCTCGCGTTCGACCGGCTCGGCACCGTAAAACGAGGTTGGTTCGCAGACGCCCTGTCCGCGGGCGGTGCGGCACTGATTTTGGCGTCGTCGATGTTGCTGACCAAGAACAGCGACTTTCCGGGTGTCAACGCGCTGTGGCCGGTATTAGGCGCGGCGGCGATCTTGTACGCGAATGCCGGGGGACGGACCGTGGTCGGGCGGGTGCTGGGGTCGAAACCGTTCGTGGCGATAGGCCTAATCTCTTATTCGCTGTACCTCGTGCACTGGCCGATCATAGTCTTCTTCAGATATGTCCTTTTACGTGATTTCACGGCAATTGAGAAGGTCGCGCTGATCAGCTTGATGTTCGCGCTGGCCAGCTTGTCATGGCGTTTCGTCGAGCGGCCGTTCCGCAACAAGCACCGCGTTTCGCGCCGCCAGATTTTCGTGGGATCTGGAGTCGTGATTGCGCTCGCCACTATATGCGGGCTGGTAATATTCCTCACCGACGGCGTACCGCAGCGGTTTCCCAAGCTGGCGAGCTTGGTCAATGAGCCACGAAAGCAACTTCCTGGGCCGCTCTGCATGATGAGTGGGCTAAAGGCCGAACAGTGGGCTGGAGAGGACTGTTATCTCACTCGAGGCGGCGGGGCGCCTACGACGTTGTTATGGGGCGATTCCCATGCCAGCCAATATCGGAATGACTTTCGGCAGGTGCGCCCCGAACTGGTGCCCAATCTCCTGATGTACGCGACGATGGGGTGCATTCCTGTTTTCGATGTGAATGTGTCGAGTCGTCCGGCGTGCCGCGCTAGCAACGACGACGTGCCTAACATCATTCGCGCTTACGGCGTCAAAACGGTCATCATGTCAGGCAATTGGGATTATGCGATGAAGAGCGATCACGTGTCGATCGCCATGCTGGCTCGGACGATAGATCGCTTGAGAGCACTAGGGGTGCAGGTGAAGATCATCGGCGACAATCCATTCTACCCGTTCGCGAACCCCAAATTTCTGGGTTATCGGCTCGGCCAGCGGCCCCACCCGGAAGAGCCCTTCTATATGACCCCTAGCAATGACTGGGCGGTGACCCCGCAAATTCGTGAACTGGTGCAGCGCTCCGCATTTTTCGACCCAATGGCGATGCTGTGCAATAAGGCGAAACGCGAATGCTTGGTCTATGAACAGGGCAAGCTGATCAATAAAGACGTCGGCCATTTGTCTCCTTACGGCAGCAGCAAGGTGATGTCGCAGATGCGACCCTTCCTAGCATCGAGGGCGGGTAAAAATTGAGCTACTGCCGCCCCGCAATTGCGCGATAGCGCGTGCGAACTGCGGCCCATAGCTGACGTCCAGGGCGAAACTGCTGGATTATCGCGCTTGATCGGGCGGTGGGAGGGATGCGGCACGTCTATGTATCGGCCGGCATCCGCACAAGCCGCGCAGCGCGGAGAGGGAACTGTCGCCGCGTTGCCTCGGCGTGCCGGATGCGAACGTGGAGTGCCCTATCTGTGCACGCCTAGCTGATCGGCCGGCGTCCAAGCTTAACTCGGGCAGCCCGCCAGCGGCGTACCCGTCGCCAACATCGCAGCGGTTCAGCGGGCTCGAGCTTCCCTCCCGCCGCGCCGGGGGTGCCCGGCTAAATTGCACTGCCGCGTCGGTCAACCGTTCCAAAACCTCACTGCACTAGCCCTTATCGACGGCCACCATTTCGCCTGGCTTCCGCCAGCTGAATGGCGTCAGCCGTTCGACCTTGGTCAGCCCAGGAACAGCGTCGGCCCCTTGGTTCGTGCGATCGATGCTGGCGTTTAGCTGGTGGCGCAAGCCGTCGACGGAGTGGCAAGGAGAGGATTGCCAGGAGGCGCATGCAGAACGGCATCAAGTTAATTGCGAAGAGCTTAAGGGTGGCCTGAACGGCAATCGTGGAGAGAGCATCAGCCCGGGTGACGCGGCGACCGATCGAATTGTCGATGGCTCCGGTGGTGCGCGCGTCCGCGCGCGTCTTGCCGATGCGTTCCGCATGCTAGCGCCCACCTTGATGGAGACCTTTGCCGCGCCCCCTGCGCCCGCCGTCGCGATGGATGACTGTGGCGAAGGTGGCAAGCAGGAGACACCTGCGATGATGAGCCGGGCGCAGGTCATGCTGGCAACGACTTGACGACCAATTCTTTTGATAGCCCGGGATTTGAGGCACGCCGGTACACTCGTAATAAACGTCGCCGACATGCAAGCCGACCAGTGCTTCGCAGCGATAACCGCGATCACTTGCGCCTCACAATCGGTGCCGTACTTCCCGCGCCAACCAAACGCGTCCATCACGCTCCCGCTGGTCGACATCAACCTAAATAAAGTCTCGCATCCGGCCTCTCCGAAGCTTGGCGTGACGGTCTGCGGTTGCCGCCGTTGGTGGGATGTAAACTCGAGTGTCCCTTCAAATGGTCAAGCTTCACGATCCTTTCCGGCGACAAAAGTAGCCACGCGTCCAACGTGGTCTGGCCGCGCCCGGCGGGTTCAAGCAACGATTGACCGATCGCGGCGCTCCCGCCTGACCGGCAGGGCACCTTGGTTGGGCGGGCCGTGCGCCGGCGCTGGCCGTTGTCCTCAGCGGGGAACAGCGGCGCGACGCCAGCGGGACTTCGATCGATACCAGCAACATGGCGAACTGGCTTCGGTAATAACCGAACCGGAGCGTCCGCCATCGCCATCCGCCCGCCGCTGCCGGTGCACAACACCGCATCGGTCGCGAAGCACGATCGCGCCGATTTCGCGCAGGAATTTCTGCGGCGAAACGCGAATTATCGCGCAGCTTGGGCGGCCTTTATTGATGTGCAGGAGACGCCGAAACCGACGCAAAAAACGCACGCGGAAGCACACTACTGGGGCCTGGTACGACTGTTCGATCCAGATCGCCCGGTGCAATCTGCGCCCGCAATCTGGCGTGCCGACAGCGCCTCACAGATCGTCTCGCTGACGCCCGTACCAGCAAATTTTCCCGATGCCGCGCCGCTTCCGCACGCCATTTCATCGGCCGATTTCGTGATCGATGGCGCGTGTCATCTCGTGCTCGATGTCGCCGGTGTAAGGCACCGGCTGCAGGTTAGCGCGACCGCGAAACGCGCGCCGCTTGCGATCCTCTTGCCGCCGCTTGGCGATCCGCTACGCGCTGCTGCCTGCGACGCCGCGCGCAGGATGTTCGCGCACCTTAGCCCGGCTGAACCGGCTCTGCTCATGCAGCCAAGAGTGCTGCAGCGACAACGCCTGTCGTTACTTCTGCGTGTCCTTGACGCGTCGTTGGCGGGTGCCAGCAACCGAGATATCGGCGTTGGTATCGTCTATCCCTGGCGTAAGGGAACCGAGGCGCTGGCGTGGAAAGCGAGCAGCGAGCGCCGCCGGGTCCAGCGGCTTATTGCGGAGGCCCACGCCCTAGCCGCGACAGGATATCGCCAGCTGCTGAAACTCTAGGGGCGACATTTTCTGGGGTGCGCTTTTGACCGCTCCCTCCGGGCCGCCATTCGTCGCCATTGTAGGCCAGTGATTAGAACGGCCCGCCGCATTTGCCGGGCCAGCACCCGGAGCGCCTAAATGATCACCCAACCCCCGCAGCGTCTGCTTCGCACGCCCGATGCTGCGCTCCTGCTCGGCCTATCGGCGCGTACGCTCGAAAAACACCGCTGCTCAGGAACGGGGCCGACCTATCGCAAGCTCGGCGGTCGCGTCGTCTATGCGGTCGCGGACCTGATCAGCTGGGCCGACCGCGGTATTCGCCGCTCGACCTCGGACACTACGGCCAGCGTTATATCCCCGCCGCACCGAATCGATCCGAAGGTTCTCGATCGGAAGGGCGTGGTGCGGCGATGAGTGGCATCAACGCCTTCCAGCAATCGGATGCCGTTGTCCCCCCAGGGGGACAACGCTCTCCCCGTGCGGGTATAACCACGCTTGGGTTACCCCCGCTCGCGCCAGCGGCAGGGTGCTGGATACGCTTTGGTGCGCCGGTCTTTGTCCATGTTTTCGAGGGTCACTGCCCTTTGCTCCGCTTCGTTGCGGACAGCATTTTCGCTTTTGTCAGCCGAGGACCGCACGACACTGGAACAGCGTTGGCGAAGCTCCATATCGTGCGCGTGGTCTCGCCCGGCCAGGGCTATACGACCTTACCCAACCTCGTTCCCGGCGGGGGGTTGCTTCGTCATCTTGGCCGCTCGCAGAAGACCCGCGCCTGCCAAAAGCTTATCCAAGCGATCGGCACTCTCGGTGTCGATCCTTGCGCGGTCGCACTGGATTATTGGCGGCACGTGCACAATCGGCTGATCGCGGGACATCGCGCGCATGCTCATCCGCTCGCGCTCCATCGTCCCCAGCTGCTGCGCCGGGGTCTCCGCGCATGAAGCGGTTTGGCATCATGCTCACCGCCTGTTGTGCAATCTCGGCCGTGGTCGCCCCCGCATCCACGGGGACAGTGCCACGGCTCGTCTGGAACCTCAGCGCGAGCGTGCCGATAGGTCTTTACGCCGCGCGCGTCACAAACCGCATCGATCGTGGCGAACTGGTCGCGGTGTACCCACTGGCACCTATCGCCCGACTGATGGCCGATCGCCACTATCTTCCCTTGCGCGTGCCCATGTTGAAGCGGGTTGCCGCAGTGGCCGGGCAGACCGTCTGCCGAACCGGCACCGCCATCCTGATCGACGCCAGGCACGTCGCCGAAGCGCTGCCACGCGACCGCATGGGCCGCTTGCTGCCACGCTGGAGCGGCTGTCGGACGCTGCCCAAAGGTCAAGTTTTTCTGCTCAATCCCGCGTCCGCGACGAGCTTCGACGGGCGATATTTCGGACCGGTAGCGACGCACAGGATCGTCGCCGTCCTGCGTCCCCTCTGGCTTCCCGGCGGCCGTGCAGCGGTTCCGGCAAGCGCGCCTGCCAGGCGCGAATCCACGCCCCACCCGAACACAAAGGAGCCCCGTGATGATAAAGATCGGTGAATTTACCCCGCGCGACGACGGCTATTTTGGACGGCTCGTGACCCTCGGAATCGACGTTGCGCTGACGATCGCACCTGCGACCCATAAAGATGCGAATAACGCGCCCGACTACCGGGTCTATGCGGACGAGGACGCCAACGGCCCGGAGGTTGGAGCAGGCTGGAAACGCAGCAGTGAGCGCGCGGGTGAATATGTCGCCGTTGTCATCGACGACCCGCAATTCTCCCGCGCCATTCGTGCCAATCTGTTCAGCCCGACGAGCGAAGGCCAGCCGCATCTGCTGCTGTGGCAACGCGATCAGACCCGCCGCGACAGCGAGCAGCAGTAATGCTGAGTGCGATCGGCCGTCGACGGTGCCGCCTCATTGCCGCGCTGGCGTGCTGCTGCGGGCCGGCGTCGAGCGCGCAGACACGCCCCGCAGGGGCACCGTGCAACGCGTCTTCATCACTCGACGAGCCGATCGCCCAGGCCGCCCGGCGTTTCGCCATTCCTGACGCCCTTATTCGCGCGGTGATCACCGTCGAAAGCCGCGGCGCGGTCTTTGCTGTGTCGCCCAAGGGTGCGATGGGACTGATGCAGTTGATGCCCGGCACCTGGGGCGAATTGCGCCTGCGTCACGCGCTCGGCATCGACCCATTCGACCCTTGCGACAATATCCTGGCCGGCACAGCCTATCTTCGCGAGCTTCTCGACCGCTACGGCGATCCCGGCTTCCTCGCGGCCTATAATGCCGGCCCGCGCAGGTACGAATCCTATCTCGGCGGAAGGGCATTGCCTCGCGAGACGATTGCCTATGTCGCCAGGTTGTCCGGGCAAATGGTCGGTGGCAGCAGCGCGCCCTCCGCCAGTGCATTGCTCGATGCAGAGGTCTGGCGACGCGGCGACCTGTTCGCGCGAGCGCCGCGATTGGCGACCGGGACGGCGGATCAGCAAGGTGGGCCAGCGTCCGGCGGATCCGCAGCGAACGCCGATACACGACAGTCCGTACTGTCGCGTGACTCGGTATTTGTACCTCGGACGAGTGTTCCGGAATGATCGGATCGTTAGTGCCCCCGCTAATGCTTTCTCCTGCTGGTGGAGAGGCAGGGGGATGGGTGTGGGAGGCAGCAGAAAGGGGGTGCCGGTTATGGCAAGATAAAAGAGCCGCCGTCTGCAAGCGCGTAAAGGGTTGTGAGCATTACAGAATTTGCGCCGTCGCTACCGTAAGCCTGCCGTCGCCGGACGAACTTTATCTAGATAAATCAACACTTGGTGCGCTGGCAGCACCGCCGGGAGCACCATGATGACTGGCGAAGAGGACGATCTTCGGGTCACGCCGGGGAAGATTGGGAATCGGGGCGCCGGACGCGTCAAGCCGCCGAGCTTTGCCGCGCAGGCCAAGCGTGCCGCGGCCCGGTCCGGCTTTGTCCATCATGCCACCCGGCGCGGTGGTACCGGGCATCTGGGGCGAGGTCGTGGCGCCGCACTTGGCGAACGCCGTTCGCCGGTAACGCGTCGTGTGATCGTCAAGGCGCGTCCTGTCCGCCAAAGCAGGCAGCGATTTGGTAGCGGACCACTTGTCCGGCACATCGCCTATCTCGAACGCGACGGCGTCACGCGGGACGGCCGAGACGCTGCGCTGTTCGATGCACGATCGGACCAGGCCGATCGTGGAGCGTTCGCCGAGCGCTGCGCCGATGATCGCCATCACTTTCGGGTGATGGTGTCACCCGAGGATGCCAGCGAACTCGCCGATCTCAGGACGTTCACTCGCGAGCTGATGGGGGACGTCGCCCGCGATCTGGGCACCGAGCTCGATTGGGTCGCGGTGGATCACTGGAATACCGACAACCCTCATATCCACATCCTCGTCCGTGGCGTCGCCGATGACGGCGTAGATCTCGTAATTGACCGAAGCTATATCTCGCATGGGATGCGCGATCGCGCAGAAGCACGCGCGACGTTGGAGCTCGGCCCACGCAGCGCCCGCGACATCGAGCGAACGCTCGACCGTGAGATCGAAGCGGATCGTTGGACCAGTCTCGATCGAGCGCTCACCGCGCGGACCGATAGTGACGGCATTGTCGATCTCCGACCTGAAGCCGACGCAGCACCGGCACGCCGCGATCTTCGCCTGACCGGCCGCGCCCAAAAGCTCGAACGGCTGGGAGTCGCGGTGCCGGTAGGGTCCGCGCGCTGGATGCTCAAACCGGATATTGAAGCGCGGCTCCGTGAGATTGGCGACCGCGGCGATATCATCAAGACGATGCACCGGGCCATGCGCGAGGCCGGATATGCGATCCATGAAGGACGGCTGGCAATCCATCCGTCCGCCACAACGGAACCAGTGGTCGGTCGCCTGGTGGCCCGCGGCCTACAGGACGAATTCGCTGGCACGGCCTACGCGATCATCGACGGGATCGACGGCCGACATCATCACCTGCAACTTGACGACATCAACCTTACCGCCGACGCCGGGCGTGGAGCGATCGTTGAGCTGCGCCCTAGGAATAGCGGCGGCACGGTGCGCCGCGACCTCATTGTCCATAGCGACTTGCCGATCGATCGACAGGTCACTGCGCGCGGGGCAACCTGGCTCGATCGGCAATTGCTGGCGCCAGACGTGGTGGCCTCGAACCATGGCTTCGGCGGCGAGGTCCGCGAGGCAATCGCGGCCCGCAAGGAACACCTTATCGGCGAGGGACTGATACCGCGCCACGGCGGTCGGGTAATGCTCAATCCAACCCTGATCGACACCTTGCGCGCGGCCGACCTGCGC
Source organism: Parasphingomonas puruogangriensis (assembly GCF_036663635.1). Taxonomy (NCBI): domain Bacteria; kingdom Pseudomonadati; phylum Pseudomonadota; class Alphaproteobacteria; order Sphingomonadales; family Sphingomonadaceae; genus Parasphingomonas; species Parasphingomonas puruogangriensis. The sequence continues at coordinate 7,273 of NZ_JAXOJI010000009.1, read as the reverse complement.
GCCGCGACAGCGCGCATTGCACAGCGTACCGGGCTCATCGCCTATGAGACAAAGCCGGGGGGAACAATCGCAGGAACGTACCGCGAGCGCGTGACGCTCGCCTCGGGACGCTTCGCAATGATCGACGACGGCCTCGGTTTTCAGCTCGTGCCCTGGCGGCCCGAGCTCGAGCGCTCACTCGGGAGCACGGTAACAGGCACCACGGCGACGGACGGCGGGATCGGCTGGACCCTCGGTCGCAGCCGCGGCCTCAGCATATAGGAGATAGACGTGCAAGCGACCAAGATCCTCTGGGGCCAAGTCATCATCGTTCTGCTGATCGTGCTCGGCACCGTGTGGGGCGCAACTCAATGGACCGCCCATGCGCTCGGCCACCAGGCTGCGCTTGGTCCACCCTGGTTCATGCTAGGCGGCTACCCGATCTATCCACCGCCCGCCTTTTTCTGGTGGTGGTTCAGCTATGACGCTTATGCCCCGGCCATCTTCGTTCACGGCGCCTATATCGCAGCGTCGGGTGGTATCGCGGCGGTGGTCGTGGCGATCACTATGTCGGTATGGCGTGCGCGCGAACTCAAGGTCGCGCAGACCTATGGCTCTGCGCGCTGGGCGACACCGTGCGAAGTGGATCAAGCGGGCCTGCTCGGCGAAGATGGCGTCGTGCTTGGTCGGCTCGACGGCGTGTATCTGCGTCACGACGGACCAGAGCATGTGCTCTGCTTCGCGCCTACTCGGTCGGGCAAGGGTGTGGGCCTGGTTATTCCGTCGCTGCTTACCTGGCCAGGTTCAGCGATCGTCCACGACATCAAGGGCGAGAATTGGACGCTGACGGCAGGTTTTCGCGCGCGTGTCGGCGCCGTGCTGCTGTTCGATCCGACCAACCCGGCCTCTGCTGCCTACAATCCATTGCTCGAGGTGCGCAAAGGCGAATGGGAGGTCCGCGACGTACAGAATGTCGCCGATGTGCTGGTCGATCCCGAGGGCTCGCTCGAACGCCGCAATCATTGGGAAAAGACCAGCCATGCCCTGCTGGTGGGCGCCATCCTTCATGTCCTTTATGCCGAACCGGATAAAACGCTCGCGGGTGTCGCGGCCCTCCTGTCCGATCCTCGACGCCCGATCGAGGCAACGCTCGCCGCGATGATGTCGACGCCGCATCTCGGCAAGGCAGGCGTTCACCCAGTTGTTGCCTCCGCCGCTCGCGAGCTGCTCAACAAATCCGATAACGAACGGTCCGGCGTACTCTCGACAGCCATGTCGTTTCTGGGTCTTTACCGCGATCCGGTGGTCGCGCAGGTGACCCGCACCTCCGAGTGGCGCATCGCCGATCTGGTTGAGGGTGATCGGCCAACGACGCTTTATCTGGTCGTGCCACCTTCAGACATCAGTCGGACCAAGCCGCTCATTCGTCTCCTGCTCAACCAGATTGGCCGGCGGCTGACCGAGGAGCTGAAGCCGAGCACAGGGCGGCACAAGGTGCTGCTCATGCTCGACGAATTCCCGGCGCTCGGTCGCCTCGATTTCTTCGAGTCCACGCTCGCCTTCATGGCGGGTTACGGGTTGAAGGCATTCCTGATCGCCCAGTCGCTCAATCAGATCGAAAAGGCCTACGGCCCTAACAATGCGATCCTCGACAATTGTCATGTCCGGGTGAGCTTCGCGACCAATGACGAACGCACCGCAAAGCGGATCTCCGATGCGCTCGGCACCGCCACTGAGCTCCGCGCGATGAAGAACTATGCCGGTCACCGGCTTTCGCCTTGGCTTGGTCATCTGATGGTGTCGCGCACCGAAACCCCGCGAGCGTTGCTGACGCCGGGCGAGATAATGCAGCTACCGCCGGACGAGGAGATCGTCATGGTCGCCGGTGTCCATCCGATTCGGGCGAACAAAGCCCGCTATTTTGCCGATCGACGTTTGACCGCCCGCGTTATCGAGCCGCCGTCAGCGGTGTCGCGTCCTCCGCGCGCAAACGATTGGACCGACGCGCCAAGAGCAGACCAGGCGCAGGCTTCCACTACGGCCGAGAATGGCACCGAAGATGCGGCCAATGGGGGCGTGCGGCGGGAACCAGAATTACCTGTCGAGCAGGACATCGCGCGCCCGACGCCGCCGCCGGCACCGCCGCGTAACGAGTTCGATTTCGATGACACTGCATCCGAGGATGCGAGCGTCGCAAAACGCACCAGTCGCCGCGTGCGCAATACTGCTCGCCTGGCGTCACTCGATCCTCAGGACGGGATCGACTTGTGAGCGCCCTGCGGATCAAACACACGTTTCGCCTGCCGCCAGCGTTGTCGGCACAGCTGGCAGACTATGCCGCACGCAAGCGCGTTACCCAAGCCCTCGTCGTCGAAACCGCGCTATCGTCCTTCCTGTCGGGAAACAGCAGCGAGCATCTCGAGGCCGTACTGGGCCGGCGACTCGATCGGCTTTCGCGACAGGCGGATCACCTTGCCCGGCATGTCGAACTTGGCAACGAGGCTTTGGCCTTGTTCGTGCGCTTCTGGCTTCTCAACAACCCGTCATTGCCGGATACCGCGCTGCCTGCTGCAAAGGCGATGGGCAACGAGCGCTGGGCGCAATTCCGCGAAAGTCTCAATCGCCGGATGGAGGTTGGTCCGCGGCTGCAGGACGAAATCTCAGACGATATCGACCCCGCCGCCTAAACGCGTATGGCCTAACCCTCGGTCAGCTTTTTAGCTTACTTTAGCCGTCATCAAGTCTTTTGTGCTTCACCCTTCGATGTCGCGCCCCATCGTCCGCCCGCAGCCCCGCTTCGACACCCGGATGCTCAGGTCACCTCCCCTATTGGCTCAGTATGGGAAGCTTCGCGGTGCGTCCGGTCCTATCAGGGGCGCCGCCGTAGCGTCAGATTATCCTAAGGTGGGCCGACAATCCAAATTCCTCGAGTGTGTACTGTCCACTTCATGTGTCGTGGTGATAGAACGCTAAAGCTCCAGCTCACCGCACCGCTTGCAAACCCAGCATTGAGCTACGCCTGATTCGGTCAAGCGAGTGATAGATCACGCGGAGAAAGCTTTGGCGGCAGCATGAGCGGGATACCAGCCGCGCCAATACTTTCTTATTCTACGCTATGCTGCGAAGGCACCAATAAGTTGTTGCAACAGTAAAAAGCAGGTCTCTTTAGTCAGCCCTGTCGCCGGATCACTTTGCTCCGGCCTGGAAAACAGGGTCCACACCGGTGAGTGCAGCTCCATACCGTTCTGAAGCTTCGCGGCGCGGCGCGCGCATGTTGCGCACCGCGCTCGGTGCCTCGATCGCCACATGGCTAGATGATGCCGAGGTGGTGGAGATTATGCTCAATCCGGACGGCCGGCTCTGGATCGACCGGCTCGGCACCGGTCTTGCGGACAGTGGCACTATAGTGTCCGCGGCGGACGGTGAACGCATCATTCGCCTGGTCGCGCACCATGTTGGTACCGAAGTCCATGCCCGCTCGCCGCGTGTGTCCGCCGAACTTCCGGAATCGGGCGAGCGCTTCGAGGGCCTGTTACCCCCGGTCGTAACCGCACCCGCCTTCGCAATCCGCAAGCCCGCGATCGCGGTGTTTACCCTTGATGACTATGTTCAGTCCGGCATCATCTCCGCAGCGCAATGTGCGTTACTTCGTATTGCGGTGACCGGGCGCGACAACATCCTTGTCGCTGGCGGCACGGGTACCGGCAAGACCACATTGATCAACGCGCTGCTTGCCGAGATTTCAGGCACCGATGACCGCGTCGTTTTGATCGAGGACACGCGTGAGCTGCAATGCACGGCGCCTAATCTTGTCGCGATGCGCACCAAGGAAGGCGTGGCGACGCTCTCTGACCTGGTCCGGTCGTCGCTTCGTCTGCGTCCCGATCGCATTCCGATCGGCGAGGTCCGCGGCGCGGAAGCGCTTGATCTCCTGAAGGCCTGGGGCACCGGGCACCCCGGCGGTTTTGGGACAATCCATGCCGGCAGCGCGCTCGGTGCGCTGCGCCGTCTTGAGCAGCTCATCCAGGAAGCCGTCACTACGGTTCCGCGCCCGCTGATCGCCGAGACCATCGGCCTGATCGCGGTGCTGGTCCGCGACGGCGCCGGCCGACGCCTTGCCGAACTTGCCCGCGTCCAGGGCCTCGATCCCGCCGGCGACTATCGCCTCCACTTCCTCACTACTGGAGAGTCCGAATGATCGTTTCGCTGTCCCCCGTCCGCACCCACGGTTCGGCGCTGTTTGTCTCCGCGCTGGTCGCGCTCACCGCCGGCCCGGCACACGCTTCGGGATCGTCGATGCCCTGGGAGAGCCCGCTGCAATCGATTCTGGAAAGCATCGAAGGGCCCGTCGCCAAGATCATCGCGGTGATCATCATCATCACGACCGGCCTGACGCTTGCGTTCGGTGAGACCTCGGGCGGATTCCGCCGGCTCATCCAGATCGTGTTCGGGTTGAGCATCGCCTTTGCCGCGAGCTCCTTCTTCTTGAGCTTCTTCAGCTTTGGCGGCGGGGCGCTGATCTGATGGATCATATCCATCCCGGCGCCGCCATTCCCGGCTATTTTGCGCCAGTTCACCGCGCATTGACCGAACATATCCTGCTTGGCGGTGCACCGCGTTCTGTCGCCATCGTCAACGGCACGATAGCCGGCGCCGTCGGTCTGGGTCTGCGCCTGTGGCTGGTCGGCCTGGCGCTCTGGGCGGTCGGCCATGCCGCCGCCGTCTGGGCTGCGCGCCGAGATCCACAATTCCTCGAAGTCGGGCGACGCCACATGCGCTACCCCGCCTTCCTGCGTGTGTGAGGCAATCATGATGTTCCTCCGCGAATACCGCGCACGCGGTTCGGCCCTAGCCGACTTCCTGCCCTGGGCGGCGCTGGTCGCGCCCGGCGTCGTACTCAACAAGGATGGCTCCTTTCAGCGTACCGCCGCGATCCGTGGACCCGATCTGGACTCGGCGACGCCTGCCGAGCTGGTCGCCACTGCGGGCCGTCTCAACAGCGCACTGCGCCGGCTCGGCTCCGGCTGGGCGATCTTCTTTGAGGCGCAGCGCGTTTCGATACAGGATTATCCTGGCGACGCCTTTCCCGATCCTGTGTCAGCTCTGGTCGATCGCGAGCGCCGCGCGCAGTTCGCCGAGGAAGGCGCGCATTTCGAGAGCCATTATTTCGTCACCTTGCAATGGATGCCGCCCGTAGAAGATGCGGCACGTGCCGAGGGCTGGCTGTACGAGGGTCGATCGCGCAGCGGCGTCGACCCAAGCGAGCTGCTTGCCGATTTTAACGACCGCAGCACACGCCTGCTCCAGTTGCTCGAAGGCTTCTTGCCGGAGGCGCACTGGCTCGATGATGGCGAGACGCTTACCTATCTGCACTCGACGATTTCCACGAAGCGTCAGCGTGTCCGTGTCCCTGAAACGCCAATGTATCTCGACGCAATCCTGGCCGACGAACCGCTTATCGGTGGGCTCGAGCCGCGGCTGGGCGGTCAGCATTTGCGCACCCTGACCGTCACCGGTTTTCCAAGCGCGACCTTTCCCGGCCTGCTTGACGATCTCAACCGGCTGGCTTTTCCATATCGCTGGGTCACGCGGGGGATCACGCTCGACAAGACCGATGCGACGAGGCTGATTTCGCGTATCCGCCGGCAGTGGTTTGCCAAACGCAAGTCGATCACCGCCATCCTCAAGGAGGTGATGACCAACGAGGCATCGGTGCTGATCGACAGCGATGCGTCGAACAAGGCGGCCGACGCCGACCTCGCATTGCAGGAGCTCGGCGGCGATAGCGTCGGGCAGGCGTATGTGACAGCGACGATCAGCCTGTGGGATGCCGATGCGGCGACGGCAGCCGAGAAACTGCGGCTGGTCGAGAAGGTTGTTCAAGGTCGCGACTTCACCGTGATCGCCGAGGGCATGAATGCGCTCGAGGCATGGCTCGGCAGTCTGCCGGGTCAGGTCTATGCCAACGTCCGTCAGCCTCCGATCTCAACGCTGAACCTCGCGCATATCGTGCCACTGTCCGCGGTCTGGGCGGGGCCGGCGCGCGACGAGCATTTCGACGCATCGCCGTTGTTCTTTGCTCGGACCGAGGGCTCGACGCCGTTCCGCTTCTCGCTTCACGTCGGCGATGTTGGCCACACCCTGATCGTCGGGCCAACTGGCGCAGGCAAGTCGGTGCTGCTGGCACTGATGGCGTTACAATTCCGCCGCTACGACAACGCGCAAATCTTCGCATTCGATTTCGGCGGATCGATCCGCGCCGCGGCACTGGCCATGGGCGGCGACTGGCAGGACCTTGGACACACACCGCAGGACGAGGCTGCGCACGGCGTTCGGCTACAGCCCCTTGCCCGGATCGATGACCTCGCCGAGCGCAGCTGGGCTGCCGAGTGGCTGGGCGCGATCCTCGCCTCCGAAGGTGTGCCACTTGACCCGCAGGGCAAGGAGCATCTTTGGGCAGCCCTGAACTCACTTGCGTCTGCGCCGGTGTCGGAGCGAACGATCACCGGCCTCGCGGTGCTACTTCAGTCTCAGCCTCTCAAGCAGGCGCTCGGTCCCTATTGTGTCGGCGGCCCTTACGGGCAGCTTCTCGACGCTGAGACCGAGCATCTTGGCCAAGCGCGAGTCCAGGCCTTCGAGACCGAGGGGCTGATCGGTACTGCCGCCGCTCCCGCTGTGCTGTCCTATCTTTTCCACCGGATCGAGATGTATCTCGACGGTGCGCCAACGATGATCATCATCGATGAAGGCTGGCTTGTTCTCGATAGCCCCGCTTTTGCCAATCAGGTGCGCGAATGGCTGAAAACGCTGCGCAAGAAGAATGCGAGCGTCGTGTTCGCGACGCAGAGCCTGGCCGATATCGAGACGTCGACGATCGCTCCGACCATTGTCGAAAGTTGTCCGACCCGCATTTTCCTACCCAACGAGCGCGCGTTGGAGCCGCAGATTGCCGCGATCTATCGTCGGTTCGGGTTGAACGAACGCCAGATCGAGATCCTTGCTCGGGCCACGCCCAAGCGTGACTATTACTGCCAGTCGCGCCGCGGCAACCGCTTGTTCGATCTCGGACTTGGCGAAGTCGCGCTCGCGTTCACCGCCGCTTCGTCGCGCGCTGACCAGCGACGCATCGCCGATCTTCTTGAAGTCCATGGCCGCGCTGGCTTCGCGGCCGCGTGGCTAAGAGTCCGTTTGAGAATGTTCACGGATGGACAATTCTCCGGAGCATGAGGCTGCCGAGAGCGACATGGATCATGGCCTCCGAGACGTCGATCCGTTGCTCGTAATCGCGAACGAG